>JBEQUE010000237.1:0-66163 GCA_040349255.1 Acidobacteriota bacterium | reverse complement strand
GGCCCGGGGAGGACACGTTCGTGGAGCTCTTCGCCGCCCAGGTGGAGAGGACGCCGGACGCGGTCGCCGCGGTCTGCCAGGGCAAAAGCCTCACCTACCGCGAGCTGGATGCCCGGGCGAAGGGCTGGGCGCGATCGCTCGCCGGCCGCGGCGTGGGGGCGGAGTCGCTGGTGGCGATCCTCGCCGAGCGCAGCCTCGACTTCCTGACCGGCGTGCTGGCGGTGTTCCAGGCGGGCGGCGCCTACCTGCCGCTCGACCCGAACCAGCCGGCGGCGCGGGCGCTCGCGGTCCTCGCCCAGAGCGGCGCGCGCTGGCTGCTGTCCGGCAACGGCCTCGGGCCGAAGCTGATGGCTGGTGACCTCCACGGTGACGTCCCCGAGATCGAGATCCTGGAGATGGAGAGCCTCACCGCGGGCGACGGCTCGCCCGTGCGCGCGGGCCAGGAGAACCTGGCCTACGTGATCTACACGTCCGGCTCCACCGGGATGCCCAAGGGCGCGATGATCCACCACCGCGGCATGCTGAACCACCTGCTGGCCAAGGTGGAGGACCTGGGTCTGACCGCGTCCGATGCGGTGGCCCAGAACGCCTCGCAGAGCTTCGACATCTCGGTCTGGCAGCTCCTGGTCGCGCTGGTCGCGGGCGGCCGGGTCCATATCTATCCGGACGAGGTGGCGCACGATCCGGCGTCGCTCCTGGCGGCGGTGGAGCGCGACGGACTGACGATCCTGGAGGTCGTGCCGTCGGTGCTCGCGGCCATGCTGGAGGTGCCGTCCCTGCCATCCTTGAAGACGCTGCGCTGGATGATCCCGACCGGCGAGGCCCTGCCGCCGGAGCTGTGCCGGCGCTGGCTGGCGCTCTATCCCTCGATCCCGCTGATGAACGCCTACGGTCCGACCGAGTGCTCGGACGACGTGGCCCATCACCCGATCCGGGAGGCGCCGCGGGCGGAGATGGTGCACACGCCGATCGGCAAGCCGGTGGCGAACACGCAGCTCTACATCGTGGACCGCGAGCTGAGGCCGCTGCCGCCGGGCGTGGCGGGCGAGCTGTGCGTGGGCGGTCTCGGCGTCGGCCGCGGCTACCTGGCCGAGCCGGCGCGCACGGCGCAGGTGTTCGTGCCCGATCCGTTCGTCGGCGAGGGTGACCGGCTCTACCGCACGGGCGACCTCGCGCGCTGGCTGTCCTCGGGCGAGATCGAGTTCCTCGGCCGCGTGGATTTCCAGGTGAAGGTGCGGGGCTTCCGGATCGAGCCCGGCGAGATCGAGTCGGTGCTCGGCCGGCATCCGGCCGTCCACCAGGCCGTGGTGCTGGCGCTGGAGGAGGACGGCCAGAAGCGGCTCGTGGCCTGGGTCGTGCCCCAGTCCGGCCAGACGCTCGACGTCGCGGACCTGCGCTCGTTCGTCAAGGAGCGTCTGCCGGACTACATGGTGCCGGCCGCGTTCGTGGTGCTCGACGCGATGCCGCTCACGCCGAACGGCAAGGTGGACCGCCGCGCCCTGCCGGCGCCGGTCTGGGGCCGCACCGACGACGAGGAGGGCTTCGTCGAGCCGCGCAACGAGATCGAGGAGGCGCTGGCGGAGCTGTGGAAGGAGATCCTCAACGTGCCGCGGGTCGGCGCCTTCGACAGCTTCTTCGAGCTCGGCGGCCACTCGCTGCTCGCGACGCAGCTCGTCTCGCGCATCCACCAGACGTTCGACATCGATCTCAAGCTGCGGACGCTGTTCGAGGCGCCGACGCTCGCCGAGCTGGCCCTGGTGGTCGAGGAGCTGATGATCGCCAAGGTCGACAGTCTGAGCGAGGAAGAGCTGGCCCAGCTCCTATGAGCGCAGAGACAGTCGAGGAGTGGCGAGCGCGGATCCTGGAGGAATGGAACGACACGACGGTCGCCTACCCCCGGGACGCGACCATCCATGAGCTGTTCGAGGAGCACGTCCGGCGCGCGCCGGACGCGCCCGCTCTCCGGTTCGCCGGCGGCGGGCTGACCTACGCCGAGCTGAACGCCCGGGCCGACGCGCTGGCCGCGATCCTGGCGGCCGAGGGCGTGGGTCCGGACCAACTCGTGGGCCTGTGCCTGGAGCGCTCGCCCGAGGCGATCGTGGCGATCCTGGCGATCCTCAAGGCCGGAGGCGCCTTCGCGCCGCTCGACCCGGCCTACCCGGAGGACCGCCTGGCCTTCATGCTGGAGGACACCGCCGCGCCGGTGCTGATCACCCGGCGCGGTCTGCTGGAGCGCCTGCCTTCGACGTCAGCAAAGGTGATCTGCTGGGAGGACCTTTCGTCCCTGCAGCCCCTGCAGTCCTTTGTGTCCCTTCCCCCCGTCCCCGACAACCTGGCCTACGTCATGTACACCTCCGGCTCCACGGGCCGGCCGAAGGGCGTGGCCGTCACCCACCGCGACGTGGTGCGGCTGGCGCGCAGCTCGCGCTTCGCCGACTTCGGCCCGGACCACGTGTTCCTGCACCTGGGGCCGCTGTCGTTCGACGCCACCACGCTGGAGGTGGGCTATTCGCTGCTCAACGGCTCGGCGCTCGCGATCATGCCGCCGGAGACCCCGAGCCTGGAGGAGCTGGGCGCGTTCCTGGTGCGCCAGGGAGTCACCGCGGCCTGGCTCACCGCCGGCCTGTTCCAGCAGATGGTCGAGTCCCAGCTCGACAGCCTGACGCACCTGAGACTGATCATGTCGGGCGGCGACGTGCTCTCGCCGGCCCACGTGAAGCGGGTGCTCGAAGCGGCGCCGACATCGCCCGGTATCACGATGGTCAACGGCTACGGCCCCACCGAGAGCACCGTGTTCACCACGTGCCATCCGATGCGCTCGCCGGAGGAGGTCGAGGCGCCGCTGCCGATCGGCCGGCCGATCGGCAACACGCGGGTCGCGGTGGTGAGCCAGGACTTCGAGCTCGTCCCGCCGGGCGTCGAGGGAGAGCTGTGGATCGGCGGCGACGGGCTCGCCCGCGGCTATCTCCATCGGCCGGACCTGACGGCGGAGCGCTTCGTCCCGGATGTGTTCTGGGGGACGGGCGAGCGGCTCTACCGCACCGGCGACCTGGTGCGCTGGCGGGCCGACGGCGTGCTGGAGTTCGCGGGCCGCGTCGACTTCCAGGTCAAGATCCGCGGCTTCCGGGTGGAGCTGGGAGAGATCGAGGCGGCGCTCGCGGCGCATCCCGGGGTGGCCGAGGCCGCCGTGGTTGTCCACGGGGTCCAGGGAGAGGGCGGAGACAAGCGGCTGGTCGCGTTCTGGGTGGGCCGTTCGGACGCGGAGCCCGATCTGCGGGGATATCTCGCCGCAAGCCTGCCGCCGCACATGGTGCCCGGCGCGTTCGTACGGATGGAGGCGCTGCCGCTCAACACCAATGGCAAGGTGGACCGCCGCGCGCTCGCCGCGATCACCCCGGCCGTGAGCCGGACCGGGCTCGCGGCGCCGCGCACGCCGACCGAGGAGGTGCTGGCGGCGCTCTGGGCCGAGGCGCTGGGGCTCGACCAGGTCGGGATCGACGAGGATTTCTTTGCCCTGGGCGGCCACTCGCTCGTGGCCACGCGGCTGGTCTCGCGGCTGTCCACGGACCTCGGTGTGGACCTCTCGCTGCGCGCCGTGCTGGAGGACTCGACCGTCGCGCGCCTCGCCGTCCGCGTGGACGAGGCCCGGTCCAGCGGCGCGAACGCGCCGCCGCTCCGGCCGCAGCGCCTGGATGCGCCGGCGCCGCTCTCCTACTCCCAGGAGAGCCTCTGGCTCCTCGACCGGCTGACCCCGGGGCTCGCGGTCTACAACATCCCGCTCGTCCTGCGCTTCACGGGCGGGCTCGACCGCGCCGCGCTGGCCGCGGCGCTCGACGCGGTGGTGGAGCGCCACGAGGCGCTGCGCACCGTGTTCCGGGAGGAGGGCGGCCAGCCGCGCCAGGTCGTCCTGCCGTTCGAGCCCCGTCCGCTGCCGGTCTGCGACCTGCGACTGCTGCCGGAGCCGGCGCGGCGCGGCGAGGCCGGGCGCCGGCTGCGCGAGGAGGCGGCGCTGCCGTTCGACCTCGCCGCCGGCCCGCTGCTGCGCCCGCTCCTGGTGATGCTGGACGAGACCGAGCACGTGCTCCTGCTGACGATGCACCACATCGTGAGCGACGGCTGGTCGGTGGACGTGCTGGCGCGCGACCTCGGCGCGTTCTACACCCGGGAATCGCTCCCCGGCCTCCCGGTCCAGTACGCGGACTACGCGGTCTGGCAGCGGGAGTGGCTGTCGGGCGGGGTCCTGGAGAGCCAGACCGCCTGGTGGCGCGAGGAGCTGGCCGGCGCGCCCACGGTCCTGGAGGTCCCGGCGGACCGGCCGCGGCCCGCGGCGCAGAGCTTCCGCGGCGCGCTCCGGGAGGACCTGCTGCCGGCCGATCTCGTCGAGGCGGTGCGCGGGCTCGCGCGGCGCGAGGGCGCCACGCTCTTCATGGCCCTCCTGGCGAATTTCCAGGTCCTCCTGCACCGGCTGACCGGCCAGGACGACGTGCTGGTGGGCTCGCCGGTGGCGAACCGCAACCGGCCCGAGGTCGAGGATCTCATCGGCTTCTTCGTCAACACCCTGGTGCTCCGCGGGCGTCTGGCCGACGGGATGGCGTTCCGCGACGCGCTCGCGATGAGCCGGCGCGCGGCCCTGGGCGCGTACGCCCATCAGGACCTGCCGTTCGACCAGCTCGTCCAGGAGCTGCGCGTCGAGCGCAGCCTGGCCTACCAGCCGCTCTTCCAGGTGATGTTCGCGCTCCAGGCCGGAGCCTTCCCGGTGCCGGACCTGCCGGGCGTCCGCACGGAGACCGTGACGCTGGAGACCGGCACGGCCAAGTTCGACCTCCTGCTCGAAGGGCGGGAGACCTCGGCCGGGCTCGGGCTCACCCTGGAGCACGCCACGGACCTGTTCGACGGCGCGACCGCGGCGCGGCTGCTGGAGCGCTTCCGCGTCCTCCTGGAGGCCGCGGCGGCCGACCCGGACCGCGGCGTCCACGACCTGCCGGTGCTGAGCGCGGCCGAGCGCGCCCAGGTGCTCGAAGCGTGGAACGACCGGACCCTGGCGGTGCCGGACCTCTGCCTGCACGACCTGATCGCGGCGCAGACCGCCCGCAGGCCGGACGCCGTGGCGCTGATCGGCGACGCCGGAGAACGATGGACCTACCGGGAGCTCGACCTGCGGGCGGGCCGGATTGCGGCGCGGCTGCGCCGTCTCGGGGTCGGACCGGAAGTGCCGGTCGGCGTGTCGCTGCGCCGGACCCCGGGGCTGGTCGCGGCGCTCCTCGGCGTGCTGCGGGCCGGCGGCTGCTACGTGCCGCTCGATCCGGCCTATCCGAAGGAGCGCCTGGCGATGCTCCTGGAGGACACGGCCGCGCCGGTGGTGATCTCCGAGAGCGGGATCGCCGCGCGGCTGCCCGAGCTTCCCGGATCTCTGCTGCTCGTGGATGGAGAAGAGCTGCCGGAGGAGGCCGAAGGCCTGTCCGGCGCGGTACCCGGGAATCTGGCCTACCTGATCTACACCTCGGGCTCGACGGGCCGGCCGAAGGGCGTGGCGATCGAGCACCGCAGCGCCGTGGCCTTCGCGGTCTGGGCCCGGCAGGTGTTCCGGGACGAGGAGCTGGACGGCGTGTTCGCGGCCACGTCGGTCAACTTCGACCTGTCGATCTTCGAGCTCTTCGTGCCGCTCTGCTGGGGCGGACGGGTCGTCCTGGGCGCCGACGCGCTGGCCCTGCCGGGCCACCCGGCGGCGTACGAGGTGAGGCTGGTCAACACGGTGCCGTCGGCCATGACGGAGCTGGTGCGGATGGGCGGCGTGCCGCCGACGGTGCGCACCGTGAACCTGGCCGGCGAGCCGCTGCGGCGCTCGCTGGCGCGCTCGATCGAGGCGCTGGGCACGGTGGACCGGCTGCTCAACCTGTACGGCCCGTCGGAGGACACGACCTATTCGACGTTCACGGCCGTGCCGCCAGGAGACCGGGAGCCGACGATCGGCCGCGCGGTCCGCGGCTCGTGGGTCTACCTGTTCGACCGGCACGGCAATCCGGCGCCGGTCGGCGTGGCCGGCGAGCTGTGCCTCGGCGGCGCGGGCCTCGCCCGCGGCTACCTGGGACGGCCGGAGCTCACGGCGGAGAAGTTCGTGCCCGATCCGCTTTCCGGTGCCGGGCGGGGGGGCGACAGGCTGTACCGGACCGGCGACCTCGCGCGCTGGCTGCCCGACGGCCAGCTCGAGTACCTGGGCCGGATCGATCACCAGGTCAAGGTGCGCGGCTTCCGCATCGAGCTGGGTGAGATCGAGGCCGCGCTGCTCGGCCACCCGGCGGTGCGCGAGGCGGCGGTGCTGGCGGCGGGGGAGGGCTCCGACCGGCGGCTGGTGGCCTACGTGTCTCCCCCGGGCCTGCCGGACCTGCGGCCCCATCTGGCCGAGCGGCTGCCGGACTACATGGTGCCGGCGGTCTTCGTCGAGCTGGATGCGCTCCCGCTGACTCCGAACGGCAAGGTGGACCGCCGCGCCCTGGCGGCCCTGGCGCCGGCCGGAAGCCGAAGCGGCAGACCCTCCAGCGCTCCGCGCACGCCGACCGAGGAGGTGCTGGCGGCGGTTTGGGCCGACCTCCTGGGGCTCGACGCGGTGGGGACCGAGGACAACTTCTTCGCGCTCGGCGGCCACTCGCTCCTGGCGACGAGGCTGGTCTTCCGGCTGAGCGCCGAGCTGGGCGCCGAGCTGCCGCCGCGCATCGTGTTCGAGGCGCCCACCGTGGCCCGGCTCGCCGCCCGCGTGGACGAGGCCCTGGCCTCGGACGTCAAGGCGCCGCCGATCCAGCCCGTGCCGCGCGATGGCTCCGGCCTGCCGCTCTCCTCGTCGCAGGAAGGGCTCTGGCTCGTCGATCGGCTGTCGCCCGGGCTGCCGGTCTACAACATCCCTCTGGCCCTGCGCCTCTCGGGCGGGCTGGACCGGGCCCGCCTGGAGACCGCGCTCGGCGCCGTCGTCCGCCGGCACGAGGCGCTGCGCACCACGTTCCGCGAGGCCGGCGGCCGGCCTCGGCAGATCGTGGCTCCGGCCGGGCCCCGGCCGCTTCCGGTCGTGGACCTGGGCGGCCTGCCGGACGGTCCGCGGCAGCGCGAGGCCGAGGCCCGCCTGCGGCAGGAGGCGCTGCGGCCGTTCGACCTGGCCGCCGGGCCGCTGCTGCGCGCCGTGCTCCTCGCGCTCGGCGCGGACGAGCACGTCCTCCTGCTCACCCTCCACCACATCGTGGGCGACGGCTGGTCGCTGGACGTCCTGGTCCGCGACCTCGGCGCCTTCTACGCCGGAGAGGCGCTGCCGGCTCTGCGGGTCCAGTATGCCGACTACGCCACCTGGCAGCGCGAATGGCTGGCCGGCGAGGCCCTGGAGCGGCTGGCGGCCTGGTGGCGGGGCGAGCTGGCCGGGGCGCCGACGCTGCTGGAGGTCCCCGCGGACCGGCCGCGGCCCGCGGCGCAGAGCCATCGCGGCGGGCTCCGCCACGCGGCGCTGCCGGCGGAGGTCGCGGACGCGGCGCGCGGCCTCGCCCGGCGCGAAGGCGCGACGCTCTTCATGGTCCTGCTCGCGGCGTTCCAGACCCTGCTCCTGCGCCTGACCGGCCAGCGCGACGTGCTCGTGGGATCGCCCGTGGCGAACCGCGACCGACCGGAGGTCGAGGGGCTGATCGGTTTCTTCGTGAACACCGTCGTCCTGCGCGGGCGCCTGGCGGACGGCATGGCGTTCCGCGACGCGCTGTCCGCGGCGCGGCGCGCGGCCCTCGGCGCCTACGCCCACCAGGAGCTGCCGTTCGACCAGCTCGTCCACGAGCTGCGGGTGGAGCGCAGCCTGGCCTTCCCGCCGCTCGTCCAGGTGATGCTCGTCCTGCAGTCCGGCGGCTTCGAGGCGCCGGAGATGCCGGGCGTCCGCGCCGAAACCGTGGCGCTGGAGACCGGCACCGCCAAGCTCGACCTCCTGCTGGAGGCGCGCGGATCCGGCCTCTCCCTGGAGCACTCGGAGGACCTGTTCGACGCGAGCACCGCCGACCGCCTGCTGGAGCGCTTCGTCGTCCTGCTGTCCGCGGCGGCGGCCGACCCCTCGCGCGGCCTCGCGGACCTGCCGGCGATGAGCGAGGCCGAGCGCTTCCAGGTTCTCGAAGCCTGGAACGACGCCGCCCTCGACGTGCCGGACGTCTGCCTGCACGACCTGATCGCGGAGCAGGCCGGGCGCACGCCGGACGCCGTGGCGGTGGTCGGAGATCAGGGCGAGCGCTGGACGTATCGCGAGCTCGACCTGCGCTCGCGTCGGGTCGCCACACGCCTGCTTCAGCTCGGGGTCGGACCGGAGGTGCCGGTCGGCGTGTCCCTGCGGCGCATGCCGGAGATGGTGGCGGCGCTCCTCGGCGTGCTGCGGGCCGGCGGCTGCTACCTGCCGCTCGACCCGGCCTATCCCAAGGAGCGCCTGGCGCTCCTCCTGGAGGATACGGCCGCGCCGGTGGTCATCACGGAGAGCGGCCTCGTCGGGAGTCTGCCGGCGCTGCCCGGAGCCGCGATCCTCCTCGACCGCGAGGAGCTGCCGGACGCTCCCGGCGCCGAGCCCGGCGTGCTGCCGGGCAACCTGGCCTACCTGATCTACACCTCGGGCTCGACGGGGCGGCCGAAGGGAGTGGCGATCGAGCATCGGAGCGCCGTGGCCTTCGCGGTCTGGGCGCTGCAGGCGTTCTCGCCCGAGGAGCTGGCGGGCGTGTTCGCGGCCACGTCGGTCAACTTCGACCTGTCGATCTTCGAGATCTTCGTGCCGCTGTGCTGGGGCGGCCGGGTCATCCTGGGCGCCGACGCGCTGGCCCTGCCCGGCCATCCGGCCGCGGCCGAGGTGCGGCTGGTCAACACCGTGCCGTCGGCCATGTCGGAGCTGGTGCGGACGCGCGGCATCCCGCCCTCGGTGCGCACCGTGAACCTGGCCGGCGAGCCGCTGCGCAGGTCGCTGGCGCGGCCCGTCCTGGAGGCCGGCGAGGTGGAGCGGCTGCTCAACCTGTACGGCCCGTCCGAGGACACGACCTACTCCACGTACTCGGTCGTGCCGGCCGGAGACCGGGAGCCGACGATCGGCCGGCCGCTCGCGGGCTCGCGGGTCTTCCTGATCGACGCGAGCGGCAACCCGGCGCCGATCGGCGTGGCCGGCGAGCTGTGCCTGGGCGGCGCGGGTCTCGCCCGCGGTTATCTGGGCCGGCCGGAGCTGACGGCGGAGCGCTTCGTGCCCGACCCGTTCGGCGGTCCCGGGCGGGCGGGCGAGCGGCTCTACCGGACCGGCGACCTCGCCCGCTGGCGGCCGGACGGCGAGATCGAGTACCTGGGCCGGATCGACCACCAGGTCAAGGTCCGCGGCTTCCGGATCGAGCTCGGCGAGATCGAGGCGGCGCTCCTCGCGCACCCTGGCGTGCAGCAGGCCGCGGTGCTGGCCACGGGGGAGGGGGCCGACCGCCGGCTGGTCGCCTGGGTGGCGCCCGAGGAGCTCCCGGACCTGCGGCCCTGGCTCGCCGCCCGCCTGCCGGATTACATGGTGCCGTCGGCGTTCGCCGGAGCGCCGGAGCTGCCGCTCACGCCCAACGGCAAGGTGGACCGCCGGGCGCTGGCCGCGGCTCCGGAGCGCGCGGCGCTGCCGATCCCGGCCGGAGCGCCGCCGCGGACGACCACCGAGGAGGTGCTGGCCGGCCTCTGGGCCGACGTCCTGGGTCTCGAGGCGGTCGGCATCGACGACGATTTCTTCCGCCTGGGCGGCCATTCGCTGCTGGCGAACCGGCTGATCTCCCGGGTGGCGGAGACGCTCGGCGTGGATCTCACGCTGCGCCGGGTCTTCGAGAGCCCCACGGTCCGCACGCTGGCGGCCCGGATCGACGCGATCGTCTCCGGCCTGCGGACCGCCGCGCCGGCGCCGCTGCGCGCGCTGCCGCGGCCCGCCGGTCCGGACGAGACCGTCGAGCTTCCGATCGCCCTGGCCCAGGAGCGGCTCTGGTTCCTCGACTGGATGGAGCCCGGCCTGTCGCTCTACAACATGCCGTTCGCCGTGCGCCTCTCGGGGCCGCTCGACGCCGGCGCGCTCGCCGCGGCGCTCGACGGCCTGGTCCTGCGGCACGAGACCCTGCGCACCACCTTCCGCAGGGACGGGGAGGAGCCGCGCCAGCGGATCGCGCCGTTCGAGCCGCGCCCGCTCCCCGTGGTGGACCTCTCCGGCCTGCCCGCGGACCGGCCGGAAGCCGTCGCCGCCATCGCCGCCATCGCCGAAGGCCTTCTGGGGGACGCGGCCATGCGGCCCTTCGACCTGGAGGAGGGACCGCTCCTGCGCACGTTCCTGGTCCGGCTCGAACCGGAGACCCACGAGCTCCTGTTCTGCGTCCACCACATCGTCTCGGACGGCTGGTCGATGGACGTCATCCGGCGCGACCTGGCGGCGCTCTACGCCGGGGAGGAGCTCCCCGGGCTGCCGGTGCGCTACGCGGACTACGCGGTCTGGCAGCGCCAGGGCCTGAGCGGCGAGACGCTGGAGCGCGAGGCCGCCTACTGGCGCGGCGAGCTGGCCGGCGCGCCAACGCTGCTCGACCTGCCTCTCGACCGGCCGCGGCCGCCCATGCCGAGCCATCGCGGCGTCTCGCTGCCGGTCTCCTACCCGCCGGAGCTCGCGGCGGCGGCGCAGGCCTGCGCGCGCCACCAGGGCGCCACGATCTTCATGACTCTGCTGGCCGCGTTCCAGGCCCTGCTGCACCGCCTGTCCGCCGACGGCGGAGACGTCCTGGTGGGCACGCCGATCGCGGGCCGCATCCGCCGCGAGCTGGAGGACCTGGTCGGGTTCTTCGTCAACACGCTCGCGCTGCGCGGCCGTTTTCCCGACGAGAGCCTGAGCTTCGAGCGCCTGCTCGCCCGCACCCGCGCCGCGGCTCTGGCGGCCTACGCGCACCAGGAGCTGCCGTTCGAGCGCCTGGTGGAGGAGCTGCGCGTGGAGCGCAGCCTGAGCTACAACCCGCTGATCCAGGTCCTGTTCTCGGTCCGCGAGTATCACGGCGGCGGCGCGACGATGAAGGACGTGGAGGCCTCCTGGCGGGAGCTCTTCCTGCGCTCCGTCAAGCTGGAGCTCGAGCTGGACCTGGACGACCGGCTCCAGGGGAGGATCGGCTTCGCGACCGACCTGTTCGACGCCACGACGATCGAGCGCCTGGTGAGCCAGCTCGGCGTGCTCCTGGAGGGGGCCGTGAGGCAGCCGGAGACGCCGGTCGCGGAGCTGCCGCTGCTCACCGAGGCCGAGATCCGGCAGCTCCGCGAGTGGAGCGGCCACGCGCTGGAGGTGGACGAGCCGCCGGTCCACGCGCAGCTCGCCGCCCGGGCCGCGCTCGCGCCGGACGCGGTGGCGGTCGAGATGAACGGCGAGAGCCTCACCTACGGCGAGCTGCAGGCCCGGGCCGAGGCGCTCGCCCGCCGGCTGCGCGCCGCGGGCGTGGGCGGCGGCTCGCGGGTGGGGCTCTTCCTGGAGCGCTCGCTCGACCTCCCGGCGGCCATCCTGGGGATCTGGAACGCCGGCGGCGCCTACGTCCCGCTCGACCCGCACCTGCCCGAGGCGAGGACCGCCTACCTGATCGAGGACGCCATCCGGGGCCAGCAGGCCCCTGTCATCGTCTCCCGCGATCCGCTCCGGATCGACGGCGTCCAGGTCGTCGCGCTGAGCGAGGACGGGGAGGAGGTTGCTCCTTCTTCCTCTTCCTCCTCCTCTTCCTCCTCCTCTTCCTCCTCCCTCTCCGACCTCGCCTACCTCATCTACACCTCCGGCACCACCGGCCAGCCGAAGGCCGTGCAGGTGGACCACGGCAACCTGGCGCACACCATGCGGGCCGCGCGCCTGGCGTTCGGCTTCGCGCCGTCCGACCGCATGCCCTGCCTGGCGGCGTTCACCTTCGACATCTTCCTGTTCGAGCTCTTCGGCCCGCTGCTCGGCGGCGGCACGGCGGTGCTCTTCCCGCTGCGGCCGACGCTGGACATCCCGGCCCTGGTCGGCGCGCTCGACGGCATGACCCTGCTCCATGGCGTGCCGGCGCTCATGCGCGAGATCGTGGACGCGGCGGCCCGGAAGGGGACCGGATCGACTCTGCGCCGGCTGTTCGTCGGCGGCGACGCGGTGCCGGCCGACCTCCTGGCGGACATGCGCCGGGTCTTCCCGCAGGCGCGGGCGACCGTCCTCTACGGTCCGACCGAGGCCACGATCATCTGCTCCAGCCACGACGCCTCCGGCGACGAGGGGCGCGCCCTGCTCGGCCGTCCGCTGCCGGGCTGCGTGCTGGAGCTGCGCAACGGTACCAGCCAGCCGGGCCAGCCGGGCCAGGCCGTGCCGCTCGGCGTGCCGGGCGAGGTGTGGATCGGCGGCCCGGGCGTGACGCGCGGCTACCTCCATCGGCCGGACCTGACGGCGGAGAAGTTCGTGGGCACCTGGTATCGCTCCGGCGACCTGGCCCGGCGCCTGCCGGACGGCGCGCTGGAGTTCCTCGGCCGCATGGACAACCAGGTGAAGCTGCGCGGCTTCCGCATCGAGCTCGGCGAGATCGAGGCGGTGATCGCGCAGGAGCCGGCGGTGCGCCAGGCCACGGTGATGGCGGTGGGAGAAGGGGCGCAGAAGCACCTCGTCGCCTTCGTGGTCGCCTCGGAGGGCTGGGGGGCCGAGGACGTGCTCCGCGAGCGCCTGGCCGCGCAGCTCCCGGAGTACATGGTGCTCTCCTCGTTCACCTTCCTGGATGCGCTGCCGCTCACCGCGCACGGCAAGGTGGACCGCAAGGCGCTCGCCCGGCTGGCTCCCGTGCGGCCGCGCCGGGAGACGGACTGGATCGAGCCCTCCACGCCGACCGAGGTGGCGCTCGCCTCCGTCTGGTCGGAGCTGCTCCGGGTCGAGCGGGCGGGCCTGCGCGACCACTTCTTCGAGCTGGGCGGCCATTCCCTGATCGCCACCCGGCTCGTCTCGCAGGTGAACGAGACGTTCGGCCTCGATCTGCCCCTGCGCGTCGTGTTCGAGGCGCCGGTCCTGGCCGGCCTCGCGGCGCAGATCGACGCCGCGCTCGCGGCCGGCCCCGACGCGGCGGGCCGCCGGGCGCCCCTGCTCCCGGTGCCGCGGGTGCCGCGGGCGGACGGCTCGGTCGATCTTCCGCTCTCGCTCGCCCAGGAGCGGCTCTGGTTCCTCGACCAGCTCGCGCCGGGCCAGCCGTTCTACAACATCCCGTGCTCGGCCCGCTTCGAGGGGCCGCTGGACGTCGGCGCGCTCGGCGCGGCCCTGGACGGCCTGGTCCGGCGCCACGAGACGCTCCGCACCACCTTCTTCAAGTCGGCGGGCGAGCCGCGCCAGCGCATCCGGCCCGCCGCCCACCAGGCCCTGCCCGTGGTGGACCTCTCCGGCCTGCCCGCCGACCGGGCGCCGGCCGAGTCCGAGAGCCTCCTGGAGGCCGGCGCCCTGGTGCCGTTCAACCTCGGGACCGGTCCGCTCCTGCGCACCTTCCTGGTGCGGCTGGCACCCGAGCGCCATGAGCTGTTCTTCAGCATCCACCACATCGTGGCGGACGGCTGGTCCATGGAGGTCGTCCGGCGCGACCTCCGGGCTCTCTACGCTGGCGAGGCGCTCCCGGAGCTCGCGGTCCAGTACGCGGATTTCGCCCTCTGGCAGCTCCGGTCCCTGAGCGGCGAGGCGCTGGATCGCGAGGCCGCTTACTGGCGGGAGGAGCTGGCCGGCGCGCCCACGGTTCTCGACCTGCCTCTCGACCGGCCGCGGCCGGCCGTGCAGAGCCATCGCGGCTCGGCGCTGCCGGTGTCCTATCCGCCGGAGCTGGCGGCGGCGGTGCGGGCCCTCGGGCGGAGCCAGGGCGCCACGATGTTCATGACCCTGCTGGCCGCGTTCCAGGCCCTGCTGCACCGGGTCTCCGGGAGCCGCGAAGGCGGTGACGTGGTGGTGGGCTCGCCGATCGCGGGCCGCGGCCGGCGCGAGCTCGACAGCCTGATCGGCTTCTTCGTCAACACGCTCGCCCTGCGCGGCCGCTTCTCCGAGGAGGGGCAGAGCTTCGCCCGCCTGCTCGCGCAGACGCGCGCCACGGCGCTCGCGGCCTACGCGCACCAGGACCTGTCGTTCGAGCGTCTGGTCGAGGAGCTGCGCGTCGAGCGCAGCCTGAGCTACAACCCGCTGATCCAGGTCCTGTTCTCGGTCCAGGACTTCGAAGGCGGCGCCGAGAGGATGAAGGACGTCGGCATGGTCTGGCGGGTGCTCCCCATGACCTCGGTCAAGCTCGACCTCGAGCTCGACCTGGACGAGCGGCTCCAGGGGCGGGCCGGCTACGCCTCGGACCTGTTCGACGCCGCCACGGTCGAGCGCCTGACGGGCCACCTCGGCGTGCTCCTGGCCGCGGCCGTGCAGCATCCCGACCTGCCGGTCGAGGAGCTGCCGCTGCTCACCGAGGCCGAGGTCCTGGAGATCCGCGGCTGGAGTGGCCACTCGCTGGAGGTGGACGAGCCGCCGGTCCACGTGCAACTCGCCGCCCGGGCCGCGCTCGCGCCGGACGCGGTGGCGGTCGAGATGAACGGCGAAAGCCTGACCTACGGCGAGCTGCAGAGGCGCGCCGAGGCACTGGCCCGCCGGCTGCGCGCCGCGGGCGTCGGGGGAGGCTCGCGCGTCGGCCTCCTCCTGGAACGCTCGCTCGACCTCCCGGTCGCCATCCTGGGCATCTGGAACGCCGGCGGTGCCTACGTCCCGCTCGACCCGCACCTGCCCGAGGCGAGGCTCGCCTTCCAGATCGACGACGCCATCCGCGGCCAGGAGTCTGCGGTGATCGTCGCCGGCGAGCCGCGGTCCATCGACGATATCCAGGTCGTCCTGATGGACGGCGTCGGCGGCGAAGCCGGAACGGGAGAGGTCTCGCTCTCCGACCTCGCCTACCTCATCTACACCTCCGGAACCACGGGCCAGCCGAAGGCCGTGCAGGTGGACCACGGCAACCTCGCGCACACGATGCGGGCGGTCCGGCAGGCGTTCGGCTTCCAGACGTCGGACCGCATGCCCTGCCTGGCGGCGTTCACGTTCGACATCTTCCTGTTCGAGCTCTTCGGCCCGCTGCTCGCCGGCGGCACGGCGGTGCTCGTCCCGCTGCGACCGACCCTGGACGTGGCCGCCCTGGTCGCCGGGCTCCGCGGCATGACCCTGCTCCACGGCGTGCCGGCGCTGATGCGCGAGATCGTGGACGCGGCGTCGCGCAAGGGGCTCGGAGGGAGCCTGCGCCGGCTGTTCGTGGGCGGCGACGCGGTGCCGGCCGACCTCCTGGCCGACATGCGCGCCGTGTTCCCGGAGGCCGTGACCACGGTGCTCTACGGCCCGACCGAGGCGACGATCATCTGCTCCAGCCACGACGCCCGCGGTGGCGAGACGCGCGCGCTGCTCGGCCGGCCGCTGCCGGGCTGCGTGCTCGACTTGCACGACCGCCACGGCCAGCTCGTGCCGCTCGGGGTGCCGGGCGAGGTCTGGATCGGCGGCCCGGGCGTGACCCGCGGCTACCTGAACCGGCCCGACCTGACCGAGGAGCGCTTCGTAGCCGGCTGGTACCGCTCGGGCGACCTCGCCCGGCGGCTGCCGGACGGCACGCTGGAGTTCCTCGGCCGCATCGACAACCAGGTGAAGCTGCGCGGCTTCCGGATCGAGCTCGGGGAGATCGAGGCCGTGGTCGCGCAGGAGCCGGCGGTGCGCCAGGCCGCGGTCCTGGCGGTGGGCGAGGACGGGACGCAGAAGCACCTGGCCCTGTTCGCGGTGGTCTCGCCGCCGCACGAGGTCGCCGGCGCGGAAGGCATGGAGAGCTCCCTGCGCGACCGGCTCGCCGCCCGCCTGCCCGAGTACATGGTGCCGGCCTCGTTCACCTTCGTGGACGCGCTGCCGCTCACCGCCCACGGCAAGGTGGACCGTAAGGCGCTGGCCCGCCTGGCTCCCAGGTCCACGCGGCCGTCGATCGAATGGATCGCGCCCGCCACCCCGACCGAGGTGGCCCTCGCGAGCCTCTGGACCGACCTGCTCCCGATGGGGAGCACGGAGCGGGTGGGCCGCCGCGACCACTTCTTCGAGCTCGGCGGCCACTCGCTGATCGCCACCCGGCTCATCTCCCGGCTGAGCGACGCGCTCGGGGTGGAGCTGCCGCTGCGCACCCTGTTCGAGGCGCCGGTCCTGGCCGACCTCGCGTCGCGGGTCGACGCGGCGCTGGCGGCCGGTCCCAACGGCTCGAATGGCTCCGATATCGCGCCGCCGATCGTGCCGGTCCCCCGCGCCGCCGATCTCCCGCTCTCCTTCGCCCAGGAGCGGCTCTGGTTCTCCTACCTGCTCGCGCCGGAGCGCGCGCAGTACATCATCACCGCGCCGCTGCGGCTCGCGGGCGCGCTCGACGTGCGGGCCCTCCAGGCGGCGTTCGCCGAGATCGTCCGCCGCCACGAGATCCTGCGCTCGATCTACGACCAGCGGGACGGGCGCGGCGTGCAGCGCGTCGCGGAGGCGGGCCCCGTCGCGCTCCCGGTCGCCGACCTGGGCGGCCTACCGGAGGAGCTCCGGGAGGCCGAGATGCTGCGCGTGGCCGCGCTGGAGGAGATCTGGCGGATCGACCTCCGGAGCGGCCCGGTCCATCGCTTCCGCCTGGTGCGGATGGCGGACGAGGACTGGCTGCTGATCCTCTCCGTCCACCACGTGGCGAGCGACGGCTGGTCGACCGGCATCCTGCTCCAGGAGCTGGCGGACCTCTACGGCGGCGCGGGCCTCCCGCCGCTCCCGCCACTCACCGTCCAGTACGGAGACTACGCGGTCTGGCAGCGCCGCTGGCTCCAGGGCGAGGCCCTGGACCGTCTGATCGACTCCTGGCGCCACGCGCTCGCGGGGGCGCCGGTGCGGATCAACCTGCCGACCGACCGGCCGCGGCCGGCCGTTCGGAGCAACCAGGGAGCCACCCTGTCGCTGACCCTGCCGCGGGAGGTGGCGTCGAAGGTCGACGCCGTGAGCCGGCGCCTGGGCGCGACGCCGTTCATGACCTTCTTCGCCGCCTACGAGGTGCTGCTGCACCGCCTCACCGGCGAGGACGACGTCCTGGTCGGCACGCCCGTCGCCGGCCGCACCCGCGCCGAGACCGAGCGGCTGATCGGCTGCTTCGTGAACACCCTGGTGCTGCGCGGCCACAATCCGGGCCAGGGCGGGACGTTCCGCGAGCTGGTCGGCCGGGTGCGCTCCATGGCGCTCCACGCCTTCGCGCACCAGGACGTGCCGTTCGAGAAGCTGGTCGAAGCCATGGGCGGCGAGCGCAACCTGGCCTGGAACCCGCTCTTCCAGGTCTTCTTCGCGCTCCAGAACGCGCCGCTGGGAGAGGTCGGCCTGCCCGGCGTCTCCATGACCCCCGTCGAGGTGCCGTCGGGAGTGACCCTGTTCGACCTGTCGCTCGGCCTCGGCGAGTTCCGCGGCGAGATCCTGGGCGGCATGCAGTACGCCACCGACCTCTTCGACGCCGCGACCATCGAGCGCTGGTCGCGCCACTTCCGCCTCCTGGTTGAGGCCGTCCTGGAGAACCCGGACCGCCCGCTCGCCGATCTCCCCCGGATCGCCGAGCCCGAGCGCCTCCAGCTCGTGGCCACCTCCGGGGGCGCCGGGGATCCCGAGCCCGAGGAGAGCGCCGAAGCGCTCCAGGCGCGCCTCTCCGCCCGCGAGGAGGAGCTCGCCGAGCGCCGCTCCGGCCTGTCCGACCAGAAGCGGGCCGCGCTCCAGAAGCTCCTCCGGGCGCGTAAGGCGAAGTAAAACAAATGCTTAGGAGTCCCTTTTTGGGGATCGGCGGGCACCCCAATACATAGCGGGCCGCGACTCGCCGAGCCGTCCGATCCACCGCGACAGGGAGGAAGCAGAGAGATGCCGATGGTCCACGAAGCTGCTGCCGGGCCGGGCCCGGCGCAGAGCAGCGCCGTTTCCGTGGAGCTTCTGCATGGCCGTTTCGAGGCTCTCGCTGCCCGGGAGCCCGGCCGCCCGGCGCTCGTGTACGCGCCGGAGCCGGGCGTCCCGCGGCAGGATCTGACCTACGGCGAGCTGAACCGCCGGGCGAACCGGCTCGCGCGGCGGCTCCGCGAGCTGGGAGTGGGGCCCGAGCAGCGGGTCGCCGTGTCCGTGGACCGCACGCCGGGCATGGTCGTGGCCCTCCTGGCGATCCTCAAGGCGGGCGGTGCGTACGCGCCGCTCGACCCCGCCTATCCGCGCGAGCGCCTCGCGCTGCTGCTGGAGGACGCCCATCGCGGCCTGGCTTCGCCCGTCCTCCTGACGCGCCGCCATCTGGCTGACAACCTGCCCGAGCCGCCGGCGGGAACGCGGGTGCTCTTCCTGGAGGAGGAGGACCTTGACGAAGGCCCCGCGGAGAACCTGGAGAGCGGCGCCACGAGCGGCAATCTCGCCTACCTGATCTTCACCTCGGGCTCGACCGGCCGGCCCAAGGCGGTGGCGATCGAGCACCGGAGCGCCGTCGCGATGGTCGACTGGGCGGGCGGCGTTTTTCCACCGGAGTCGTTGGCCGGCGTGCTCGCCTCGACGTCGATCAACTTCGACCTGTCGGTGTTCGAGCTGTTCGTGCCGCTGTCGCTGGGCGGCAGCGTCGTCCTGGTAGAGAACGCGCTGGCGCTCGCCCGGTTTCCAGCCGCAGCGACCGCGCCGGCCGCGCCGGAAATCACGCTGATCAACACCGTGCCGTCCGCCATGGCCGAGCTGCTGCGCATGGACGCGGTGCCGCCGTCGGTCCGGGTCGTGAACCTGGCGGGCGAGCCGCTGCGCGGCGCGCTGGCCGAGCGCATCCACGCCCTCGGCACGGTCGAGCATCTCTGGAACCTCTACGGCCCGTCCGAGGACACGACCTACTCGACGTTCTCCGGGGTCCGGTCGGGCTCGGGCAAGCCGTCGATCGGCCGGCCGCTCGAAGGCACGTCCGCCTACGTGCTCGACGAGCAGGGGAGGCGGATCGAAGGCGGAGCGGAACCTGGGGAGCTGCTGCTGGCCGGCGCCGGCCTGGCTCGCGGCTACCTGAACCGGCCGGAGCTGACCGCCGAGCGCTTCGTGCCCGACCCGTTCCCGGCCGTGCCCGGCGAGCGCGCGTACCGCACGGGTGACCTCGTGCGCTGGCGACCCGACGGCGAGCTCGACTACCTCGGTCGCATCGACCATCAGGTCAAGATCCGCGGCTTCCGGGTCGAGCTGGGGGAGATCGAGGCCGCCCTGGCCGCGCATCCGGCCGTGCGCGACGCCGCCGTGCTCGCCCGCGAGGACACGCCGGGCGAGAAGCGGCTGGCGGCCTACGTCGTGCGCGAGACGGAGGAGGCGACGCCCGGCGCGCCCCTCGACTTCCTGGCCACGCGGCTGCCGGACCCGACGCTGCCGGCGGCCTTCGTCTTCCTCGACGACATGCCGCTCAACCCGAACGGCAAGATCGACCGCGGCGCGCTCGCCCGCGTCGAGCCGACCTACGACAGCGGCCGCGAGTACGTGGCGCCGCAGGATCCGGTGCAGGCGGCGCTCGCCGGGATCTGGGCCGAGGCGCTCGGCGTCGAGCGGGTCGGCGTCGAGGACCCGTTCCTGGAGCTGGGCGGCCACTCGCTGCTCGGCACCCGTATCCTGCTCAAGGTGCGCGAGGTCTTCGGCGTCGACGTGCCGGTGCGCGCGCTGTTCGAGGCCTCGACGGTCAAGGGGCTCGCGGCGCGTATCGAGTCGGGCGAGCCGTCCGCGCCGCTCGCGCCGATCCCGCGGTTGGAGAGGACCGGTCCGGTCCCCCAGTCCTACGCCCAGGAGCGGCTCTGGTTCCTGAGCCAGATGCTGGAGAACCAGGCCGTCTACCACATGCCGTACGCGGTGCGCTTCGACGGCAATATCGGCGATATTGACGAGGCGGCGCTCGCGCGCGCGCTCCAGGAGCTCGTGCGCCGCCACGAGGCCCTCCGCACCGTGTTCCGCCAGACCGACGAGGGCGCTCTGCAGACGGTGCTGCCGTTCGAGCCCGGGCTCCTGCGCCGAGTTGATCTCACGCGCGGCGCCTTCGAGCGGCTGTCGGAGGCCGAGGCCCGCCGGCCGTTCGACCTCGAGCGCGGCCCCGTGATGCGCGCCGAGCTGGTCCGCCTCGCGCCGGACGAGCACGTCCTCCTGCTCACCCTCCACCACATCGTGGCCGACGGCTGGTCGATGGACGTGCTGGCGCGGGACCTGGTGGCGCTGTATCAAGGCGAGGCGCTGCCGGAGCTGCCGATCCAGTATGCCGACTTCTCGGTCTGGCACCGGGAGTGGCTGGAGAGCGGGGTGGTGGAGCGGCAGGCCGCCTGGTGGAAGGAGACCCTCGACGGCGTGCCGCAGCTCCTGGAGCTGCCGCTCGACCGGCCGCGCCCGGCGCTCCAGAGCTTCCGCGGCGCCCGCCTCCGGGTGGCGCTGCCGCGCGACCTCGCCCGCGCCCTGCGCGACCTCAGCGCGCGCCGCGGGGCCACGCCGTTCATGGCGCTCCTGGCGGGTTTCCAGGCCCTGCTCCACCGCTACACCGGGCAGGAGGACATGCTGGTCGGCACGCCGATCGCGAACCGCCTGCGGCCGGAGGTCGAGCCGCTGATCGGCTTCTTCACCAACACGCTCGTGCTGCGCGGCCGGCCTTCCGAGGAACTGCCGTTCGAGGAGCTGCTGGAGCAGGCGCGCGCCATGGCCCTTGGCGCCTACACGCACCAGGACCTGCCGTTCGACAAGCTGGTCGAGGAGCTGCGCATCGAGCGCAGCCTGGGCCACAACACGCTCGCCCAGGCGGCGGTCACCATCCAGGTGCCGCTGCCGCGCTTCGAGCTGCCCGGCCTGCGGGTCGCGCTGGAGGAGCGCCACCCGGGCGCCACGCCGTTCGACCTGTTCCTGGCCCTGTTCGACGAAGACTCCAGCCTGGCCGGCTTCCTGGAGTACGCCACCGACCTGTTCGACGCCGCCACCGCCGAGCGCCTGGCCGACCAGCTCGCGACCCTGCTGCGCGGCGCGTGCGCGCGGCCGGAGACGGCGGTCGCCGACCTTCCGCTGATCGGCGACGCCGAGCGCAGGCAGCTCGTCTCGGGGTGGAACGACACCGGCACCGACTATCCGAAGCACGCCCTGATCCACGAGCTGTTCGGCGAGCAGGTCCGCCGCGCGCCGGAGGCCGAAGCGGTGCGGTCCGCGGCGGGCTCGATGACCTACGCGGAGCTCGACGCCCGCGCCGGGGAGCTGGCCGGCCGCCTGCGGGCCGCCGGGGTCGGGCCGGACCGCCTCGCCGGCGTCTTCCTGGAGCGCTCGCCGGAGCAGATCGTGGCCGTGCTCGCCGTCCTGAAAGCGGGCGGCGCCTACGTGCCGCTCGACCCGACCTGGCCCGCCGACCGGCTCGCCTGGGTGCTCGAAGACACGAGCGCGTCCGTGGTCGTGACCCACGGCGGGTTGCGCGGCCGGCTCCCGGAGGCTCTGCCGGTCCTCCTGGTGGAGGAGGACGGTCCCGGGCTGGCCGGCGGTCCTCGGCCGGACTCCGACAACCTGGCCTTCGTGCTGTTTACGTCCGGCTCCACGGGCCGGCCGAAGGGCGTCGCGGTCACCCACCGCAACGTGGCCCGGCTGCTCAAGGAGAACTGGTGCGCCGACTTCCGGACGAGCGACGTCGTCCTCCAGATCGCGCCCATGGCCTTCGACGCCTCGACGCTGGAGGTCTGGGGACCGCTGCTCGCCGGCGGAACCGTGGTCGTGCCGCCGCCGCACGCGCTCTCGCTCGACGAGCTGGGCGACGCATTCCTGCGCGAGAAGGTCACCGTCATGTGGATCACGGCCGGGCTGTTCCACCAGCTCGCGGAGGCCCGGCCGGACAGCTTCCGCGGCCTCCGGTTCCTGATGTCCGGCGGCGACGTGCTCTCGCCGTTGCACGTGGACCGGGTGCTGCGCGGGAACCCGGGCCTGGTCGTGATGAACGGCTACGGCCCCACCGAGAGCACTACGTTCACGACCGGCCACCTCATGACCGCGCCGCCGGGCGCCGACACCGCGCTGCCGATCGGCCGGCCGATCTCGAACACTCAGGTCTACCTGCTGGACCGCGGGCTGCGCCTCGCGCCGGAGGGCGGCCTGGGCGAGCTGTGCATCGGCGGCGACGGCCTGGCCCGGGGCTATCTCAACCGTCCGGCCCTGACCGCCGAGCGCTTCGTGCCCGATCCGTTCGGACCGCCCGGAGGCCGGCTCTATCGCACCGGCGACCTGGCGCGGTATCGATCCCCAAGGGCGCCCGGGGCGCCCGGGCCGACCGGCGAGATCGAGTTCCTCGGCCGCATCGACAACCAGGTGAAGATCCGCGGCTTCCGCATCGAGCCCGGGGAGATCGAGGCCACGCTCGCCGAGCACCCTGCGGTGGCCGAGGCCTCCGTGGTGGTCCAGGGGGAAGGCGCGGACAAGCGGCTGGTGGCGTTCCTGGTCGGGTCCGAGACCGATCTCCGCCCGTTCCTGGAGACGCGCCTGCCGGTCTACATGATCCCGTCCGCCTTCGCCTGGCTGGAGGCGCTGCCGCTCAACGCGAACGGCAAGGTCGACCGCCGGGCCCTGGCGCGGACGGCGGTCGCGGACGAGCGGGGCCGCGACCTGGCCGGGCCGCGCACGCCGACCGAGGAGCTGGTGGCCGGCATCCTGGCCGAGCTGCTGAAGCGGGACCGGGTCGGCGTGGACGACGACTTCTTCCACCTCGGCGGCCACTCGCTGCTCGCCACGCGGCTGGTCTCGCGGCTGTCGACGGAGCTGGGCGTCCAGCTCTCGCTGCGCACGGTCTTCGAGACGCCGACCGCGGCCGGGCTCGCCGCGGCGCTGGAGAGGTCGCTGGCCGGAGAGGGCGGGAGCGGCCTGCCGCCGATCCTGCCGCGGCCTCCCGGCACAGAACCGCTGCCCCTCTCGTTCGCCCAGGAGCGGCTCTGGTTCCACTACCAGCTCGACCCGTCGAGCCCGCAGTACAACATCTCGCTTTCCGTGCGGCTGACCGGCCGCCTCTCCGTGCCCGCCATGGCTGCGGCGCTGCGGGAGATCGTCCGCCGGCACGAGGTCCTGCGCACCGCCTACGCGGTGGAGGCCGGCCGCGCCGTGCAGCGCGTGCAGCCGCACGGATCGGCGGGCCTCGCGGTCGGCGACCTGCGCGCCCTGCCGGCGGAGGTCCGCGAGGCCGAGGCCGTGCGCCTCGCCAAGGAGGAGGAACGCCTTCCCTTCCGCCTGGAAGAGGGTCGGGTGACGCGCTTCCGCCTGCTGCGGCTCGACGAGGAGGCCTGGATCCTGATCCTGTCCGTGCACCACATCGCCAGCGACGGCTGGTCCACCAGCCTCCTCCTGAACGAGCTGGCGGCGCTCTACGGCGCGCGGAGCCTGTCCGCCCTGCCGGTGCAGTACGGCGACTTCGCGCTCTGGCAGCGCGAGCGGTTCCAGGGCGGCGCACTCGACCGGCTGCTCGCCTGGTGGCGGGAGGCGCTGGCCGGCGCGCCGGAGCGCATCGAGCTGCCCACCGACCGGCCGCGTCCGGCGCTGGCGAGCCACCGCGGCGCCACCCGCGACCTGACCCTGCCGGCGGCGGTCGTGGAGCGCGCCCAGGCCCTCAGCCGGCGCCTGGGAGCGACCCTGTTCATGACGCTCCTGGCCTGCTTCGAGACCGTTCTGCACCGCGTGAGCGGGCAGGACGACCTGCTGGTCGGCACGCCCGTGGCGGGCCGCGGCCGGCCCGAGACCGAGCCGCTGATCGGCTGCTTCATCAACACGCTCGTGCTGCGCAGCCGCCTCGACCCGGGCGGGGAAGCCACCTTCCGCGACCACGTGCGGCGCGTCCGCGCCATGGCCCTGGGCGCCTACGTCCACCAGGACCTGCCGTTCGAGAAGCTGGTGGAGGGCCTGCAGGCGGCGCGCAGCCTGGACCGCAACCCGCTCTTCCAGGTCCTGTTCGGCCTGCACAACGCGCCGCTGGACGAGCCGGCCCTGCCCGGCCTCTCCCTTTCTCTGCTCGACCGGGACTCCGACGTCTCGCTGTTCGACGTGACCCTGGGGCTCGGCGAGTTCCGCGGCGAGCTCCTCGGCGGGTTCCAGTACAGCTCCGACCTCTTCGACCCGCCGACCGTCGAGCGCTGGTCGGAGCACTTCCTCGTCATCCTGGAGGCCGCCATGGACGATCCCGACAGCCTGATCCGCGACCTGCCGCGGATCCCCGAGCCGGAGCGCCGGCAGATCCTCGTCGAGGAGCCGCCGGTCTCCGGAGAGGACGAGGCGCGCCGCCAGAAGGAAGAGGAGCTGGAGGAGCGGCGCAGCCGCGTCGCGGCCCGGCAGGGCGAGGTGTCCGAGCGCCGCTCCGGCCTCTCCGACCAGAAGCGGGCCGCCCTGGCGAAGCTCATGAAGGCGAAGTCCGCGAAGCTGCAGGCCTCCGCGGAGGAGGCGCCGCGCTCCTCGATCCCGCGGCGGCCGGACACCGGTCCGGCCCGGCTCTCGTTCGGCCAGGAGCGCCTCTGGTTCCTCGACCGGCTGGAGCCCGGCACGAACCTCTACAACGTGTCCAGCGCCCTGCGCCTCGACGGCCGGCTCGACGCGGACGCCTTCCGGCGCAGCCTGGACGAGGTCCTGCGCCGCCACGAGGCGCTGCGCACCGTCTTCCCGGAGATCGACGGGAGCCCGAGGCAGGTGGTCCTCCCTCCGGAGCCCCTGCGCCTCCGGCAGGCCGATCTCCGGCACGTGCCGGCCGGCCGTCTCCTCGCCGAGATCCGCTTCCTGGTGGAGCAGCACGACAGGATGGGCTTCGACCTCGCCCGCGGTCCCCTGGTCCGCGGCGTGCTGGCGCGCCTATCCGCGGACACTGGGGACTCCCGGGCGCTCATCCTGACCTTCCACCACACGGTCTGCGACGGGCTCTCCTTCGGCGTCCTCGTGCGCGAGCTGGGAGCGCTCTACGCCGCCTTCTCACAGGGCCGGCCCTCGCCGCTGCCCGAGTTGCCGATCCAGTACGCCGACTACGCCGAGTGGCAGCGCGAGCGGCTCCGGGGCGAGGGTCTCGCGGCGCAGCTCGACTGGTGGAAGCGCGAGCTGGACGGCGCGCCGACCCAACTGGAGCTGCCGACCGACCGGCCGCGTCCGGCGATGCCCACCAACCGCGGCGCCGGCCTCTGGCTGAGCTTCCCGGGCCTCGGCAACGCCGCGGCCGCGCTCCGGCAGCAGGAGGGCGCGACGTCCTTCATGGTCTTCCTCTCCGGCTTCCAGGCCCTCCTCGGCCGCTACACCGGCCAGGACGACCTGCTGGTCGGATCGCCCGTGGCCGACCGCCCGCGGCCGGAGACCGAGGCGCTCATCGGGTTCTTCGTGAACACGCTCGTCCTGCGCGGCCGGCTCGCGGGCCCGGGCGGCTTCCGTGGCTTGCTGTCGCGCACCCGCGAGAGCGTGCTCGGAGCCTTCGCGCACCAGGACCTGCCGTTCGAGAAGCTGGTGGACGAGCTGGGGGAGGGCCGCGACCTGTCCCGCACCCCGCTGTTCCAGGCCTCGTTCTCGGCCCTGGCCGGAGCCGGAGGCTCCCCGGCGGTCCTGGAGCTGCCCGGGCTCACCCTGGCGCCGATCGACTTCAATATCACCTCGGCCAAGTTCGAGTTGAGCCTGGGCCTGGAGGAGATGCCGTCCGGCGACATCTACGCGGCCATCCTGGTCAACGCGGACCTTTTCGAGCTCGCGACCGCCGAGCGGCTCCTGCGGCACTACGCCGTCCTCGTCGAAGGCGCGCTCGCCGATCCCGACCGCCGCCTGGAGGATCTCCCCCTGCTCACTCCAGAAGAGACGCGCCAGATCCTGGAGGAGTGGTCCGGCGCCCCGGTGCCGCTCGACGGCGTTCCGGTCCACCGCCTCGTCGAGGAGCAGGCGGCGCGGAACCCGGATGCCCCGGCGGTGGTCTCCGGCGAGGATCGCCTGACCTATGGCGAGCTCGACCGCAGCGCGGACCGGCTGGCGGCACGGCTCCGCGCTCTCGGAGTCGGCCCCGAGAGCGTGGTGGCCGTCTGCCTGGAGCGCTCGCCGCGGCAGGTGCTCGCCATCCTGGCCGTGCTCAAGACGGGCGGCGCCTACCTGCCCATGGACCCCTCCAACCCGTCCGAGCGCCTGCTCTACACGCTGCGCGACTCGGGCGCGCTCGCCGTCCTCACTCGCGAGGGGCTGGCGCGCGAGCTGGCTCCGGCGGGCATACCGGCGATCTGCCTGGAAGATGGAAATGAAAGTGCAGAGGCGCACTCTGTGGCGCCCCTGTCCGGCGAAAACCTTGCCTACGTGATCTACACGTCCGGCTCGACCGGCAACCCGAAGGGCACCGAGCTGCGGCATTCGGGTCTCGCCAACCTGGTCGCCTGGCACCGGCGCGCCTACGGCCTGATGCCAGCCGACCGCTGCGCCCTGCTGGCCGGCCCCGGCTTCGACGCGTCGGTCTGGGAGATCTGGCCGGCGCTCGCCTCCGGCGCCTCGCTGCGCGTGCCGCCGGCCGAGATCGTGGCCTCGCCGCCGGACCTCTGGGCCTGGATGGCGGCGGAGGAGATCACCGTCACGTTCCTGCCCACGCCTCTCGCCGAGGCTGTTCTGGCCGAGCCCGGGTCCGACCGGCTGGCGCTGCGGGCGATCCTCGCCGGCGGCGACCGCCTCCTGCGCCGGCCGCGCCCCGAGCACCCCTTCGTCCTGGTCAACCACTACGGTCCGACCGAGAGCACCGTGGTCACCAACGCTGGCGCCGTGCTCCCGGAGGGCGACCGGCCGCCGGCCATCGGCCGGTCCATCGACAACATCCGCGTCTTCGTTCTGGACCGCGCGTTCCGGCCGGTGCCCGTGGGCGTGCCCGGAGAGCTCTGCGTGGCCGGCGCGGGCCTCGCGCGGGGCTACCGCCACCGGCCGGAGCTGACCGCCGAGGCCTTCGTGCCCAACCCCTTCGGGACGCCGGGAGACCGCCTCTACCGCACCGGCGACCTGGTGCGCTGGCTGCCGGACGGCGACATCGAGTTCCTCGGCCGCATCGACCACCAGGTCAAGATCCGCGGCTTCCGCGTCGAGCTGGGCGAGATCGACGCCGCGCTCGTCGACCTGCCCGAGGTCCGGGATGCCGTCGTGCTGGTCGATCCGGCCGGCGGCGAGAAGCGCCTCGTCGCCTATCTCACGCCGCGCGAGGGCGCGGTCCTGCCGGCGCTCCCCGCGCTGCGCGAGACCCTGTCCGCGCGCCTGCCGTCCTACATGGTGCCGTCCGCCTTCGTGGCGCTGGAGGCGATGCCGCTCAACGCCAGCGGCAAGGTGGACCGCAAGGCCCTCGCCCGCATCAGGCCCGAAAGCGGGCCGGAAGCGGAGGCGGCCGACGTCCGTCTCGGCCCGACCGAGGAGATGCTGGCCGGCATCTGGAGCGAGCTGCTCGGGGTGGAGCGCGTCCGCCCGGCGGACGACTTCTTCGACCTCGGCGGCCATTCGCTGCTCGCCACCCGGCTCGTGTCGCGCCTGCGCGAGGCGTTCGGTGTGGAGCTGCCGCTGCGCGCCGTGTTCCAGACTCCGCGTCTCGACGCGCTCGCGCGCCGGATCGACGAGGCCCTGCGCGACGCAGGAGGCGTGGCGGCTCCACCGGTCCTGCCGCTCACCGCCGAAGAGCGCGGCCCGTGGCCGCCGCTCTCCTTCGCCCAGGAGCGCCTCTGGTTCCTCGACCGCCTGGAGCCCGGAGGCGTGCTCTACAACGTGCCGTCGGCTCTCCGCGCCGCCGGCCGGCTCGACGTGGCCGCGCTCGAAGCGGCACTCAACGAGATCGTCCGCCGCCACGAATCCCTGCGCACCACCTTCGACCAGCACGAGGGCCGGCCGTACCAGGCCGTGGCGCCGGAGCTCCGCATCTCCGTGCCCGTCGTGGACCTCGCCGGCCTGCCGGAGGAGATCCGCGAGGCCGAGGCCCGGCGCGTTCTCGATACCGAGGCCGGCCAGCCGTTCGACCTCCTGCGCGGCCCGCTCCTGCGCGCCCTGCTCGTCCGCGTCGCCGAAGGCGACTGGGCCATGCTGCTCAACCTGCACCACATTGTGAGCGACGGCTGGTCGGTGGGCGTGCTCACCGGCGAGACGGCCGCGCTCTACAGCGCTTTCCTGGAAGGCCGCCCGTCGCCTCTCCTGCCGCTGCCGGTCCAGTACGCCGACTACGCGGTCTGGCAGCGGCAGTGGCTGCGCGGCGAGGCGCTGGAGGCCCAGACCGCCTACTGGCGCGAGCGGCTGCAGGGCGTGCGCACCGTGCTCGACCTGCCGGCCGACCGGCCGCGGCCGCCCGTGCAGTCGTTCCGCGGCGGCCATCGGCCGGTGCTCCTCCCGGCGCCCGTGCCGCAGGCGCTCCGCGCGGTCACCCGCGAGAGCGGGGCCACCCTCTTCATGGCCCTCCTCGCCGGCCTCCAGGCGATCCTCCATCGCTACACCGGCCAGGAGGACATCCTCGTCGGCTCGCCGGTGGCCAACCGCACGCGCGGCGAGGTCGAGGGACTGATCGGCTTCTTCGTGAACGCCCTGGTCCTGCGCGGCGAATTCCGGTCGCCGACGCCGCAGGGGGTCACCTTCCGCGAGCTGCTCAACCGCGTCCGCACCGCGGCCCTGGGCGCCTACGCCCACCAGGACCTGCCGTTCGAGCGCCTGGTGGACGAGCTGAAGATCGAGCGCAGCCTGGCGCGCAACCCGGTCTTCCAGGTGGTCCTCACCTTCAATACGCCGTCGAAGCCGCTGGAGCTGCCCGGGCTCGTCCTGTCGCCGCTCTCCACCGAGGGCGCGTCGGCCAAGGTCGACCTCCTGCTCGGGATCACCGAGCCGGAGACCGGCCGCTCGGACGCGCTCGAAGGCTCCTGGGAGTACAGCGCCGACCTCTTCGACCCGGCGACGATCGACCGCCTGTCGGAGCACATGGCGATCCTCCTCGGCGCCGCGGCCGCGGACCCGGACCGGCCGCTCTCGGAGCTGCCGCTGCTCGCCGCGGCCGAGCGCGGCCAGATCCTCGTGCAGTGGAACGACACCGCCGGCCCGGACGCGGCTATCGCCGCGATCCCCGAAGGCTGCCTGCACCATCCGTTCGAGGACTGGGCGGAACGCCGGCCCGAGGCCCTGGCGGTGATCTTCGACGAATTGACGCTCACCTACGGCGAGCTCAACGCCCGGGCGGAGCGCCTGGCGGGCCACCTGCGCCGGCTCGGGGTCGGCCCGGAGGATCTGGTCGGGATCTCGCTGGAGCGCGGCGTCGAGCGCATCGTGTCCGTCCTCGGCGTGTTCAAGGCCGGCGGCGCCTACGTGCCGCTCGACCCGTCGCATCCCCGCGAGCGCCTCTCCTGGATGCTGGCGGACTCCCGCGCCCGCGTGCTGATCACCGAGAGCCGGCTGCTCGACGCGCTGCCGGACCACGGCGCCCGGGTCGTCTGCCTCGGCCACGGGGAGTGGGAGGCTGCGGCGGGGGAGAAGGTCTCCGGCGGCGCCGGGCCGGACGACCTGGCCTACGTCATCTACACCTCGGGCTCGACCGGGCGTCCGAACGGCGTCCTGGTGCGCCACGGCGCGGCCGTCAACCTGATCCGCCAGGCCGCCCGCCAGCTCGGAGTGGGGCCCGGGAGCCGGTTCCTCCAGTCCGTCTCGTTCAGCTTCGACGCCTCGGTGCTGGAGACCTGGATCGCGCTGTCGACCGGCGCGGCGATCTGCGTGGCGCGCCAGGAGACGCTGCTCTCGGGCGACGCCCTGGCCGCGATGATCCGCCGCGACCGCATCACCGCGGCGGTGCTCACGCCGCCGGTCCTCAACACGCTGCCCCAGGACGACATGCCCACCCTGGAAGCGATCGGCGTCGGCGGCGACATCTGTCCGGGCGAGCTGGCGAGCCGCTGGTCGCCGCCCGGTTCGATCCTGCGCCGGCTGCTCAACTGCTACGGCCCGACCGAGACCACGATCTACACGACGGCCCACGACTGCTTTGGGATCTACCGCAAGGAGCCGCCCATCGGCCGTCCGGTCGGCGGCACCCGGGCCTACGTGCTCGACTTCCACGGCCAGCCCGCGCCCGTCGGCGTGCCCGGAGCGCTCTGGATCGGCGGCGTCGGCCTCGCGCGCGGCTATCTGAACCGCCCCGAGCTGACCGCGGAGCGCTTCGCGCCCGACCCGTTCGCGGCCCGGCCGGGAGAGCGGCTCTACCGCACCGGCGACTTGGCGCGCTGGAACGCGGACGGCGAGCTGGAGTTCCTCGGCCGGATCGACCGGCAGGTCAAGATCCGCGGCCTGCGCATCGAGCTGGGCGAGATCGAGGCCGCGCTCGGCAGCCATCCGCGCCTGCGCGAATACGTCGTCTCGATCCAGGAGGACGGCCGCGGCGGCAAGCGCCTCGCCGCCTTCGTCGTGCCCTCTCCGGCCGGAGAGGACGAGAAGGACCTGCCGTCGCTCACGCTCCAGGACCTCCGCGAGCACCTCCGGGGCCGCCTTCCCGACTACATGGTGCCCGGCAGCTTCATCTTCCTGGAGGCGCTGCCCCGGACCCCGACCGACAAGATCGACCGCGACGCCCTCCTGCGCCTCGATCCGGCCGCCGGCGAGCTCCCGGGGGCCGGGCGCGTGGAGCCCCGCGACGTCGTCGAGATGGACCTCGTCCGCATCTGGCAGGAGGTCCTGGGCGCCGCTCACGTCGGCGTGCGCGACAACTTCTTCGAGGCCGGCGGCCACTCGCTCCTCGCCGTCCGCCTCATGGCGCAGATCCGGCAGCGCTTCGGCCGGGAGCTGCCGCTTTCCATCCTGTTCCAGGGCGGCACGGTCGAGCAGATGGCGGCCCTCCTGCGCGACGAGATGTCCTCGGAAGGCGCGGAAGGCCCCTCGTCGCTCGTGCCGATCCAGCCGGCCGGATCGCGTCCGCCGCTCTTCTGCGTCCACCCCGCTGGCGGCGACGTCCTCTGCTTTGCCGCGCTGGCCCGCCACCTGGGTCCGGACCAGCCGTTCTACGGCTTCCAGTCGCGCGGCCTGACCGGCGCCGAGCCGCCGCTCGCGCGCATCGAGGACATGGCTGCGCTCTACATCGAAGAGATGAAGCGGGCGCAGACGCAGGGCCCCTACCGGCTCGGCGGCTGGTCGCTCGGCGGCGTCGTGGCCTTCGAGATGGCCCGCCAGCTCCGGGAGCGGGGAGACGAAACGGCGCTCCTCGTCATCCTCGACAGCGTCCCCGACCTCACGGCCGAGGCGGCCGGCCTCCAGACCGACGTCGACTTCCTGCTCGACATGGCGGCCTACGTCGAGAGCCTCTGGGGCCGGAGTCTCGGGCTGACCCGCGCGGACCTGGAGAGCCTGGATGCGGAGACCCAGCTCGAGGCCTTCGCCGAGCGGCTACGCGGCGCCGACTTCCTGCCGCCCGGCGCCGGAGTCGAGCAGATCACCCGCATCCTGCGCGTCTACAAGGCCAACGCGAACGCGGGCGGCGCCTACAAGCCCGACCCCTATCCCGGCAGCCTGACCCTGATCCGCGCCGTCGACATGCCGCCTGTCGAAGCGCTTGTACCAGGAAACCCGCTGAGCGAGCCGGACCTGGGCTGGAGCCGGGTCGTGCAGGGTCCTGTCGAGGTCGTGCCCGTGCCCGGCCAGCACCTGACCATCCTGGCCGAGCCCTACGTGGAAGGTCTCGCCCGCGAGTTGGAGAAGCTCCTCTCCGGCGTCGCCGAAACAAGGTAAGATCCCGCCGTCCAAACGGAGGCAGACATGAAGAAGATCCTGGGCGTGGTCCTGGCGCTCGTCGTCCTCGGGGTGGCCGGAGTCGCGCTGTACGTCACGCTGTCGAAGCCCGCGCAGCGCCCCGCCTCGACCGAGACGGTCGAGATCACCCCGGCGCGCGTGCAGCGCGGCGAGTACCTGGCGAAGCACGTCGCCGCCTGCTTCGCCTGCCACGCCAAGCCGGACTGGACGCGCTATGCCGGTCCGCCCCAGGGTCCGCCCGGGGCCGGCGGCGACTGCCTCCAGGGCAAGGGGATTCCGGGCGCGATCTGTAGCGCGAACATCACGCCCGACAAGGAGACCGGCCTCGGCGACTGGACCGACGGCGAGATCCTGCGCGCCATGCGCGAAGGCGTGGACCGGGACGGCAAGGCCCTCTTTCCTCTGATGCCCTACGAGGAGTACAGCCGGATGTCCGACGAGGACGCCAAGGCCATCGTCGCCTATCTGCGCAGCATGCCGGCCGTGAGCTACGAGGCTCCGCAGACCCACCTCGACTTCCCGGTGGGCCACTTCATCAAGCAGGTGCCGAAGCCGCTCTCCGGCCCGGTCGCCGAGCCCGACCGCTCCGACCCGGTGCGCTACGGCGACTACCTGACCAACATCGGCGCCTGCAAGTTCTGCCACTCGCCGGTGGACCAGAAGCACCAGCTCATCCCGGGCAAGCTCTTCTCGGGCGGCCACATGCTGTTCGGCCAGTGGGGCCTGGTGCGGAGCGCCAACCTGACCTCCCACGAGACCGGCCTCGGCAACCGCAGCAAGGCCGAGTTCATCGGGCTCTTCCGCGCCTTCTCCGACCCCGCGACCGCCCCGAAGGTCCAGGACGGCCACAACACCGGCATGCCCTGGTGGGCCTACTCGGGCATGAGCGACGAGGACCTCGGCGCGATCTACGACTACCTGCGCAGCCTGCCGCCGGTCGAGAACCGGGTGGAGAAGTGGCCGCCGCCGGAACCGGAGAAGAAGGAAGGGACTTGATCGGCGCCTCGCCGGATCGATCCGGGAAGGCGTCGGATCGATCCAGCGGTCGTCGGAAGAATCCGGCGGGTCCCCGGATCGATCCAAAGTCCTGACCGACGCCTCCGGAGAGCCGTCGGATGGAGACGCCGGCTGCCCTGCGCGTCCGGCGGCCTGCCGGATCGATCCAAGCCCCGGTTGAAGCATCCGGAGAGGCGCTGGATGGAGAAGACGTCCGCCGCGCGCGTCCGGAGAGCCGCCGGATCGATCCAAAGCTCCGGTCGATACATCCGGTGAGGCGCCGGATCGGGAAACCGGCCGCCGTGCGCATCCGGAGGCTCGTCGGATTCTTCCGGAGAGACGTCGGATCGATCCGGAGTCCCGGTCGATGCATCCGGCGAGCCGTTGGATGAGCGCGGGCTCCCAGGCTTTTCGCTAAGACCGCCGGCTTGGCGCTTTTCACTGGGAGCGCCGGCGTCCCGCCGGTCCTCTGATCAGATACCGGGCAAAGGACATCAATCCGGAGAATCGATAGCCAGGATCGACATAGCGCTCGATGACGTAGAACGCGAAGTAGTAGAACCGGCAGAAGCTCCAGACGGCAATGCCAAGCAGCGCCGCCACCTTGAGCGTAGGCGCCTCGAAGAGGAGGAGGGCCGAGGAGGCGAGGCCGAGCACCAGAAACAAGACGCCCTTCAACTTGATCAGCCCTGAGCTTTTCAGATCGCCCATGCCCAACGGCTAGTCCTCCGCGGCGGAGATCTCCACCTGGTAGAACTGAAGGCACACGCCGGACGGAACGATCATGTGGAACTCGCGCCGGCCCCAGGACTTCATTTCGAGGGGGCCGACCGCCGCGGGGATGCCGCGGTATTCCTCGTACAGCGCCTCGAGATCGGACACGCCGAGGCTGAAGCTCGCGTTGTCCGCCCACCCCCGGTTGTCGTTCTCGACGAGGTGGAAGGCGACGCCGTCGCGCTCGATGCCCGCCATGCCGGCGTCCTGCCAGGCAACGGAGAAGCCCATGTGCTCCGTGTAGAAGGCGAGCGCGGCGTTCAGGCTGCCGCCCGTCGGGATCAGGGGCGTGATGGAGCGAAGCCGCGGTTTCATCCCGAGGATTCTACCCGCTCTCTGGCAGCTCCGGGGTCGTACATGGCCGTCCATATCCCTTGAAGCATCGTGCTACCCTTGGCCCGCGCCGTGCAGCCGAGGGTAGCCATGCGATTTGGCCTGTATCAGCCGTTCAATCTGACCGTCCGGGTCGCGCTGTGGGTGTTCTGGATGGCGATCGCGCTGTCGGTGATCGCCATCGGGAGCCGCAGCCCGGAGCCCAACCATCCGGCCGGTCTTCTCCTCCTGGGCCTGGGCCTGTTCGGTCCGGGCCTGCTTTCGTTCCTCACGCTCCGCAGCAGCTCTCTCTGGGAGCGCCTGATCGACCTCGGCGAGGAGCAGGACCTGCAGGAAGCGAGGAAGCGCGTCAAGGGTCTGGCGGTCCTGGGTCTGGCGGGGCTCCTGATGCTGGGCTGGGCGCTGGCGCGGTTGTTCTGACCGTGCGCTTCGACGAGGATCTCCGGGCGCGGCTGGCGGCGAACCTCGCGCGGTTCGAACGGCGAAGCTCCAACCTGGAGGAGAGGCATTCGGCGGCGGTGGCGGTCGTGGTGATGCCGGACGCCCGGGACCGCGCCAGCGTTGTGCTCACGGTGCGGGCGGCGGGCCTTCGCCGCCACGGAGGCCAGTGGGCCTGTCCGGGAGGCCGCCGCGAGCCGGACGAGCCCGCCGAGGATGCGGCCCTGCGCGAGCTCGAAGAGGAGGTCGGGCTGGCGCTGCCGCCCGATCACATCCTCGGCTGTCTCGACGACTATCCGACGCGCTCGGGTTTCGTGATCACGCCGGTCGTGGTGTGGGGGAGCGCCGAGGCCGTCCTGATCCCGGACCCGCGGGAGGTCGCCTCGATCCACCTGCTGCCGATCGAGCTGCTGACGCCTGACCGGATCGTGCTCGAACCCGGCCCGGAGAGAGGCCGTCCGGTGCTGGCGCTGTCGTTGCCGAAGGGGCTGCTCTACGCGCCGACGGCGGCGGTGCTTCTCCAGTTCGCCGAGGTGGCCGTGCATGGCAGGGCCGCCCGGGTGGACCACTACGAGCAGCCACGCTTCGCGTGGCGGTGATACAGTACAAAGGACCTGAAGGACATAAAGGACCTAAAAGACCCAAAGGACGAAAGGGACAACAGAGAGAGCTTCTCTTCAGTCCTTTATGTCGTTTACGTCCCTTATGTCCTTTACGTCCTTTTCCCGAAAGGCGCCCCATGAACGACGGCTTCATCCCGAGGCACGGCGGTTACAGGAAGCTGCTTTCCTACCAGAAGGCCGAGATCGTCTACGACGCCACCGTTTTCTTCTGCGAGCGCTTCGTGGACAGGCGTAGCCGCACCCATGACCAGATGATCCAGGCTGCGCGCTCGGGCAAGCAGAACATCGTCGAAGGCAGCATGGCCTCCGGAACCTCCAAAGAGACCGAGATCAAGCTGACCAACGTGGCGCGCGCCAGCCTCGAAGAGCTACTGGCCGATTACCGCGACTTCCTGCGGACACGCCGCCTTGAGGAATGGCCCGCGGAGCACGTCTACGCGCGACGTCTCCGCGAGTTGAACAGAGTTCCGAACGCCACCTACGCGACGTTCCGGAAAGGCATCGAGAACCCCGATCCGGCGATTGCCGCGAACGTGATCATCGGCCTGATCCAGGTCACCAACTTTCTCCTCGACCGCCAACTCCGGCAGCTTGAAAAGGCCTTCATCGAGGAAGGCGGTCTGCGCGAGCGCATGACCCGCGTCCGCCTCGAAGGCCGGCGAAAGGCGCGATGATCACTGCTCTTGCGCCTTCGCCGGCCACTCCGCCTACCGCCGCCGACGCCGGTTGCGGCTCGGCGCCGCCGCCTGCGGCTGCTGCAGGTCGGAGCTGCGCAGCCGGACGCCCGGGTGGCGCGCCGGGGCCTGGGCCGGCGCCGTGGTGCGCGCCGGAGCCGCGGGCTTGGCGGGCTTGGCAGCCTTGGTGGTCTCGGCGGCTGCCTTGCGCTCCGCCTTGGCCTTGGCGCGGGCCCTCTCCTCGGCCTTGCGGGCGCGGATCTCCGCGATGCGCTCCTGGATCGGGATCTCGAGGCGTTCCGCCGGCTTCGAGTCGTAGTTGAATCCTTCGACCTTCCGGCGCGGCAGGGTCTTGCCGACCGCGCGCTCGATGGCGCGGAGCTCGCCCTCCTCATCCGGCGACACGAAGGTGAACGCTTCGCCCGTGGCGCCGGCCCGGGCCGTGCGGCCGACCCGGTGGATGTAGTCCTCCGGGATGTTCGGCACGTCGAAGTTCACCACATGGGAGAGCGCCTCGACGTCGATGCCGCGGGCCGCCACATCCGTGGCCACCAAGACCTTGTACTGGCCGCTCTTGAACCCGGCGAGCGCCTGGGTGCGCTGCGCCTGACTGCGGTTGCCGTGAATGCGCTCGCAGGCCACGCCGTGGCGGCTCAGATAGTCCGCCAGGCGGTTGGCGCGATGCTTCGTGCGGGTGAAGACCAGGGCGCTCTGGATGTCGTCGCCCCGGCGGAGCAACTCCAGCAGCAGCGCCGACTTGAGGTCCTGGCGCACGGGGAAGAGCTCCTGGCGCACTCCGGTGGCCGGCGCGGCCGGCCGCTCCACGTTGAGCGTCACGGGGTTGCTCAGGAGCTGGCGCGCGAGATCACGGATCGCCGGCGGCATGGTGGCGGAGAAGAGGAGGGTCTGGGACACCTTCGGCAGGTGCGCGAGCACCCGCTTGATGTCCGGCAGGAAGCCCATGTCGAGCATGCGGTCGGCCTCGTCGAGCACCAGAACCTCCAGCGCGTCGAGACGGGCGTAGGGGTATTGGAAGTGGTCGAGGAGGCGCCCCGGGCAGGCGACGACGACGTCCACGCCGCGGCGCAGGGCCTTTTCCTGCGGCTCCATGCCCACGCCGCCGTAGATGGCCGCGGCCTTGAGCGGAGTGTGCTTCGCGAGGTCGTGGAAGACCTCCACGATCTGGGCCGCCAGCTCGCGCGTGGGCGCGAGGACCAAGGCGCGGGTGACGCCCCGTTTCGGCGTGCTCAGGAGGCGCTGCAGGATCGGCAGGAGGAACGCCGCCGTCTTGCCGCTGCCGGTCATGGCGCAGCCCAGCACGTCGCGGCCGTCCAGGGCCGGCGGAATGCCGTCCTTCTGGATGGGGGTCGGCTGGGTGAAGCCAAGGTCGGCGACGGCGCGCTGCAGGCTCGGGTGGAGGTTGAAATCGGTGAAGCTCGTCAAGTGTGCACGTGTTCTTTCTGAGCGACCGCGCAAGGCACGAGGCCTGAGAGCGCGCAGGCTCGGGCATTTCCGGCTGGATTTCGGGAAGAGTGGACGGAGGACTGAGCCGGCGAGGCCGCCGTCAGGAGCCGGGAGGCTCCGTGGGTGTCGGTCTGGCATCTCGCCAGGAGACGCCAGGATGCCACATTTCGCGCCGGATGGCAATCCCTAGCTTTCGCCGACCCCATACAGCACCGCCGTCAGGTCCCGCACCAGGTTCTCGTTGGAGAGCTGCGGCGCGTCGATCTCCAGGCGCTCGCGGTAGTAGGAGCCGACTTCCTCCATGAGGTCGTAGCGGGCGCTCTCCTTGAGGCGGTCGGCGCGCAGGCAGAGGGTCAGGAGAAGCTCGCGCTCCTCCAGGCTCACCCGCTGGCGGACGCGGCGCAGGGCGGCCGGGGTGCGCAGCGCGTTGAAGCGGCGCTCCAGGCGGGTGCTGCCATGCGGGTGGAGCGGAATGCGCTCGTGGACCACCAGCGTATCCGCCAGGATGTCGCCGAGCCGGCGGCGGTCGCGGTCGAACAGCGAGACCAGGCCTCCGATGCCGTAGAAGGCGGGCGCGAAATCGAACGCCCGCACGATGTTGCGCACGAAGGACTGCTCCAGAGTGATGGGCAACCCCCGGCCGTCCACGACCCGTAGCCGGAAGACCCGCTTGCCCGGCGTCCGGCCCTGGTTGCGGAGCTCGAACCAGATCGGGTATCCCGTGAACAGCAGGAACCCGATCGTCGCCGCGGCGGCCTGGGCCAGGCCCGGGCTGAGCACCTTCTGGAGGACGGTGTTGATGCCGGCCGCCAGGCCCAGGATGATCGCCACATCCACGAGGAGCGCCAGGAACCGGCTCCCCAGGCCGGCCGGCGCCAGGCGGATCGGCACGTGCTCCGGCGTGAGGATCAGCCGCTCGCCGCGGCGACCGTTCATGCCGCGGACTCCTCGCGCCGCGGCACGAACAGGTAGGCGAGCAGCGCCGCATGGAGGACCACGGCCACCGCGATCTTGAGCGAGTAGGGCACGGTCTTCGCGGAGAACTGCGAGAACGAGCCTTCGATCAGGCCGGCGGCCACCAGGAAGAGCATCACGCCGACCATCATTCGCCAGGCCTGCGGAAACGCGCGCCTCAGGGACGCGCCGCGCGAGAGGTCGCCGGGGAAGAAGAGCGCCCGGCCCACCACCAAGCCAGCGGCCCCTGCGAAGACGATCGACGGCAGCTCCAGCGCACCATGCGGCCCCACCCAGGCGAAGAAGAACGTGCTCACCCCGTCCATCATGTAGGTGGCGGCCACGGCGCCCAGCAGGCTGCCGTTGAAGAAGAGGATCCAGACCCCGAGCACCAGGCTCGCCGCCGACAGGCTGAAGGCCAGGAACGACACCCGGATGTTGTGCGTGTAGAGCTGGGCTCCGAAGAGCGCCGCGTCGTCGACCGTGGCGATGCGCTCCTCGTTCTTCTCGATCTCGTCCACCCGCTCCTTCGGGCTCTGGGTGAAGAACTCCTCCGGGATCAGGTCCTCGGCGGAGCTGGGACGGGCCAGCACGGCGAGGAACCCGAAGAGCGCGCCGAGCAGCAGCGCCGCGGCGGCCACGCCCACGGCCCAGGCCTCCCGGCGGTAGGCCTCCGGCACGTCGAAGGAGAGGAAACGGCCGCAGCGCCGCAGCGCCCCGGCCAGGCCGGGCTTGCGCGAGCGGTAGATGAAGCGGTAACCCCGGCCGGCCAGGGCGTTCAGCCGCTCCAGCACCTCGGGCTCGGCGGTCAGGGAGCGCGCCTGGTTCAGGTCCGACGAGGTCAGCCGGTAGAGGCGGAGGATGTCGCGCATGGCTTCCGGCCCCAGGTCGCGCTCGTTGACCTGCTCGGCGCGGTCGAGCAGCTCCTCCAGGCGGCGCCAGTGGTCCTTCCGTTCCTCGACGAAGCGATCGATGTCCATGGGCATCAGAGGAGCTGCCTCCGCTTGACCTCGAGATAGCTGTTGACCGCCTGGAGGCCGGCGTCGCCGGGCGCGGTCTCGGCCACCAGCGCGCCCCGCCGCCGCAGCTCCGCCAGGACCTTGCGGCGCTCCAGCCAGAGGTCGCGCGCCACGAGCGTGCGGCAGAGCTCGGGCTTGCTCTCGGGCAGGAAACCGGCCGAGGCGGCCATGGCCGGGTCGGAGAAGACGATCACCACCGGCAGGTGCTGCGGCACGAGCATCTCGACCGTGCGCACGATCTCGCCCTCGCCTTCGAGCTCGGGCAGGGCGGTGAGGATCAGGACCAGGGCGCGGCTGCGCAGCCTCCGCCGCAGGTGCGCGCCCAGGGCGAGATAGTCGGTGTGCAGGTATTCCGGCAGGATGCCGGCCGCGTAGCCGGTGACCTTGCGCAGGTGGCCGGCGCCATGTCCCTGCGCCAGGCCCTGCTCCACGGAGTCGGCGAAGGCGAGCAGGCCGACCCGGTCCTCCATGCGGTTGCAGAGCGAGGCGAGGAGCACGGCGGCGTTGACCGCATGGTCGAGGCGGGTCACGTGGGCCACTCGGGCGGCCATCCGGTGTCCGCGGTCCAGGCAGATGAGGATGTCCTGCGAGCGGTCGAGCCGGTATTCGCGGGTGATGAGCTTGCGGTGCCGCGCCGAGGCCTTCCAGGCCACGTCGCGCAGGTCGTCGCCGATCACGTACTCGCGCAGGCGGTCGAAGTCGCGGCCCTTGCCCAGGCGCGGCGCCGCGCGGCTGCCGAAGCCCTGGAGGAACAGCCGGTCGAGCCGTCCGCGCAGCCGCTTCACGGCCTTGAGGTTGGGCAGCACCGTGATCTCCGTAGACTCTACAGGCTCGCCTTCGGCCGGGCGGACCGTGGCCGGCAGCGAGCGCTCCACCCAGCCGTCGAACGTGGCCGAGGCCCAGGGCGGATCGAGCTCGGCGCTGCCGCGGGCGACGGCCCGCACCCGCGCCTCCGGAGCCAGCGCCTCGCCCGGCCGGCAGAGGCCCTGGAAGACGCTCGACGGCTGCTCCAGGAGGCGCGGCCAGACCTGACGGACGGTGAGCGAGACCGGCCGGCGGGCCGACGTCGTGAACCGCATCGGCAGGACCTCCTCCTCGTCCAGGGAAAGGACCCAGGCCTTCGGCCGCTCCGCGATGACCTCCAGCCGGCGCAGCTCCACGGCCTCGAAGAGCGCCATCGCCAGGATCGCCGCGAGCCCCAGGCCCAGCAACCAGACGAGCGCCGGCGCGAACGGCACCAGCAGCGCGGCCAGGCAGAGGCCGAGGAGCGCGCGGACGAGCAGCCTCCCAGGTCTCACCGTGGGACTTCCACCTTTTCGAAGATCTGCCGCAGGATGTCCGGCAGCGTCGTACCCTCCATCTCGGACTCGGGCGTGAGAATGACGCGGTGGACGAGCACGGGCGCGGCCAGCTCCTTGACGTCGTCGGGCGTCACGAAGTCCCGGCCGCGGAGCACGGCGAGCGCCCGGCTGCTCTCCAGAAGCGCGAGCGAGGCGCGCGGGCCGGCGCCGATCTGGATCGCCTCGTGCTGGCGCGTGGCGGTGACGATCCCGAGGATGTAGCCGAGGATGTTTTCCTCGACCCGCACGGTCCGGGCCGTAACCTCGCGCGAGACGAGCAGCTCCTCGGGCGTCAGCACGGGCGAAAGCTCCTGGATCGCCTCCTCGTGCAGGCGCCGGCCGGCGGCGTAGGAGGAGAGCATCTTCGCCTCCTCCTCGCGCCGTGGATAGTCGATGCTGATCTTGAGCAGGAAGCGGTCGCGCTGGGCTTCCGGCAGGGGATAGGTGCCTTCGAACTCGACCGGGTTCTGCGTGGCGAGCACGGTGAAGACCGGGGAGATCACCCGGCGCTCGCCATCCAGCGTGACGGCCTTTTCCTGCATGGATTCGAGGAGCGCCGCCTGGGTGCGCGGCGGCGTGCGGTTGATCTCGTCGGCGAGCAGGAGGTCGGCGAAGATGGGCCCGGCGCGGAACTCGAAATCCTGCGTCTTCTGGTTGTAGAGGCTGGTCCCGAGCAGGTCGGCCGGCATGAGGTCCGGCGTGAACTGGATGCGCCGGAAGCGGCAGCCGAGGAGGCGCGACAGCGTCAGCGCGAGCAGCGTCTTGGCCGTGCCGGGCACCCCTTCGAGCAGCGCGTGCCCGCCGGCCAGCAGGCAGACGAGGAGCTGCTCCTTGACCGCCTCCTGGCCCATCACCACCCGGTCGATCCCCTCCCTGAGGAGCCGCCACCTTTCCGCGACCTCACTTACGCTTCGCATCACGCTTGGCATCAGACACTCTCCTGAAGGCCTGGTTGATCGTTCGCAGCGCCTGGTCGAAGCGCTCGCGCGCGAGGTCCTCTCCGGCGACGGGCGCCGTGAAACCGTCGAGCATCTTCGCGGCCCGCTCGTCGAGCGCGCGCCCGCGCAGCCCGGACTCCACCGCGAGGGTGTGGAGGAAGCTCTCGTAGTAGAGGCGGACGGCGTCGCCGCGGTGGAGCGCGCGGTCGTAGAGGTCCGCTAGTGAATCCAGCAGCTCCACCGCGTCGGAGCGGGTGTCGCGCTCCTCCCGGTCGGCAGGTCCGAGCCGCGCCGAGGCGCGCCAGAACGACGCTCCCGTGGCGAGGAGACCGAGCAGCAGGAGAGGTCCGAGACCCCATTCCGACAGGGTCGCCACGACCCCGCCCGAGTCGGCCAGCCCGTGGGCGCGCTCGTCGAAGAGCACCGGACGGCGCTCGGGCACGCCGGCCAGCGCCTCCAGCAGGGCCAGGTGACCGGACTGGCCGAGGTGCTTGTTGCTCAGCACCTCCGGGCAGGCCAGGAGGATGAGCTCGCCCTGGCCGAGCGGCTGCCGGAGGATCAGCGTCGAGTCGCCGGCCAGGAACACCGCGTGCGCGGCCGGCAGGGCGGGCACGTCGAGGCCGCGGACCACGGGCGGCACCACGTGGCTCACGCCCGGCCAGATCGGAAAAACCTTTCTCAACGGCTGCCGGCCCACGAGGTTCCGCGTCGACGCCGGCCCGTAGAAGCGCGAGAACGCCACCACCAGGCGGCCGCCCTCGCGCATCCAGGCCTCCTCGTCCGGAGTGAGAAGAGGCGTCCGGGTCTCCTCCTTCTCACCCTCGCTCTTATCCTTCCTGTCGTCCTTGCGGTCCTTGCCGCCCTTCTCGTCCTTCTCCTTTTGGTCCTTTTCTTCCTTCTCTTCCACCACCGGCAACAGGGGGCCCACGCTCGCCTGAACCCGGAACACCACAGCCCCGGAAGGCACCTGGCCGGAGGAGACCCTCCGCCGTAGCGCGGACACCGGCGCCTGCGAACGCTCGCGGAGGTAGGCGAAAGCCAGGGAGAGCCCTTCGTCCTTGGCGTTGAAGATCGAGCCGGGCTCGAAGACCTCGCGCACCGAGCGCCGGTCGTAGCGCACCCACACGGCGACGCCGGCCACATACAGGATGGCCACAAGCGCCGCCAGCCGGAGGCCGCGGCTCAAGCGGCTCTCTCCTGCACGGCGGCCAGAATGGCGAGCGCCATCGCCTCGGACTCGCGCAGGGCCTCCGCGTCGCTCTGGTCCCGCCCGTACCACTCGCGCTCGAAGTGGCGGGTCATCTCGGCGAAGCCGGCGCGCCAGGGCGTGCCGGGCGGGACCGCCGAGACGTACTCCCAGTTGGTCCGGCCCTTCCGGTGGTGCAGGGCGCCGGTGCGGTAGAGCGCCACCAGGACCGAGTGATACCAGGCCCGGACCGCCTCGCGGTGGCGGCCGGCCGCGGCGAGCTCCCGCGCATAGCGCTCCCACTCGTTCGCCTCGCGGGAGAGAGGATCGTCGTCCGCCGCGGGCGGCAGGGGAGCGGGTCCTGCCGGGACCAGGGCGGCACCGCGCCGGCGCCGGCGGAGCACCCGCCAGCCCACCCAGGCGAGCACCAGGGCCAGGCCCACCACCAGCGCCGTGACCGTCTTCAGGTCGAGCCCGAGCTTCGAGCCGTCCTGGCCCGGCTCCGGGAAGAGATCCAGGAACCACTCCCAGAGGCGTTCCAGGAGATCGCCGAAGAAGTCGGCCACGGGCTTGAGAAAGCCTGCGAGGGCCGCGAGCAGCCCGCCGTCCTGCACCTCGGGCAGGCGGCCGCCCTGCGGCAGCTCGGCCAGGGCCTGGCGGGAGCGGACCTCGTCCAGCAGCTTCGGATCCGCGGCGACAGGAGCGTCCTCTCGGCTCTCTGACAACGCGGACACCAGTTGGCCGAGGCGCGGAGCGGCGGCGTCCGCCTCGGCCGGACGGGCGGCCCGGGCGATCGGTCCGAGCACGGAGGCGTCCGGTTCGACCGTGCCGCCCGGCCAGGCGATCCGGTCGTCCAGGGTTCTCCGGGCCTCGGCCCGCGCGCCGATCCAGTCGCCGGAACGGAGGCGGGCCTGGATCTCGGTGAGCCGGACGCGGTAGGCGTCCACCGGGATCGTTCCGGCGGCCAGGGGAGAGGCCAGGAGCAGCAGGCCCAGGACGAGGAGGAACCGCTTCACGCGCTCTTCTCCAACTCGGCCGAACGGATCTCGGCGAACCAGGCCGTGAGATCCTCGCCGCTCTCCTGGGCGCGGGCGCGGCGCACGGCCGCCACCAGGGCCGCGATCCAGAACGGCTCGAGCACCGTCACCGCTCCGGCCGCGAGCAGGATCACGAACTGCTGATTCTCCAGGCTCAGGGTCACGTTCCACCAGGACAGGTCGAGCCCCGACGTCCCGGTGGCGAGCGCCATGCCGATCTGAAACAGCGCGAAGAGGTTGACGAGGACGATCGGCAGCGCCAGGACGAAGACCGAGGTGATCCCGAGGAACGGGAAGACCGGGCGGAGCTGCCGGAGCGGCAGCAGCAGCGGCGCCAGCAGACCGGGACGCTCCTGGAGCGGCGCCGTGGCCGCGAGCAGACCGGCGTACAGGGCGAGCACGGGCAGCGCGATCCAGGTCCACCCGAGCGCCACGATCAGCAGCTCGGCCACCGTGGCGGCCCAGGCGTAGGAGACCAGAGTCCGCAGCGGCAGCCGGAGCGCGAGCGCCGCGGGCACTCCGCGGGAGTGGGGGGAGACGGACCGGCCGGATCGTCCGGAGAAGGCGAGAGAGCAGGCGTGCGCGTAGACCGCCCGGCCCCAGATCGCGGGCAGGAAGGCGAAGGCGACCAGCCACGAGAGCGAGACCAGGTAGGTCACGTGCTGGGGAGCGCTGTCGTCGAGCTGCAGCAGGCGGTTGAGGAAGTGGGCCTCCAGGAACCGCAGCGGCAGCGACGCGAGAGCCAGCAGGGCCGCCCAGCCGGGCACGTCCCGGGAGACCAGCTCGGCCGCTTCGTCCAGAACGGCGCTGACCGGGATCCCGGCCGGTCTCAAAAGGCCCTCGTCAGCGCCGCGGCGAGCCAGGCGCGCAGGAACGTGGTGCCGGCCAGCAGGGCGAGCGTGAGCAGAGCGAGGATCGCCGTGCGCCAGGCCGTGCCGCGCTCGACCACCGCGGCCCGGCGCTGCGCCAGGCAGGCGGCGCAGTGGTGCATGCCCTCCCAGAGCGTCGAGCACGACTGGCAGATCGGCCGCCGGCACGAGACGCAGACCGCCAGCGCCGGGCGGTCGGGGTGATAGGAGCAGTGAGCGGACGTTGTCATTCGCGATGGATCCCGACGGGTTCCGGGTTGCTGGTAGAATTCTACCGTCCTTCGAGCCATGTCCTGCAAGAACCACCCTCTCGTCGAAGACCGCCTGACCCGGTGCGCGGTCTGCACGGAAGCGTTCTGCTCCGACTGCATCGTCGCGATCGGGGGGCTGCCCTACTGCATGGACTGCAAGAGCGAGATGCTGCTCGACCTGCTCTCGGGCGTGCCGCTCCTGAGCCTGGACCTGGCCTCGGTCTCGCGCCGCTTCGCCGCGCTGTTCGTGGACGGCCTGATCCTCAGCCTGCCGCTCATCCTCATCTTCTTTCTCACCCTCTTCCCCGTGCTCCTCTCGGGGCAGGAGATCGAAGACGTCCAGGGCCTCCCGAAGTACATGCCCCTCCTCAACGGCGTGCTGACGCTGGTCTGGATGGGCCTGATCATCTCCTACGAAGGCCTGATGCTCTCCCTGATGAAAGGGCAGACGCTGGGCAAGAAGATGCTCCACCTGAGGGTGGTCACGGCGGAGGGGACCCCGATCAGCCGCGGCCAGGCCTGGGGCCGCGCGCTGGTCCGCCAGGTTTTCGGGCTGGTGCCCTGCCTGGGCCTCGTCGACTACCTGGTCGCGCTGGGGGCCGAGCGCACCTGTGTCCACGACATCCTGGCCAAGACGCGGGTGATCAACTGGTATGACTGAGCCGATGCCTGCCAGGAGGCAGCGCGCCTACACCGGACCCGGGTGCCCGCGGTGCCGGGGAATCCTGGACCTGGAGCGCCTGCCGGCCGGTGAGATGCGTTGCCCGACCTGCAACCACACCTTCCTGGCGGCTCCGTTCCACCCTCCGGTCGTGAGGGAGAGGGTTGCGAGCCTGATCGAGACCGGACCCGACGGAGCCGTTCCCTGCGCCGTGCACTCCGGCAACGCCGCGGTCGGCAACTGCACCCGTTGCGGCGTCTTCCTCTGTGCCCTGTGCCGCGTCCGGGTGGACGACCAGGAGCTCTGCCCCGGCTGCTTCGACCGGCTGACGGCGGAGGAGAGCCTGTCCATCGCCCGCGCCCGCATCCGCGACTACCGCGGGATGGCGGTCTCGCTCGGCGTGTTCGGGCTCCTGGCGTCGTGCTTCGGACTGATCACCGGGCCGCTGACGCTTTACCTGGTGAGCCAGGCCGTGCGGCAGCGCCGGCAGTGGCAGGAGAGCGGCGGCTCGGCGGCGCTGGTGATGGCCTCCTTCCTGGGCCTGCTCCAGATCGGCTTCAGCCTCCTGATCCTGTTCGCCCTCTTCTCCGATTTCGCGAAGACGGGAGCGTCATGAGCCAGCCCGCGCCGCGGCAGGATCGGCGATATCTGGGGAGCGCGCACACCCTGGCCGAGCGGGTGCGCGTCTACTGGACGCAGCAGGGCCTGGAGGTGGACACCTCCGAAGGCTACGAGATCCGGCGGACCCGCGTCTTCTTCGACGAGGTCCTGCTGGTGACCCTGCACTCGAAGCTGGGCGGAGCGCTGCCCTGGCTCCCGCTCGGCCTCGGCGCGCTGGTCGGCTTCTCGGCCGTCGTGGCCAGGAGCGAGCCCGTCTCGAGTCAGGTCATGACCTGGGTGGCGCTGGGCCTGTTCGCGATCGGAGCGGCGCTCTTCTTCACGCCCCGGTGGGTGGTCACCGTCTTCGGCCGGCGCACCCGGGCCCGCGTGGCATTCCGGCTGCGGGAGAGGAAGGCGCGCGACCTCTTCGCCCGCGTCTGCCAGGCCGCGGACGAGGCCCAGAGAAGCCTCCGCGCGCAGACCCCGGTGGAAAACGGGCCGGAGACCGGGCTTCCCGAGCCGCCGCCCCTGCCGCTCTCCGGCTCGGAGCCGCCGATCGCGCCGGTCTAGGAGGTCCGTTCGAGCACCCAGGTGACCAGCTCGGCCAGGAAGCGCTTGTCCCGGGTGTCGGGCAGGGCGTCGAAGAGACGCGAGAACTCGTGGAAGGCGGCTCCCGCGAGCCCGTTGGCGATCTCCTGGGCGTAGTCGATGGAGCCGTAGTGCTTCATGCGCTCCACCATCCAGCGCACGGGCTCTCCGACGCGCGCCTCGCGGGGCGAGGCCAGGAAGGCCGAGATGCGCTCGTGCTCCTGCGCGGTCGCGTTCGAAAGGAGGTGGATCAGCATCAGGGTACGCTTGCCTTCGAGGAGGTCGTCGTGGATCTCCTTGCCGTAGCGCTCGTCGCCGAGCAGGTTGAGCACGTCATCCCGGATCTGGAAGGCGGTACCCACGAAGAACCCGAATCGGATCAGGGTCTCGAATTCGGGCAGCATCTCGCGGAGGCCGATCACGGCGCCCAGACGCATCGGCGAGATGGTGGTGTACCAGCAGGTCTTTTTCAGGACCATCTCGAAGTAGTCGGCCTCGCAGAGGTCGATGACGTTGTCGCGCCGCCAGCCCAGCTCCAGCGCCTGTCCCTCGCCCGACTCGCGGGCCATCCGCTCCAACTCTTCAATGAGCAGCGCGGTGACATTGAGGCCGAATCGCGCCCGGTACTCGGAGATCGGGCGCAGGCTGAGCATCACCAGGGCGTTGCCGGCGTTCAGGGCGAGCGGCAGGCCGTGGAGGGCGTGGAGGCTGGGCAAGCCGCGGCGGAGCCGGCTCTCGTCGTGGATGTCGTCATGGACGAGCAGGGCGTTGTGGAACAGCTCGATGGAGACGGCGGCGCGCACGGCGTCCTCGGCCCGCGCTCCGAAGGCCCGCGCGGTGGCGATGCACAGGCACGGACGCATCATCTTGCCGCCGCGTCGAGGGTAATCGCAGACCAGGTCGTAGAGGTAGCGCCGCGGCTCCATGGTCGGCAGGTAGCGGCGGAGCGCCTGGCGGGTGAGCGCACCGTAGTCTTCGAGCACGGATTGGATCAGCGCTTCCCCCTGCATCACGTCTTCTTCCTCGCCTTCGGATGTTTCCCTGGGCTCGGCTTCGGGGGGGGGACGGCGCCAACCTGGACGGTGAGCGTCCCCACCGGTTCGCCCGTCGCGCCGATCAGGACCCGCCGGAGGTAGCGGCCGGCGGGCAGGTCGCGCGGCACGGTGATCCGGAGGATCGTCGGACCGCCGGCGATCGCGACGAGCTCCGCCTCGAAGGCTGGATGCGGAGGCTCGCCGGTGCCGGCCGCCAGCGGCGGCTCGATGTCGAGATCCAGGGACTGCGACCCGGCGGGGAGATCGAGGTCGATCTCGGTCCGCTCGTGGGACCATACGGAAACCGGGATGGGGACCGTGGAGCGGACCACTGTCGGGACGCTCGGCGCCGCCGGCCAGTCCCAGGAGTCGTCCAGGAAATCCTCTTCGATCTCTTCCGCGAGGTCTTCGTCGATCTCCTCGAAGTCTTCTTCCGCTTCGATTTCCTCGAGGTTGTCCCGGATGTCGCGATCGATGCGCTCGACATCGTCTTCGAAGCGGCGGTCTCCGCGACGAGGGATCAGGGCTCCCATGGCGTCGAGACCGAGGACTGCGAGGTCGGCGACGGACTCGACGTAAAGGCGGCAAACCAATTCGGCCAGCCTCCAGGGGTCCGGGCGTGCGGAACCGATCTGGCGGAGGATCTCCCGCGCCAGCCGCTCGGTCCGCCGCATCTGCGCCGCGAGGAAGCTGAAACTACCCCGTCCCTCCCGGCGCCGATCCTCCTCATCGTGCCTGGACGGTCGCCTTCGCTCCCGGTGTGCCGAGGCGTTCCAGGGCTCCTCGTCGAGCGCCTGCGCCGTCCGGCGGCCGCGGCGGATCTGCTCTTCGATCACCCGATAACCTTCGCGCACCCCCTTGGAGGCGGCATCGTCATCCCGTTGCGCGAAGTCTCGCCAGGGCTCTGCCTCCCGCCAGGCTTTCCCGACGTTTCGAATCGGTCCGGTGCGTTGGGGGTCTTTGCGTCTGTGGCGCGGGCGGTCCATGAATGTCTCCTTGGCATGAAGCCCGTTTCAAGGATGATCGAAACCCACGATGTCCTCGAGAGCCGGCCGGCCGGAGAGGGCGTGCGCCGCCAGCCGGCCGGAGATCACGGCCGCCTCGACACAGCCGACGGTCAGGCCGCAGGCCGTCCAGTCGCCGGCCACTGTCAGGTTGTCATAGGTGTTGTCGAGAGGCGAGATGCGGTCTTTCGCCGTTCCGGGCAGAGTCAGGACATAGCGGTCGGAAGGGTTTGCGTTCGCCCTCCAGTACTGGGTCTCGAAGCGCGCCGGGCCGGCCGGGCGCTCCGTTCCGGGCGGCACCAGGAGCTCCCAGCGGAAGCCGCCCTTCGGGCGCATCGCCCGTGGCCAGAGGTACCCGACAGGACCGTCGAGGAAGCGGACGGCCTCCTGCCGCGCCGCCTCGCGCCGGGCGGCCGGGTAGCCGGGATCGTCGCGGCTCGGCAGCTCCGGCCCGGACCGCAGCGGGCCACAGAAGTAGGCGAGCGAGCGCGGAGCCCGCTGCGGCGGCCAGCGCTCCCCGGAGAGGAGGTGGGTCATGTCGGCCCAGGTGTCGTACGGCTTGACGAAGCCGGTCAGGGTGATGTCATCCGCACCGGACCGGCCGAGCTCGGCCAGATCCTTGTTGAGCCAGAGCTGGAAGGCTCCGGTCTCGATCGTCTTGAGGCTGTCGGCCATCCGCCGCCAGCGCCGGTCGCGGGCCAGGATCTCGGCGGCGACATGGGGGATCGCTCCCAGTCCCACGGCGAGGACGACGAAATCGAAGTCGTCTCCGACCCGCAGGGTCTTCCGGCCTGTCCGGCGGCGATCCCAGAACGACTCGGGATCCCACTCCTCGGCGGCCAGGCGCTCGCCGTCGACGAGCTGGCTGTAGTCGGGCCGCGCCGGCCAGCAGGGGAGGCCGTGAACCTCGATCAGCGGCTCGTAGAGGCCGGAGCGGACGGCGGCCTGGACGTCGATCTCCAGGGCCTCGACGTAGGAGCGCTCTTCGGCGAGCCGCACGGCTTCCAGGCGGTGGAAGAGCTCGAAACGGACGCCGCGTCTCCGCAGCACCTCGTAGAAGGGGGCGAAGACGACGTCGCCCATGCCTGCCCGCATCTTCCAGAAGATGGCGCCGCGGTAGGTGAAGAGCATCCGCAGGAGGTCGCGCAGGGCCTGGCCGGCGGACATGCGCGGCCGCGCGGGGTCGCCGTCCTCGTAGGCGAACATCCGGTCGTAGCCCACGCCGCGCAGGAAGGCGGAATCGAGGGTGGGCCGCGATGCTCCGTTGAGCTCCAGCCACTCGCGGAAGTCGTAGTCGTCGACGGCGTCGAAGCCGCGCGGATCGGTGACCAGGCCGAAACGGATCACGCCGCGGACCACCGCGAGGAGAAGGTCCACGATCACCCAGACGCGGCGCAGCTCGCCGTCGCGTCTCGCCAGCTCCGAGAGCAGGCGCAGCGCGCTCCGCGTTACATTTTCGAGAGGGCGGACGGCCGCCGCCTCCACGCTCCGTCCGGGTGGATGGCGGCTCCAGGCGCCGAAGAGGACCGCGAGGCTCCGCATCGCTTCGGCCAGGCCGACGAGGGTCGCCAGGTGCCCGTAACGGATGAGACGTGCGAGGCTGTCGAGGACCGCCTCCGGGGCGAGCGAAGAGCACCGGAGCTCTCCCGTCGCGCAGCCATCCTGGCGCCGGCGTGCCGACTCGACCACGGTCACGAGGAGGCGCACGGTATGGACCAGGTAGCCGCTCACCGAGAAAGGGTTGTCGGCGGTCAGCGGATCGCCCGGCAGACCGGGCATGGGTGGAAAGAAGGCGGTCCAGTCGTCCCAGCCGCCATCCTCCCGCTCCTCCGTGAGGCCGAGGCGGGGAGCCGGAAAGAACGCGTCGCGCCAATCTGCCATGGGCTGGATCTGCGGATCGCGGCCGAGCTCGGCATAGCACTCACGGAGGAGCCGGAAGGCATTCTCGTAGAACCCCATCCAGACGTGCAGGCCGTGCTCTTCGATGCGTCCGGCCGCACCGCGGCCGGACGCTCCCTTGCCGCCGAGCCGCCATCCCTGCTGGTAGACCGTCACCTCGAACCGGCCCCGGTGCTCGGGGCGCGTGAGCTCGAAGGCTGCCGTGATTCCCGAGCAGCCGCCACCGACGACCGCCACCCGGATGGGGTGTGCCGGCCTCGCCTTGCGGCGGCTCACGGGCGCCTGCCCCCTCGCCGTTTGCCGCGTTTTGAAGAGGCCCTCGCTCCTCGTTCCTGCACCGGATCCGGGCTCGTTTCCGGAGCCGGGCCGCCGGCTTGAGCCACGAGAGCTCGGATGATCTCCTGTGGACCGCTGGCGATGAGCTTCTGTGCGTCCTCCTCTGCCATTTGACGGAAGTCGGGGATGTCGCGAGCTGCCTCCCTGTAGCTCTGCCAGGGCAGGAAGCCGGCGGTACGGGAGATCGCCTCCGCGAGCCCGATATGAACCGTCCATTCGACCCTGAACGGGCTGTCGGGGCAGAAGACGTCCGCAATCGCCCCTTTCTCCACCTTGGGCGGCACCACGAAATCATGTTCGAGACCCAGCGTTTCCGCCAGGGGGATGCTCGGATACCGGAAGATCTTGACCGCCGTCCCGGGCTTGAGCGGCTTGAACTGCCTGGGTTTGGAGAGCGTCCACGGTTCGAGGACCAGCGCCTGGTAGCAGGCGAGGGTCGGGTACGCGGCATCCCGGAACTGCTTGAGCGTCAGCGTGTGCAAGGGCAGCTCATTCCAGTCGATGAGCCGGGCGATATCCTGGATACAGGGGTCGCAGGGAGGCGGAAGGCTGCAGCCCGGCGAAGGAGCACGGCGCACGACCTCGAGCAGAGTCCGATTTTTGCCCTCCAGCCCTTCGTCGAGAGCCGTGAAGACTTTCAAGCGCATTTTGAGCATGGGCTCCTTGTTGCGCCAGAATCGCGGCATGGCCTTGATCGTGGCAGCCAGCGCGGGAACCCCCTGGACCTCCTGCAGGGTCATGGTCATTGTCGGATTGTCGCAGAAGGAAAACGGCCTGGTCACCAGGATGCCCTTGAGCTGCCGCCCTTCATAACAGAGAAGGGGAACGACGAAGTTGATCTGGTTCGAGTCGAGCCACGCGGCGCTTTTCACCAGCGAGAACATCCGGCTCGTGGAAGCGATCATGTACACGTACGATCCCCAGGGCTCAAAGCGGTAAGGCTCTCCGAGGTTGAGATAGCGCTCGATGAACCTGCGCAGCTTCGCTGCATCCGCCCGCAACGGAAAAACGTCCCAACAGGCCTTGGGGATGTAGAAAGGACCGCACCACACCTGTTGACCCGCTCCGGCGAACGTGTTGTAGGGCGCGCTCCGGGTAGGACCTCCGACCGGAGTCCTTTCGCGATACCAGGGCGTGCCCTTCATCCGCCAGCAGAGCGACTCACCTTTGCCGTAGCGCAGATCGACGCTCATCCAGAAAGGGAAGATCGGTTCGAGGACCGAGACGCTGTGGCCATCGATCGTCCGCTCCCGAGCCACTTGCAGGCCCAACGACTCGACGATGGGGAAGGCCGAGTCCTGGTGGAGGCGGATGCGGAATCCCCCGTCGGCCTCGCCCTGGAGGACATTGGGAAGGCCCAGGAGCCCGCCGCGGTTGAAGCGGGAAATGCCCATGCGCGACAGCACGAGAGATTCGTAACAGATCTGGGCAGGATTGTGGGCATCCGGAAACTGCTTGAGCGTCACCACCTCCATTTCCGGGTCCTGATAGAAATTGAACACTTGGCGCAGGGTGTCGAACAGGACCTCGCAGTCGGCCTCCGGATCCTCGGGGCCGAAGCCGGAGAGCGGCGCGCGCGCGACGAGCTCCGCCAACTCCAGCCCGGCCGACCATGACAATTCGATCCAGCGGGACAGCCGCTTGAAAGGGTCGACCGCCTTGAGATCGAGAGGAACGAGGGACACGTTCTGGTTCGATCGTTGATCGATGTCGAGGAGACGGATTGCATCGCACCGGCGGTCGCCGAATCCCTTGACATTCAGGCTCAGGAGGCGGGTGGCTGCGCACGGGTCCGCCAGCCATTTCCCCCGGGTCTTGCGCAGCTTTGCCTGGACCTTGGGCCAGCCGTAGACCTCGCGGCCGACGGTGATCGAAGAGGCGTCATCGACGAAGATGAACGGAGTGTTCAACACCCAGCGCCTGAAGACCGGCGGGCCTCCTGGACGGTCGGAGCGCCACTCTTCGAGCGGCACTCCGAAGAAGATCTCGTGTTGCGAAACCCAGCCCAGGTTCGTCTCCTCGGACGCCATGTACCCATAATCGAGGACCACCAGCAAGACCCACGGGAGGGTCGGTTTGAACAGGCAGATTTCCGGCGCTACGTCGAGGTAGCTCCTGTAGAAGGAGCTCAGGATGTTGGGGCTCGCCCGCAAGGGGAAGAAGCGGGCGGTGACCCCGGGAAAGGTGAAGGGAGGAGGATCGAGGATGGCCGCGTCGGCCATTCCGCGGGCCGTATTGTAAGGCCGGAGCAGGTCGCACCAGTCTCGCGAGCGCTTCATGGTTCCCCTCCAGTTGGAAGCCAGCTCCCTCTCCTGCCGGTTCAGGTTTTTCCATACTGTAGAACCAGCCCGAGCGTGGCGCAAGTCCTACGCGAAAGCTGCTCAATCGCTGTCAAGGATGATCGAATCCCACGATGTCTTCGAGGTGCGGGAGGCCGGACAGGGCGTGCGCTGCCAGCCGGCCCGACATGACCGCCGCCTCGACGCAGCCGACGATCAGGCCGCAGGAGGTCCAGTCGCCGGCCACGGTCAGGTTGTCATAGCTGTTGTCAAGCGGCGAGATGCGGTCCTTCGCCGTGCCGGGGAGGCTCAGGGTATAACGGTCGGAGGGGTTGACGTTCGCGGTCCAGTACTGAGTGGCGAAGCGCGCCAGGCCTGCCGGGCGCTCCGTCCCGGGCGGCACCAGGAGGTCCCACCGGAATCCACCCCGCGAGTGGGTCGCATGCGGCCAGAGATGGCCAACGTGGCGGTCGAGGAAACGGACGGCCGACTGTCGCGCCGCCTCCCGCCGCGCCGCTGGATAGCCGACATCAGCACGGCTCGGCAGCTCCGGTCCCGACGGCAGGGGACCGCAGAAGTAGGCGAGCGAGCGCGGGACCCGGCCGGCAGGCCAGCTCTCCTCCGGGAGGAGATGGGTCATGTCGGCCCAGGTGTCGAACGGTTTTACGAAGCCGGTCAGGGTGATGTCCTCCGCACCGGGCCAGCCGAGCTCGGCCAGGTCCTTCTTGAGCCAGAGCTGGAAGGCTCCCGTCTCGATCGTCTTGATGCTGTCGACCATCCGCCGCCAGCGCCGGTCGCGATCCAGGATCTCCGCGGCGACGTGGGGGACCGCCCCCAGCCCGACGGCCAGGACGACGAAGTCGAAGTCCTTTCCGACCCGCAGCGTCTTCCGGCGCACCTTGCGGCCGTCCCAGAACGACTCGGGGTTCCACTCTTCCGCTTCCAGGCGCTCGCCGTCCTCGAGCTGCCGATAATCGGGCCGCGCCGGCCAGCAGGGGAGGCCCTGGACCTCGGTCAGCGGCTCGTAGCTTCCCGAGCGCGCGTCGGCCTGGACGTCGAGCTCCAGGGCCTCGACGTAGGGACGCTCGCCGGGGAGGAGGCGGTCCTCCCGGGCGAGCCGCACGGCTTCCAGGCGATGGAAAAACTCGAAGCGGACGCCGCGCCTCCGCAGGACCTCATAGAAAGGGGCGAAGACGATGTCGCCCATGCCGGCGCGCATCTTCCAGAAAAAGGCGCCGCGGTAGGTGAAGAGCCCTCGCAGGAGGTCGCGAAGGGACTGGCCGGCGGATATCCGCGGCCGCGCCGGGTCGCCGTCCTCATAGGCGAACATCCGGTCGTACCCCACGCCGCGCAGGAGGTCGGAGTCGAGGGTGGGGCGCGACGCTCCGTTGAGAGCCAGCCACTCGCGGAAGTCGTAGTCGTCGACGGCGTCGAAGCCGCGAGGATCGGTCACCAGGCCAAAGCGGATCACGCCGCGGATCACCGCGAGGAGGAGGTCCACGATCACCCACACGCGGCGCAGCTCATCGTCCCGGCGGGCCAGCTCCCAGAGCAGGCGCACGGCGCTCCGCACCACGTTGTCGAGCGGTCCGACGGCGGCCGACTCCATGCCCCGCTCGGGCAGGCTGCGGCTCCAGCCGCCGAAGAGAATCGTGAGGCCCCGCATCGCCTCGGCAAGGCCGACAAGGGTCGTCAGATGTCCGTAACGGACGAGGCGGGCCAGGCTGTCGAGGACCGCTTGCGGTGTTCGCGGAGAGAACCGGGGCACGCTGGCCCGGCTCTCCGCGGCGCCTTCCTGACGCTGGCGCACCGACTCGACCACCGTCGTGAGGAGCCGCACGATGTGGACCAGGTAGCCGCTCACCGAGAAGGGATTGTCGGCGGTCAGCGGATCGCCGGGCAGGCCGGGCATGGGCGGGAAGAGGGCAGTCCAGCCCCCCCAACTGCCGCTCTCCCGCGCCTCCGTGAGACCGATCCGGGGGGCTGGAAAGAAGGCGTCACGCCAATCCGCCATGGGCTGGGTCTCGGGATCGCGGCCGAGCTCGGCATAGCACTCCCGGAGGAGACGGAAGGCGTTCTCATAGGACCCCATCCAGATGTGCACCCCGTGTTCCTCGATGCGTCCGTTCGCACCTCGGCCGGACGCTCCCTTGCCTCCGAGCCGCCATCCCTGCTGATAGACGGTCACCGCGAAGCGGCCCCGGTGCTCGGGCCGGGAGAGCTCGAAGGCGGCCGTGATCCCGGCACAGCCGCCGCCTACGACCGCGACCTGGATGGGCCGTCGTTTCAAGGCCGCCTCCTCTTTTCCCGGATTTCCCATTGTCTGCAGGGGGGTACTGTAGGGCCTGTCCGGACGTTGACGCAATATCAGTTCCAAAGCTAGGCTTCCGGCTTCGCCCATGAATGAACGGTGGCTGATCTACGGGGCAACGGGCTACACGGGCCGAATGCTGTCCAGGCGGGCTGCGGCCCGCGGTCTCAAACCGTTGCTCGCCGGCCGTGACGCGGCGCGGCTGCGGCGGCTGGCCACCTCTCTGAGCCTCGAATACCGCGTCGCCCATCTCGACGATCCCGCGGCGCTCTCCCACCTGCTCCAGGGGAGCCGATTGGTGCTCAACGCGGCCGGACCGTTCGTCGCCACGGCCGGACCGCTGGTCGCAGCCTGCCTGGCCAGCGGAGCCCACTACCTGGACGTGACCGGTGAGCCCGCCGTCTTCGCCGCTCTCGCGCGTCGTGGGGAGGAGGCGCGCCGGAGTGGGGTCATGCTTCTGCCGGGCGCCGGTTTTGTCATCGTGGCTTCGGATTGCCTGGCCGCCCATCTCGCGCGGCGACTCCCCGGTGCGGTGAGACTCAGGTTGGGGATGGCACGGCCGGGCTTCGCCGGACGCGGCTCGCTGCGGACCATCGTCCGGCAGCTCGGCCCGGGGGTGCATGTCAGGCGCGGCGGGCGGCTGGTCCTGCTGCCGTGGAGCCGCATGGAGCGCGACTTCGACTACGGCCAGGGGCAGCGAACGAGCCTGGCTGTCGAAGCCGTCGACGCGGTCACGGCGTACCTGACCACGGGGATTCCTGACATCGAAGTCTATCTGGAGCTCCTGCCCTGGGAAAAAGCGGCGCTTCTGGCGGCTCGTCTCCTCGCCGGCTGTTTCCACTCACCCTGGGGACGGGCCGTTCTGCGGGCACCGGTTGAGGCCTTTCCCGAGGGCCCTACGCCCGTTGAGCGCCGACACATGAGATGCGTTGTGGTTGCCGAGGCCGAGAATCGCGCCGGCCAGCTCGTCAGCTCGCGACTCCGGACACCCGACGGTTATACCTTCACCGCCGCCGCAGCGCTGGCCGCCGTCGAGAGAGTGCTCGCCGGGGATCTGAAGGCCGGCTTCCAGACTCCCGCCCAAGCCTACGGCGCCGACTTCGTCCTCGGCCTGGACGGAGTCACCCGGGAGGATCTGGCGGTCTGACCGGACAACCGATCGAGGAGCTCGCGCGCCTCGGTGAGATCGCGGGTTGCGAAGCCCTCGGAATAGAGCTGGTAGGCGGCAGTGAGCAGGGGCAGGGCTTCGCTCTCGCGGCTCCGCTCCATCAGCAGGCGACCGAGGCTTGTCGCCGTGCGCAGCTCGAAAGCAGGGGCTCTCTGTCCGCGAGCGATCCCGAGCGCCTTGCGAAAGGCGGCCTCGGCCGCTTCGGCGTCTCCGGAGGCGCGGAGGAACTCGCCCTCGAGGCGCAGGATCTCGGCATCGAAAAAGACATCGAGCTGGGTCTCTGACTGGCTCAAGGCCGCGCGTGTGGCGGCCAATCCTTCGCTGAGCCGCCCGGCTGCCAGATGGGCTTCGATCAGGTAGGAACCCCAGTATCCCCCGGGCAGCCGGGCCCCCGTGGCGCGGTGCATTTCGAGGCCAGTCTGAAGCAAGGCCGTCCCGCCCATCAGATCGCCGCGCCGGCAGGCCGCCCATCCCTGCCCCAAGTGGGCGAGGGAACGGAGCAGGGCGAACTCCTGCTCCCGGGCCAGATCCAGAAGCCGGCCTGCTGCTTCCTCAGTCCGGTCGAGGGCCCGCAGCTCGTGCCAGAGAATCATCTCGAAGAGCAGGGCCATGCCGGTCAGGAGGGGGGACCGGAGGCTTTCGACAGTGGCGAGCACGGCTTCCCGCTTGCGCACGGCCGCATCCGGCTTGCCGAGGATCCAGAGCACCCAGAACTGATAGAGGTGTGGCAAAAGGCTGGCTTCGTCGCCGAAGACCTGGGTGAACTCGGGTAGCCGGTTGGGCTCGTAGAGCGCAGCCGCCCGTTCGGACAGGGCCAGAGCCTCTTCGAAGTGGCCACGGTAAAAACTGGTGGTCACCCCGGTGTTGTAGTTCATGAAGACCTGGACGGGTGTCCTGGCGAGACTCGCGATCTCGTCGGCGAGATCGATCGAACGCTGCCGGTTTCCCCGCAGGATGTTGTAGCCCCAGATGGCGTTGAGCGAGGCGAACAGCCGTTCAGGGTCGCCGAGCTCGCGGCTGAGGGCCACACAACGTTCAGCATTGGCGAAGATCTCCGGGGCTCCATAGCCCCGGGTCGCCGCGAGTGCGACGGCGAGCACGGAGCGCAAGGAAAGCTCCTGCTCCAGGAGCCCGGGCGCGGCGGATAAACCGGGCAGAAGGTCCAGAGCCCGGGTCAGGTGGCTGATCGCCTCGAGCATGGCTGAGCGCTGGAGGACGCGGAGGCCTGCCGCTTTGAGATGCTCGATGGCTTCTGCGGTCATGCCGCCGCGCTCGCAGTGATGGGCCATGAGCTCGGGCTCGGCTGCGGCCACGGCCGGGAATTCCTTCTGCAGCAACTGAGCGAACCGGCGATGGAACTGCTGGCGGTCGCTCGCCAGGAGCGACAGATAGGCGGCGTCCTGGATGAGGGCGTGCTTGAAGACGTATCGCGCTCCCTTCGCCGGCCCGCGGCGGTGGAGGATCTCGGCCTGGAGGAGTCGTCCGAGCGCGGCTTGCAGGGCGGCCCCCTTGATCCAGGAGAGAGCTTCCAACTGCTCCAGGGTGAAGGTGCGGCCGATCACTGACGCGAGCTGCGCCACGGCCTTGGCCTCCCCCAGGCGGTCGAGCCGGGCGAGCAGTGAGGAACCGAGCGTGAACGGGACGCCCTCCCGGAGTGGAGCCGCCCCCTCCAGCACCGCCTTGGTCAGCTCTTCGACGAACAGCGGGATGCCATCGGTCCGTACGATGATCTCCCGGTGCATTTCCACGGGCAGCCGCTTCCCCTCGGCGACGCGCTCGATCAGTTGCGCGGCATGGGTCTCGGCCAGACGGCCCAGGCTGAGCTGCGTGACCGAGGTCTGATGGCGCCAGGGGGCTGTGAACTCGGGCCGGAACGTGGCGATGAGCAGCAGGCGGAGCCCGGCGATCTCGCCCAGCAGCAGGTCGAGGAGCTCGAGGGTCGAAGGATCGATCCAGTGCAGGTCCTCGACGGCCAGCACCACGGGGCTGCGCTCGGCCAGGGCGCCAAGGAACGCCAGGAGGGCGGCGAGCGTCCTTTTCCGCCGCGCCTCGGGGCTCAGGGTGAGAGGCGGATAGCGATCCGCGACAGGCAGCGCGAGGAGCTCGCCCAGCAGCGGGGCATAGTCGCAAGGGACACCGAGCTCGTCCAGGACCTTCTCCAGCCGAAGGAGCTTCTCCTCGGCAGACTCCTCGCTGATCCCTCCTGCGAAGATCGCCCGCGACAGGAGAGGGAGGATCGGCGCGAGCGGCGTGTTCTGGGTGTAGGTCGAGCCCTGCCCGATCAGCCAGGTCGTCGCCTCGGCCGCTCCCTGCTCGGACAGGGCCCGGACGAGGCGCGACTTGCCGATTCCGGCTTCTCCGGCGATCAGGACCGCCTGCCCCATCCCGGAGCAGGCCAGCCGGAAGCGGTCGAGGAGGATCTGCATCTCGGCGTCCCGGTTGACCAGCGGAGGGATTGGGTCGTCCTCCAGGCTCTCGCGCTCCAGGGACGCCCCCAGCTCATAGATATCGATCGTGGCGTCGAGGTCCTTCACATGAACGGACGGCAGGGGTTGGGTGGCGAACTTCCTGCCGAGAAGTTGCTGGCTCGCCGCGCTCGCCCCGATCCGGCCGGCCGGCATCTGGCTCTGGATCGCGGTCGCGATGTCGAAGGTGTCGCCCGGCTGGAGCGCCGGGCCCGAGGACGGCCGGGCCACCACGACGGCGGGTCCGGTGTTCACGCCGATGCGGACGGCGAGCCGATAGGTGATCGAAACCGGGAGGGCCGCGAAGCGCGCCTGGAGCTCCTGGGCGGCCCGGACGGCGCGTTCGGCGTCGTCCTCGTGCGCCTGGGGATATCCGAAGCAGAGCCACAGCGTGCGGTTGAGCGCGGCGCCAAGGGAGCCGGAGAACTCCCGGCAGATCTCCCGCCCGAGGCTCTCGAAGGTGATCGCGGCCTCGGAAAGGGCCTCCAGCTCGAGCGCGCCGATCTCGCCGGAAGACCGGTCGAGCTGGACCATGCCGCAGCAGACGATGGTGACGGTCCTGCGCTCGCCGCCGCTCTGCCTCTGCCTTTCTTCCGGCCTGGTTCGGTCGATCTCCGTGACCACCGTGGGCTGCTCGTCGTGCCGGAGCGCCGGCGCCGGACGGACCGGTTTCATGGTCCTCGCCGGGCCGGACGCGTCTGCAGCAGCCTCCAGGGCCTCCAGCACCTCGGACGCGGACCTCGGGCGGTCTCCAGGTTCCTTCTGCAGCAGCCAGGCCACGAGGTCGCAGACCTCGGGCGGGACCGCGGGTTGGAGCCGTTGGACCGGCGGCGGCTTCAATTCCACCACCCGGGCGAGCGACAGCGCGGCGTTCTCGGCGCGGAAGGGCGCCTTCCCGGTCAGCATCTCGTAGAGCAGCGAGCCCAGGGAGAAGAGATCGGAGCGCTCGTCGAGAGCGCGGCCGAGGGCCTGCTCGGGAGACATGGCGTAGCAGGTGCCCAGGATGTTGCCCGAGACCGTGATCGTCTGGTCCTGGCTCTCGGCCGCGCCCTCGCGCGGCATCTCCTTGGCCAGCCCGAAGTCGAGGATCTTGGCCCGGCCCGAGGCTGTGACGATGACGTTGGAAGCCTTGAGATCGCGATGGAGGATGCCCTGGGAGTGCGCCTCGGCCAGGCCCTCTGCAATCTCGCGGCAGAGCTTGACCGAGCGGTCCGGAGAGAGGAGGCCCTCCTCTTCGAGCAGGCGGCGGATGGTCCTGCCCTGGACGAGCTCCATCACGATCCAGTCGCCGTCCGGGCCCTCCAGGATGTCGTAGACGTGGACGATCGAAGGGTGGTTGAGGCGCGCCGCGGACCGGGCCTCGCGCCACAGCCGTTCGCGGCCGTGGCGCAGGGTCACGTCGGCGCGGATCTGCTTCAGGGCGACCCAGCGCTGGAGTCGCTCGTCCCAGGCCCGCCAGACCTCTCCCATGCCCCCGCTGCCGAGCAGCGCGTCGAGCCGGTACGGACCGATCCTCTCCGGTACCCCCCCTCCCAGATTGTCGGATTGCACGGGAGGGATGATATACGAAGTCTGGCGCAAGCCCTTTCACGGGGCAGCGGCTGCCCCGCGAATTCGGACGGAGAATTTCGTTGGGCAGCGGCTGCCCCGCGAATTCAGACTGGAAAATTCGCTGGGCAGCGACTGCCCCGCGAATTCGGACGGGGAAATTCGCTGGGCAGCGGCTGCCCCGTGAATTCGGACGGGAAAATTCGTTGGGCAGCGACTGCCCCGCGAATTTGGACGGGAAAATTCGTTGGGCAGCCGCTGCCCCGTGAATTTGGACGCCGCCCGGCGTTAGTCCGCGTCCTGGGCAGCCGTGCGGCGGTAGCGCCGGGGACGCGGTCGCATCGCGTCGAGTACCTCGCGCGCCTCTACGAGGTCACGGCTCCGGTTCCAATGGCGGAGCCGCGCGCCGAGAGCGATCCAGGCCGGGATCGCCAGGCCGCCGCCCGGAACGGCCGCGGCGGCTCCGAGCAGGATCAGGGCCGTCCGGATCCTCCAGGAGAGCCGGCCGTTCCGGATATCGCGGATATCGCGGATATCGCGCCACACGAGAGGCCGCGGCAGCCAGGGAGCGAACCGGCGGAAGAGGAGCAGGCTCCAGAGAGGCGCCAGGAACGCGGCGGCGGCCAGGACGCGCGAGGGCCAGCCGTGCAGGCGCTCGTCGAGAAGGACCGGGGCGCCGCAGAAGGTGAGCAGCAGGAACCACAGGAGCCAGCTCATGCTGATGCGGCTGACCCTGGAATAGGACGGCAGGAAGGACAGGAAGCCGAACCCAGCGAGCAGGGCGCCTCCGTACATCATCAGGAGCCCCAGGCTCTTCAGGTCCCCGGCGAGCCAGAGAAGGCCTGCCAGTCCCCCCGCGAGAAGCGCGAGCGGGGTGAACAGGAGGTAGCGTCCGAAGACCGCGAGCTCCGGGACCTTGCCGCGGAGCCGGGGAGAGGCGGCCGCCGCGAGGACCAGAAGGCCCAGGGCCGACAGGGGGATTCCGGCGTAGGGCGCGCCGCGGGCCGCCAGGCTCACCGCGGGAGACAAGGCCGGAAAGCGCTTCGCCAGGGCCGTCAGGCCGACGAGGAGCACCGCTCCATCCAGGAGCAGGAGCGCCGTCTTCCCGCGATAGAAGGAGAGCAGGGCCCTCTCGTGATCGCCGGCCCGAGCTTTCCGCGGCGCGGCGCTCCGGGGTTGCCGGAGCCTCTCCATCGATCGCCAGGGAGGGAGACGCCCGGGATGGCTCCGCCACGCCCAGGCGCTCCAGCTCAACAACCCGGCGCCTTCCCGGTCCTCGGTCCACAATTCCGGACCGGTCAAGGCGACGAACGGACCCAGGACGGGGACGAGACACAGCCAGGGCGCTGCCTCGACAAGCCAGAGGCGTTTCGTCTGCCGCAGGGGAGTGAAGTGGAGGCGCGCTCCGATCGCGGCCACGAGGTGGAGCGTCGCGCAGACGCCGGCGATCACGGGTTTCCTGGCCGTTCCCAGCGCGCCGGTCTGCGCCAGCCAGAGCGCCCAGAAGATCAGAAGCACGCAGGCGAGCGCCAGGTACGCGACGAAGAAACCCGATGTGAAGACAGGGAGCATGCGCCGGCGGACCGGGCCGTCGCCCGACCCGAGATCGAGCCTGCGGCGGGCACGGGGCCAGGCCCAGGGAGGGTGCCGCGCCAGGAGCGTCTTCCAGCCGGGCAGCAGAAGGAACGAGAACAGGGGGACGCAGGCGGCCAGGAAGCGCAGGGCGAGGAGCCACCGCGGCATCGCTCGTTCCAGAGGCGTCTTGGCGGAGAGGAAGCGATCGAGAAGCAATCCGTGGACCGGAACGGCAGCCAGAGAAAGGAGCCCGAGCGCGACCGCGGCGCGATGGTCGAAGGTCCAGGGAGGCCAGCTCCGGAACCAGAGCGCGGGCTCCAGGAAAAGGAGGAGCATGGCTGCGCCCATGCCCGAGATGAAACCGGCATTCTGCAGCGTCCAGCCTGCCCAGCTCGACCGGCTCATGACATCCAGGGAAGTCCGCCGCCATCGGCGATGGACCTCTTCGGCGCGGGCGTTTCCGTCTCCGGTCATGGCAGCCTCTCCGCCCATTCGCGCTCCAGCCCCGGCCACCACCGGTGATGGGCGCAGATCCAGAAAGGAACAGCCAGGCCGCCGAGGGGAAGAGCCGCGGTGAGAGCGATCCCTCCCACGATCAACCGCCTGCGGAGCGTGGAACGCGAGCCTGCCGAACCCGCGAGATGGCGCAAGGTGAAAGGCCTGAGCAGCCAGCCGCCGAGCGCCAGAAAGAGACCGGGGCTCAGCGCCGGCGAGGACAGGAAGGCCAGCTCGATCGCCCGCAGCAGCGAGCTCCTGGGGTCCACCTCGAGGATGAAGCCCAGGATCTCGATCTCGAACCAGAGCAGGAACCAGAAGAGTATTGTGGAATCCGATTGGATCTCTTTGCTGACCAGGCCTCGCAGCGGGAGTGAAACAACAAGGAGGAACAGGAGGGAGATTCCTGCCGCCTCCAGCAGCCTCCCGGCCTCGTACGTCTCTCCCCGGGCCAGGAGAGAGCCGAGAACGAGGCCCGACGAAAACGCGACCGGGACGAGCGCCAGGTATCGACCCAGGGCATGCCGCTCCCATCCGCGCAGAGCGGGCAGGAAGCCTGTCCACCTGGCGGCCAGCCCGAGCAGGATCAGGAGAAGGCCCGCCAGCGCGGGAAGAGCCAGAAGGCCGATGCCGATCCAGGACCGCGTCAGCGCCATCCCGGGATCCCAGCCGAGAAACCGGGTCGCAAGCCAGGACAGAGCGGCTGCATCCAGCGTGAGCAGGAGGGTCTTCAAGCGGAAGAAGGCCTGTCGATGGGGCTCCGCGTCGCCGACCACCTCGCTCGCGGAGACCTGAAACAGATCGCCGGGCAGCTCCTCGACCCAGCGCCGGTCGCACAGGGTCTGAACGAGCAGGCCCTCCTCCCGCGGGTGAAAGGACGCCGGCAGCAGGACCGCAAGGCTGAGGATTCCCAGCCCGGGAAGCAGGAGCAGCCAGGGCAGCGCGCGCAGCCGGAAAGCCTCGGGTTCAGCCTGCCGCCGACCGTAGAAGTGGCCGAGGAGCGCCGCCAGGAGATGAAGCACGGCACTGATCAGCAGGAACACCTGGCGGTGCAGCGTCCCCAGCGGTCCGCTTCCGATCAGCCATGACAGACCTCCGACGAAAGGGAAGATCTGACAGGCGATCACCCAGAGGAGAAGCCAGGGCAGGCGTTGGCCGCGGGTCCGGACCAGGCGTCGCGCTCTCGCCGGCAGGCCATGAACCGGAGCGGGGCGCGAAACGCCGGGACGAGGCCCGGGTCGGGCAGGCTGGAAAGCCCAGGAAGGACGCGTCGTGGCGATCCATCTCCAGACCGGCACCGTCGCGAGACCCAGGACCGGCACGCCGGCGACCAGAGGCCGCAGGAGGCGAAGCCAGCCGGAGAGATTCCGATCGCCGGGGGTATGGGAGGAGATCCACTCATCGACCATCCAGACGTTGACGAGAGCCGCCAGGAGGGCCAGGGCGCGGGCGGCTCGTGCAAGACCGAAATCTCCCTGTCCGGTCAGGATAGATAGCTCCAGAAACGTGGCGGCGCCGAGAGCTGCGGCGATACCCAGGCCGAGGTAGCGTTCCGCGGTCCAGCCTTCCCACCGGGATTGACCCTGGTAGTCCCAGCGATAGCGCGGCCAGCGCCTGCGGATCGTGGCGAGGCGAGTCCCGGCAAGATCTCTGTTTCGGGGAGAAGGCATGGCTGTCTTCAAGCCTGCGACACCGGAGCCGGCGCCAGCTCCAGGGCCCGCCGCAGGACCCCGACGGCGTCCTCCGCCTGCCGCGCCTGATCCGTCCGGGCTCTTCCGGGTTGCGGCGCGAGATACGCGTGGAGCCACAGCCGGAGAGCGGTCTCGCCGCGCCGCCCTCCGCCGGTCCGCAGCGCCTCCCCGACGGCCGACGCCAGCGTGGAAAGCATCTCTGGGGACGAGCTCTCCCAGAGGCGGCGGAGGAGAGGCTCGTCCTGCGCGGCGGCCGGATCGATCCCGCCCCGGGCGGCCAGGGCGGCGAGAGCCTCGCACCAGGCGTCGGGCCCGGGAGAGAGCCAGACCTCCGCGCTCTGCCAGGCTTCCGGCGAGAGGTGCGGCTCCAGGGCCTGCGCAGGCCCGGGCGGGAGCCAGCCGTTGCGGATCAGGCGCAGCCCCAGGCCGTCCCGCTCCGCGCCGGCCGGCAGGCGTTCCAGGGCCCGGACGACGAGCTCCGGCGCCGGGACCGCGAGAAGATAGGTGAAGGCCCGAAGCTCCTCCGGCTGGACGTCCGGGGCTTCGAGGCGCCGTTCGATCGCGGCCAGCCTCTCGCGGGGCGGCAGGACGCACAGCTCGAAGACCGGTCTCGCGATCGGCGGCATCGGTTCGGAAAGCACGGTCCCGAAGGCGCGGCGGACCCGCGCCGCCGCCGTTTCAGGAAGCCGGTCCAGGGCCGCGGTGGCGATCGGAAGGATCTCGTGCCAGCGGCTCCGGATCTCTTCCTGGACCGCGCCGGCGTCGCTCTGGAAGGGGAGCCTTGCCACGGCCTCCAGCACCTCGGCCGCCCTCCGCGCGCCGCGGCGCATTCGCGGCGCCAGGAAGAGGGAAGGAAGGCTCGCGAGAATCCTTTCCAGGGCTTCCAGGCGCAGCGGCCAGGATACCGAGTCGAGGCGCAGGAGGCGGCGGGAAGCCTCCTGAAGCTCCGCCGTGGCCCTGGAGCCGCCGGCCTGGGCGCCGAGCCTGGCGATCTCGGGCAGGGCTGCCACGAGGAGCGCATCGGTATCCGCGATGAACGCCGAGCGGACCATCTCGATTGCAACCGCTCGGTCCGGCCGTTCGCCATAGAACCGCTCCTGAAACGCCAGGGAGTGCCAGGCGAGCCGGAGGAGCGCCTGCAGCCGGATCCCGGGATCCCGGATCGCGCCGATCCCTTTCTCCGCCAGCTCCGCAAGGTCGAGAGGGTAGTCCAGCAGCGCGGACAGCCCCTGGATCTCGTCCTCGGCGGGATCGACCCTGGCCACGGAGGCGTACAGGGACCGGGCAGCCAGGAGATCGTCTCCGGCCTCCCCGGGCGGAGCGGCTTCCAGGAGCGCCAGGAGCCGTCTCCGGCGGTCGCGGATCTCTTCGGCGATCGACCGCGACCGCAGGCGCTGCGCCAGCACGGCGCGGAGATCGTCCTCCTCCTCGGGCAGCAGTCGTCCGATCACGCCGTCGAGGTCCCGGGTGCTCTTCCGGAGGGAACAGATCTTCGCGGCGACCTCGATCAGCAGGCTCTTGCGGAGCTGAAACCCGTCGACCGCGGTCGGAGCCACGGCGGCGGCGTAGCGCTCCGCGTTCTCCAGGAGGAGCTCCGCCAGCCCTGCGCTCTCCGTGTCTTTCGCGAGCGCCAGCAAGGTTTCCGGTCCGCTCGCCGGAGACCAGACGACGCCTTCGAGATGCGCCTTGAGCTCGTCCTCGCGGTGGCGGGCGACGAGGTCCAGGAAGAGGCGCAGATCTTCCGCAGGGGCCTCGTAGCGCAGCTCGTAGAGGAAGCCCGCGATCGCGCCCAGCCTGCGCCGCAGCTCCGCCGCGGGCTCCGGAGGCCGGGAGGCCACGTAGCGCAGGCTCCAGCGGAGGCCGTCGCCCGGAGCTTCCCTG
>JBEQUE010000224.1:0-25538 GCA_040349255.1 Acidobacteriota bacterium | reverse complement strand
GGTCCACATGGACCCGCGAGCTTTCGATCTTGAGATCCCAGAGACCGTCGACGAACGAGCCGCCGCCCTCGACCTCGTCCACCCGCCAGCTCCGCACGTACTCGGAGAGCGGAGGCTGCGGCGGCGCGCCGAGGATCACGCCACGGCGAAGGACCAGCCGCCGGATCTCGAAGCCGGGCGGGGCATTCGGCTGGGACTCGGGGAGCTTCGGAATTGGCGCCGACAGGTCGATCCGGGCGTCGTCGATCTCCAGCGACCGGATCACCCGCACCGGGCTGCGCAGGGTCCGCATGTCCACGTCGGCATCCACCCGACTGGCGGTCAGCAGCGGAGCCGCGCCGGGCGCGCCGATCCGAAGCCGGTCCACAGAGAACCCGCCCCAGCGCACACCGAAATCCCCGGCCTCCATCACGAGCCCATACTCGCTCCGGAGGTAGTCGGCTACCCGCGAGAGGATCGACTGGCGGACCGAGGCCGAGCGCAGCGCGATCAGGGCCGCCAGCGCCAGCAGCAGCGGAATCCCGACCAGCGCCGCCAGGATCAGGAGGATCCGGCGCCGGCGCGGACGCGGGGGTGGTGGGGCGGCGGGTTCGGACATCTCGGATAACTCGGCTTGATGGTATCCCGAGCCGGGCTGTCCCGGGTCAGGTGCCTACCCTGCCAGCATTTTCTTCAGCCGTTGCCAGAGCGTCGGCCGGGGCTGCGGGGAAGGTGGATCTGGGTGCTCGAGCTTCCGGATCAGCACGTCCATCTTAGCGACCTCGGCAGCCCTTCCTAGTAACTGGGAGGCGTCGCGGGAGGTGCGGAGAATTTCCTTGGCACGTAGAGGCTCGGTGGCGGCGAGGAGTTGGCCATAGAAAGAGCCGCAGACTGAAATCGCTTGTGCATGGCCAAGCCTGGAAATGATGTCCCAGGATTCTGCAAGCCTCTCCAAGACTTGGCTCAAATTCCCTTGTTCGAGCTCAAGTCCAGCAAGAGCATATTGAGCATTCGCAATTCCCTCGACGTCTCCAAGTTCTCGGTTGATCTGCAAACTCTCCTCATGCAGCTTCAGGGCCCCCGACACGTCGCCGGACTGCGCTCGCAAGCGCGCCACGTCTCCAAGCGTCACAGCACGCGACCGAACATCACCCAACTGCTCGTAGGTCTTCAGCTCTTCCTCATGCAGCTTCAGGGCTCCCGAGACGTCGCCGGACTGCGCTCGCAAGCGAGCCACGTCTCCAAGGGCAATCGCTCGTTCTCTTGGATGATTCCCTTGTTCGTATCCCTTCCGAGCCGCTTTAAATTTTTCCAACGCTTCCTGGAGTCTGCCCGCCTGTTGCAGCAGGCCGCCCTGACGCCTCTGGATAAGTGCTTGGAGGAACATCGCTTCAGGGGAAGTCCCACCAGCGACGAACCCAAACGCGGTCTCCAACGCGCTTTCCGCCCCCTCAATCTGGCCAAGCGGCTCCAAGGCGTCATGCTTGCGAACCCATAGTTTCGCTGCACCAACTTGCTCGGCTTCGTCCCCGCCGGCGGGATATTTTTGAAGTCCTTCCTCCGCGATCTGTAGACAAGCGAAATACGCATGGCCGTCTCGAAGAGAAAGCGCCCACTGGTTGTACAGCCCCAACGCCCCCGTCCGATCTCCCGCCGCGTCACGATGCCAGGCTGCGAGGCCGAAGTTGGAAAGCGGCCTTCCAGGCTGAACCAAGTGCTCCGCCACCCGCAGATGCCATGCCCGGACCCTCTCCTCTCCCTCGCGCTTGGCGAGTGCATCCTGCTGGCGGCTGGCGAGGAGCCGGTGCACGGCATCTCCTCCCGACAGCGCGGAGGGCGCGACCGTTCGCGCCAGGAAGCCGTGATCCCGCAGCCAGCCGAGATCCTCGGCCGGATTCACGATACCTTCGGCGGCCAGCAGGGCCTCCAGCTCCTCGGTGAGAAGCGGCGCTTCCAGCAGGCAAAGACGGTCGAAGGACGGCCGGCGCTCTTCCGGGACGGCCGCCAGGACGTTGGCGACCAGGAGCTTCCGTCCCTTCTCCTGAATCTCGGCGCGCAGCTTGGCTTCCACGGCTTCGAGCGCAGGCCCGAGATCCGCCAGCAACTCGCTCACGCGGTCCGGCCTGCCTCGGAGATATCCACCCAGCAGCTCCAGCGCCTTGGGGTGGCCGCCCAGGTGAAAAAGCACCTGCTCCCAGGACGTCGGCTTGAGTTGGCCAAGCCCCTCCGGATCGAGAATCCGCAGCTTGCGGCAGCCGGACGGCGACAGCTCGCCCAGGTCCAGATTGCGGACCTCGATCGGACTATCCCCCAGATCCACCGGCAGCCGGCTCGTGAACAGCAGGCGGAACCGCTCACCTCCTAACAAGGCGAGAGCGAGAAGCGCCTCTCCCAGGAACGGATTCTTCAGATGGCCGTCGCCGTCCTGGTTGTCCTCGAAATTGTCGAGGAACAGCACCGGCCGGCCGGCGCGAAGCTCCTGCTTGATCGCCTGCCGCAGCAGTTCCTCTGCCTGCTCCGGAGAGACTCCGGCCGGCCGGGCAAGCCCGAGCTTCGCGGCGACCTCCTCGAACACCGTGGCCGGCGCCAGCTCGCGGCCCGCGTAGAGGATGAGGACGCGCCAGCCTTCGGTCTGGCGGCGCTCCAGGAAGCGGGCGGCCAGGGTGGACTTGCCGATGCCGCCGAGGCCGTGAATGGCAATCAGCCTCTCGTCCTTGAATGCGAGGCGTAGGCGGCGCTCGGCTTCGCGGCGGCCGACGTAACCCTTTTCGAGATAGCTGATCCCTTCGACCTCGAAGGCGCCGCGGGCCGCCTCGAAAGGGTGCTCCACCGGCGCCGCGCTCCCTTTCGGCGCCACCAGTGGACCGGCGTCGCAGCGGGTGGTAAGAGTGGGGACGGCCCACTCGTGCCCGGCGAGAAGCTCGGCGCGGCCGGCCCGCAGCGACTGGGAGAGATCGGTGCCATCGGCCAAGCGGGCATAGAACTTCGCGGCAAAGGCGGTGGCGCCGGAGTCGGAGACCGTGCTCTGCATCCCCAGCACGCGGAGAAACCCGCTGCGCACCAGAGTCTCGGCCAAGCCGGCGGCCTCTTCCACCTGCCGGGCTTCTGCCACCTCGGCGCGATGGCCCTGGGCCGGACCTCCGTCGCCGACCGCACCCGCCGTGCTGCAGGCCGCGAGCACCAGCAGGGCCACTTCCGGGGCTTCCCCCGGCGCGGCACGGCTCCAGGCGACCAGCTCGGGGGCTCCGGCCGGCGCGCGCCGGCCGTCCGCATCCTCCAGGAGAAGGATCGGCTCGGCGGCTCCATTCGCTCCTCTCCGGACGCCGCCGTGGCAGGAGATGTGGACGACCCGCGGCCGGTCGGCCTGCCCGAGGTAGTGCCGAAGCTCCTCCTTCTCTCCCGTGTCCGGCAGGATCAGCCGGCCCCGGCGGTCGCGGAGGAGACCTTCGAGAGCGGCCAGCAGCCGCTCCTGTTCCCTTTCCCAGAAAAGGTCCGAACCTCCGAAGCCGCCGAGGCCGAGGAGTGCCGCGACTACCTCGTCTTCCAGCGGCGCCGCCGTGAAGCCCAGGACCGACAGGTGATCGGCGTGCACGGTGGCGGCCGGATCGTGCATAGGGCCGCCCGTCTCTCCGGGGCCGGGGATGCGCCGGACGACCTCCACCAGTCCTCCACGGACCGGCACGGGATGGCGAGGCACGCTGATCAGCTCCCAGGGAAGAGCCAGAGCCGAGGAATCGGCGGTGCGGACCTCGAGGGTCACCAGGCGGCCGGCCGAGGCGGCGAGATCCAGCACCTCCGACATCGCCTCGCCGAGCCCGCCTGGCAAGGCCACGGCGCCCAACTCGTGGCCCAGAAGCTGGATCGCCTCGTCCTTGAGCGCGGCGCGGGTCTCGGCGCCGCGGCGGAACGCGGCGAGCACGGACCGGGCGGCAGCGCTCAAGCCGAGCTTCACTGGTTCCGGGCCGAGCACGGCCTCCCCCTTCCAGGCCGGCGCCACGCCGCGCAGGAACAGCCGGGCTGCGAGACCGTCCGCCCCGGAAGCGATCTCCAGCACCACCCGCGGACGCACGGACGAGAGGCCGGCCACAATCTCGCGGCGCAGGGCAGCCTCGTCGTCGTAGTACCGGGGCCAGACGCCGGAGCGGTACTCGGTGACCTCGGAGTCGAGGAACTCGTTGAGGCCCGGATCGCGCTCCGACCGGTCCGCCTTGGAGAGGAACACCAGACATCTCAGGCCCAGCTCGCGGGCGAGAAGGAACTCCTCCTCCGTGATGGCCCGGGAGCTCCCCGGCGGCACCGTACCGCGCCGGCGATCGAAGATCCCGACGTAGGTGTCGCAGTGCCGGATCTCGCGTTCGAGGGCGTCCCGCACGGGACCGGGCTGAGCCAGGTGGTGCTCGGCCGGCACCGGCTCCAACCCCGCCAGCCGCACCGCGTCCGCCGCGGCCTGGCGGAGGCCGAGCATGTCCCTGAAGGCCGACGAGATGAACACCCGGCCGAGTTGCATGTGCGCGCGTCCCCCCGGATCCTCTCAGCGTTTGCTCCATTCTAGCGGAGCTACCGCCGCACGGCTGCCCAGGACGCGGAGTCACGCCGGGCGGCGTCCAAATTCACGGGGCAGCGACTGCCCAACGAATTTCCCTCGCGGAATTCACGGGGCAGCGACTGCCCAATGAAATTTCCCGTTGGAATTCGCGGGGCAGTCGCTGCCCAACGAAATTCTCTGTCCAAATTCGCGGGGCAGCGACTGCCCAACGAAATTTCCCGTCCGAATTCGCGGGGCAGCGGCTGCCCCGTGAAATTCAAGCCCGCCGCACCAGGTCGCGGGTGATGTCCGCGACCGTGGGAGCGCCGGCCAGGGCCATGGCCAGGTCGAGCTCGTCGCGCAGCAGGCGCAGGACCTTGGCCGCGCCGGCTTCACCCCCGGCGGCGAGGCCCCAGAGGACCGGCCGGCCGACGAGCACCGCCTTTGCGCCCAGGGCCAGGGCCTTCACGACGTCGGTGCCGCGCCGCACCCCGCCGTCCAGCAGGACCTCGACCGAATGGCCGTTCTCGGCCAGGACGTCGACCACCTCGGGGAGGACGTCGAGCGTGGCCGGCGCGGTGTCGAGCTGCCGCCCGCCATGGTTCGAGACCACGAGGCCGGCGACCCCCGCGTCGGCCGCGCGCAGGGCGTCGTCGGGGCGGACGATCCCCTTGACCACGACCGGCAGGTCGGTGATCGACCGCAGCCAGGCCACGTCCTTCCAGGTCAGCGACGGGTCCAGGAAGGAGGCGATGTAGGCGGCGAGGCCCGAGTCGTTCGCGGCCGGCGCCACCTCGCCGTACCCCTCAGGCAGCAGGTTGACCACCGCGAGGCCCGGCGGCAGCCGGAAGCGGTTGCGGATGTCCCGCTCCCGCTTGCCGAGCAGCGGCGCGTCCACCGTGAGCACGAGCGCCCGGCAGCCGGCCGCCTCGGCGCGGCGCACCAGGCCCTCCGTGGCCTTCCGGTCCTTGTAGACGTAGAGCTGGAACCAGACCGGTCCGGAGGCCGCGGCCACCACCTGCTCGATCGAGGTCGTGGACAGGGTGGAGAGCACCATCGCCGTGCCCGCCGCGCCGGCCGCGCGCACCGTGGCCAGCTCGCCCTCGTCCACGGCGAGCCGGTGGAAGGCGGTCGGCGCGACCAGGATGGGCATCGAGACCGTCTGGCCGAGGACCGTGGCCGTCAGGTCGCGCCGGGAGACGTCCACCAGGACGCGGTAGGCCAGCGAGACGCGGTCGTAGGCCGCGCGGTTGCCGCGCAGCGTGACCTCGTCCTGGGCGCCGCTCGCGTAATAGTCGTACGCCTGCGGCTCCAGGATCTCGCGGGCGATCGCCTCGAAATCGAAAACATTGACCGGTTCCGGAGACATGGCGTGATCCTATCGCAGAACCCGGACCGCTCAGCCGTGCGACGAGTTCTCCGGCACCTTGAAGCCGAGGTAGGTGCCGGAGCTGATGCCCATCAGCCCGAGGAGCGTGGTGCTGAACTGCGGCATCTGCAGGCCGTTGTACACCGAGGCGCAGAAGATCACGCCCAGGACCAGGGTCCACGCGAAGAGCTGGAAGCGGTAGAGGCTGATCCCCTGCTCGTCCGAGAGGACGTCCTGCAGGAACCCCCGCGAAGGCCGAGGAGCGGCCGGGACGACAGGGTCGGCCGGAGCCGCCGCCGGAGCCGGGTTCGAGACCCCGGTGCCCTCCGTTTTTCCCTGATCGATGATGCTCGCGCCGAGCGCCGTGGCCGAGCCGATCCCCAGGAGCGCCAGGACCGAGCCGGTGATGGTGTCCAGCTCCTCGGTGAGCATCCAGATGAAGACGTAGGCCGCGATCACCAGGAACGACCAGAACGCGAGCTGGAAGCGCGCCAGGCTGTATGGCGCCTGGATGGCCGGCATCCCGGAGAAGCGGTCGCGCAGGATCGGCGTGTTCTTCGCCAGGTAGAGGGCGAGCAGGGCCGACAGCACGAGCCCGATCAGGAAGGTCACGAACTCGGCCGCCGGCACGATCTCCAGCTCGTACTCGTTCACGTCGGTGGGAAACGCGAGCTGGCCCTTCGCCCCGACGCTCACCGAGATCTTCTTGGTGAAGCTGACCGGCTCGGCGAGGAGCGCGTGCCAGGCGCGGTCCGAGTCGGCCGTGCGGTCCAGGTCGAAGCGCACCTCGCCCGTGTAGGGGTCGCACGCCTCCGGCTCGGTGCCGGGGATCGGGACATCCTCCAGGAAGAGGATGAGGCCGCCGCACGTGTTCTGGTTCATGTCGAGGTACTGGTCCAGGTGATCCACCTGGAGGATGACGGCGTCCCCGAGGCCCGCCCGGTCCGGATGCCTCGAATTGGTGCTGCGCACGCTGCGCACGACCGGAGGTCCGGCGGGGGCGGGCGCGGGCGGTGCGGGAGCCGGAAGCGCCGCCGCGGTGCTCGGCACGCTCGCGGGGGTCGTCGTCGGCGTTGGAGCCGGCGTCGCGGCGGGCCCGGCATCCTGGCCCCACAGGGCGCCGGGCAACAGCAGGACGGCAAGCAGCAAGGACCAGGACCAGCGCGTCAGCCGGGTTCGCATCGCAATCTCCTCCCGCAGATTGCGGAGGATGGTAGCACCGATCGCCGGACGAGGGCGGTCAGGGAGCCGGCTTCGTATAGAGGTCGATCACCCGCTCGATGGCCCGCTGGCAGACCTGGCAGAACGGGACCTGATCCCGGGTGAACATGATGCAGTCGGTCTGCGGCCGGAAGTAGCCGCGGGCCGCGTAGTTGGCGCCCTCGAACGCCCCCACCTTGCCGGCGTATGGATCGCTCCCGAGGAGCTTCGTCTCCGCCGCCCGCTGCTCCAGGAAGAGCGCGTCCATCTCGTCCTCGGGCCGGTTCTGGGCCCGGATCTCGCGCCGCCGCTTCTGGATCTCCGCCGCGTGCTTCTCGAACTCCTCCTTGGACCACGGGGTCGGGACCGGCGTGCCGGGCTCCACCAGGTCCTTCCACTTCAGGGTGTCGCGGTCGGCGTGCGCGGTGACGTTCGGCTCCCAGGGCTCGACGATCTCGTCCGCGGGCTCGTAGGCCACGTCGGAGGTGTAGTACTCGTCGGCAAGCGCCGCGAAGTGGTGGCCGAACTCGTGGATGAACACGTAGGGCGACCACAGGCTGTCCGCGGCCACCGTCGAGTAGAGGCCGAAGATGCCGCCGCCGCCGTAGGTCCGGCTGTTGGTGAGGATCTCGATGAACTCGTACGGCGCGAAGGAGGCGATGTCGCGCATCGCGCGGTTCTCGAAGGTGAGGACGTAGCGCTCGGAGCCGAAGGCGTCGTAGGTGGCGCCGACCGGCGAGCGCCGGTGGATGCCGGTGGACGGCCGCGACACGCCCGACTCCGCAGCCGGCGGGCAGAGGCCCCAGACGTTGAAGTCCTGCCGGCGCTCCTTGAACGGCGAGGTCGAGAACAGGATGTCCACCAGTCGCTTCGCGTCCTTCTCGAACTTGCTCCGCTCGGCCGCCGTGTAGCCGTCGCCGAGGATCAGGAAGTCGACCTTCTGCGCCGACGGTCCGTGGCGCTCGATCTCCAGGAGCGCTCCGGGCGAGGCCGGCGCGGCGGTATCCACGAACTGGTCCTTGGGATCGACCAGCAGCGACCAGACCTCGCGGAAGGAGTTCTTCGCGTCGCGCTTCTTGAGCACCACCTGGACGGGCGCCGCGGGGGCCGGGAAGCGCAGCGACTCGTGGAACGTGCGCCAGATCTCGTTGGCCTCGCCGGTGGTCTCCCACTCGCCGTAGACCGAGGCGAAGCCGCGCGAGTAGACGACGCGGTTGGTCCCGCGGTCGACCACCTCGAACAGGTACTTGCCGAGGTTGGTGTCGTCGACCGGCCGGCCGGGGTTGCCCGGCCAGGGGAGCGGCTCGAACACGACGCGGTCGAGGCTGAAGTGCTCCTCCTTGGCGTCGCCGGAGTGGTAGTAATCGACGCGCAGGGTGCGGGGCTCGGAGGCGGCGGCCGGGCCCGGGGCGGCCAGAAGGGCGAGGGCCAGCAGGGTCGGGATCATGGCGTGGGATGCTAGCAGATCGCGGGAGTTCTCCCGATCCATGCCCCAGCCCCTTCCACCGGTGTCCGGTTATGGATATGATTTGACGAAACCGGGGTGATTTCCTACACTCGTATCATGGCTGAGCCTGCCCGACACCGACCGGCCGTGGAGCCGCAGACCCGCTCCCGAAGGAAGGGAGACGAGTGGAGGTGCACGCTCCTGCGCTACGTCGAGCAGCCGGACGGCAGCCTGGAGCTCGTGGAGATCCCCCTGACGCCGGAGGAATTCCTCGATCCGCAGATCGGGGACACCATGGTCCAGGGCAGACACCACATCGTCGCCGTCCATTTCCTCTACGAGATGCTGACGCGCTGGTTCCGGAACCGGCCGGACGTGGCGGTCCTCAGCGACCTCAAGCACCTGATGGGGCCGCGCCGCGGTCCCGCGCCGGACATCTCGATCCTCATGGGAGTGCCGGACCTGGCCATCGACATCGAGAGCTACGATCTCCGCACCGGCGCCGTCGCGCCGAGCCTGATCGTCGAAGTGGTCTCCCCTTCCGACAGCCGGATCCGCAGGACCGACGAGGTCACCAAGGTCGAGCTCTACGAGCGGCTCGGCGTCCGCGAGTACCTCCTGCTCGACCTCCCCCGGCGGCGCAACCGGCGGCGCCTGGGCTGGCAAGGCTATCGCCTGGACCGGACCGGCCGGTACGCCCGCATCGAGCCCGACCTCCGCGGCCGCATCCCTTCGGAGACCACAGGACTCCTCTTCGGAGCCGATCCCACCGAGTCGTGGATCGAGATCCGCGACGCCAGGACCAGCGAGCGCCTCCTCACCCCGGTGGAGATGGAAGAAGAGTGCCGGCGAACCGAAGCCGAGACCGCCCGCCTGCGCGAAGAGCTGGCGCGGCTCCGTGGCGAGGCCTGATTCCCCGCGCCCGCCGGTTCCTCTGCCATACTCCCTCCGGAATGTCGAGACGGCACCGCTTCCGGCTCTTCCAGCCCGTCCTGCGCCCCAGCGAAGGCCGGCGGCTGCCGCGGGAGCTGCGCGTGGGCCGGGTCGGGCAGCTCGCCCGCGCGCTGCCGGACGGCCTGAGAGATCCCGGGTTCGAGATCCTGCTGAGGCGCATCGACGGCGCGCCGATCCTCGGCGGCAACCGGGTGGAGGTCTACTTCCGGGGCCAGGACGCCTTCGCCGCCATGCGCGAGGCGGTGGTCGGAGCCCGCAAGGAGATCCTGCTGGAGTCGTACATCTACAAGGACGACGCCACGGGCCGCGGCTTCCTCGACGAGCTCTCGGTCGCGGCCCGGCGCGGCGTCGAGGTGAGCGTGCTCGCCGACGCGCTGGGCTCCTTCTCCACCCGCAGCGCGTTCTGGCAGGAGATGAAGCGCCGCGGCATCCACGTGCGCCTCTACCATCCGCTGTTCAGCGCGCTCTGGTACCAGCCGTTCCGGGACCACCGGAAGATCCTGGTGGTGGACCGCCGCGTGGCCTTCACCGGCGGCATGAACATCGGCGAGGAGTACGGCTCGACCTCGGCCGCCCTCGGCGAGACCTGGCGCGATACGCACGTGAGGGTCGAGGGCCCGGCCGCCTGGGAGATGGCCGTGGTCTTCTCCGAGGGCTGGGTGCAGGCCGGCGGCGAGCCGCTGGAGCTGTCGCCGCTATCGGCCGCGGAGGCCGCGGCCCCGGGCACGCGCATCCTGGTGCTCGACTCGCGGCCCAACCGCGGCACCGCCGAGTCGGCCTCGGCCATGGCGGCGATCGTGGGCGCGGCGCGGCGGCGCGTCTGGCTGACCAACGCGTACTTCGCTCCGGGCTGGGCCGCGGTGCGCATCCTCGGCAACGCCGCGCAGCGCGGAGTGGACGTCCGCCTCCTGCTGCCGGGCCGGACCGACGTGCCGATCGTGCGCCGCGCCGCCCACGGCTACTACGACCGGCTGCTCGCGCGGGGCGTGCGCGTCTTCGAGTACCAGACCTCGATCCTGCACGCCAAGAGCCTGACCGCCGACGGCTACATCACGCTGGCCGGCTCCACGAACCTGGACTTCCGCTCCTTCCTCTTCAACGCCGAGTGCGACCTCTGCATGCTCGACGAGGCCGTGGCCCGGCGCGCCGAGGAGGCGTTCGAGGAGGACCTGCTGGGAGCCGTGGAGGTCCACCGCACCCTCTGGCGCCGCCGGCCGCTGCTGCGCAAGGCCGGCGACAGCCTCGCGCGGATGCTGGCGCCCGTCCTCTGAAAAAAAGTCGGCTCGCTTTTTCCCCACCGCACACCTATACCTTTGGATAGAGCTGTTTCTATCCATCGCGCAAGCGTTGTGCAATCCCATGTCGAACAAATTCCTGGAGAGCCTCCGGATGAACACCGCGTCACGGCTTTTCCTGTCCGCCATAGCCTCCCTGAGCCTGCTTCAGGGATGCGCCCGGCCCGCGCCGACCGCTCCTCCCGCGCAGCGTCTGGTGGACGATTTCTCTCCCCGTCTCGTCTCCCGCCCGCAGGCGGTGAAGGCGGCGCTCCGACAGCAGCTCCCGGGCCGGCCGCCGTTCGTCTGGCGCTTCGACGAGCCCGGCTCGGCCGAGGAGTGGCAGGCCGCGGCGGGAGTCAGCGACCTGACCGTGCACGGCGGGCTGCTCGTCGGCCAGGCGACGTCCATCTCCCCGGTCCTGCACCTGGACTCGATCCAGGGCGTGGATCCGGGCGACATGCTGTACGAGGTGCAGGTGCGCATGCGGGTCTCCGCCGGGCAGAGATTCGGAGCCCACTTCATCGCCGAGAAGCCGAACGACCTCGACAACGCGATCCTGTCCGGAGTGCCCATGCCGTGGCCCAACGAGGCCCCGATCACCGCCGGCGAGGGTATGACGACCTTCACCCTGCGCCCGCCGTTCCCGGTCTACGGCTCGGGCCTGCACGAGCTGCTCATCCGGCCGACCGATACCGAGGGCGCCCGGTTCGAGATCGAGTCCGTGCGCCTCGTCTTCCGGCGCGAGCACCTCGCCGAGATCCCGTCCGGCGTCACCTGGCTCGGGATGAACGAGATCTACCGCGAGTCCGTGGTGTCGCGCTCCCCGGAGACGATCCGCTGGCCGATGACCCTGCCGGACCGGCCGCACCTCTCGCTCTCTCTCGCCACCCTGGACGAGCAACCGGTGACCTTCCGGGTCGCCGTCCAGCCGGAGGAAGGCCGGACGGTGAAGGTCCTGGAGCGCACGCTGACCACGCCCCACCGGTGGGAGGACGCCTCCGTGGAGCTCGACGAGTGGCATGGCCGCAAGGTGACGCTGAGCCTCTCGCTGGACTCCGCCTCCCCCGGGACGCTCGGCGTCTGGGCGGCTCCCGCCGTGGTCCGCCGGCAGCCGTCTACGGCGACCCAGGTCGCAGGCGACCGCCCGCAGGCCGTGATCCTGATCATGACGGACACCCTGCGCCCCGACCGCCTCGAAGCCTACGGCAACAAGCGACAGACCGCCCCGACCCTGGCCCGCCTCGCCCGCGAGGGAGCGCTGTTCCGGGACGCGCACAGCCAGGCCACCTGGACGAAGGTCGCGGCGCCGGTCCTGCTGACCTCGCTCTACCCGTTCACGACCGGGGTGCGCGACTTCCCGGACCGCGTCCCGAGCGCCGCGACGACGCTCGCCGAGGCGTTCCGCAAGGGCGGCTACACGACCCTGGGCTTCACATCGGCCCCGTTCACCGGCACGTTCAGCAACCTGCACCAGGGCTACGAGGAGCTCTACGAGTCTCCCCTGACGCTGGAGAGCAGCAAGACCGCCCGTCCGATCACCGACCTCCTGCTGCCCTGGCTCGACGAGCACCGCGACGAGCCGTTCTTCGCCTTCGTCCACTACTTCGACCCGCACGCGCCCTACCGGCCGGATCCGCCGTTCGACCGCTTCTGGGGAGATCCCACCTGGGCCGCCGAGCACGAGCAGAACGGCATGAAGGTCGCCGCCGCCCTCCAGGACCCGGAGCGGCAGATCGACAACCTGGTCATGACCTCCGAGTTCCGGGCGGCCGGGGTGGACCTGCCGACCTTCCGGAACCGCGAGCTCGTCTGGTACGACGGCTCGATCCGGGAGATGGACACCGAGCTGGAGCGGCTGATGGAGAGACTCCGGGAGCTGGGCCTCGACCGGCGCACCCTCCTGGTCTTCACCAGCGATCACGGCGAGGAGTTCTTCGAGCACGAGTTCGAAGGACACGGACAGTCGGTCTACCACGAGCTGACCCACGTGCCGCTGGTCGTCCACTACCCGGGCGTGGTGCCCGCGGGCCAGAGGATCGAGGAGACCGTGGGGCTGGTGGACGTGATGCCCACGATGCTGTCGCTCACCCACCTGCCGATCCCCGGACAGGCGCAGGGGCAGAGCCTGACGCCCCTGATGAAGGCGGCCGGCACGGGCGGCACCTGGAACCCGCGCCCGGTCTTCACCGACCGTCCGGCGGCGCCGCACTTCGCCTCGCCGGCGCCGCGCGCGAGGGAGACCTTCTCGGTGATCCACGAGGGCTGGAAGCTGGTCTGGAACGTCCAGCGGACGGCCCTGCAGGAGAAGGAGTTCGAGCTCTACGACCACCGGCGCGATCCCGGCGACACCCGGAACCTCGCCGCCCAGCACCCGGACGTGGTGCAGCGGCTGTCGAAGCTGATCACCGGCTGGAAGCAGGACAGCCTGCGCAAGCGGCTGCCCCCGGACGACGTCGCGGGCCGCGACCTCCGGCCGGAGGAGCGCGAACGGTTGAGGGCGCTGGGCTACATCCGCTAGGCGCGGCGGCTGCCCAGCAGCTTCCAGCCGGGTTGCGTGCGCTCGAGGTCGAGCTGCGGCCGGCGGGCGCGCAGCACGTCGGTCCGCGTGCAGATGCCGACCAGCCGGCCGTCCTCGACGACCGGCAGGTGCTCCACGCCCTCCTCCAGGATGCGGCGCAGCGCCACGAGCACGAGGTCGTCCGGCCCCAGGGTCACCACGTCCCGGCTGGCGACGTCCAGGATCGACGCCGAGTCCTCGACCGGCCGGCGGAGCAGGTCGCCCCGGGCCACGATCCCTACGCAGCGGCCGTCGCCGTCCACCACCGGGTATGCGCTATGCCGGCCGGCCTCCAACTGGCGGCACACCTCGCTGACCGTGGCATCGGCCGGGACGGTCTCGACCCGGGAAGTCATGACGTTGCGCACGTGCGTGGTGCGCAGCAGGTCCACCTCGTACTCGGTATGGACCCGCAGGCCGCGCCGCGCCAGCTTCTCGGTCATCAGGCTCTCGCGCAGGAGCGCGGCCGCGACGATGTCCGCCACCACGGCGGCGAGCATCAGCGGCAGGATGATGCGGTAGTCCCGGGTCAGCTCGAAGAGGAAGACGATGGCCGTGAACGTGGCGCGCGTCGAGGCGCCGAACAGCGCGGCCATGGCCACCACCGCGAACGCTCCCGGCGCCAGCGGCAGGCCGGGCCAGACGGCTTTCGCCGCCATGCCGAACAGGCTGCCGAACGAGCCGCCGATCAGGAGGAGCGGCGCCAGCGTGCCGCCCGAGGTCCCCGACCCCAGCGCCAGCCACCAGGCCACCAGCTTCGCCACGGCCAGGACCGCGATCGCGCCGAGCGCCAGGCGGTCGTTGAGCACGTCGCCGATCGCGTCGTAGCCCACGCCGAGCGCGCGCGGCGCCAGGAGCCCGACCGCCGAGAACGCCGCCGCGCCGATCACCGGGTGCCAGAAGTCCGAGACCGGCAGCCGGCGGAACATCGCCTCCACCGCGAACAGCCCCTCGCTCACCAGCACCGCCAGGAGGCCGCAGACCAGCCCGAGCAACACGAACCAGGGGAGCACCTGGAGGCCGGCGAAGTCGTGCTCCGGCATGGCGAAGAGCGGCCCCGCGCCGAACAGCGCCGAGTGCACGCCGGCCGACACGCTCGCCGCCACCACCAGCGGGATGAACGCGCGCGTCGAGAACTCGAACAGCAGCAGCTCGATCGCCAGCACGACCGAGGCGAGCGGCGCGCCGAACGTCGCCGACATGCCCGCCGCCGCGCCGCAGGCGAGGAGGATCTTCCTCTCCGACGGCGACACGTGGAGCACCTGGCCGAGGAGCGAACCCAGCGCGCCGCCCGTCACGATGATCGGGCCCTCGGCGCCGAACGGCCCACCCGTGCCGATCGCGATCGCCGCGGAGAGCGGCTTGGCCAGCGCCGCCCGCGGCGCGATCCGGCTCTGACGGACGAGCACCGCCTCCATCGCCTCCGGGATGCCGTGGCCGCGGATCACCGGCGACCACTTCGCCAGGCACGACACCAGGAACGCGCCGGCCATGGCGGCCACGGGAATCCACGGTCCGGCCCGCAGCGCGGACGTGGGCGGCAGCTCCCAGCCGAAGCGGTGGAACAGCGCAAGGTTCGTGATCAGGCCGATCAGGTGGAGGAGCACCCAGGCCGCCCCTCCCCCCAACAGGCCCAGCATCGCGGCAATACACGAGAGGAAAACCAGCCTCTCGGTCGGAGTCTGTGCGTGCATGGGGGCTCCCAGGGATGAATCGCTCCGCGAGATACATCGCGGAACGACTCATCCTATCACCCCCGCGCGGATGCGTCAGCGGTCCGGCCGAGCCTACTTCCGCAGCTCTTCGAGCTTCGCCACCACGTCGCGGTAGTTCGTGTTGATGCCGTAGAGCTCCACGAACGTGGCGAAGGCGGAGGACATGTCGCCCATGGCCATGTAGGCGTTGCCCAGGTCGTACATCAGGCCGAGGTGGTCCTCCTCGGCCAGGTTCGGGGCCTCCATGCCGCGGCGGTACCACTTGACCGACAGCTCGGGCAGGCCCTTGTCGAGGAAGCAGAGGCCGAGCATCGAGGAGCTGATCACCAGGTAGCGAGGGTCCTTCGCGGCGAGTTGGAACTCGCCGATCGCCTCGTCGAGCAGGCCCATCTCCCGATAGGCGATGCCGAGGTTGAAATGGGTGTCATAGTCGGTCGGCGACAGGTGCTCGGCCACGCCCTTCTTGAAGCCCTCGACGATCTCCTCCAGCGACTGCTCGGCCTGGACGCCGTCCTGGAAGACCTCCTCCTTCGACAGCTCCTCCACCAGCTCGCCGGCGAGGTCGAAGAAGTCATCCTCCTCGTCGAACAGGCCGGCGCCGCCCGGCTGGGACGGCGGCCGGGACGCCTCGGCCTCGTCGAGCCAGTTGACGCCGCTGTCCTCGAAGGCGGGCGGCGCGGCCGGCGGCGGAGCGGAGAGCCCCGGCTTCGTCGACTCCCACAGGGAGTCGGCCTCGGCGGCGGACGGCGGCGGGAACGACGGCCCGGACGGCGCGATGCCGGCCTCTTCGTCCTCGATCATCGAGCCGAGCGAGGTGAGATCGAAGAGGCCGCCCTTGGCGGCAGGCCCCGGAGCCGGCGGAGGCGCGGCCGGCGGCGGAGCTGGAGCGGCAGCAACAGGGGCAGGCGGTGGCGGAGAGGGCGGGCGCGGCGGCGGAGTCGCGGCGCCCGGCTTGCGCGCCGGCTTGTCCTGAAGGATGCCGCGCAGCAGGTCGTCCATTTCCTTCCGCTTGGCTGCCGTGGGACGCGGAGCAGACGCCGGCGCTTCCAGGGCCGGCGCCGGAGGAGGAGGCGGCGGCGGAGCGGGCTCTTCGAAGGAGACCGTCTCCGGCTCCTCGTCGAGCGTGATCTCCTCCAGCTCGCCGAGGGAGATCTCGTCCAGGACCGGCAGCTCGGGCTCGGGAGCGAGGATCGGCACCGGCTCCTCGACGATCTCCACGGTCTCCGGGAGCGGAGGAGCGGGTGCGGGTGCGGCCATGTGCGGGCCGGCGACGACCACGTTTCCGTCCAGCCGGTATCCGGCGTCCTCCAGGCTCTGGCGGACGCCCAGCCAGGGTGCGAGCGCGTGCTGGGCGACGGCGATCTCGGACATCCGCATCGCCAGCGGGAAGACCTGCTCGTGGCGGCCTTTTCCGAGGTGGAGACGGATCAGCACCGCGTACGCCTGCAGGCTGTCCGGGCGCGCGCGCAAGGCCTCTTCGAGGCGCTCGATCGCCTTCTCCTCCAGGCCGTACTTGGCGAGCACCTCGGCCTCGGTGATGAGCTCGTCGCGCTCGGCCTCCTCGCGGCTCGGGACGGCGGCCGGAGCGGCGGCCTTCTCCTCCTCCCAGGCAGGCAAGGCCTCGATCTCGACTTCCTCCGGCAGCGCCTCCAGCGGGTCGAGGATGAAGGCGTCGGCCTCCGCGAACGCCTCGACCGGCGCCGCGTACGGGCTCGGGGTCGAAGGCGCGGGATCGGCGGCGAGGCCCTCGATCTCCAGCGGCTCGAGGGTCAGCGAGTCCCCGAGCTCGATCTCCAGCGCGGGCACTTCCTCGGCCTCGTCCCGCCGGGCCCAGGCCGGGCGGACCGGCGCGCCGGCCAGGTCCGGCGGCGGCTTCACCTGGCTGGAGAGATCCTCGTCGGGCAGCTCGACCGACAGCTCGTCGAGGTCGAGGTCGAACTCCATCTCCTCGCTCTCGGGACCGGAGACGGCGGCCTCGGCGGCCTTCATGGCCGACGTGAGGTCTTCGCCGTAGTCGATCTCCAGCTCGATGGACGCGTTGTCGTCCGCCGCGGAACGTTCGGAGCGTTCGGGCTCCGCCTCGAGCTCCACCTCGGGCACCTCAGGCTCCGGCGCGGGCGGAGCCTCGCGGCGGGTGTTGAGCTCGCGGGCGATCTCCTCGGCCTCGGGATTGCGCTCGACCGCCACGGTGAGGAAGCGCGCCGCGGAGGCGTTGTCGCCGGCCGCGCGCAGGGCCTCGACCGCGTCCCAGATGAAGCGCAGGTTCTTCGCGTCGATGCCCAGCGCCCGCTCGTAGACCTGCGAGGCGTCCTGCGTGCGGCCGTGCTGGATCATCAGCTCGGCGATGACCCGGTACTCGTTCATCGCCTTTTCGAAGAGCTTCTGCTGCTGGTAGATCTCCGCGAGCTTGACGTGGTACGAGGGGTTGTCCGGCTCCAGCACCGTCATCTTGTTGTAGATGGCGATCGCCGACGCCGCGTTCTCGTGCTTGGTGTAGTAGTCGGCCAGCACCTGGTACTGGGTGCGCGCCTCGGTCACCAGGTTCTGCTTGTGGTACAGGTCCGCGAGCTGCTCGTAGATGTCGAGCCGCGTCGGGTCGAGCTTGATGATCTTCTTGTAGATCGCGATCGCCTTGACGAAGAAGCCCTGCGAGGAGTACTGCTCGCCGATCTGGCCGAAGAAGTCGACCGCCTCGTCGATGCGCTGGATCTTGGCGTAGAGGTCGCCCACCCGGTTCAGGGTGTTGATGTCGTTCGGGTTCTCGGCCAGGAGCTTCCGGTACTCGCGGATGGCGGGCTCGATCTTGCCCCGCGAGACGTACTTCTCCGCCGTCTGGACGACCTGCTCGCGCTGGAGAGCCATCAGCTCGCCTCCATCCGGGGGAGCACCGGCTTGTAGGTCAGCCGGTGGACCGGGCAGGGGCCGTAGGTCGAGAGCGCCTGGAGGTGCTCGGGCACGCCGTAGCCCTTGTGCACGGCGAAGCCGTACTCGGGATAGCGGCCGTCGAGCTCGCTCATCAGGCGGTCGCGCTCGACTTTCGCGAGAATGGAGGCGCAGGCCACGCCGTAGCTCACCGCGTCGCCGCGGATCAGCGGAATGCAGGGGGCCTCGAAGCCGCGCAGGAGCACGGCGTCCACGACCACGCAGTCGGGCGCGGGCCTGAGCGCGGAGACCGCCTGCGCCATGGCGCGGCGGGTGGCTTCGAGGATGTTGATGCGGTCGATGACGTCGGCCGGCACGGCCACCACGGCCGAGGCCAGGGCCGTGGCGCGGATGGCCGCCGCCAGGCGCTCCCGCTCGGCGGCGGTGAGGCACTTGCTGTCGTCGACGCCGGGGACGGCGCAGTGGGGGTTCACGAGCACGGCGGCGGCCACCACGGGGCCGGCCAGCGAGCCGCGGCCCGCCTCGTCCACGCCCGCGACGCGGCAGTAGCCGCAGCCGGCAAGCCAGTCCTCCAGCCTGCGCATCAGGCGCAGGCGGCAGGCTTCGGCAAACAGGTCGAGCATTCCCGGTGCTGCCGGGGTCGCTCTCGTCACCGCGCTCCTTTCGTGACTAGATCAGGCCTGGGCCTTGTCCCGGCGGTCGTCCCGGCGCTCCTCGATGCGGGCCGCCTTGCCGCGCAGGTTGCGCAGGTAGTACAGCTTGGCCCGCCGGACCTTGCCGCGCCGCATCAGCTCGATCTTGTCGATGATCGGCGAGTGGAACGGGAAGATCCTCTCGACGCCGACGCCGCCCGAGATCTTGCGGACGGTGAAGGTCTCGCGGGTCCCGCCGCCCCGGCGGCCCATGACCACACCCTGGAACACCTGGATGCGCTCCTTGTCGCCTTCCTTCACCCGCACGTGGACGCGGATGGTGTCCCCGGGCGCGAAATCGGGCTTCCCACCACGGAAATAGCTGCTCTCAACCTGATCCAACTGGTTCATGGCTCACCTCGTAAGCTGGCGGCGCCCGCCTGGGAGACGTTCCCGCCATTATTTTCTATTTCAGAATCGCTATGCAACCCCGCCAAAAGATCCGGCCGCTTCTCCCGGGTCGCCCGGAGCGCCTCGCGCTCCCTCCAGCGCCGGATCGCTGCGTGGTCCCCCGAGGTCAGCACCTCCGGGACCGCCATCCCTTCGACCACCGGCGGCCGGGTGTAGTGCGGGTAGTCCAGCAGGCCCGACCGGAAGCTGTCCTGCTCCACCGAGTCCGCCAGCTTGACCACCCCCGGCACCTGGCGCGAGACCGCCTCGATCAGCACCATCGCCGGCAGCTCGCCGCCCGACAGCACGTAGTCGCCGATCGAGACCTCCTCGTCCACCACCGTCAGCCGCACCCTCTCGTCAATCCCTTCGTATCGTCCGCACATCAGCACCAGCCCCCGCTCCGCCCCCTTCGCCGCCAGCTCCCGGACCTTCGCCTCGTCGAGCCGGCTCCCCTGGGGCGAGAGCAGGATCCTCCAACCCCCCTCCGCCACCTCTCTCACCGCCCGGATCCAGGGCGGCGCCATCATCACCATCCCGCCACCGCCGCCGTAGGGCTCGTCGTCCACGCTGCGGTGCCGGTCCTCCGTGAACTGCCGGAGGTCGTGAACCCCCACTTCGAGAAGCCCCTTCTCGATCGCCCTCCCCACCAGGCTGGTCGCCAGGAACGGGCCGAACAGCTCGGGGAAGATGGTCAGGACCCGGATGCGCATGCTTCGAGCAGCCCCTCGGGCAATTCCAACTCGATCTGCCCGCGCTCCACGTCCACGTTCTTCAGGAAGCTCCGGACGAAGGGGATCGGGACCTCCCGTTCCCCGTCCGAGACCACCAGCAGCAGCCCGCCCCCGTCCTCCAGCAGATCGACCACCTCGCCCAGGTCCTCGCCGTCCGCCTCGCAGCGGCATCCGAGGAGCTGGTACCAGTAGTAGGTGCCCTCCGGCGCCGCGGGGACCTGGGAACGATCGACTTCAAGAAGAAGGTCGCGCAGCTCCTCGGCCCGGTCCCGGTCGTCGTAGCCCGAGAAGCGGACCACGGCGCCCGACTTGTGCTCCCGCTGGGTTTCGACGACCAGGAGGATGTCAGGCTTTCCGTCGCGGGTCCCGCTCACCGAGCTGCCGGGCGCCAGGCGTCCGGGCACGTCGCTCAGGACCTGGACGACGACCTCGCCGCGCACGCCGACGGGGCGCAGGATGCGGCCCACGACGACCCGCTCGGGCAGAGCGTCGCGTCGTCCCCCGGCGACCGCCGGGGGTGCCGGCTCAGTCTTCGTCCTCGAGGATTTCAAGCTCATGGCGCACGCCCAGCCGGTCCTCCCGGGTCTCCAACAGGGTGCGCAGCGCGCGGGCGGTCCGTCCCTGCCTGCCGATCACCTTGCCCAGGTCGTCGGGCGCCACACTCAGTTCGAGAATGTTGGCGCGCCGGCCCGGGATCTCAGTGACCTCCACCTCGTCCGGCTGATCCACGAGGAGCCGGATGAGCTCCTTGAAGTCGTCGGCCAGCTCAGGCACTCTTCTGCGCCTTGGCGACCAGTTTCTTGACGGTGGGCGACATCTGGGCGCCGCGCTCGACCCAGTACTGGGCGCGCACGGTGTCGATGTTCACCTGGGCCGGGTTCTTCGTCACGTCGTAGTAGCCGATCTCCTCGACGGCCGAGGCGGTGGGCACGTTCCGCGAGTCGGAAACCACGACGCGGTAGAAGGGGTTGTTCCGGGCGCCCATGCGGCGCAGCCGAATTGTCAGCATCTCTCTCGACCTCCAAGTTCTCGTGTGGGCTGCGCGGGCAGGCCTCCGCCGGAGGCGCCCGCGCGCAAAGAGGTGGGATTGTAACACAGAGACGGCGGATTACATCCGCAGCCGGCCGCCCTGGGCTCCGCCCAGGGCCTTCTTCAGCCACTTGCCCTGGACGCCCTTGAACATCTTCTTCATGCCCTTGTACTGCTTGAGCAGCCGGTTGATGTCCGCCACCGAGGTGCCGGAGCCGATCGCGATGCGCTTCTTGCGGCTGCCGTTGAGCACGTCCGGCCGGCGGCGCTCCAGCGGGGTCATCGAGTTGATGATCGCCTCGACCCGGCGCAGGCCGCTCTCGTCCACATTGGCGGTGTCCATCCCCTTGAGCGGTCCGACCTTCGGCAGCAGCTCCAGGACCTGGCCGAGCGGCCCGAGCTTGCGGATCTGCCGGAGCTGGTCGCGCAGGTCCTCCAGGGTGAACTCCTGCTCCACCATGCGGCGGGCCAGGCGCTCGGTTTCTGCTGAATCGAGCCCCTGCTCGGCCTTCTCGATCAGCGACAGGACGTCGCCCATGCCGATCATGCGCGAGGCCAGGCGCTGCGGGTGGAACAGCTCCAGGTCGTCCGACTTCTCGCCGACGCCCACGAAGCGGATCGGCACCTTGGCCACGGTGCGGATCGACAGCGCCGCGCCGCCGCGGGAGTCGCCGTCGAGCTTGGTCAGGATGACGCCGGTGAGCGGCAGCGACGAGGAGAACTGCTCGGCGCTCTTGACCGCGTCCTGGCCGGTCATCGAGTCGGCCACGAAGAGCGTCTCGTGCGGCTGGATCTTCTCGGCCAGCCGCTGGATCTCCTCCATGAGCGCGGTGTCCACGTGGAGCCGGCCGGCGGTGTCCATGATCATGACGTCATGGCCGCGCTGCTTGGCGAGAGCGAGCGCGCGGGCGCCGAGCGCCACCACGGTCTCGCCGGGCTCGGGCTCGATCACCGGCACGTCCACGCCCTTGCCGACCTGCTTGAGCTGCTCGACGGCGGCGGCGCGCTGCAGGTCGCCGGCCACCAGGATCGGGTGACGGCCGCGCTTCTTGAGCTGCTTCGCGATCTTGCCGCTGGTCGTCGTCTTGCCCGAGCCCTGGAGGCCGCACATCATGATGACCGTGGGCCGGCCGTCGAGCCGGAAATCGGTGCCCTCCTCGCCGAGCAGCGAGGCGAGCTCGTCGCGCACGATCTTCACGACCTGCTGCGCGGGAGTCAGGCTTTCCAGGACCTCCTGGCCGAGCGCGCGCTCGCGCACCCGCTCCACGAAGGGCTTCACGACCCGGAGATGGACGTCCGCCTCGAGCAGCGCCAGCCGGATCTGGCGCAGGGCCGCGTCGAGGGCCTCGGGCGTGACCTTGCCCTCGCCCTTGAGCTGGCGGAAGACGTCCTGGAGCTTTCCTTGCAGACCGTCAAACATAGGGGCGGAATGGTAACACGGGGTTGATCCCATCCCCCCTCTCCCCAGCCCTCTCCCCCGTGCCGGGGGAGAGGGAGCCACCAATCGATATACTCTGCCCGCTATGGAACGACGCGCGAAGATCATGGCCACCCTGGGGCCGGCGAGCACGGAGGAGGGGGTCCTCAGGGGACTCGTTCGAGCCGGCGTCGACCTCTTCCGACTCAACCTCTCTCACGGATCGCAGGACGAGCACCGCAAGACCCTGGAGCTCGTGCGCCGCGTAGCCCGGGAAGAAGGCTGCCACCTGCCGATCGTCATGGACCTCATGGGGCCGCGCTACCGCCTCGGCGTCCTGCCCGACACCCAGCGCACCCTCGAAGCCGGCCAGGAGGTCGTCCTGAGCTCCGAGCCTTCGGCCACGGATCTTCCGGTGGACGGGAACGTCCTCAAGCACTTGCAGGCCGACGAGCGCATGCTCATCGACAGCGGCCTCGTCGAGCTGCGCGTGGTGAGCAACGAGGGCGACCGCGTCCGCGCCCGGGTCATCAACGGCGGCCCGGTGCGCACCCGCAAGGGCCTCAATCTGCCGGACACCAACCTGCCGTTCGAGATCTCCGACAAGGACAGCTCCGACATCCGGTTCGCGGTCGAGGCGGGAGCCGACTACCTGGCCGCGAGCTACGTCGGCGAGGCCGCCCACATCGAGATGCTGCGCACCGTGGTCACCGCGGCCGGCGGCCGCATCCCGCTGATCGCCAAGCTGGAGCGCGCCACGGCCATGGCCCACCTCGAAGACATCACCGAGGCCGCGGACGGCCTCATGGTGGCGCGCGGCGACCTCGGCGTCGAGGTGCCGCTGCCCACCGTGCCGGTCCACCAGAAGCGGATCGTGGCCGCCGGCCGGCGCGCCGGCAAGCCGGTCATCGTCGCCACCCAGATGCTCGAGTCGATGATCGAGCAGCCGCGCCCGACCCGGGCCGAGGCCACCGACGTGGCCAACGCCGTGTTCGACGGCGCCGACGCGCTCATGCTCTCCGGAGAGACCGCCATGGGCAAGTACCCGGTCGTCGTCGTCCAGACCATGGCGAACATCATCCTGGAGGCCGAGACCTACGCCCGCGAGATCGACACCGACGATCCGTCGATCCAGCCGCTCGGCCACGCCCATGCCCGCCGCACCTTCCAGCTCGACCCCTCCGGGCACGACCATCAGGAGGACACCGAGGGCGACCTGGACGTGCCCGACATGGTCTCGGCCGCTGCGGTCTACGCCGCCGACGAGCTCAAGATCCGGCGCATCGTGGCCTTCAGCCAGAGCGGTTTCACCGCCCGGCTGGTCGCCCGCTACCGGCCGACCTCGCCCGTCCTCGCCTTCACGCCGGACGAGCGCGTGGCCCGCCAGCTCCAGCTCGTCTGGGGGGTCCGCCCGCTGGTCACCGACACCGAGGTCGGCACCTTGGACGAGCTCGTGCAGATGGTCGAGCGCAACCTGCGCGACGCCCGCCTCGCGTCGCCCGGCGAGCGTATCCTGATCCTCATGGGCCATCCGATCCGGGACAAGCCGCTGACCAACCTGATGCGGGTCCACCGCATCCGCCCGGCCTGACAGGAGGCCGCCATGCTACCGCTCCACGACCGAAATCCCAGCTACCGCAAGCCGGTGGTCAACATCATCCTGATCGTGCTGAACATCCTGATGTTCCTCTACGAGCTCTCGCTGGGCGAACGGCTGGAGGGCTACCTGATGGCGTCGGCCTTCGTGCCGGGGCATCTCTTCGACGGCGGCGCGATCACGGTCGGCGAATGGGTGCCGGGGCTGCGCAGCGCGCTGCTGTCGATGTTCCTCCACGGCGGCTGGGGCCACCTGCTCGGCAACATGCTCTTCCTGTGGATCTTCGGCGACAACATCGAGGATCGGCTCGGCCACTTCAAGTACCTCTACTTCTACGTCTTCGCCGGCTTCGCCGCGACCTTCGCGCACGCCTGGGCGAGCCCGCAGTCGATGATCCCGGCGATCGGCGCGAGCGGCGCCATCTCGGGCGTGCTCGGGGCCTACCTCTTCCTCTATCCGCGGGCGCGGATCGTGACCGTGGTCTGGATCCTCTTCTTCATCCGCCTGGTGGAGATCCCGGCGCTGGTCTACCTGCCGTTCTGGTTCCTGCTGCAGGCCTTCTCCGGGTTCGCCTCGCTCGGGGCGCAGACCGCGGCGGACGCCGGCGGCGTGGCCTGGTTCGCCCACATCGGCGGGTTCGTGGCCGGGCCGATCCTGCTGCTCTTCTTCGGCGGGTTCCGCCGGCCGCCGGAGCCAGCCAGGATGGAGCCTTCGGCCTGGTCGTGACGCGGGTCCGCGGGCTGCTGCTGGGAGCCGCTTTCGTCGCCGTCCTCGGGCTCGCGGACGGCCTCTGGGTCGAGCCCCGGCGCCTGCTCTTCCGGGACGACGTCCGGATCGTCCTCGACGCGCCGCCGCTCCGGGTGGTGCAGCTCAGCGACCTGCACATCGGAGAGGACCGGCCGCTCCTCCACCGCCTGCTCCGCGAGGTGGCCGAGGCGAAGCCCGACCTCATCCTGATCAGCGGCGACTTCATTCGCGACGAGCCGAAAGCGGGCCCCCAGGGGGATCAGATGAAGCCGCACATCCAGGCGACCGCGGCGTTCCTCTCGGAGCTGCGCCGGACCGCGCCGATCATCGGCGTCCAGGGGCACAGCGAGCACCAGGGAGAGGTCATCTCGGCGCTGGACCGGGCCGGCGTGGAGCTACTGTCGAACGAGGGGCGCCGGATCGGCCGCGGCGGATCGCTGCTGCTCCTCGGCCTGAACCAGCAGGTCGGCTCCGACGACAGGGGCTGGTCCTGGAAGTCGCCGTACCAGGTGGTGCGCTGGAAGAGGACGCCGTACTGGGGAGCCGTCCGGGAGAGCCCGTTCCGGAACTTCTACAGTCTCTGGGACCCGGCACCGCTCGGCCTCACGGACGAGACCGGCCCGCTCGCCTGGAGCAACTATGAGGTGCTCTGCGACACCCGGATCGACGACGAGGACGCGGGCACCGGCGTGGTGGCCCACAGCCGGTTCGTCCTCGGCGAGGACAGGATGTACACCCTGACCTACGGCAAGGGCAGATCCATGGCCGGCACCTTCTCGCTCTGGGCGCGCGGGACCGAGCTGTCCGGCGACCTGGATACCGGCGTCACTCCCGAGCCGGGCCGCTGGTACCGGATGCGGATGCGGACCGAGGTGGAGCCGGGCGTGGTGCGGGTGCTGGCCCGCGTCTGGCCGGCCGACGGGGCCGAGCCGAAGGTCTGGCAGGCGAAGGGAGAGGACCGCACGAAGCGCCGCGTCGAAGCCGGCACCGCCGGCCTCTGGACCTGGGGCGGAGGCACGATCCTCT
>JBEQUE010000221.1:0-24097 GCA_040349255.1 Acidobacteriota bacterium | reverse complement strand
CCAGCCCGCCGAGCTGCGATACGGAGAGGTCGGTCACGACCACGTCGAAACGGTACGCGCTCAGCAGCGCCATGGCCGCCTCGATCTCCAGGCAGGTCGTCAGGTGAATGCCGGGTCTGCGCAGGCAGGCCGCGAGCATGTCGACCACCATCGACTCATCGTCGAGAATCAGGACTCGGAGCACTTTGCCTAGTATAAGCACCGAACGGGCATTCGGCAAACGAAGGTGCCTAAAATGCTCCGGACCCGCCCGCCAGGCGCTCGGCCAGGCGGGTGAACCGGGTGCGCACCCGCCGGTTCCTCACCGCCGTGGCGAGCGCCCGCGGCTCGCCCACCAGGATCGCCAGCTTCCGCGCCCGGGTCAGCGCCGTATAGAGGAGGTTGCGCTCCAGCATCAGGTAGTGCTGGGTGTGGAGCGGCACGACCACGCACGGGTACTCGCTACCCTGGGACTTGTGGATCGTGCAGGCGTAGGCGAGCATCAGCTCGTCGAGCATCGAGAGGTCGTACACCACCTCGCGGCCGTCCACCGTCACCTTGAGGACCCCCTCGTCCTCGTCGATCCCGGCCACCCGGCCGATGTCGCCGTTGAAGACCTCCAGGTCGTAGTTGTTGCGCACCTGCATCACCTTGTCCCCGACCCGGAAGCTGCGCCCGCCGCGCGCGATCTCCTGGCCCTCGGGATTCAGGAGATCGCGCAGCCGCTCGTTGAGCTGCTCGGTGCCGAGCTGGCCGCGGTTGCGCGGCGTGAGCACCTGGATCTGCTCGACCGGGTCGAGCCCGAAGCGGCCCGGGATGCGCCGGCCGACCAGCTCCTCGATGGTCTCCACGATCTCCGCCGGTTCGCGCCGCGGCAGGAAGAAAAAGTCGCCGTCACCGTCCACGGCCTGCAGCTCCGGCATCCTCCCTTCGTTGACGCGGTGGGCGTTGAGCACGATCAGGCTGCGCTCGGCCTGGCGGAAGATCTCGGTCAGGCGGACGACCTCGACCGCGTCCGAGCGGATGAGGTCCGCCAGCACCCGGCCCGGGCCGACTGACGGGAGCTGGTCCACGTCGCCGACCAGGACGAGCCGGCCGGGGTCGGGCACGGCGCGGAGCAGGTGGTTCGCGAGCACCGTGTCGAGCATCGAGGCTTCGTCCACGATCAGGAGGTCGCAGCCGAGCGGATGCTCGCGGTTCCTCAGGAACGTCCGGCTGCGCGGGTCGTACTCCAGCAGCCGGTGGATGGTGGACGCCTCGCCGCCGGTGGCCTCGGCCAGGCGCTTGGCGGCGCGGCCGGTCGGCGCGGCGAGCAGGATGCGCTGGTTCTTCTTCTCCAGGATCTTCACCAGGCCGCGCACCAGCGTGGTCTTGCCGGTGCCGGGGCCGCCGGTGACGACCAGGACCTTCCTCGTCAGGCCGGAGCGGATCGCCTGGCGCTGCTGCCGGGCGAGGCCGATCCTCTCGGTCCTCTCGAACCAGTCGAGGGCGCGCTCGACGTCGATCTCGAACGGCAGGGTCGGCTGGATCAGGAGGTCGCGGATGCGCGCGGCGATGCCGGTCTCGGCGAGGTGCAGCGCCTTGGGATAGACCGCGGCCTCGCCCGGGTCGTCCGGAGCGGCGGAGGAGGGCTCGACGACCGCGTGCCCCGCCTCGGCGAGGCGTCCGACGGCCTGCTCGACCGCGTAGTCCGGGGCGGCGAGGAGCGCGGTGGCCTCCTGGACCAGGGTGCGGCGGGGGAGGAAGAGATGGCCGCGGTCCGAGGCCTCGGAGAGCAGGTGGAGGGCGCCCGCTTCCAGCCTCTGCGGCGCCGCGGGGTCGATCCCGAGCGCCGAGGCGATCCGGTCGGCGCTCTTGAAGCCGATGCCGCGGATGTCGATCGCGAGGCGGTAGGGGTTCTCGCGCACCAGGTCCACGGCGGCGGGGCCGTAGGTCTTGTAGATCCGGATGGCGTACTGGGTCGAGACGCCGTGGGACTGCAGGAAGACCATGACGTCCTTGATGTCCCTCTGTTCGAGGAAGGCGGTGCGGATCGCCTGGCTGCGGCCGGGTCCGATCCCCTCGACCTCGCGCAGGCGCTCCGGGCGGTGCTCGATGACGTCGAGCGTCTCCTTGCCGAAGGCGTCCACGAGCCGGCCGGCCATGACCTTGCCGATGCCGCGGATCAGCCCGGAGCCCAGGTACTTGCGGATGCCGGCGACGGTGGCCGGCGCCACCGTCGTGTAGGAGGCGACCTTGAACTGCCGGCCGTACTTCGGGTCGTCGATCCACGCCCCGTGCAGCCGCAGGCTCTCGCCGGGCTGGATGCCGAGCAGGTTGCCGACCGCGGTGACCGGGTCCTGGCGTCCGGGGACCGTGAGCTTGACCACGCTCCAGGCGTTCTCCTCGTTGGCGAAGACGACCCGGTCCAGCACCCCTTCCAGGGTGGACTCTGCACCGGGGGCGCGGGGTTCGAGTGGGAGCGTCATGCCTTGGCGGAACGCAGTCTACTGTAACCGGCCCGCCTCGACCCCCTCCCTCGCCTTGTGCCAGAATGACGCCGCCATGGCCGACAAGCCCCTCGTGCTGGTGATCGACGACGAAACCGGGTCCCGCGAATCGATGGCCATCGCCATCGAGAAGGCCGGGTGCGAGGTGCGCACCTTCGATGACGCGCGCAAGGCCCTGGAGTACATCGAGGAGGCCGGCAGCGTGCGCGCCGCGGTGTGCGACCTGCGCATGCCGGGCATGGACGGAGTGGCCTTCCTCAAGGAGCTCCGCGAGCGCCAGCTCGATCTCGGCGTCATCCTGGTGACCGCCTACGGCTCCATCGAGTCCGCGGTCGAGGCCATGCGCGTCGGCGCCGACGACTACCTGACCAAGCCGGTCGACCTCTACGAGCTGCGCCAGCGGGTCTCGAACCTGCTCGAGAAGCAGCAGCTCAAGGAGGAGGTCACCAGCCTGCGCGAGATGCTCGACAAGCGCTACGGCTTCGAGAGCATCATCGGCCGCTCCGCCCCCATGGAGAAGCTCTTCGAGCAGATGAAGCTGGTGGCGCCGACCCGGTCGAGCGTGCTCGTCATCGGCGAGAGCGGCACGGGCAAGGAGCTGGTCGCCAACGCCATCCACCGCGCCAGCCCGCGGCGCAACGAGCGCTTCCTGGCCATCAACTGCGGCGCGATCCCCTCCGACATCCTGGAGAGCGAGCTCTTCGGCCACGAGCGCGGCGCCTTCACCGGCGCCGTGTCGCGGAAGATCGGCAAGTTCGAGCTCTCCCACCGCGGCACGCTCTTCCTCGACGAGATCAGCGAGCTCTACCCCGAGCTCCAGGTCAAGCTCCTGCGCGTCCTCGAGGAGCGCCAGGTCATGCGGGTGGGCGGCAGCGAGCTCATCGACGTCGATTTCCGGCTCATCGCGGCCACCAACCGCGACCTGGAGAAGGAGGTCGCCGAGGGCCGCTTCCGCGAGGACCTCTACTACCGGCTGAAGGTCGTGACCCTGCGCATCCCGCCGCTGCGCGAGCGGGTGAGCGACATCCAGCCGCTCGCCGACCACTTCCTGGCGGTCTTCTGCCAGGAGCACGGCAAGCCGCCCCTGCGCCTGGGGCCGCAGGCGCTGGAGATGCTCCAGCGCTACCCGTGGCCCGGCAACGTGCGCCAGCTCCGCAACGTGATCGAGTCGGTCGTGGTGTTCTACCAGGGCCACCAGGGCCGCCAGGACGAGGACGTGGAGCCGGCCGACCTGCCGGTCGAGGTGCGCGAGTCGGCGACGGTCTCGATCATGGGCGATGTCGGCGGCCCGGGCGGCCCGGTGCAGTCCGCGGCCGGGGAGACCCGCACCATGGCCGACATCGAGCGCCAGGCGATCCTGGAGACGCTCCAGCGCACCGGCGGCCACCGCGCCAAGGCCGCCGACCTGCTCGGCATCGGCCTGCGGACACTCCAGCGCAAGCTCAAGGAATACAAGGATGAAGGTTTCTACCAGGACTGAGGAGAGACGATGGAACTACCTTCGGAGGTGCTGATCCACAACGAGCTGCTCGGCATCAAGGGCGGCAAGGGGACGCTGCTGCAGGTCAACCGCGAGGGTTACTACGAGGTCAACTGCACCTTCGGCGAGCGGGTCCACCGCACGCTCTTTCCGATCCAGAGCACGGTGCTCATCCAGCGCCAGCCCGAGGAGCTGACGCGCGTCGACCAGGAGATCGAGCGTTAAATGGCTGAGAACACTGCGCGGCTGTCGGTCAACATCGACCACGTCGCCACCGTCCGGCAGGCCCGCCGCGCCGGCTACCCCGACCCGGTCGAGGCCGCCCGCATGGCCGAGGCCGCCGGCGCCTCCGGCATCACGGTCCACCTGCGCGTGGACCGCCGGCACATCCAGGACCACGACGTCGAACGGCTGCGGCCGGTCGTCCGCGGCAAGCTCAACCTGGAGATGTCGACGGCGGAGGAGATGCTCGCCGTCGCGCTGCGGGTGAGGCCGGACCAGGTGACGCTCGTCCCGGAGCGGCCCGAGGAGGTCACGACCGAGGGCGGACTGGATCTCATCCGCCATGCTGAGGCCGTAGCCCGGGCCGCGGCGCGCCTGGCCGAAGAGGACATCGAGGTGTCGCTCTTCGTGGACCCGGACCCGGGCCAGATCGAGGAGATCGCCGGCATTCGCTACGTCTCGGGCTTCGAGATCAACACCGACGCCTACACCCGCGCGACCGGCGAGGTCGACCTGGCGCGGGAGCTCGAAAAGGTGGCCCGGGCCGGCGAGCTCGGGCGCGCCCAGGGTCTTCATCTCTACGCCGGCCACGGCCTGCGCACGGACAACGTCGGCCCCATCGCGGCCCTCCCCGGCATGGAGGAGCTGAACATCGGCCACTTCCTGGTGTCGCGGGCCGTGATCGTGGGGCTCGACGCCGCCGTGCGCGAGATGCTGGCGGCCATGGGACGCTGATCAGCCCGGCCGGACCTCCCGCGCCGCGGCGATGAGGTCGGCGAGGATCCCCGTGGCCGTGACGTGGGGTCCGGCGCCGGGACCGGCGATGGTCAGCGGCAGGTCGGAGTAGCGCTCCGTGCGGAAGACGAGCACGTTCTCCCCCGGCCCTCCCCGCGCCACCGGGTGATGGGCGGGGACCGCCGTCACCCCCACCCTCGCCGACCGGCCGTCGAACGAGGCCACGTAGAGCAGGCGCTCGCCGCGCCGCCGGGCGCGGGCCACCGGCTCCGCCCAGGCCGCGTCCTGCGGGGCCAGGGCGTCCAGGAAGTGCTCCGGATCGGGCTCGTCGGGCAGCCCGCCGGGCACGAGCGGCTCGACGGCCACGTCCTCCCGTTCGATCTCGTACCCCGCCTCCCGCAGCAGGATCAGGAGCTTCCGCGCCACGTCCTCGCCGCTCAGGTCCTCCCTCGGATGCGGCTCGGTGTAGCCCCGGAGCCAGGCGTCCCGCACCGCCTCCGAGAAGACCGCGCCCGCCTCCAGCCGGCCCAGCACGAAGGCGAGGGTACCGGAGAGCACCGCCGAGACCGAGCGCAGGCGGTCGCCCGTCTTGCGCAGGTCGGCCACGGTGCCGAGCACCGGCAGCGCGGCGCCCACCGTGGTCTCGTAACGCCACGGCGCCCCGGCCTCCCGGGAGAGGTCGTGCAGGCGGCGCCAGCCGGAGAGCCGCCCGGCGCCGGCCAGCTTGTTCGGGGTCACCACGCCGATCCCCCGTTCGAGCAGCCCGGCGTAGCGGCCGGCCACCTCCGGGCTCGCCGTGCAGTCCACCACGATCAGCGGGCCCCCGAAGCCGTCGCAGCGCTCCAGGAGGCAGTCCCAGTCCGTGGGGCCGCCCGCGGTCAGCCGCTCCTCGACGGCGAGAGGATCGAGGCCGTCCGGGTCCCAGAGCGTGCGCCGCCGGTCCACGGCGCCGACGAGGCGCAGCTCCACGCCGCAGGTCTCCACGCCGCGGAGTCTGGATCTCAAGGCCGTGGCCACCCGGCCGCGCGGGCCGACGAGAATGACCCCTACGGCGCGCATGCCACACCTCCTCCCACCGCGGAGCGGAACCCGGCCACGAGGCCGCCCAGGGCCTCGGCGTCGATCAGGAACGCGTCGTGGCCGTGCGGCGAGCGCAGGGTCGCGAGGCGCGCCGCCGGCAGGAGCGACGCCAGCTCGGCCTGCTCCCCGGGCGGGTAGAGGACGTCCGAGTCGATCGCCACCACCAGCGCCGGGACCTCGATCGAGCGCAGGATCTCTTCATAGGTCCCGCGGCTCTCGCGGCCACGGGCCACGTCGTGGCTGTCCATCGCCCGGCTCAGGGTGACATAGGCGTCCGCGTCGAAGCGGGTCACGAGGTCCTCTCCGTGATACTGGAGCCAGCTCTCCACCTCGTAGAGACCGGGCTCGCGGAGCCGCCGGCCGAAGCGCGCCTCGAAGCTCGCCCGGCTGCGATAGGTGCACATGGCGATTGCCCGGGCCACGGCCAGGCCGAGCACCGGGTCCATCTGGATCGCCTGGCGCTGCGCTTCGCTCAGTGCGATGCACCAGGCCGAGTGGCGGCCCGAGGTGGCGATGGGCGCAATGGCCTCCACCCGGTCCGGGTAGAGCAGGGCCCATTCGAGGACCTGCATGCCGCCGAGCGAGCCGCCGATCGCGAGACGGAGACGGCGGACGCCGAGCGCGTCCAGGAGAGCCGCCTGGAGACGGACCATGTCGCGCACGGTGACGGCGGGGAAGTCGGGCCCCCAAAGCCCGCCCCCGTCCGGCCGCGGCGACGACGGTCCGGTCGTGCCGTAGCAGCTCCCGAGCACGTTGCTGCAGACGATGAAGTCCTCGGCCGGGTCGAGCGCGCGGCCCGGTCCGAGGAGGCCGTCCCACCAGAGGTCGGCATCGGCCGATCCGGTCAGGGCATGGCAGACGAGGACGGCGTTGGCGCCATCCTCGCCCAGGGTGCCCCAGGTGCGGTAGGCCACCCGCACGCGAGGCAGGGAGACGCCGGACTCCAGAAGGAAGGGTCCGAGCAGGTCGAGGTGGCAGGTTTCGGGGCTGGATCTGGGTTCGCTCATCGCTTTTCTCCTCTCGGGTTGGGCGACGGCGCGACCCAGAAGCAAGAAGACCCGCTCGGTCGCGCCGTCGCGGGTCTTCGAAATCTCTGAGCCTTGTGAGTTGTCTACATGGGCTCCCGAGGCTCCGCTCCCGCCTGGATCGGGCGCATGCACATCGAGCGGAGGGTGGCGGGGGCCTGCATGGTGGGAAGGTTGTATAGCCGGCGGGGCGGGGTTGTCAAGGGGACTTCGCCAGCTCCGCCACGGCGGCGTGCAGCCGGGTGAGGTACTGCCCCTGGATCTTGCCGAGCGGCGCCTTCTCGCGCAGGGACTCGCTCATGGCGTAGGCCGCCAGCCTGTGCGCGGCTGCGAGCAGCTCCGGGTCCCCGGTGAGCCGGGCGGCCCTGGCCAGGAGCGCGGCCGAGCCGGCTTTCTCGGGGCTGAAGAGGGCGCGGCCTTCGGGCTCCACCGAGCGCAGGTGCCCGCCGATCCGCGGGCCCTCCCAGGTGACGGCGAGCTGCCGCGACCAGTCTCCCCGGGTTTCGACCTCGGCGATCGAGCGGGCCAGCGCCGCCAGGACGCGGCTCGGCCGGACCGGCGGGTCGCCGAGCGGCGCGTCGCCGGTGTCCCGCATCAGGCGGTAGAGGCCCTCGGCGTCGTAGAATCCGCTCACCCAGATGGGCCCGGCGAGGAAGGTGTCTCCCCGGGTCTTTGGATCACTGCGGCCGAAGTAGCCGTAGCGCCGGCCGTCGCGCTCCACCTCCAGGTACTCGTGGGTCAGCGCCCGTGCGAAGCCGGAGCGCCAGTCGTCGAGGAAGCCCGCGTCCCCGCTCGCCAGCCCCAGGAAGCGGAAGACCGCCAGCCACTGCGACGCCACCCGGCCGTTCAAGGCGGCCTTTCCAGACGGATCGTCCGCCCCGCAGGCCGGCCCGCCCGCCTTGCGGCTCGCGCACAGGTACCGGCGCATGCTCTCGCCGCCCCGGCGGAGCGTCTCGACCACGGTCGAGTCGCCGGTCAGCCAGTAGTAGAGGAAGAGGTTGTCGAAGTAGGCATGGGAGCTGTTGAAGTCGGCGCGGTAGGCGCCGTAGCCGGTCGGCGCCTGGCCGCAGTAGAACCAGGGGTCGTCCGGGGCGCACTGCAGGATCTGGGTGTGGAGGGTGCGGAGCGCGCCCGGCACTGCGAATTCGTCCAGCCACTGGACCTCGCCGCTCCGCATGGCCCAGAGGGGCACGGTCGCCAGGGTGTCGTGATAGTCGGTCCAGGTGGCGCACCAGAAGAGATCGTCCCAGGCCTCGTCGGGCGTGGGGTCGTGCTTGCAGCGGAGGTCCCCCTCCACGCTGCCTCCCCAGTAGCGGGGGAAGACGCCGAAGGTCATGATGCCGTTGAGCCCTGTCCGGTCCACTTCACCCACCGTCCGCGCCAGGACCGAGCGGACGAGGTCGTCGTAGGCTTCGAGCTTCTTCGGGAGGGGGCCCGCGGGGATCTCGCCGGCCGCGTCCGAGCCCGCGAACCAGGCCGCGTCCGGCCAGGCCCTCAGGGGATGGTTGAGCGGCGCCCAGACTTGGCGATCGAGGTCGGGCCTCTCCATCACTGCCGGCAGGGCGGCGACCGCGAACGTGGCGAACATCCCCTGGTGGTGCGCCAGCCAGGCCGGCCCGTCGGCCAGGTCCAAGGCGAGCCGGCCGTCGGCCAGGAGGCGCAACGCCCGGGGCTCGTAGCGGTGGAGGTGGTCGAAGGCCACGGCCACGGAGCCGGACGGCCCGGACACGGCGAGGATTCCGCCGTCGGCCTTCCTGCTCGAGGAGCGCTCCTCTCCGGCGGCGGCCTCGAAGCGGAGGGGGGCCTCCCTCCGGGGTCTCAGCTCCTGCCGCACCCAGGCCTCCCCGGGGCCCGACAAGGCCGGGTAGGCGAAGGCGCCGATCACCTGCGCGGTCCGGGGCTCGCCCAGGGACAGAGACAGGGTGTCGCGGACCTGCTCCAGACGGACGGCATTGGGTGTGGGGTCCTCCTTGGAGACCGTGACGCAGCCGTTGCAGCCCAGGTTGCCCTCCCAGGCGACCGCCTGGCGGACGATGGCCGTGGGGGAGCCGGCGGTGAAGACGTAGCGCCGGAGCGAGCCGAGGCCCCCCTTGCCGACGGGCGGCAGATCGTAGGCCCCCTCCACCACGACCGCGGCCGAGAGAGGGCCGGCGTGCTCGATCCGGATCCTGCGGACGGCGGAGTGCCGGGACTGGGTCTTGCCGGTCCTCAGAGTCATCGCGCTTCCGATCACCAGAGGGGTATCTTCCGGGCGCCGGACGCGGATCTCGTCGAACAGCTCTCCTCCGAAGGAGAAGACGGCGACGCCGGTGTCCACCACCACCCGGTCGCCCTTCCGCGTCAGGGTGAGAGAGACCGCAGGTTTGGGATTGGCGACCGAGCCGTCGGTGACCAGCGAGTAGACGGCCTGCCTCTTCGCCTCCACCGTAGCCGGAAACATGGCGAGGACCCACTGGATCGGGGCCTTCCCGTCCGTCAGCCCGGCGTTCCAGCGGGCGAGGATCTGGAAGTCCGCGGGCACGGCGCGGCCGTCGGGGCCGACCACGGCGAGCCGCCGCGGGTCGGTCAGCCCCAGGGAGCGAGGGAAGGGGATTCCGGAGCGGATCACCTCACCGGCGCGGGCGACGCCGGCCGTTTCCCGGACCGTCAGCGGAATGCGAGGCGAGGCGCTCGGCTCGAGGGATTGGGATTGGACACCACACCCGACGGGACTTGCCGGTCCCAGCGCGAAGAGCGCGAGCGCTCCGAGGGTCGGCCACGGGGAGCGCAGGGAGCCGGCTCCCTACCAGCGTTCGTTGTCGCGGGGGCGTGGGCCGCCCGGGCCACGCCCCATGCCGGCGTCCTTGAAGCCGCCACCACCGCCCTCGCGCGGGCGGGCCTCGTTCACGTTCAACCTGCGACCCTGGATCTCCCGGCCGTTCAGACCCGTGATGGCCGCCTCCGCCTCCTCCCGGTTCGGCATCTCCAGGAAACCGAAGCCCTTGGACTGGCCCGTCACCTTGTCCTTGATGACCGTGCAGGAGGTGACCTCGCCATACTGCTCGAACTCCTGCCGCAGTTGGTCCTCGGTCATCCGGTATGAGAGGTTGCCCACGTACAAGTTCATTGTCTCGCTCTCCTTTGTCTTGGATAGAGGTTCCGTTTAATTCTGCAAAACAGGTGCCTGATCGTGGCTCTTCGTGCCCCGCTTCGGCGCCCCACCCCCTTTTCCCGTGCTTCGGCCGGCCGCGACGAGTCGCCTGAGCTCCTCCAGGTCGACCGGCTTGACCAGGTGGTGGTCGAAGCCGGCCGCGGCCGAGCGCCGGCGGTCCCCCTCCTGGCCGTAGCCGGTGAGCGCCACCAGCAGCGCGCCGCGGAGGCCGGGCAGCGCGCGCAGGCCGCGGGCCACCTGGAAGCCGTCCATGCCGGGCAGGCCGATGTCGAGCAGGACGACGTCCGGCCGGACCTCGCCGGCCTTCGCCACCGCCGCGGCGCCGTCGTGGACGACCTCCACCTCGTGGCCCCACAGGCGCAGCAGCTCGGCCAGGGCGTCGGCCGCGTCCACGTTGTCCTCGACCAGGAGGACGCGGGCGGAGCCGGGCAGCGCCGGCGTCCCGTCCGCCTGTGGCACGGGCTCCGCGGAGAAGGCCCCCGCCAGCACCGGCAGGCGGACCACGAACTCGCTCCCCCGGCCGGGCCCCTCGCTGTGCGCCTCGACCCGGCCGCCATGGCGCTCCACCAGGCTGCGCACCAGGGTCAGGCCGATGCCGAGGCCGCCATGCGAGCGGGCGAGCGACCGGTCCTCCTGCACGAACAGGTCGAAGATGCGCGGCAGGAGGGCGGGCTCGATGCCTGGGCCGTCGTCCTTCACCGTCAGCACGGCTTCGCCGTCCCGGACCTCGGCGGAGATCTGGATGTTGCCGCCGGGCTCGGTGAACTTGGCGGCGTTGTCGAGGAGGTTGGCCAGGACCTGCTCGATGCGGGTGGCGTCGGCCTCCAGCACGACCGGCTCCGCGGGGCGCGCGACCGAGAGACGATGGCCGCGCTGCTCCATCCGCGGCCGGATGGTCTCCACGGCCCCCTCGACGATCGGGCGCAGCTCCACCGGCCGCCGGCGCAGCTCGATCCGGCCGCGGGTGAAGCGGGAGACGTCCAGGAGGTCGTCCACCAGCCGTGAGAGGTGGCGGATCTGGCGGCCGATGACCCCGACCAGATCGCGGGTGCGGGCGTCGGCCGCGCCGCCCTGGTCGAGCACGTAGCCGGCGTTCGAGATGGCGGCGAGCGGGTTGCGCAGCTCGTGCGCGAGCATGGCGAGGAACTCGTCCTTGCGCCGGTCCTCGGAGGCCAGCTCCTCCACCCGGCGGCGCAGCTCGTCGTCGCTTCTGCGCAAGGCCTCGACGCTCTCGTCGCGGCGGCGGAGGGCCTCCTGCATCGCGTGGTAGAGGCGCGCGTTGTCCAGCGCCAGGGCGGCGCGGCTGCCGATCTCCTCGGCCAGCGCCAGGTCGGCGGGGCCGTAGCGTCGGCCGTTCCCGCCATCCACGGATATCGCCAGGCAGATCGCGCCCAGCACCCGGCCGCGGGACATCATGGCCACGAGGATGGACGAGCGCGGAGCCAGGCGCAGGCCGAGGCGGAAGTGCTCCTCGTCCTGGGAGCCCTCCCGCAGCGCCTCCGGGGTGACCTCGGAGATCAGGCTGGACTGGCCCGTGCGCAGGACGTTGCCCATGCCGACGCGCGCCCGAAGCTGGGACGGGTAGCGCCGCTGCAGCTCGTCGAGGACCTTCTGAAGGTCGGGCCTCCGGTGCAGGGCTACGGCCCGGCGGATCTCCCCGTTGTCGTCGAAGACGTCGATGAAGCAGTAGTCGGCGAGCTCGCGCACGATGCGCCGCGCCAGCACCGACAGCGTCTCGTGCTCCTCCAGCGACGCCGACAGCGCGTGGCTCAGCTCCGCCAGGAATGCGGAGCGGCGGACGTCTTCCGCGGGGTGTTGTGCTTCGTCTCTCGTCTTTTCGGCCATGGACATCGCGGGCTGCGTCAATGCTCTGCAAGATCGGCGCCCGTGAGCTCGGAGAGGGGAAGACGGCGCGGCGCCGGCCCCTTTCGGGGGCGGCGCCATGCAATTTTGGGATTCGAGGCCGGAGGGAGGGGCTCGACCTTACAACGTCAACCGGACTTCAGCCGGCTTCGGGATAGAGCTGGCGGTAGCTGTCGGCCAGGACCAGGATGCGCTTCACGTAGTCCCGGGACTCCGCCAGCCCGAGGTTCTCCACGAAGTCGTCGAGCTCCGGGGAGGGGCCGGCTTCGTTCCAGAGGCGCTGGATGCGGTTCGGGCCGCCGTTGTAGCCGGCCAGCGCGAGCTCGATGTTGCCGTCGAACATCCGCAGGAGCTGCTTCACATAGGCGGAGCCCAGCTCGATGCTGTACTCGGGGTCGTACAGGCCGTCCCGGGGAGCGCTGACGTCGAGGCGCTCGGCCATCTCCCGGGCGGTCGGCGGCATGAGCTGCATCAGGCCGCGGGCGCCCACCGTGCTGGTGGCCCGGGGGTCGAAGGCGCTCTCCTGCCGGATGATGCCGGCCACGAGCGACGGCGGCAGGCCGTTGGCACGGGCGGCGGCGACGATCGTCTCCTGGTAGTCGAGGGGGTAGTAGGCGCGCAGGATCTCCGCCGGCACGGTGGACTGCTGCGGGCCGCCGAGCGCCGGGAAGGCCTCGCGGAGGAGAGCGATGCTCTCGCGGCGCTTGCCCTCGCGGCCGAGCACGAGGGCGCGCAGGGCGAGGAGGTCGCGCGGGTTGGCCTCGTTCTCGACCAGCTTCATCTCGCGCCGGGCGAGCTCGTCGAGGCCGAGGTCGGTCAGCAGCTTGGCGCGCTCCAGCCGCGGGTCGGAGGGGAACTTCGCCGCTGAAGCCTGGGCAAGTTGGATCTCCGACAGCTCCGACGAGACGGGGGTCTCGCCGAGGCGGTCCATGGCGCGGCGGCCGTAGAAGTCCGAGGTGTCGGACGAGGCGATCATGCCGCTGTAGATCCGGCGCGCCTCGCCGGGCCGGCCGAGCCGCTCCAGGGCGCGGGCCTGCCAGTAGCGGCCGCGCTGGGCGTCGCCGTGCTCGGGATAGACCTCGGAGAGGTCGGCCCAGAGCACGACCGCCGCCTCGAGGTCGTCGCGGCGGTAGGCGCTCCAGCCGCGCTCCCAGAGATCGCGCGCGCCGGTGGTGTCGCCCGGATCGACGCGGCGCAGGGTCTTGAGCACGTCCACCGCCTGGGAGACCAGGCCGGCGTCGAGGAAGTCGTCGTAGAGGTCCTCCAGCGCTTCGCGGGAGAGCTGGCTCTCGCCGCCCAGGCGGACCGCCGCGGCCAGGTGCTCGTGGGAGGACTCCAGGCGGGAGCGCCGGTCGCCGCTGCGGGCAAGCCTGGCGGTGGCCAGGGCGCGCTCCCACTCGACGCCCGCCTGCTCCTCGCGGGTGAGGCCGGAGGCGGTATCAAGCGGGGTGAGCGCGGAGAGGGCATCCTGCGGCTTGCCGGACTCGATGAGGACCCGGGCGCGCAGCAGGTGCCACTCGACGCCGCGCTGCGCCTGCGGCACGTTGTCCAGCGTGTCGAGCGCGGCGGTGAGCCGCTCCACGGAGAGGAACGAGCGGGCGCGCTGCACGACCTGGCCGGCCGAGAGGATGCGGGTCCAGTCGAGGGCGCCGTCCATGGCGCGGAAGGTGTCGGTCACGCCCAGGGCGCCGGCGGTGAGCGGGGCCTCGGCCAGCAGGCGGCGGCCGGCCTCGCGGCTCACCTGGTCGTCGTCGATCGCGCGGCCGATCTTCCAGGCCAGGTTCTCGAGCTCGATCGCGGTCCGGCCGGAGATGCCCTCGCGCCTGGCGTCCTGGATCAGCGAGAGCGTGCGGCGCTCGTCGCCCTCCTCGTAGGCCAGCCGCGCGGCCTGGAGATAGGCCTGGGGCCGGAGCGCCGAGTCGGGGCAGCTCGCGAGCAGGCGGTCGAGGGCCCCGACCGCGATATCCGCGGCGTCGGTGTCGTCGTTCGCCAGGCTGCTCTCGGCGAGCAGCATCAGCCGCCAGTCCTCCATCTCGCGGTCGCCTTCGCCGGCCGGAGCCGAGGCGAGAAGCTCCTGGGCGAGCCCGGGGTCTCCGGCCTCCACGGCGTAGAGCCCTTCGACGACCTGGACGCGGCCGGCCTCCGCGGGGTGCTCCTCGGCGACCTGGGCCAGAAGCTGGCGCGCCTCTTGCAAGTTACTCTGGCGCAGGGCTCGGGCGGCCTGGGCGTACAGGCCGGTGGCAACGGAGGGGCGGGAGGTCCGGGCGGGAGCGGCGGGAGACGCAGCGGCCTGCACGTCTTTCGGCACACTGAGCGCCACGTGGACCACGGCGGCGAGGCAGACCAGCAGGACGACGAACAACAGACGAAAGCGGGAGTGCTTCACCACACCTCCAGATCGCGGGATCGAGCCGAGTTGCAAATTTTTCGACGGTCCACCCCTTCCCCGGGAGGAGCCGGGGCGGTCGTCGGGTGTGCGCTTTCAATCCGTGGCAACAAACACACGGTCGTGCCCATTCCCGCCCTGCTCAAATTCCCTGAAATGTAAATTTTCCCTGGCCGGAACCCGGTTGCGCGGCTCTGATACGATCCGGCGCCCGGACCGACCCCGGGTTACTGACCCCGTAGATCGAACGGACCGACAACAGGGAAAGGGAGTCGATGGCTCGACGCGACCGTGACCGGAAGAATGCTGGCTGTTTCCTTCGTGTCCTGATGATCCTGGCCCTCCTGGTGGTCGCCGCGCTGGCGGCGGCGGCCCTCTACACCGGAGCCGAGCCGAAGCTGACCGTGAAGCCCGACCTGCCGGGCATCGGCCGGCGCACCCCGATCCGCATCCGCATCGAGGATCCGCAGCGGGTCGAGAAGGTGCGGGTCGAGGTGGTCCAGGGCATGGACGTGAAGCCGGTCCAGGAAAAGGAATTCCAGCCGTCCTCCGCCTGGGCGTTCGGCTCGAAGCCGCCGATCGAGATGACCGTGGACGTCGGCCGCGAGACGGTCAAGGGGCTGCGCACCGGGGAGGCGACCGTCCGGGTCAGCGTGGAGCGGGCCGGCAGCCTGCTGCGCCAGCCGGCGCCCGTGGTCTCCGAGGTGAAGCTCCCGGTACGGCTGGCGCCGCCGTCGCTCTCCATCCTTTCGACCTTCCACTTCGTCCGCCAGGGCGGCAGCGAGGCGATCGTCTACCGGGTCGGAGAGGGGGCGGTCAAGGACGGCGTGCAGGCCGGCGACTGGTTCTTCCCCGGGTATCCCATGCCAAGCGCGATGCCCGGCGCCGACAAGCTGCAGCGCTTCGCGATCTTCGGCATTCCCTATTACCTGACCGATCCCACGAAGATCCGGCTGGTGGCGACCGACGAGGTGGGCAACCGGGCCGAGGCCGCGTTCGTGGACCGCTTCGACCCGCGGCCGATCCGCACGGACACGATCCCGGTCGACGACGCCTACATGAACAAGGTCGTGCCGGAGATCCTCTCGCAGTCGCCCGAGATCGAGGACCGCGGGAGCCTGCTCGAGAACTACCTGGCGATCAACCGCGACCTGCGGAAGAAGAACGCCCAGACGCTCAAGGATCTGGCCGCGAAGTCGGAGCGCAAGTTCCTGTGGACCGAGCCCTTCCTGCCGATGATGAACGCCGCCATCACCGCCGCCTTCGCGGACCGGCGGACCTACGTCTACAACGGCAAGGACATCGACCAGCAGGACCACCTCGGCTTCGACATGGCCTCGGTGGAGCGCGACGCGATCCGCGCCTCGAACCGCGGCAAGGTGGTGCTGGCGCGCTTCTTCGGGATCTACGGCAACGCCGTGGTGATCGACCACGGCTACGGCCTCTTCAGCCTTTACGGCCACCTCTCGTCGATCGGCGTCCAGGAGGGGCAGACGGTGGAGCGCGGCCAGGAGCTGGGCCGCTCGGGGCAGACCGGCCTGGCCGGCGGCGACCACCTGCACTTCACGATGCTGGTGGGAGGGCTGCCGATCAACCCGGTCGAGTGGTGGGACCCGCACTGGATCCGCGACCGGGTGGCCCGGAAACTGGGAGCCGCCCTTCCTTATAAAGGGTAGCTACAGCACCAGCGCGTAGCCGACCTTGAAGAACAGCGTGCGGTCCGACCGCGTCAGCTCGATCGTGCGCTCCGGGAGCTCCGCGCCGGAAGAGTTGTCCGAGTACCCCAGGAAGAGGACCGTCTGGGGGTTCAGCTTGTAGGAGAAGAGGAGCTGCGTGAAGAGCTGCTCCTCGTCCTTCGACACCGGCTGGCTGAAGAGGTCCGGGTTCCGATCCAGGCTCTCGTACTGGAGGATGGCGCGCACGAAGGTCCGGATGTTGAGCTGGTAGACGGTCCGGAGCTGCGTCAGGTTCGCCTCCAGGAGCCGCCCGTCGTCCACGTCGAGGCGCTGGAACACGTGGTCGAGCCCGAGCTGGAGGTGACGGCCCACGTTCCAGGTGACGCTCGGGCGGATCTCGATCCGGTCCGCCGGGCGCGTGTTGGCCAGGTCGATCGTCTCGGCCAGGTTCCCCTCGAGCAGCAGGTAGAGCTCGCCGGTCGGCCGCATCTCGACCTGGTAGAAGAGGAAGCTGCCCTCGAACAGCCGGCCGTTCCAGGTGCGCTTCCGGTGACCCAGGTCGAGGAAGTAGAAGGACTGCAGGGGGCCGCCCACGCCGGCCCAGGCTTCCAGCTCGTCTTCCAGGAGCGCGCCGTCCGGCGCCTCGCTCCGGTTCCAGTCCGTACCGGCGATGATGCGGGTGTACCAGTCGTCGGTATCTCCCCACCAGCGCCGCTCCACGCCGGCCAGTTGCATCGTGTAGCCCACCTGGGGCAGGAATCCGAGGTCCGCCCGGAAGCCCGGGTCGATGTCCTCGTAGCGGCCGTACCAGTTCCATTCCCGGCTGTCGTGGCTGTAGCCGGCGCGCAGCGCCCGGCCGTCGAACGCGCCCCGGGGCAGATCGTTCGTCACCGCGAAGGCGTCCGGGTACTCGGTCTGCGACTCGAGGACCTGCAGCCGCAGGCTGTCCGACGGCGTGGGCCGCCAGAGGCCGTCCGCGCCGTAGACGCTGTTGCGGTACCCCTCGCCCTCGCGGTGGGTGACGAGCACCCCGGCGTCGGAGTTGCTGCCCAGGTCGCGCCGGTATCGGAAGACCGCGTCCGTGGTCGCCAGGTCGAGCGAGGCCGAGCCGGAGCGCTGGCTGCCGGGCAGGAGCAGGTTGGTCACCTCGTCCTCGGCCACGAAGACGCCGAGCCCGTTCTTCCCCTCCTTGCCGGTCAGCTTCACCCCCCAGGACGGGTCCGCCACGGTGCGCGTGTGGACCACGTTCATGTAGCTGTCGAAGAAGTCCGAGCCCTCCAGGAAGAAGGGGCGCTTCTCGGGGAAGAACAGGGCGAACTGGGTGTTGACGTCGAGCTGCGCGGCGTCAGCCTCCACCTGGGAGAAGTCCGGGTTCACCGCGCCCGAGAACGTCAGGTTCGGGGTGATCCCCCAGCGTGCCGTGAGGCCCACGTCGGCCTCCGGGTCGCCGTCCTTCAGGGAGCCGTCGGGGAAGCGCTCGCGCACGTCCGTGCGGTGGGCGGTCAGGGTAGGGTCGAATTCGAGGTTGCGCCCAGGCGTGGCGCCGGCGAAGCCGGTGACCTTCGGGATCTGGCAGAGCAGGCAGTTGTCGTTCGGGTCGACGGTGCTGGCGAGGATCTGGTGGCGCCGGCTGCGCGGGTACGACCGGATCGGGGCGAGCCCCCAGGTCTGCTCCCCTTCGGAGCGCTGGAAGCGCAGCGAGCTGAACGGGATCGCGATCTCGACCACGTAGCCCCGGTCGTCGATCCGGCCGGCCGAGCTCCAGATGGCGTCCCAGGCCGCGTCCTCCTCCTCGTCCGCCGAGACCTCGTTGAGCGCCAGGTCCATCTGCACTCCGAGCGGGTTCACGAAGAGCTCGTAGCCGTTGCGGTCGTCGTTGAACGTATCGATGAGGAGGCCGACCCAGTCGTCGCGGAACGGCGTGTCGCGGTCCGCGAGGTGGGCGCGGATCGCCTGCGGCTCCGGGTCGTCCGCGCGGAAGGCGGCGTAGAGATTGTCGTCGTCGTAGAGCAGGTAGGCGACCGTGGTCACCGGCGCTGGGATGTTCTTCCCGGGATCGATCTCGTTGTTGATGTCGAGGACCAGGCCGCGCTGCCAGACCTCTTCGTCGAGCACTCCGTCGATGCGGATGGGAGCGTCGGCCCGGGGGATCTGGTAGTGGAGCTTCTTGCGGCCATTGGCCACGATCTCCTCCGCCGGCGTGGGCACGGGCGCGGCCAGGAGCGGAGCGCAGAGCGGGGCGACCAGGGCGATCAAGGGCGCCAGTTGAACGAGACGAACGACGGACGGCATCCGGAATCCCTCCAAAGGACGAGAGGAACTACGGATCGGGGTAGGAAATTGTTTCCGGCTCAGGCGCGGCGGCCGCGCCGGCCCGCCCGGGAGACGTCGCGGCGGGCGCGCAGGAGAGCGGGGAGATTCTCCTGGATCCAGGCGTTGGCCCGGTCGAGCTGGCGGAAGAGGCGCTCGCGGCGGCGGAACTCGGGCGTATGGAAGTAGCGGCGCCCGTTGTGGACCTCGGGCGGCATGTCGGCGTGGAGCAGCTCGTGGTGGACCACGGCCTCGACCACGTGGCGCGGCACGCCCGGGACGTCGAGCACGCGGTGGATGCGGATCAGGTTGTCCTCGTAGGAGTAGCTGCCGAGCTGGAGGCTCGCCGAGCGGCCGCAGCGGGAGGCGCCGGTCGAGGACCGCCCCCAGGTGATGTCGACCGAGAGCCGGCCCTCGAAGTAGCGGCGGTTCAAGTCGTCCACCACCTGCCGCAGGTCGATCGTGGCACCCTCGGGCCGGAGGACGGGACGGCGCCGGACCCCGGTGCCGCGATGGCGGGAGAAGTGCTCGCGGATCGTGACCAGGGCCTGGCGGGCGCGCTCGCTGCCCTTCTTGCTCTCCACGAACTGGGCCACGGCGCGCACGACCTCCTCGGGCGCCTCCAGGAACGAATGGTGGATACGGAGCTCGAACCGGGCGCGTTCCGCCGGTCGGACGCTGAGGATGGTCCGGCGGTTGTCGGTCAGCTTGAGGTCCCGGAGCCGTCCGTCGGCGTAGCGGTTGAGCCGGCGGAGCAGCTCCAGGCGGACGGCGTCCGGGTTCGGCACCAGGCGCGGGCGGACGGCCTCTCCCGGTCCGGGCTCGGCGAACAGCTCGAGCTGGACGGGCCGGCGCACGGCCCGGGGTTGTTCCCTCGGATCCCGACGGGAAGACCGCGGGACTGGCTGGGCGGAAGATCTCATCGTTCGTGGTGCCCGCTCATTGCCGGAGCGCCCTCACTCTAGCACAGGGTTTTCCGGGCGCCAGCGCTCTCCGACGGCCAGGATGTGGACCCGGCTCCGGTCGGCCCGCTCCTCCTCCAGGACCTGCGCGAGGACTTTGGGAGCCAGGTCGGCGGGCTCGTCGGTCAGGTCGAAGGCGCCCCAGTGCATGGGCACCATGTGGCGGGCGCCGAGGTCGAGGAAGGCCTGCCAGCCTTCCCGGGGATCGGCGTGCTGGTATCTCATGAACCAGCGCGGCTCGTAGGCGCCGATCGGCAGGAAGGCCACGTCGATCGGCCCGAAGCGCCGGCCGATCTCGGCGAAGCCGTGGAAGTAGCCGGTGTCGCCGGCGAAGTAGTAGCGCCGCCCGCCCCTGTCACTGCTGTCGAGCAGCCACGAGCACCAGAGCGTCGAGTGCCGCGCCATGCCGAGCCGGTTGGACCAGTGCTGCGCCGGCAGGCAGGTGAGGGTCCAGCGGCCGTGGCGGACACTCTGCCACCAGTCGAGCTCGGTAACGGCGACGTTCCGGGACCGGAACCACCGGCCGAGCCCGAGCGGGACGAACCACGGGACCGACCCGGGCAGGCGCTTGACCGTCCAGGCATCCATGTGGTCGTAGTGGTTGTGGGAGAGGACCGCGAAGGCGTCCGGCGGCACGGCGGAGAGCGGGATGCCCGGCGGGCTGAGCCGCGGCGGGACCAGGGCGCGCGGCCCCCAGTGCGGATCGGTCAGGAAGACGTCGCCCCCGTCCTGGACCGCGAACGTCGAGTGCCCGACCCAGGTCACGGAGTCCGGCTGTCCCCTGTCCTTTAGATAGGCGCCGTCGTTTTCGACGACCGGGATTTGGAGCTGCGCCTTCCGGTCGTAGGGCGCCTTGCCCGCGAGCTGCCACTTGAGGACGTCGCGGAGCCGGGTCTCGAACCGCTGCCAGGGGTTGAAGAACCGGCCGCCGGCGAAGTGCGGGGCGTAGAGGTCGTCGGGAGACTTCATGAGATCGTCACCCCATCCTCGTCGTCGCCCGGCCAGGCGCCGAAGATCTCTCGCAGCTTCCGGTGGCGATAGCGGAAGACGGTCCGGAGGTCCCGAGCGACGAGGAGGCGGTTGATCAGGAGGCTCAAGACCCCTCCGGGCGCCGCGTAGCGGACGAAGTCGGTCGCCAGGGTGCCGCCCTCGATCTCCTCGAAGCCGTGCTCGTGGACCCAGAGACGGTAGGGGCCGCGGAGTTGCTCGTCCACGAAGCGCCGGGGCGGCTCCCAGGCGGTGATCTCCGTCTTCCAGCCGACCGGCAGGCCGCGCAGCCGGATCCGGTAGTCGATCCGGGCTCCCTGCTGCATGGCGATCGGCGGCGGGGTCAGGATGCGGAAGCGGAGCCAGGGCGGGGTGAGCTGCTCGAGGTTGGCGGCGTCCGAGAAGAACCCGAAGACCTCGGGCCGCGGGCGGGGGAGGCGGATCCGGGTCCTCAGCTCCCAGACTCTCAAGGCTCCGCCTGGAAGAGGTGGCGGATCTCCTCCATCCGCTTGCGGTTCACCCCGAAGTCCCTGCGCCCCAGCCGCGACGCCGACCGGAAGTGGATCGCCTTCTCCCGATCGTCGAAGACGAAATCCACGTCGTCCACGAAACGGAAGATCCGGCTCCGGCACTCCGCCTTCAGGGAGATCGGGCCCTCCTGGACGATCGTGGTCCGCGGGTAGGCCCGGAGCACGCGCAGCAGCCGCGCCCGCGCTTCGGCCAGGGTGCCGGCGTAGGGGATGGGGTCCATCTTCTTCGCCGGGTCCGCGGCCTGCGTCGAGACGCAGTTCGGGGTCCGGCGGCAGGGAGGGAGAGAGGGAGGGGAGGTCATCGCCCGGACTCTACTATGCATCCCGTCCGGTATGATGTACCGCTCCGGACAACAGGGACCGCACCCGAGCGCACCGAGGAGGAGAGAGACGATGCTGATGCTTCCGGCCGAGACCCGTGGCGAGCTGTGGCGGCGCCTGGTCGAGGCCATCGAGAGATACACCGCCGAGGTCGGCTCCGCCCCCGTGGCCCCGCCGCTCGACGCCGACGCCATCCGGGCGCGGCTCGCGCCGTTCGACTTCGAGCAGCCGGTCGCCCCCCTGGCGGCGCTCGACTTCGCGGTCCAGAGCCTCTGGCGGGACCAGGTCCACTCGTCCCACCGGCGCTACTTCGGTCTGTTCAACCCGGCGCCGACCACCATGGGCATCGCCGCCGACGCCGTGGTCGCCGCCTTCAACCCGCAGCTCGCCGCCTGGAGCCACAGCCCGTTCGCGGTCGAGGTGGAGCAGCACCTGGTGCGGACCTTCGCCGAGCGCTTCGGCTACGACCCGGCGCGCGCCGAGGGGACGTTCGCCTCGGGCGGCGCCGAGGCCAACCATACCGCCCTGCTGCTCGCCCTGAACCGCGCCTTCCCCGAATCCACCCGGCGCGGCATGGTGGCGCTGCGCAGCCAGCCGGTGGCCTACGTCTCGCCCGAGTCCCACCACTCCGTCGTCAAGGCCGCCCGCCTGTCCGGCATCGGCGGCGAGGCGGTGCGGGAGATCCGCGTGGACTCGTCGCTGCGCCTGCGGCCGGACCTCCTGCGCGACCGCATCCGGGAGGACCGCGAGGAGGGCTGCACCCCCTTCCTGGTAGTGGCCACGGCGGGCGCCACCGGCTCGGGCGTCATCGACCCGATCGCCGAGATCGCCGACATCGCCGACGAGGAGCGCCTCTGGCTGCACGTGGACGCGGCCTGGGGGGGAGCCGCCGCTCTCGTCCCCGAGCTGCGGCCCGCGCTCGACGGGATCGGCCGCGCCAGCTCCATCACCTTCGACGCCCACAAGTGGCTGTCGGTGCCCATGGGCGCCGGCCTTTTCCTCACCCGCCACCCCGGCCTCCTGGAGCGCACCTTCCGGGTCGCCACCGGCTACATGCCCCGGGACGGCGCCGGCCTGCCCGTGCAGGACCCCTACGCCCACTCGATGCAGTGGTCGCGCCGCTTCATCGGCCTCAAGGTCTTCCTGTCGCTTGCCGTGGCGGGCTGGGAGGGCTACGAGGAGGCCATCCGTCACCAGACCGCCATGGGCGACCTCCTGCGGGAGCGCCTGCGCGAGGAGGACTGGGTGGTGGTCAACGACACGCCGCTGCCGCTGGTCAACTTCGTCGACGGCAGCCAGGACGGGCGCGAGGGCCGGTCCCAGGCGTTCCTGGACGCGGTGGCCGCAGACGTGGTCGCCTCGGGCGAGGCCTGGATCAGCACGGCCCGCCTCGGGGACGGTCCGGCGCTGCGCGCCTGCATCACCCACTACCAGACCGGGCCGGAGGACCTGGAGGTCCTGGTCCGGGCGCTGCGACGGGCGCGTGAAAAGCACGCCGCGGCCTCCACGGAAGGGTAGCGGTTTTGATAAGCTTCCCGGGCTCCGGTGTCACGCCTGGGGCGGTGGTCGCACTTAAGAGAGGGAATGCTCCCGTCCGGTCCCGGGGACCGGCGGTTCGAGAATCTCGGAAGGAGAAACCGATGAGCTGGGAAGACCGCGAAGACAACACGATCTACAAGGTGGTGGTGAACCACGAGGAGCAGTACTCCATCTGGCCTGCCCACCGTGAGAACCCCCTCGGCTGGAACGACGTCGGCAAGTCCGGCCCCAAGCAGGAGTGCCTGGACTACATCAAGGAGGTCTGGACCGACATGCGCCCGCTCTCCCTTCGCAAGAAGATGGAGGAGATGGAGAAGCAGAAGCAGGCGGCCCAGGACTCCAACTGATTCCCGCGTCGTGAAACCGACCACTCCGCAACCGGCCGACCGGTGGCTTGCCTACCGTGAGGTGAACCCGCGCGCCCGCGTGCGGATGTTCTGCTTTCCCTACGCGGGCGGCGGAGCCTCCGCCTACCGCGGGTGGGCGGGCTCGCTGCCTCCCGACGTCGAGGTCTGCCCGGTGCAGCTCCCCGGCCGGGAGAGCCGTCTCCGCGAGGCCCCGTTCGAGACCCCTGGACCGCTCATCCAGGCGGTCGCCGACGCGCTCCAGCCCTGGTTCCTCGACCTGCCGTTCGTGTTCTTCGGCCACAGCATGGGGGCGATGATCGGCTTCGAGCTGGCCCGCGAGCTGCGCCGGCGCGGCCAGACGCTGCCGCTCCACCTGTTCGTCTCCGGACGGCGGGCGCCGCAGGTGCCGGACAACGAGGAGCCCATCCACGCCCTGCCGGAGCCCGAGTTCATCGAGAAGCTGCGCGAGCTCAACGGCACGCCGGAGGAGGTGCTCCAGCACGCCGAGCTGATGAAGCTGCTGATCCCGGTCCTGCGGGCGGACTTCGCGGTCAACGAGACCTACGTCTACACGGAGGAGGAGCCCTTCGATCTCGGGATCTCCTGCTTCGGCGGCCTCGGCGACAAGGAGGTCAGCCGCGACGACTGCGCGGTCTGGAAGGACCAGACCCGCGGCCGCTTCCGGCTGCGCATGCTGCCGGGCGACCACTTCTTCGTCCACAGCGCCAAGGACATGGTCCTGGAGTCCGTGGCCCGCGACCTGGCCGAGGTTCTCGCCCAGGCCGCCCCGCGGACGTGAGCGCCTTCCCGCCCGGCTCCCTCGCCGGGCTCCTGCTGCCGGCGGGGGAGGTCCACATCTGGTTCGTCGACCTGGACCCTCCCGCCGGGCGCGTCGAGGCGCTCGGCCGTTCCCTCGCCCAGGACGAATGGGACCGCGCGAACCGGTTCCGCTTCGACCGCCACCGCCGGCAGTACGTGGTCGGCCGCGGCGCCCTGCGCGCCCTGCTCGGCGCCT
>JBEQUE010000191.1:0-70012 GCA_040349255.1 Acidobacteriota bacterium | reverse complement strand
CGCGGCGCTCTTCGACGCGGGCGGCAACCTGCTCGGCCTGCGCGAGGACGTGGGCCGGCACAACGCGCTCGACAAGCTGCTGGGCCGCGCGTTCCTCGACGGCCGCCTGCCTCTCCACGGCCACCTGGTGCTGGTGAGCGGCCGGACGAGCTACGAGATCCTCCAGAAGTGCGCGGTGGCCGGGGTGCCCATCGTCTGCGCGGTCTCCGCCCCGAGCAGCCTCGCGGTGGACCTGGCGGAGACCTTCGGGATCACCCTGGTCGGCTTCCTGCGCGGCGACCGGTTCAACGTCTATGCCGGCGCCGGGCGGATCGTCGGCGTCGGACCCCGGCGCGATTCCCAGCGGGGCCGCCGGGGCCTCCTGCCGACCGTCGTGTAAAACTTTCATCCTGGCACGGATGCTGCACCTGGGGATGGGTGGGGCACCGATCTTCAGGCACAGGAGTCGGGGCCCTGGCTAACGAGCCTCCAAGGGGCTTACGCGGCCCTCCCTGACGGGGAGGCGGTCCTGACAACATCAGCCCTCGCCTCCCCCTTTTTCTGGAGCTGAGAACCGATGAAGACGAGAACGTTTCTCCTGTTGTTGGCAGCAGCGCTCGTGGCGATGACCGGCTGCGACCATGACGGCCGCAAGGCGGTGGAGACCGATCGCGACGCCCAGGGCAGAGCGACGATCCACGTGGACGGCGACGAGGTGAAGCGCGAGGTCGACCAGGCCGGCGAGCAGGCGCGGCGCGGGGCCGAGCAGGTACAGCAGGGAGCCAAGGAGGTCGGCGCGGCCCTGGAGCGCGGGGCGGAAAAAGTCCAGCGCGAGGTCGGACCGATCGTCGAGGAGGCGCTCGACGACGCCACGATCACCGCGAAGGTCAAGGCGAACCTGATCACCGACCCCGAAGTCCGCGCCCTGAGCATCGACGTGGACACGATCGACGGCCGGGTGACCCTGCAGGGCAAGGTCGAGACCGAGGGCCAGAAGGCCGAGGCCGAGAAGCTGGCCCGGATCACGCCGGGCGTCCGGCAGGTCCTGAATCTCATCCAGGTCGGCGGAAGCTAGGAAGGAACCGGGCCGGCAGGATAGTCTCTTGTCGGCCCATGAACGCCTACATCGAAAGCTTCCTCCCCCTCTTCGTCGCCGTCAACGTCATCGGCATCATCCCGGTCTACCTCGCGGTCACCGAGGGCATGACCACGGCGCAACGCCGCCGGCTGACGTTCCAGGCGCTGCTCACGGCGTCGCTGATCGCGGTGCTGGTCCTGGCCGCCGGCCAGCTCATTTTCTCGCTCCTGGGGATCACCGTGAACGACCTGCGGGTCGGCGGTGGTCTGATCCTGCTCATGCTGAGCGTCTCCAACCTGGTCTTCGGCGACTACCGACGCCGTGATCCACGGAATGCGGAGGAGGAGATGGAGGGCGCCTCGGTCGGCGTGGTGCCGCTCGGCATTCCGCTGATCATGGGTCCGGCCGCGATCACCTCGGTGCTGGTCTCGCGGGAGGCGTACGGCTACCTCCCGACCCTCACCTCGATGGTCGCCAACATGACCCTGGTCTACCTGACGCTGGCCTTCAGCCCGTGGCTCGGCCGCATCATGGGCCCGGCGGTGAGCCGCGCGGTAGGCAAGGTGTCGAGCCTGTTCCTGGCCGCGATCTCGGTCGCCCTGATCCGCGCCGGCGTGGTGGGGATGGTCCAGGCGCTGTAGCATGCGCCGCCTGCTCCTCCTGCTGCTGCTCCTGGCTTTCCCCCTGAAGGCGGCGACACCCCCGAAGCTGATGGTCGCCGGTCCTCCGTCCCTGGATCGGGTCGCCGCCCGCGTGCGCTCGATCGATCCGGACCGGTTCCTCGACGCCATGCGGCTGGTCGGGCTGACCGATCCGGGGCCGCCGATCCAGGTGTTCCTCGGGCCCGAGGGCTCGGACCTGGCCGCCGGGGTGCCGCCGTGGGTGTCCGGCTACGCCTACGGGGCCGAGGGGGTCATCGTGCTGCTGCCCGCGCGGACGCCGTCCTATCCCGACTCGTCGCTGGAGGAGCTGCTGCGCCACGAGGTGGCCCACGTGCTGGTGGCGCGGGCGGCGGGGGGCAGGCCCCTGCCGCGCTGGTTCCACGAGGGGGTGGCGATGATCGCGGGCACGAGCTGGGGCCTGGACGACCGCTCCCGCATGACCGTCACCATGATCGGCGGCGGCGAGGTGCCGCTGTCCGAGGTCGAGACGCAGTTCTCGGGCGGGCAGGGCTCGACCGTCAACGCCTACGCCATCGCCGGGGCGTTCGTGAACGAGCTGCTCAGCCGGGAGGGGGACGACGCCGTGGCCCGCATCCTGGCCGGCGTGGGCCGCGGCCTGCCGTTCGAGGAGGCCTTCCGGGAGGCCACCGGAGCCACGCTGGCCGAGGCCGAGCGGTCCTTCTGGCGGCGCCAGTCGTTCTGGTATCGCTGGGTGCCGATCCTCACCAGCTCGGTGACCCTGTACATGCTGGTCACCCTGCTGGCGATCTGGGCGATGGGCAAGCGCCGTGCGCGCGACGCCGCCCTGCGCCGGAGGTGGGAGGAAGAGGAGGCCCTTCGAGTCTCCTCCGAAGCCGTCGAGCCTCCACCTCCCGACCCCGACGAGCTGGTGAATTGAAAAAAAAGGTGGGGCGCAGCAGGGCCGCGCCCCTACATCCGGCGGGCTACTTGTAGTAGCCCACCACGTCCAACAGGAAGTCCACGACCCCGGTGGAGCCGTTCTTCACCCCGATCGTGCCGGCCCCGTTCGTGGCGAGCGTCAGGGTGGCGTTGTTCGCCTGGTTCAGGCCGGTCGAGAAGTTGATCGTGCTCGTCCCCAGGGGGAAGGCGTTGCCGGGGAAGATCTGGAGGTTGCCATCCGCGCCGGGGAGGACCGCGGTGACGTTGACGGCGAGCGCCTTCGCGTCCGCCGGGATGCTGCAGCTCCCGGTCACCGTGAAGGTCCGGACCTGCCCGGCCGACAGCTCCGGGCCGCCGAGCGGTCCGTTCGCGTTGCGCGTGTCGATCATCCGGCAGGGCGTCACGGTGTAGAGGTCGCCGGCCGTCGATGCCCCGGCGTAGAAGAAGCCGGGGTTGAGCGTGCCGGCCTGGGTGTCCGGATTGGTCACGACCACCGACACCGTGCCCGCGGCGTGGGCCGGGGCCACGGCCGTGATGCGCGTGGAGTTGACCACCACCACCGAGGTGGCCGCGGTGCCGCCGACCGTGACCGTCGCGCCGGCCAGGAAGCCCGTGCCGGTGAGGGCGATCGCGGTGCCGCCGGCCGTGGAGCCGCTCGCCGGGCTGACCACGGTGACCGTCGGGGCCGGAGTCGGGTTGCCGAGCGGGAAGATGCAGGCCGAGGCGCCCTGGGTGGCGGCCTGGATCGACGGGCCGAGCTTCTCCGAGATCGTGCGCGGGTGGAACACCGTCTTCGAGGTGCAGCCCGACAGGCCGGAGAGGTGGCAGTAGCTCATCAGCGTGCCGGTGACGCTGGTCACGCCGTTGATGGTCTGCGAGGCCGGGCAGCTCTTGGTGCCCGCGTAGCAGCCGCTCTCGGCGTTGTAGCAGTTGTCGATCGGCGTCGAGTAGCAGTGGGTGTGCGGCGAGCCGAAGTTGTGGCCGATCTCGTGCGCCACCACCAGCACGTCGCCCGAGCTCGGGGTGGTGCCGGAGACGAAGACCTGGCTGAAGCTGGTGCCGTAATACTTGCTGCACAGGGTGTTGACCCAGGCGATGCCCGAGGCGCCGCCGCCCGACTGCTTGCCGGAGAGCATCATCACCACCGCGCGCGGGATGGCGGCGTAGGTGGTGTTCCAGACGTTCGAGAGCTCCTGGAGCTTGGAGGGGTTCGCGTTGCCGCTGCTGACGTCGTTGTAGGGGTCCGGCGTGGTCGAGACGCGCAGGTAGGTGGTGCCCTGGAGCAGCCGGACCAGCGCGTCGCGCTCGTAGATCACGGTCATCGAGGCGATCAGGCTGGCGATGTAGTTGGTGGCCGTGGTGGTGTTGTTCGCGAACTTGAGGTTCATGAACTCGTTGTCGGTGTCCACGGCGAGGGTCGCGGTGTGGAGCGTGCTGATCGCGGAGGCGAAGATGGAGTCGGTGCCCGCCGCGTCCGCCGCCATCTGCTGGATGCGGTCGCGCTCCTCCAGGAACGACAGCGGAGCGCCGTTCTGGCCGCAGGTGAACTCGCCGGACTCGCCGCGCTCGGCGCGGAAGACCTCGGGCGGAGCGACCAGGTGCTTGCGGCTGCCCGCCGTCGCGGTTTTCGCCAGCGACGGCACCTCGCTCAGCGGATGCAGCTCGTGGAGCGCGTCGCGGGTCTGGACGAAGCCGTTCACCGAGCCGGTATCCGGGTCGACCGCGGCGAACACCCGCAGGTCGGAATCGTTTTCGCCGGCGCCGGAGAAGAAGGCGAGACGGGACTTCGGGATCTCGTGCTGGCCCTTGCCGTCCACCACGATCACCTTGGCGCCGGGAGCGTAGACGTCGCGCCGCCGCAGGACCACGTCGGCCCGCTCGTCGGGCCCGACCGGCCAGTCGGATACATGGACCGCGGCGTCTTCCCGGGCCTCCAGCAGGGCGGGCACCAGCTCGGAGCCGAAGGTGACGATCTCGGCGCGCTCGCTGGTCCCCTTGGCCTGGATCAGCTCGCCCATCGCGGCGGCCCGGACGGGACCCTTGACGGCCGATCCCGGCGAGGCTGCGAGCAGGGGAGTGGAGGCGAAGGCCAGGACGGCGGCGATCCAAATACGGTGTTTCGTCATGCGTGAAGCTCCCAGAGTCATGCGTAAAGGGCTATGGGGACCCCTCCCACAACAACCGCCCGGCCGCGAAACTTCCCACGGAGGGAGCACGGGCTATGCCAGCTCTAAGCTGCTGAAGGGAAAAGACTTCTGGAAAAGAGGGGGAGACAGATTGTGTCGACCGGCTGACAAAGACTGTCAGCCGGCGACCACGACGACTTCGCCGGCTTCCACGTCCACCACGGCCTTGCCGCCGTTCTGGAGCTTGCCGAAGAGCAGCTCCTCGGTGAGCGGACGCTTGACCGATTCCTCGATCACCCGGCCCAGGGGACGGGCGCCGAACGTGGGGTCGTAGCCCTTCTCGGCCAGCAGCCGGCGGGCGGCGTCGGTGATCTCGATGCGGACCTTCTTCTCCGCCACCTGGACGCCCAGCTCGCGGATGAACTTCTCGACGATCTTCTCCATCAGGTCCGGCGTGAGGGCGTTGAACTTCACCCGGGCGTCCAGGCGGTTGCGGAACTCGGGGCTGAACAGGCGCTCGACCGCGCGGTCGGCCTCGGAGCCGCGGCTCGCGGAGACGGGGCGGACCTCGCCGGCGTCCTCGTTGAAGCCGAGGGCTCGCTGGGCCATCTCCCGGGCGCCGACGTTCGAGGTCATGAGCAGGATCACGTGCCGGAAGTCGGTCTGCTTGCCGTTGGTGTCGGTAAGCGTGCCGTGGTCCATCACCTGGAGCAGGATGTTGAAGATGTCCGGGTGGGCCTTCTCGACCTCGTCGAGCAGGAGCACGGCGTGCGGGTTCTTGCTCACCGACTCGGTGAGCAGGCCGCCGCGGTCGTAGCCCACGTAGCCCGGCGGGGCGCCGACCAGGCGGGAGACGGAGTGGGCCTCCATGTACTCGCTCATGTCGAAGCGCAGGAAGGAGATGCCGAGCGCCTCGGCGAGCTGCTTCGCGACCTCGGTCTTGCCGACGCCGGTCGGGCCGGTGAGCAGGAAGCTGCCCACGGGCTTCTGCGGATCGCGCAGCCCGGCGCGGGAGACCTTGATGGCGCCGACCAGGCGCTCGATGGCCTCGTCCTGGCCGAAGATGACCTTCTTGAGGTCCTGCTCCAGGCGCTGGAGCTGCTCGCGGTCGTCGCCCTTGACGCTCCGCGCCGGGATCTGCGCCATGGTGGCGAGGACCTCTTCCAGGTCGGTTACGGTCACCCGCTTGCCGCCGCGCAGCGCGACCGCGGCGCCGGCCTCGTCGAGCAGGTCGATCGCCTTGTCCGGCAGCCGGCGGTCCCGCAGATAGCGCGAGGACATTTCGACGGCCGCCTGGATCGCGGGCTGGGTGTAGCGCACGCCGTGGTGCGCCTCGTAGCGGTCGCGGAGACCCTGGAAGATCTTGACCGTCTCCTCGACCGAGGGCTCGTTGACCTCGACCTTCTGGAAGCGCCGGGCGAGCGCCTGGTCGCGCTGGAAGGTCTGGCGGAACTCCTCCCAGGTGGTGGCGCCGATGCAGCGCAGGGCCCCGTCCTGGAGCGCGGGCTTCAAGAGGTTCGAGGCGTCCATGGTGCCGTTGCCCGCGGCGCCGGCGCCCACCAGGGTGTGGATCTCGTCGATGAAGAGGACGGGGTTCCTCTCCTTGGCGAGGCCCTGGAGCACGCCCTTGAGCCGGTTCTCGAAGTCGCCGCGGTAGCGCGTGCCGGCGACCAGCGCGCCCATGTCGAGGCGGAACACCTTGACGTCGCGGAACGGCTCGGGCACGTCGCCCTTGGCGATGCGCAGCGCGAGGCCCTCGACCAGCGCGGTCTTGCCGACGCCGGGGTCGCCGACGTAGATCGGGTTGTTCTTCCGCCGCCGCTGGAGGATGTGGAGGGTGCGCCCGACCTCCTTCTCGCGGCCGATGAGCGGGTCGATGGCGCCGTTCCGGGCCATCTCGGTCAGGTCCTGGGTAAAGGCTTCGAGCGGATCGCCTTTGATCCAGGGGCCGCGATCGTCGTCCTCCTCGGCGGCCTCGGAGCCGGACCTCCGTTCGCCGGTACCCCCGGCGGAGGCCGGGCCGGAGGAGAGGCTGCCGACCTTGGACACGCCGTGGGCGAGGAAGCTGACCACGTCGAGCCGGGTGACGCCCTGCTCCTGGAGGAGGTCGACGGCGTAGGACTCGGGCTCCTCGAACATGGCGACGAGCAGGTCGGAGCCGCGGATCTCGTCGCGGCCGGTGCCCTCGACGCGCACCGCGGCGCGGGCGAGGGTGCGCTGGGCGGCGAGCGACAGGCGGGGCTCGAGCTCGCCGTCTTCCACGTCGAGGCCCTCGACCTCCTCTTCGAGATAGTCGGCGAGGAGCTTCTGGACGCGCTGGACGTCGGCGCCCGAGTGGCGCAGGACGCCGGAAGCCTCGTCGTCGAAGGTGAGGGCGTAGAGCAGGTGCTCCAGCCCGGCGTATTCATGGCCCAGCCGCCCGGCCTCGCTCATGGCCAGGGAGAGGGAGATCTGAAGGTCCTGGGACAGCCTCATTCGTCGTCGTCTCTTTCTTCGGCGGGCTCGGTGGTGAGGAGGAGGGGCATGCCGTTCTCCCGCGCCTCGGCCATCACCTCGGCCGCCTTGGTCTCGGCGGAGTCCTTCGGATACGTCCCGGCGACGCCGACCCCCTTGTGATGGACCTGCAGCATGATGTGGGTCGCTTCCGGGGGGGATCTGTGGAAGTGCGTCATCAGGACATGGACCACGAAGTCCATCGTCGTGAAGTCGTCGTTGTGCAGGAGCACCTTCCACCGGCGCGGGCGCTTCGTCCGGCGCTTCTTCTCGGTGACGGTGTCCTGCTCCGTATCAAACGCGAATCGGGCCATCTTGGATTCCACGTTAGCAAGGTCGCACGCAATGCGAAAGGGGCAGGCCCGAGGCCTGCCCCTCCAGTTGCGGCGGGCCGGGTGGGCTCAGTGGCCCTGGATCCAGGTCAGCATCGGCTGCCAGACGAAGGTCTGGGCGTTGGTCGCCAGGAAGATGTCGGCGTGGCCGAACTCGGCGAGCGGGGCCGAGGCGGGCTGCAGGTCGACCACGACGCTGGAGACGTCGGTGCTGCCCAGGAGGGTCGTGGTGTAGATCCCGGTATGGCCGAAGCCGCCGTCGGCGCCGATGTAGAGGATCGGCACCTTGATGTCGTCCAGGTGGTCGTCGAAGCTCACCTCGGCGATGGCCGGGTCGTCGCAGGTGGCGGCGTCGGCGTCGAGCAGCTCCCGGATCGGCTGGTAGGGCGAGGAGCCGGCTTCCAGGGCGAGGAGCCGCGATTCGGAGGTGTAGTTCAGGCCGTTGGGGAGACCGTTGGCGTCTAAGGTGCCGCCCGTGAAGTGATAGTTGGGGACGGGGCCGAGGCCGGGTGGGAAGAAGAGGAAGGTCATCGAGCCCACCGCGAGCGACGCCTGCCGGTTGGTGAAGCCCGGGAGGATCGGCGAGGCGCCGTTGGGGTCCGCGACCGCCAGGTCGTGGATCGTCTTGACGAGGACGCCGTTGATGCTCTGGAAGGTCCCCGCCTGCCAGCCGGGCAGGGTCCCCTGGTAGCGCGTGCAGGCCGCCAGCCGGAGCGCCTCGACGTCGGTCTTGAGGTAGATGTCCACCGGGATGAAGCCGCGGACCTGGCGCAGGCCGGGCGGGATCTGGGACTCGGCGTCGAGATAGGCGTAGCTGATCTGGCCGCCCCGGCTCCAGCCGAGGAGGAGGAGCTTGCCGAAGCCGCTGCCAGTGGCGAGGCGAACGCCCCGGGCGATGGTCAGGGCCACGCCGAGGTCGTGGGCGTCGGTCTTGACGCCCCAGTTCTTCAGGAACGTGAAGTCGGTCGTGCTCGCGGGCACCAGCGTCCAGCGGAAGTCGATACCCCAGACGTCCACGCCGTGGCTGGCGAGGAAGACCGGAAGGCTGTGGGCCGGATCGGCGAGGAACGCGGCGCGGAAGCCCCAGATGTCGCCATGGGCGAGCAGGATGCCCTTCGAGGACCGGGCCGGCACGCCGGGAGCGGTCTCCTTGACGACGCGGTGGACGCCGATCACGTCGTGGGGGCCGGAGCCGACCGGGACCTGGAAGGTGTATTCGACAATATCGCCGGACAGACTGCCCGAGAGGACGCGCCGCTCGGGCTGGGGGATCTGGAGATTTTCGGCCTGGGCCAGCGAGGCGAAGGCAAGGCCGAGAGTAAGAAGAAGGAAGGCGGTCTTACGCATGAGTGGTCATCTCCTATGGAAGATCGGGCACGCCTGGGATTACGGAGAGCCCAAGGCGAACCCGCCAGCCTGCCATAGAATCCACGCCGATGCGGCGCACAGTCTGGCTCCTCGGGCTGGCCTTCCTGGGAGTCTACCTCTATCGGAACGGGGTGGTGGTCTGGCCGTTCCTCTTCCGCTCGGTGGGGGACTTCGGCAATCACCACGAGGCCGGGCAGGCGCTGTTGCGCGGGGAGTCTCCCTTCGCGAACTGGCTGAACTACCCGCCACTGCTGCCGTTCCTGATGGCGCCGCTCGCCCTGCTCGACTACGAGACGGCGAGGATCGTCTGGTTCCTGGCCGGGCACGCCTGTCTCCTGGGGGCCGCGCTGCTACTCTGGCGTCCCCTGGGCGGCGATCTCGCCGCGTTCGTGGCGGTGGGCGCGGTCTGGGCGTTCGCCGGCGCGGCCCAGGAGTCGCTCGGCCTGGGCCAGATGACGCCCCTCCTCCTGCTGCTGGTCGCCTGGGCGATGCAGCCGGCCCGGTCCGGGACGGCCCTGGGACTCGCGACCGCGCTCAAGCTCTGGCCGGGGGTCCTCCTGGCGGGCGACCTGCTGGCCTCCCGGTGGCGGGCGCTATGGACGGGGATCGTCGTTGCCGTCCTGGGAGTGGCTGTTCCGCAGCTCCTGCTGATGGCGCTGACCCCGCCGCCCTGGGGTCCTCTGAATTCCAAATACTGGATGGGCACCCCGGCTCCGCTCAACGTGTCGATTCCGGCCACGGCGCTGCGGCTGACGTACAGCCCTTCGGACGGGGAGGTCCCGAAGGATTGGGAGGCGGGCAACCATACGGCGTTGCGCCTGCCCGACTGGAGGTGGGCGGTATCGGCGGCCACGGCGGGCGTGGTGCTCGTGGCGGGGCTGCTCCTCGTGGCCCGGTTCGCTGATCCCGGGAACCGCGTCCCTCTTCTGGCCTCGCTGGTCGCCCTGGCCCTGCTGGCCTCGCCGATCGCCTGGTATCACTACCAGATGATGCAGTTCCCCGGTCTGGCCTGGTTGACCGCCGACGCCTTCCGCCGCCGGGCCTGGAGCCGGCTGGCCGGCGTGACCGCCCTGGAGATCGGCCTCACGAGGCCCGAGGTGCGCGACCTTCTGCTGGCCGGAGGAGGCGCCGGTCGGGCCCTGCTGCCGGGGCTGCTCGCGGCCGCGCTCGGCATCGTCCTCTTCGGGCTCCTGCTGGGTTCCGGGCGTTCCGGGGAGCCTCCCCGGCGCGCCCGGAACCCTTCCCGGCGGCATCCCGGGAACCCTCCCGGCGGAGAGAATTGCATGGACCTGCGGCGATGGTTGACGGCCACTCTCGCGTCCAGCAGAATCGAGGACAACTCAGAGACTCCTGAACATGGCTTCCAATCCCCAGACTACGACACTCGAGACCGAAGTCCCTTCCCGTCTCCTGGGCGAGATGCGATCGCTCGTCGAGGCCGGCTGGTTCCGGAACCTGGATGAGCTGGTTCTGGAGGCGCTGCGCCGGTACGTCGAAACCCACCGCGAAGACCTGATGGAAGAGATGATTCGCGAGGATGTCGACTGGGGCCTTCGTGGCGGGGACTGATCCGCACGTCATCGCTGTCGCCGACGCAGGTCCACTGATCCATCTCGACGAGCTCGACTCCCTGGACCTGCTGGCGGACTTCGCCTCGGTCCTCGTGCCCGACGCGGTCTGGAACGAGGTGCAGCGTCATCGCCCGCGAGCCCTGGATGGGAGCCGTTGCCGCCTTGAGCGTCAGGCTGGGACGTCTCCTCAGGAACCTGACCTCGCAGCGATGTTCAGGGCACTCTCCCTGGATCTCGGCGAGCGGGAAGCGCTCGCCTGCGTCCGCGATCATCCCGGAGCCATCCTGCTGACGGATGATGCCGCGGCCCGCTTGGCGGCCAGGGCGCTTCAGGTACCGGTCCATGGATCGATCGGAATTCTCCTGCGCGCCATCCGGCGTCGCCAGAGGACTCGGGAAGAGGTTCTGGACCTGCTCCGTTCGATCCCTGTCCGGTCCACGCTCCACATCCGCCCCAGCCTTCTCCACGAGATCATCGGAGAGGTGGAGAAGAGCGGCGGCTGATCGACCTACTGGACCTGTTCCTTGGTCTTGAGGAACCGGATCTGCGGCCAGTCCTCGCCGGTGCTCTTGAGGTGCCAGGCGTTGCGCGCCATGAAGACCGGGGCGCCGTTGTGGTCCTCGGCCATGGTGGCATGGTTCGCCTGCAGGAACTTCTTGAGCAGGAGCGGGTCGTCCGCCTCCACCCAGCGGGCGGTGTAGAGCGTGGTGCCTTCCAGGCTGGCGTCGAGGTTGTACTCGGTGCGCAGCCGGTCGGCGAGCACCTCGAACTGGAGCGCGCCGGCCACGCCGATGATCCAGTCCGTGCCCAGGTTCGGCTTGAACACCTGGCCGGCCCCCTCCTCGGCGAGCTGGAGCAACGCCCGGCCGAGGTGCTTGGCGCGCATGGGGTCCACCGGGCGGACCTTCTTGAGCAGCTCCGGCGCGAAGCTCGGGATGCCGGTGAAACGCAGCTCCTCGCCCTCGGTCAGGGCGTCGCCGATGCGCAGCGTGCCGTGGTTCGGGATGCCGATAATGTCGCCCGCCCAGGCCTCCTCGGCGAGCTCGCGGTCGCGCGCCATGAAGAGCACCGGGTTGTGCACCGCCATGGTCTTGCCGGTCCGGATGTGGAACATCTTCATGCCGCGCTCGAAGCGGCCCGAGCACAGGCGCACGAACGCCACCCGGTCGCGGTGCTTGGGGTCCATGTTCGCCTGGATCTTGAACACGAAGCCGCTCACCTGGTCCTCGGACGGATCGACGGTGCGGGTGGCGGCCGGCTGCGGCCGGGGCGGCGGCGCCACCTCGACCAGGCCGTCGAGCAGGTCCTTCACCCCGAAGTTGTTGAGCGCGCTGCCGAAGTAGACCGGCGTCAGGTGCCCCTCGCGGTACGACTCGAGGTCGAACGGCGGGCAGAGCGCGCGTGCCATCTCGACCTCCTCGCGCAGCTTCGCCACGGCGTTGGCCGGCAGCAGCTCGTCGAGCTTGGGATCGTCGAGGCCGTGGCAGACCACGCCCTCGCTCACCACGTTGTTGCGCCCGCGGTCGAGCAGCAGGAGCCGGTCGTGGATCAGGTCGTAGCAGCCGAGGAAGGCCTGGCCCATGCCGATCGGCCAGGAGGCCGGGGTGACATGGAGCTGGAGCGACTGCTCGATCTCGGAGAGCAGCTCGAAGGGGTCGCGGCCCTCGCGGTCGAGCTTGTTGATGAAGGTGACGATCGGCACGTCGCGCAGGCGGCAGACCTCGAACAGCTTGCGCGTCTGCGCCTCGATGCCCTTGGCCGCGTCGATGACCATGACGGCGGAGTCCACCGCGGTCAGCGTGCGGTAGGTGTCCTCGCTGAAGTCCTCGTGGCCCGGGGTGTCGAGCAGGTTGAAGGTGCAGCCGTCGTAGTCGAAGGTCATCACCGAGGCGGTGACCGAGATGCCGCGCTCGCGCTCGACGTTCATCCAGTCCGAGCGCGCGCGCCGGGCGTCGCCGCGCGCCTTGACGGCGCCGGCTAGCTGGATGGCGCCGCCGAAGAGCAGGAGCTTCTCGGTGAGCGTCGTCTTGCCCGCGTCGGGGTGCGAGATGATGGCGAAGGTCCGCCGGCTGGCGACCGGATCGTTCGGTTTGTGCATGGTCTTGAGTGGAAACGCCCCGGGTGGGGACTTTTGTTCCGGGCGGGGGAGGATAGCACAGGCTACAGAGCCAGCCCGGACCGCCGCACGAGCGCCGCCAGGTGGCGGTCGGACTGCCGGAGGATCGCCTCCAGGTCGAGGTGGACGAGGCGGCCGTCCTCGACAAGGGGCCGGCCGGCGACCAGCACGTGGCGGACCGCGGCGCGGCCGGCGCCGAAGGCCACGAGGTCGTGCGGATCGACCTGCGGCCCGGCCCACATCTCGGGCCGGCCGAGGGAGAGCACGAGCAGGTCGGCCGCCTTGCCCTCCTCGACGGTGCCGATCTCGTCCTGGAGCCCGAGGGCGCACGCTCCCTCGCTGGTCGCGAGGCGCAGGGCGTCGAGACCGGAGAAGGCGTCCGGGCCGTGCTTGACCTTCTGGAGCAGGGCGGCGAGGCGGATCTCTTCCAACTGATCGAGCTGGTTGCTGCAGGCGGCGCCGTCGCAGCCCAGGCCCACGGGGACGCCGGAACGGCGGATGGCGAGGAGGTCCGCGATACCCGAGCCGAGCTTGAGGTTCGAGCTCGGGCAGTGGACCACGCTCCAGGGGGCGGTCCGCACGCGGGCGAGATCGTCGGCGGTGAGCCAGACGCCGTGGGCGAGGCGGAGCTTCGTCGCGAGGAGACCCTGGTCCGCGAAGTACTCGACCTCGTCCCGCCCGCCCTTGAGCTGGCGCACGGCGTGGGTCTCGTCCTCCTGCTCCAGGGCGTGGGTATGCACGGGCCAGCCGTGCCGGAGCGCAAGGTCGCGGATGCCCGCCCAGAGCGGGTCCGAGCAGGAGAGGATGAAGCGCGGGTTGAGCGCGAAGCGCAGGAGCCCGCCGCCGGAGCCTTCGAAGGCGGAGCCGAGGGCCTCGGCGTCGGCGAGCGCGCGGTCGGTCTCCTGGCGCAGGCCGTCGGGCAGGGCCTCGCCGCTGTCCATCAGGCAGGTGCCGGCGAAGGCGCGGAGGCCGGAGTCGGCGAGGGCCCGCAGGAGCCCCTGGATGCCGGGGCCGATGCCGATATCCTGGACGGTCGTGGTGCCGCCGAGCAGGCATTCGGCCGCGCCGAGGAGGGAGCACCAGTAGGCGCTCTCGTCGTCGTGGGCGGCTTCGAGCGGCCAGATGCGCTCGCGGAGCCAGGCGAGGAGCCGGCGTCCTTCGGCGAGGCCGCGGAAGAAGGTCTGGCCCAGGTGGATGTGGCCCTGGATCAGGCCGGGCAGGACGAGATCGCCGGGGACGTCGAGCACCCGGGTGCCGGGAGGAAGAGACGGCACGGAGCCGACGCGCCCGACGAGGAGAATGCGCCCGCCCTCGACGAGCACATCCGCGCCGGGGAGGACGGTCGCCTGCGGGTCGAGGGTCAGGACCGTGCCGCCGCGCAAGAGGAGCGGGGGAGCGGAGCTCATGTCTCCCATGAGACGGGATCTCCCACGCGCACCTCGCCGCCGTCGAGCACCAGAGCGCAGGCGCCGGCGCGCCAGTGAGGGCGGAGGGCCCTCTGAAGGCCGGGGTGCGCCTCGTCCATGCGCTCGCAGGGCATGCACTCGGTCCAGATCTGCAGCCGGCAGTCGCCGACGCGGAGCACCTGGCCGCGCGTGCCCTCGAAATCGATCCCGGAGACCAGGAGGTTGCCGCGCCGGGCGGCGGGATCGACGGCGGCCCCGAGCTCGGCCAGGGCGTCGCTCCACCCCTCCTCGGACACGAGGATTACCTGCCGCCGCCCGCCCTGGTTGGCGTTGCCCGCGAACCCCTTGCCGGCGACGAGCGTGGCGGTCTCCTTCGGGTCCATGGGACCGCGCTTGGATCGCTTGAGCCAGATGGTTCGGACGGTTCCCATGCCTGCTCCTCGCGGAGATCCTAATACAGGCGGACTCGTATATCCTTCGCCCGCCATGGATGGAAAGCTCCTCTACGCCGCCCACGTCCCCAAGGGAGACGGTCCCTTTCCCACGGTCCTCCTGCTGCACGGCTGGGGGGCCAACGCCCACGACCTGCTCGGCATCGCGCCCCACCTGCACGGCGGGAACGCGCTCGTCCTCTGTCCGCAGGGGCCGGTGGAGATCCCGATCGGCTACGGCATGAAAGGCTACGGCTGGTTTCCCCTGATCCCGGGGCAGATCCCGGACCGCGACGCCTTCAACCAGGGGGCCGACGCGCTGCGCGCCTTCCGCGACCTGGCCCTGGAGCGCTACCCGATCGACCGCGACCGCTTCGTGGTCATGGGTTTCAGCCAGGGCGGCACGATGGCCTACGATCTGGCCCTGCGGGACCCCGCTCACTTCTCGGGCCTGGTGGCCCTGGCCTCCTGGTTCCCGGAGCCGCTCGCGGAGACCCTGCCGAAGGTCTCGGAGCAGGAGAGCTTTCCGGTCCTCGTGATCCACGGCACGAGAGACGACCGCCTGCCGGTCGATCGCGCCCGCGAATCTCGCGAGACCCTGCGCCCGTACGGCGTCGCCATGACCTACCGGGAGATCGAAGGCATGGGCCACGAGATCCGCGACGAGGCGCTGCGGATCATCCTCAAATGGCTGGACGAGAAGGCGTTCGGGGGACGGTAGGAGCGTCGCCCCCCGAGATGGTGGGGCAGGTGGGTCAGGCGGTCGCCACGGCCTCGAGCGGCGCCTCCTTGAACATCTCCTGGCGGAGGCGGTCGAAGAAGGCGATCCAGAGGCGCCACATCTCCTCGGCGCTGGCGACGATGCGGTCGAAGTCGGCGGCGGTGAAGCCGACCTCCAGCGCCTCGTTGGCCTGCTCGACGTGGCCCGGCTCCTGCTGGACGTGGATGTCCACCCAGGCGAGGTCCTTGAGGCCCGAGACGCGGCGCACGGCGTTGCCGATGCCGGCCACCATGGCGAGGTCCGCCACCTCGGTGCCATAGACGAAGCCCAGGGCGCTCAGGCGCTCGGCCGAGGCCTCCCGGTAGCGCTGGACGAGCCGCCCGGTCTCCTCGAAGGGCGGCGCCTCGGACACGGTGGCGCGGTCGAAGCCCGCCTCCTCCATGGTCGTGATGTAGACCCTCTCGTGGGCCAGGGCCGGGTTCCCTTCGCCCAGCTCCTCGTTGAGGATCTTGCAGATTGCGGTCTTCATCTCCAGGGCCGGGACCTGGTCGATGGTCCGGGAGAGGAAGTTCGGGAAGTAGTGCAGCGGATGCCACCACTGGCCCAGGAAGACGCCGACCTGCTCGCGGGTCAGCGGGAGGGTCTTGACCTCCTTGAAGAACGCATGATGGATCAGCTCCTTGCGGAGCGGGTTTTCCTCGAGTCTCTCGGTGATGCCCTGCATTGGGGTCTCCTTTCTGGCCGGCATGTCCGGGGGACGGAGGCGTCCCGGGATCGTTGCCTGCGTATTACGCAGGCGGGTGGACGTTCCCGCCTCCCGGCGGAGGCAGGAAAGTATACGCTTCCTTCGATATAGAGAGGTGCGGGGGGAATCCCCGATGCGGGACAACCCGTTGTCTCGGCTTGGAGGTCCGGCCGCACTCCCTGAGAATCCATGACCCGATCCTTCACGCCCACCGCCGCGCTTTTCCCGTCCGGAGTCCGGCCCTCGACGCTGGCCGGGATGCTCCAGGCGCGCGCCGCCGCGCAGCCCGGCCGCGAGGCCTATGTCTTTCTCGGCGACGGCGAGGCGGAGACCTCCCGTCTGACCTGGGGCGAGCTGGACAGCCGGGCGCGCGCCGTGGCCGCCGCTCTCCGCGAGTCGGTCCCGCCGGGCGGCCGGGCGCTGCTGCTGTATCCGCCGGGGCTGGAGTTCGTGGCCGCCTTCTTCGGCTGCCTCTACGCCGGCGTGATCGCGGTGCCGGCCTACCCGCCGCGCCTGAACGACCGCTCCCAGTCCCGGCTGCGCTCGATCGCGCGAGACGCCGCGCCCGGGGCGGCTCTGACCACGTCCGCGATCGCGGCCGCTGCGGGCGTCCTGACGGAGCGCGTGCCGGAGCTGGCTGGGAGCCGCTGGATCGACACGGAGGCGCTCCCGCCGTGCGAGGACGCCTTCCCCGAGCCCGACCCGTCCTCGGTCGCCTTCCTCCAGTACACGTCCGGCTCGACCGCCGCGCCGAAGGGCGTGATGGTCACGCATGCCAACCTGGTCCACAACGAGCGGATGATCGGCGAGGCGTTCGCCATGGACGAGGACTCGGTCGTGGTGGGCTGGCTGCCGCTCTACCACGACATGGGGCTGATCGGGAACGTGCTCCAGCCGCTTCACGCCGGGGCGCGCTGTGTGCTGATGCCGCCGGTCGCGTTCCTCCAGCGCCCGCGCCGCTGGCTGGAGGCGATCCACCGCTACCGCGGCACGACGAGCGGCGGCCCGAACTTCGCCTACGAGCTCTGCCTGCGCAAGGCCTTGCCCGACGGGCTCGACCTGTCGAGCTGGCGCCTGGCGTTCAACGGCGCCGAGCCGGTGCGCGCCTCGACCCTGGAGCGCTTCGCGGAGGCGTTCGCGCCGGCCGGGTTCCGCCGGGAAGCGTTCTACCCCTGCTACGGTCTCGCCGAGGCCACGCTCTTCGTGAGCGGCGGCGAGCCCGGACGCGGGCCCAGGATCGACCCGCCGCGCGTGGGGTCCGGCCACGCCTGGCTGGACCAGCGGATCGCGATCGCCGATCCCGGGACACTGGAGGAGCAGGCGCCGGGAGCGGAGGGCGAGATCTGGGTCGCGGGGCCGAGCGTGGCGGCCGGCTACTGGGGCAACCCCGAGGCCACGGAGCGCGACTTCCAGGCCCGGCTCGCGGATGATGTCTCCGGATGGGGTCCGTATCTGCGGACCGGGGACCTCGGGATCCTGGACGGCGGCGAGCTGTTCGTCACGGGCCGGATCAAGGACCTGATCATCCTGCGCGGGCGCAATCACTACCCGCAGGACGTCGAGCTGACCGCGGAGCGCGCCCATCCGGACGTCCATCCGGGAGGCGGCGCGGCGTTCTCCACGGAGGTTGCGGGCGAGGAGCGCCTCGTCCTGATCCAGGAAGTGGAGCGCCGGCGCGACCAGGATCTGGACGCGGTTGCCGAGGCGGTGCGCCGGGCGGTGGCCGAGGAGCACGAGGTCCAGCCGTACGAGGTGGTCCTGGTGCGCTCGGGCACGGTGCCGAAGACGTCGAGCGGCAAGGTGCAGCGCCACGCCGCCCGGGCGCGGTACCTTGCAGGCGACCTGGCCGTGCTGGGACGGAGCGCGCTCGTCTCGGAGCCATCTGAACCAGCCGGCCTTGGGTTGACCCCGACCCGCGAGGCGCTGCTGGCGCTCCCACCTGACGAGAGGGCGGCGCTCCTGGAAACGTTCCTGCGCGAGCGGGCCGCCGAGGCGCTCGGCGTGCCGGTCGCGGCTGTAGACCCTGAGCGTCCGCTGACCGCCCTGGGGTTGGACTCGCTCTCGGCGGTGGAGCTCAAGGGCGGCGTCGAGTCGGCGCTCGGGGTGGAGGTGCCGCTGGCCGGGCTACTGGAAGGCGAGGATGTCCGCGCGCTGGCGGGGCGGCTCCTGGAAGCAAGTCTCCCCCTCTCCCGGGGAGGGTGTGCCTGGGAGGAGCGGGAGAGGGGGCCGGGGGGTGAGGGTCCTCTTTCCGTCGGGCAGAAGGCGCTCTGGTTCCTGGAGCGCCTGGCGCCGGAGGGCGGGGCCTACAACATCGCCGTGGCGGCGCGGGTGCGGGGCCTGGACGTCGCGGTGTTCCGTGAGGACCTGGCCCGGCTCGTGGACCGCCACGCGGCTCTCCGCACGGTCTTCCCGACGGTCGCCGACGAGCCGGTGCAGCGGGTGCTGCCGGCAATGGAGATCGACTTCGCCGAGGTGGAGGAGGTCGGGCCTGAGGCGTGGCGGCCGTTCGATCTGGTCCATGGGTCTCTGCTGCGCGTCCGCCTTGCCGGAGACGTGCTGCTGTTCGTCGTCCATCACCTGGTCGCGGACTTCTGGTCGCTGGCGGTGATGGCCCGCGAGCTTGGCAAGGAGGAGCTTCCGCCTCTGTCTCGACAGTACGCCGACTTCGCCCGCTGGCAGGACGAGCGGCTGGCCGGTCCCGCGGGCGAGCGCGGCTGGGCCTTCTGGCGCGACGCGCTCGACGGGGTGCCCGACCTGGAGCTGACCCCGGACCGGCCGCGCCCGGCGGTGCAGACCTGGATGGGGCTCGCCCGCGGCGCGGAGCTGCCCGCGGATCTCGCGGACGGGCTGCGCCGGCTGGGGCCGACGCTCTTCCCGACGCTCCTCGCCGCGTTCCAGGCGCAGCTCGGCCGCTACGCGGACCAGGACGACTTCGCGGTGGGCGCGCCGACCTCCGGGCGCGGCGCGCCGGAGTGGGCCGGGGTGGTGGGTTACTTCGTGAACCCGGTGGCGCTGCGCGCCGATCTTTCGGGCGACCCGTCGTTCCGGACGCTCCTGGAACGGACGCGGCGGACGGCGCTCGCGGGGCTGGAGCACGCCGACTATCCGTTCGCGCTCGCGGCCGAGCGCCTGCGGCCGGAGCGCGATCCGGCTCGCACGCCGCTCTTCCAGGCCATGCTCGCGCTCCAGCAGCGACGGCCCGGGGACGATCCCAACCTGCCCGCCTTCGCGCTCGGGGAGAGCGGTGTGCGGATCTCGCTCGGCGGGCTAGAGCTGGAGTCCGTGGCGCTGCCGGAGCGCCGGGCGCAGTTCGAGATCGGCCTCAACGCCGCGGAGCTGCCTTCAGGCGGCCTCGGGCTGTCTCTGGAGCTGAACGCCGACCTCTTCGACGCCGCCACGGCGGAGCGGATGCTCGGCCATCTCCGGACGCTCCTCGAAGCGGCCGTGGCGGCCCCGGACCGGCGCCTGTCCGATCTGCCGCTACTGTCCCCGGCCGAGCGCGAGGAGGTTCTCCGCGACCGGATCGTGCCGTCCGGGATGCGCACGGACCGCAGCCTTCACGAGCTGGTGAGGGAGCAGGCCGAGCGCCGGCCGGACGCCACGGCGGTCGTCGTGGGAGAGGACCGGCTGACCTACGCCGAGCTGATGGCGAGGGCCGAAGCGCTGGCGGTCCGCCTGCGGGAGATGGGCGTCGGTCCGGAGGTTCCGGTGGGGTTGGCCGTGGAGCGCTCGGCGGAGCTGATCGTCGGCGTGCTTGGAATCCTCGCGGCTGGCGGCGTCTACCTGCCGCTGGAGCCGGACCATTCGGAGGAGCGGCGGAGGTTCATCCTGGAGGATGCCGGGGCGGCGGTAGTGGTGGACCCTCACCCCCGGCCCCTCTCCCAGGGGGAGAGGGGAGAGCGCCAGGGATGCGCTCTGCCGGACAACACCGCCTATGTGATCTACACCTCCGGCTCGACCGGCCGACCCAAGGGCGTGGCCGTACCCCACGCGGCGGCCGCGGAGCACTTCCTGACCGTCTCGCGGCTCTATGGGATCGGGGAGAACGACCGGGTCCTCCAGTTCTCGTCCGCCGGGTTCGACACGTCGGTCGAGCAGATCTTCACGGCCCTGCTGAACGGCGCGACGCTGGTCCTGCGCGGACCGGAGGTCTGGGGGCCGAGGGAGCTGGAGGAGGCGATCGTCCGGCACGGCGTCACGGTCACGGACCAGGCGACGGCCGTCTTCTCCCGCTGGGTCCAGGAGGCGGAGACCCGGCCTCCGAGCCTGCGGGTGATCCCGATCGGCGGCGAGGAGATCCTGCCGGAGACGGCCCGGCGTTGGAGCCGGTCGCCTCTCGCCGGGGTGCAGGTGCTCAACGGCTACGGTCCCACCGAGGCCGTGGTCTCCGCCATCTTCCACGAGATGCGACCGGACGAGTCCGGGCCGGTGCCGATCGGCCGGGCGCTCCCGGGGCGCGTGGCCCGGGTGCTCGACCGCCACGGCAACCCGCAGCCCGTCGGCGTGCCCGGCGAGCTCGGCCTGGGCGGCGTGCTGGCCCGGGGCTACCTGGGCCGGCCGGACCTCACGGCGGAGCGCTTCGTGCCGGACCCGCTCGGCGAGCCGGGCTCCCGCCTGTATCGGACGGGCGACCTGGTGCGCTGGCGGCCGGACCGGGAGCTCGAGTTCCTGGGCCGGATCGACGACCAGGTGAAGATCCGCGGAGTCCGCATCGAGCCCGGCGAGATCGAGGCGGTGCTGGCCGCCCATCCCGGGATCCGCGAGGCGGCGGTGCTGGCTCCGGGGGCGGGAGAGGAGCGGCGGTTGGTCGCGTTCGTGGCTCCCGCGCTGCCCGATCACCTGCGTTCCTACCTGCGCGAGCGCCTGCCGGAGGCCATGATCCCGTCGGCCTGGCTGGCCCTGCCCGCGCTGCCCCTGAACGCCAACGGCAAGGTGGACCGCGCCGCTCTCGCCCGCCGCATCGCCGAGGCCGAGGCGCCTATCTCCGGGACCCTGGACGAGCCGCGGACTCCGGACCAGGAGCTGCTGGCCGGGATCTTCGCCGGGCTGCTCGGGCGCGAGCGGGTCGGCATCCACGACGACTTCTTCGCGCTGGGCGGGCATTCGCTCCTCGCCACCCGGGTGACCGCGCGGGTCTCGCGCGTCTTCGGCGTGGACCTGCCGGTGAGCGCCCTGTTCCAGGCGCCTACGGTCGCGGCGCTGGCCGAGCGGATCGCCGGAGCGTCCCCGGCTCCTCCCATCCTGACCATCCCCCGGACTGACTTCCTGCTGCTCTCCTTTGCTCAGCGCCGGCTCTGGTTCCTGGAGCAGCTCGAGCCCGGGACCGCGGCCTACAATGTGCCGGGCGAGGTGCGTCTCTCGGGGCCGCTCGACGTGGAGCGGTTGACCGCGGCGTTCGGAGAGATTCTCGACCGGCATGAGGTGCTGCGGACGGTCTATGAAATGCGGGGCGGCGAGCCTGCGCAGAGCGCCGCTCCGGCCGCCGCCGAGCTGCCGGTGATCGAGCTTTCCGCGGAAGAAGCGGACCGGTGGGCGGCGGAAGAGGCGCGGCGGCCTTTTGACCTGGAGCGGGGGCCGGTGGTCCGGGCGACTCTGCTGAAGCTCGGGCCGGAAGAGCATTGGCTCCTCGTCAACTTCCACCACATCGCCTCGGACGGCTGGTCGCTCGACCTGTTCCTGGACGAGCTGGCGAGCCTCTACGCAGGACAGCCGGTGCCGGAGCTGCCGGTGCAGTACGCCGACTATGCGGTCTGGCAGCGCGAGTGGATGGAGGGCGAGGTGCTGGAGCGGCAGCTCGCGTACTGGCGCGGACGACTGGCCGGTCTGCCGGTGCTGGAGCTGCCCGCGGACCGGCCGCGGCCGGCGGTGCGCGACCCGCGCGGCGCGGTCCGGTCGATCTCCATTCCCGCGGAGACGGTGGCGGCCGTGGAGCGCCTGGCGCGGAGCGAGGGCGTGACCCTCTTCATGGCGGTCCTGGCGACATTCCAGGCGCTCCTCTCGCGCTACACCGCCGAGGAGATCATCCCGGTGGGCTCGCCGGTGGCGAACCGCCGCCGGCCCGAGGTGGAGCGGCTGATCGGCCTGTTCGTAAACACGCTGGTGCTGGACGCCCGGACCGGCGACGACCCTGACCTCCGCACGTTCCTGGCCCGGGTGCGGGAGGCCTGCCTCGGCGCCTATGCGCACCAGGACATCCCGTTCGAGCGCCTGGTCGAGGAGCTGCAGCCCAACCGCGACCTGTCCCAGAACCCGCTCTTCCAGGCCATGCTCGTGCTGGAGGAGGCGCTGCCGGCGAGGACCGCGGACGGCCTCTCGTTCGAGCCGCGGCGGACCGAGACCGGCACCGCCAAGTTCGACCTCCTCGCCGCCGTGTCGCCGCGGCCGGACGGCGGCTGGGACGTGCTGGCCGAGCACGCCGCCGCGCTCTTCGAGCCGGTCACGATCGACCGCCTCCTCGGCCACTGGCGGACGCTGATCGAAGGCCTGGATCCGGCCCTCCGCCTTTCGGACCTGCCTCTCCTCACCGCTCCCGAGCGCCAGCAGGCGATCGCGGAGTGGAACGACACCCGGACCGACTTCCCACGCGGGCTCTGCCTGCACGACCTCGTGGCCGCCCAGGCCGAGCGCACGCCCGACGCGGTCGCCGTGGTGGGGGAGACGGAGCGCCTGACCTACCGCGGGCTCATGGACCGGGCCGCGGCCGTCGCCGCGCGGCTTCGATCCCTGGACATTGGGCCCGAGGACCGCGTCGGTCTATGCCTCGATCGGACGCCGGACCTGATCGCGGCCATCCTGGGCATCCTGCAGACCGGGGCCGCCTACGTCCCGCTCGATCCGGCCTATCCGCAGGACCGCCTGGAGCTGATGCTGGAGGACGCCCAGGCCGGGCTGCTGCTCACCGAGTCCATCCTGGCCGACCGCCTCCGTTTCTTCTCCGGCCCCACCCTCCTGCTGGAAGAGGTTCGGGAGGGGGCGCCCTCTCCACCGGAACGGGGGAGAGGGACGGGGAGAGGGGGAACGGGATCAAACCATCTCGCCTACGTCATCTATACCTCGGGCTCGACCGGCCGTCCGAAGCCGGTGGGCATCGAGCATCGCAGCGCGGTGACGCTCGTCCAGTGGTCGCTCTCGACGTTCCCGCCCGAGGACCTCCAGGGCGTGCTCGCGGCCACGTCGGTCTGCTTCGACCTGTCCATCTGGGAGATCTTCGTGCCGCTCGCCATGGGCGGCCGGGTGATCCTGGCGCCCAACGTGATCGGCCTGCCGCAGCTCGCGGCGATCGGCGAGGTCACCCTGGTCAACGCCGTGCCGTCGCCCATGGCCGAGCTGGTGGACAAGCGCCTGCCCGCCGGCCTGCGGACCGTCAACCTGGCCGGCGAGGCGCTCAAGCCCGAGCTGGCGGAGCGCATCTACGCCCATCCCGGGATCGAGCGGGTGGTCAACCTCTACGGTCCGAGCGAGGACACGACCTACTCCACGTGGACGGTCGTGCCGCGCGGCGCCCGGCTCGTCACCATCGGCCGGCCGCTCGCCAACACCCGGGCGCGCGTGCTCGGACCGCGCGGCGAGCTGGTCCCGGCGGGCGTGCATGGCGAGCTCTGCCTGGCCGGCGACGGCCTCGCGCGCGGCTATCTCGGCCGGCCGGAGCTGACCGCGGCCCGCTTCGTGCCCGATCCGTTCGGTCCGCCCGGCGCTCGCATGTACCGCACGGGCGACCGGGTGCGCCTGATGCCGGACGGCCAGATCGACTTCCTGGGCCGGCTCGACCACCAGGTGAAGCTGCACGGCATCCGCATCGAGCTGGGCGAGATCGAGGCCGCGCTGGCGAGCCACCCGGCCGTCCGGCAGTGCGCGGCGGCGCTGCGCTCCGACGGGCCGGAGGGGGCCCGCCTGGTGGGCTACGCGGTCCTCGAGAGCGGCGGCGAGGAGCGGGTGCCGGAGCTGGCGGCCCACCTGCGCGGGCTGCTGCCCGGCCTCATGGTGCCCACGGCCTGGGTGGTGCTCGACGCCCTGCCGCTGTCGCCGAACGGCAAGGTGGACCGCAAGGCCCTGCCGGCGCCGTCCCGCGCCGGGCACGCGGACACGGTGGCGCCGCGCAACGCGGCCGAGGAACGGGTGGCGGCGGTGTTCCGCGAGGTCCTGGGGCTCGACAGCGTGGGCGCGCACGACAACTTCTTCGAGCTCGGCGGCCACTCGCTGCTCGCGGTGCGCGCGATGTTCCGGCTCGGCGAGGCGCTCGGGATCGAGCTGCCGGTGGCAACGCTGTTCCAGGCGCCGACCGTGGCCGCCCTGGCCGCGCGGCTGTCAGAGGGCGGAGTCGCCGGGGAGGCCATCCCGCCGGCTCCGGCCGAGGGTCCGTATCCGCTCTCCTTCGCCCAGCAGCGGCTCTGGCTGCTCGACCGGCTGGAGCCCGGGAGCGCCGCCTACAACCTCGGCGTGGCCCTGCGCCTGTCGGGCCGGCTCGACGCCGACGCCCTGGAGGCGAGCCTGGACGAGGTGGTGCGCCGCCACGAGCCGCTCCGCACCGTCTATGCCGAGGCGGACGGCGAGCCCGTGCAGGTGGTGCTGGCGCCGGGGCCGCCGGGGCCGGCCCGGCTGGAGCGGCGCGACCTGGCCTCCGGCGAGCCGCGGGAGGCGATCGGCGCGGAGGTGTCGCGGCCGTTCGATCTCCAGGCGGGCCCGGTGGCGCGCTTCCTCCTGCTGCGGCTGTCCGCGGAGGAGCACGTCCTGGTCGCCACGCTGCACCACATCGCGGCGGACGGCTGGTCGCTCCAGGTGCTGCTGCGCGACCTGACAGCGTTCTACGACGCCGCGGTCGAGGCCCGGGAGGCGGCTCTTCCGCCGCTCCCGCTGCGTTACGTGGACTGGGCGGTCTGGCAGCGCCGCGCCCTGGCCGGCGAGGCCCTGGAAGCCCAGCTCGACTTCTGGCGCCGCGAGCTGGACGGCGTGCCGGCGCTGGAGATTCCGACCGACCGGCCACGGCCGATGGTCCAGGGCCGTCAGGGCGCGGCGCGGAGCCTCGACCTGCCGGCGCCGCTCGTCGGCCGGCTGCGCGAGCGGGCGCGCCGCGAGGGAGCGACGCTGTTCACGGCGCTCCTGGGCGGCTTCATGGCGCTCCTCTCGCGCTACGGCGGCCAGGACGACTTCGCGGTGGGCATCCCCTCGGCGGGCCGCGGCCGGCGCGAGACCGAGGACCTGATCGGCTTCTTCGTGAGCACCCTGGCGGTGCGGGCGCCGCTCGCGGGCCGGCCGGGCTTCGGGGAGCTGGTGCGCCGGCTGCGCGACCGGATGCTGGCCGTTCAGGCGAACGAGGACGTGCCGTTCGAGCGCGTGGTGGAGGAGGTTCAGCCGGAGCGCGACCTGGCGCGCTCGCCGGTCTTCCAGGCCATGCTCGCGTTCCTCAGCTCCCAGGGGGGGCAGGCCCGCCTGTCCGGCCTGGAGACGCGGCTGGACGAGTACGAGGGCACCACCGCCAAGTTCGAGCTGACGATGTCGATCCTGGAAGGCGCGGAGCGGGTGACCTGCACCCTGGAGCACCGGACCGACCTGTTCGACGACCCGACGGCGGTCCGTTTGCTGGAGCACTTCCGGGCTCTGCTCGACGCCGCTGCGTCCGATCCGGAGAGGCCCGTCTCCGCGCTGACGTTCCTCTCCGAGGCCCAGGTCTGGCAGCTCGCCGCCGAGTGGAACGACACGGCGGCGCCCGTGAAGAATCTCTGCCTCCACGACCTGGTCCAGGGCGACCCGGACGCCCCCGCCGTCCTCGCCGAGGACCGGCAGCTCACCTACAGCGAGCTGGACCGGGAGTCGAGCCGCCTGGCGGCCCGCCTGCGCGCCCTGGGCGTCGGCCCCGAGACGGCCGTGGGCCTCTTCGCCGAGCGCTCGCCGGAGATGATCGTGGGTCTGCTCGGCATCCTCCGGACCGGCGGCGCCTGGGTGCCGCTCGACCCCGACCAGCCCGCCGAGCGCCTCGCCGGGATGATAGAAGAAGCCCGGACGCTCGTTGTCGTCACCCTGGAATGCCTCCGAGACCGCCTGCCCCCTCTCCCTGCCGACACCGCGGTGGTGGCGATAGATGGGAAGGGCGGTGGCGCCCTCTCCCGCGAAGCGGGGGAGGGACGGGGAGGGGTCTTCTCTTCTCCCGACAACCTCGCCGCCATCCTCTTCACCTCGGGCTCCACCGGCCGCCCGAAGGGCGTAGCCTTGCCGCACCGCGGTCTCGTGAACCGCCTGCTCTGGGCGCAGCAGATCTATCGCCTCGGCCCGGACGACGCCGTCCTCCAGAAGGCGGCGTTCACCTTCGACTTCTCGGTCTGGGAGATCTTCGCGCCGCTCCTCGCCGGGGCACGCCTCGTGCTGGCCCGGCCCGGCGGCCACCAGGACGCGGGCTATCTCCTGCGGACCATCCGCGAGCGGGGCGTCACGATCGTCCACTTCGTGCCGTCGATGCTCGAGCTCTTCCTGCGTGAGGAGGGGGTGGAGGAGTGCTCGTCGCTGCGCCAGGTCTTCTCCGGCGGCGAGGCGCTCACGCCCGAGCTGCGCGACCGCTTCCTGGCCCGCCTCCTGGTGCCGCTCGACAACCAGTACGGCCCGACCGAGATCTCGATCGACACCACCCGCTGGGTCTGCGCGCCCGGCCAGGAGCCGGACCGGGTGCCGATCGGCCGGCCGATCGCCAACGCGAGCATCCATCTCCTGGACCGCGACCAACTGCCGGTCCCGACCGGCGCCGTCGGGGAGCTGTGCGTGGGCGGCCCCGGCGTGGCCCGCGGCTACCTGGGCCGGCCGGATCTCACGGCCGAGCGCTTCGTGCCCGACCCGCATGGAGACGGCGAGCGGCTCTACCGCACCGGCGACCTGGCGCGTTACCTGCCCGACGGCAACCTGGAGCTGCGCGGCCGGGCCGACAGCCAGGTCAAGCTGCGCGGCGTGCGCATCGAGCCGGGCGAGGTCGAGGCGGCGCTCCTGCGCCACCCGGCGGTGGCCACGGCGGCAGTGGCTGTCTGGAACGAGCGCCGCAACGGCCGGCTGGTGGCCTGGTGGACGCCGCGGACCTCCGACGCCGTGACCCCGGCCGAGCTGCGCGCCTTCCTGCGCCGCGGCCTGCCGGAGGCCATGGTGCCGTCCTTCTTCGTACGGCTGGAGACGATGCCGACGACCCCGAGCGGCAAGCTGGACCGCCGCGCCCTGCCCGAGCCGGAGGCCGAGGCGGGGAGCGGGGACGCCGCGGCCTCCTCGCCCGTCTCGCCGGTCGCCGAGATCCTGGCCGGCCTCTTCGCCGAGTTGCTGGAGGTACCGGCGGTGGGGCCGCGGGATGGCTTCTTCGACCTCGGCGGCCATTCGCTCCTGGCGGCGCGGCTGGCCTCGCGGGTGCGGTCAGTGCTCGGCGTCGAGCTGCCGCTGACCGCGCTGTTCGAGGCGCCGACTCCCGAAACCCTGGCCGAGCGCCTGGAGACGGCGCGCCGGCAGGCGAGCCTCGGCGTCGTCCCGCCTCCGCTGGTCCGCGAGGAGGGGGCGGAGGCGCCGCTCTCCTATACCCAGGAGGGTCTCTGGTTCCTGCACCAGCTCGAGCCGGACGACGCCTACCACGTGCCGGGCGCCCTGCGTCTGCGCGGCCCGCTGCGGGTGGACGTCCTGGCGCGGACCCTGGCCGAGATCGTCCGCCGCCACGAGGCGCTGCGCACCGTGTTCCACGCCCGCGGCGGGTCGGCGGTGCAGGTCGTCGAGCCGCCCGCCGGCTTCGCGCTGCCGGTCGAGGATCTTTCCGGCCTGCCGGACGCGCCGGATGCGAAGGCCGAGGTCCGGCGGCTGCTCGACGAGGAGGCCTGCCGGCCGTTCGACCTGGAGACCGGGCCGCTGGTCCGCGCCCGGCTCCTGCGGCTGGGCCCGGAGGACCACCTGCTCTCGGTCGTGATGCACCACATCGTCTCGGACGCCTGGTCGCTCGGCGTGCTGATGCGCGAGCTGGGCGCGATCCACGGCGCGTTCTCGCGCGGCGAGCCGTCGCCGCTGCCGGAGCTGCCGATCCAATATCCGGACTACGCGCGCTGGCAGCGGAGCTGGCTGTCGGGCGAGGTGCTGGAGCGCGAGGTCTCGCACTGGCGCCGGGCGCTCGCGGGCGCTCCGGAATTGTTGGAGCTGCCCTACGACCGGCCGCCCGCGCCGGGCATGGGCACGCGCGGCGGCCGGCGGCCGGCCGAGCTGGCTCCTGATCTGTACGGCGGCCTGGCGGAGCTGGCGCGGCGCCACGGCTGGACCACCTTCATGGCGCTCCTCGCCGGGTTCCAGGCCCTGCTTTCCCGGTACACCGGCCAGGAGGACGTGGTCGTGGGCTCGCCGATCGCGAACCGCGGCCGGCTGGAGCTGGAGGGGCTGATCGGCTTCTTCACCAACACGCTGGCCCTGCGGCTCGACCTGTCGGGCGATCCGGCCTTCCGCGAGCTGGGCCGGCGGGTGCGCGCCGCGGCGCTCGACGCCTACGCGCACCCGGACGTCCCGTTCGAGAAGCTCGTGCAGGAGCTGGCGCCGGACCGCCATACCGGCCGCAACCCGCTCTTCCAGACCATGCTCGTGCTCCAGAAGGAGGCGGCGCGCCCGGCCCTGTCCGAGATCGAGGCCGGGCTGCAGGACGTGGACACGGGCACGGCCAAGTTCGACCTGACCCTGATGCTCGCGGAAGATCAGGGCGGAGCGGCCGGCGTCCTGGAGTACGCCCGCGACCTGTTCGACGCGGCGACCGTGGACCGGATGGTCGGCCATCTCCGGACCCTGCTCGCCGGCGCGGTCGAGCACCCCGGCCGGCGCCTCTCCGAGCTGCCGCTGTTGACCGAAGCCGAGCGGGCGGAGCTGGCAGCCTGGACCCGGCCACTCGTCCCACATCCGGCGCCGCTCCTGGTCCACGAGGGCGTCGCCGCCCAGGCCGAGAGGACGCCGGACGCCGTGGCGGTCGTGGACGGCGCGGAGAGCCTGACCTACGCCGGCCTGATGGCCCGCGCGCGCTCCCTGGCCGTCCGTCTCCGCACCCTGGGCGTCGGGCCGGACGTGCCGGTCGGCCTCTTCCTGGAGCGCTCGACGGACATGCTGGCGGCCGTCCTCGGCGTCCTGGAGGCCGGCGGCGCCTACCTGCCGCTCGACCCCACCTGGCCCGCCGATCGCCTGCGGCTGATGCTGGAGGACGCCAAGGCGCCGGTCGTGGTGACGCACGGCGCGCTGGCGGAGAAGGCGCCGGCGGTCGGGACCATCCTGCAAATGGAGGAGACGCTGCCTGTTGCCGATCTCCCCTCTCCCGGTGGTCCGGGTGTGCGGCTGGGAGAGGGGCCGGGGGTGAGGGCCTCCAACCTCTGCTACCTCATCTACACCTCGGGCTCCACCGGCCGTCCCAAGGGCGTGGCCATGACCCACGCGGCGATCACGGCCATGCTCCAGTGGCAGCAGCGCACCTCGGCGGCGAAGGCGGGGCGGACGCTCCAGTTCACCTCGCTCTCCTTCGACGTCTCGTTCCAGGAGATCTTCTCGACCCTGTGGGCCGGCGGCACGCTGGTCCTGGTCTCCGAGGACGTGCGCCGCGATCCATCGGCCCTGGCGCGGCTCCTGGCCGAGGAGCGCGTCGAGCGCCTGTTCCTGCCGTTCGTGGCCCTCCAACAGCTCGCCATGGCCGGGCTCGAAGGAGCCTTCCCGTCGAGCCTGCGGGAGGTCATGAGCGCGGGCGAGCAGCTCTACGTCACGCCGCAGGTGGCGGCCATGTTCAGCCGCCTGCCCGGCGCCGAGCTGCACAACCACTACGGCCCGTCCGAGACCCACGCCGTGACCTGGCTCCGCCTGTCGGGCGACCCGGCGGCCTGGCCGGAGCGCCCGCCGATCGGCGGGCCCATCGACCATGCGCGGGTGTACGTCCTCGACCCGGACCTGAACCCGGTGCCCCTGGGCGTGGCCGGCGAGATCTGGGTGGCGGGCGCGGGCCTGGCCCGGGGCTACCTGCGCCGGCCCCGGCTCACGGCCGAGCGCTTCCTGCCCGATCCGTTCCCCTGGGCGGAGGGCTGGGCGCCCGGCGACCGCATGTACCGCACGGGCGACCTGGCGCGGCGGCGGACGGATGGTGTCCTGGAATTCCTCGGCCGCGGCGACTCGCAGGTCAAGATCCGCGGCCACCGGGTCGAGCTGTTCGAGGTCGAGACGGTGCTCGCCCGCCACCCGGCCGTGCAGCAGGCCGCCGCCGCGGCAGTCTCCGTGCGGGGCGAAGGCTCGGCCTCGCGCCGGCTGGTGGCCTACGTCGTGCTCCGAGAGGGAGTCAAAGCGCCGGCCTTCGGCGAGCTGCGCGCGTTCCTGGCCGCGAGCCTGCCCGATCCCATGGTGCCCACGGCCTGGGCGGTGATCGACGCGCTGCCGCTCACCGCCACCGGCAAGCTCGACCGCCGGGCCCTGGCGCGCATCGAGCCGCAGGAGGGGGCCGCGGACGGCGGAGATTTCGTGGCGCCGCGCACGCCGGCCGAGGAGCTACTGGCGACGATCTGGGCCGAGGTGCTGGGCGTGGCGCGCGTGGGCGCCCATCAGGACTTCTTCGAGCTGGGCGGGCACTCGCTCCTCGCCACGCAGGTGGCTTCGAGGATCCGCGAGGCGTTTGGGGTCGATCTGCCGCTGCGGCGCCTCTTCGAGGCCTCGACGCTCTCCGCCATGGCCGCGGCGGTGCTCGACGCCGAGGGCGCGCCGGCCGCGCCGCCGATCCGGCCGGTGTCCCGCACCGGCGACCTGCCGCTCTCCTTCGCCCAGGAGAGGCTCTGGGTGCTCGACCGCCTGCAGTCCGGCGGCTCGGCCTACAACGTCCCGCTGGCTCTGACCGCCGAGGGCCGGCTCGACCGGCGGCGCCTCGCCGGCGCCCTGTCCGGAGTGGTCCGGCGCCACGAGGTGCTGCGCACGGTCTTCGCCGAACAGGACGGCGGGCCGGTCCAGGTGATCCTGCCGGCGTTCGAGGTGTCTCTGCCGGAGGTCGATCTCCGCGGGCTGCCGGAAGGCCGCCGGGAGCCCGAGGCGCGGCGGATCGCCACGGCCGGGGCCACGCAGCCGTTCGACCTCGCCCGCGGACCGCTCCGGCGCGCCGTCCTGGTGGAGCTGGCGGCGGAGCGCAGCGTTGTGCTGCTCGACTTCCACCACATCGTCACGGACGGCTGGTCCCTGGGCCTGCTGGTGCGCGAGGTCAACGCGCTCTACGCCGGCCGGACCCTGCCGGAGCTGGCGGTGCAGTACGCCGACTTCGCGGTCTGGCAGCGCGGCTGGCTCGCGGGCGAGGTGCTCGCGCGGCAGATCGCCTGGTGGCGCGAGCGCCTGCGCGGCGCGCCCGCGGCGCTGGAGCTGCCGGCCGACCACCCGCGGCCGCCGGTCCAGACCCAGCGCGGCGCCGAGCACGCCTTCGGCCTCGACGGGGAGCTGACGCGCCGCGTCCTGGAGCTGGCGCGGCAGGAGGGCGTGACCCCGTTCATGGTCCTGGCCGCCGGCCTGTTCGCGCTGCTCTCGCGCCTCTCGGGCCAGAACGACCTGACGATCGGCTCGCCGATCGCGAACCGCAACCGGATCGAGACCGAGGAGCTGATCGGCTTCTTCGTCAACACCCTGGTCCTGCGCGCCGACCTGTCGCGCGCCGAGACCTTCCGCGACCTGCTGCGCCAGGTGCGGGAGGCGAGCCTCGGCGCCTACGCGCACCAGGACGTGCCGTTCGAGAAGCTGGTGGACGAGCTGCACCCGGAGCGCGACCTGTCCCGGTCGCCGCTCTTCCAGGTCGCCCTGGCGCTCCAGAACGCGCCGCTCCCCGAAACGGACCTCGGAGACGTCCGGCTCCTCTCGGAGGAGGTCGCGACCGGCGTCTCGAAGTTCGATCTCGCCTTCGTCTTCGTCGAGGATGCGGGCCGGCTCTCCGGCCTGCTCCAGTACGCTTCCGACCTCTTCGACCCGCCCACGGCGGCGCGCTACGCCCGGCACCTGGAGCACTTGCTCGGCGACCTCGTGAGCCGACCGCGCGGCCGGCTGGCCGAGGCCGCCCTGCTGTCCGCGGAGGAGCGCCAGCAGATCGTCCGCGAGTGGAACGACACGGCCAGGAGGCTGGAGGCGGGGACGATCCACCGCCTGTTCGAGGAGCGCGCCGACCGCCAGCCGGACGCGCTCGCGGCGGTCTGGGAAGGCGAGAGCCTGACCTACGGGGCCCTGGAGGAGCGCTCGAACCGCCTGGCCCGGCTTCTCCGGGATTGTGGCGTCGGTCCGGGCGTGCCGGTGGCGGTCTGGATGGAGCGCTCGCTCGACATGATCGTCGCCGTGCTCGGCATCCTCAAGGCCGGCGGCCACTACCTGCCGCTCGATCCCTCCTGGCCGGCGGACCGGGCCGAGGCGATCCTCGCCGCGTCGCGGGCGCCGGTGGCGGTGGTGCGCTCCGAGCGGCTGCCCGCCGTGCTCGACGCGCGCTGGCGGCTGCCGCTGGCGGACGTGGTCTGCCTGGACGTGGAAGCGCCGAAGCCGCCGCCCGAGCCGCTCGACGCCCGGGAGGTCGAAGCGCTCTGGGACTTCGTCGCCGAGCGCGCCACGGACGAGGTCACGGCCGGCGGCTTCGTGAGCAGCTACACCGGCCAGCCGTTCAGCCGCGCCGAGGTGGAGGAGTACCGCGACCGCGTGCTCGCGCTCGCCGAGCCCTGGCTGCGGCCGGACGCCCGGGTGCTGGAGATCGGCGCCGGCGCCGGGCTCCTGTTCTGGGAGATCGCGCCGCGCGTCGCCCATGCGGTGGCCCTCGACCCGTCGCCGCTCACCCAGGAGCGCAACCGGGCGCGCGCGGAGGAGCTCCGGAACGTCGAGCTTCGCACCGGCTTCGCGCACGAGATCGACGATCTTCCGGGCACCTTCGACCTGATCGTCCTCGCCAGCACGGTCCAGTTCTTCCCCGGGCCGCTCTACCTGGAGTCGGTGACGGAGAAGGCGCTCCGTCTCCTCGCCCCGGGCGGCGCGCTGCTCGTCGCCGACGTGCCCGACGCCCGGCGCCAGGCCGAATTTCGGCAGTCGCTCGCGGAGGCGGGCCGGCCGTACCAGGGCCGCGAGATGTGGCTGGATGAGGATATCTTCCGCGATCTCGGAGAGGCGACGGTTCTGCATCGCGAGACGGGCTTCGACAATGAGCTGCGGTTCCGCTATGAAGTCATCCTGAAGCCGGGCGACGGCAACGGGAAGAAGCGCCTCTGGACCGCGTGGCACGCTCAGCCGGCCGGCCGCCCGCCGGCCCTGGCGTCGGCGGACGACCTCGCCTACGTGATCCACACCTCGGGATCGACCGGCCTGCCCAAGGGCATCGGCGTCCAGCACCGGCCGGTGCTCAACCTGATCCGCTGGGTCAACGAAACCATGGGAGTCGGCCCGGACGACCGGCTGCTCTTCGTGACCTCGCTCGGCTTCGACCTGTCGGTCTACGACCTCTTCGGGACGCTGGCCGCCGGCGGGACGATCCACGTGGCGCCCGAAACCGCCCTGCGCGACCCCGGCCGGCTCGCGGCGATCCTGCGCGACGAGCCGGTCACGATCTGGGACTCGGCGCCGGCGGCGCTCCAGCAGCTCGCTCCGCTCTTCCCCGGCGACGGCCTGCCGAGACCGCTGCGGCTCGCCATGCTCTCGGGCGACTGGATCCCGGTCCGCCTGCCGGACCAGGTGCGCGCCGCCTTCCCCGGGACGCGGGTGGTCAGCCTGGGCGGCGCCACCGAAGCGACCGTGTGGTCCAACGTGTATCCGATCGGCCGCGTGGACCCGGCGTGGCCGAGCATCCCCTACGGCCGGCCGATCGACAACGCCCGCTACCTGGTCCTGGACGGCGAGATGGCGCCCTGCCCGATCGGCGTCCCCGGCAATCTCTATATCGGGGGCGACGTGCTCTCCGTGGGCTATGTCTACCAGCCGGAGCTGACGGCCGCGAGCTTCCTCCCGGACCCGTTCTCCGACCGTCCGGGAGCGCGGCTCTACCGCACCGGCGACCGGGCGCGGGCCTTCGCGGACGGCAATCTCGAATTCCTGGGCCGCACCGACCAGCAGGTCAAGATCCGCGGCTACCGCATCGAGCTGGGCGAGATCGAGGCGGCGCTCCTCCGGCATCCGGGCGTGCGCGAGGCCGTGGTCCTGGCTCGCGAGGACGTCCCGGGCGAGAAGCGCCTGGTCGGCTACATCGTTCCGGGCGGCCCGGCGCCTTCCACGGCCGATCTGCGTACCTTCCTCCAGGAGACGCTGCCCGAGTACATGGTGCCGTGGGCCTTCGTGGAGATGGAGGCGCTGCCGGTGACCGGCAACGGCAAGCTCGACCGCGCGGCGCTGCCGGCTCCCAGGGACGTCCGGCCGCAGGACACGGCGTTCGTGGCGCCGCGCAACGACCTCGAGCGCGCCATCGCCGCGGCCTGGCGCGAGGTCCTCCACCTGGAAGAGATCGGCGTGCAGGAGAGTTTCTTCGAGATTGGCGGCAGCTCGATCCTCCTGGCCCGGCTCCAGAGCCGCCTGCGCGAGTCGCTCGGCCGGGAGGTGCCGTTCGTGGAGCTGTTCCGCCATCCCACGATCGAGAGCCTGGCCCGCAGCCTCCAGCAGGAGACCGCCCCGAGGATCGAGGAGAAGGCCGAGCAGGCCCGGGCCCGCACCGAGAGCCGCCGCGAGTCGATGCGGCAGCTCCAGCAGAAACGCGCTTCGCGCCGAGGAGTCCGAGATGAGTGAGCTGGAAGGAATCGCGATCGTCGGCATCGCCGCCCGGTTTCCGGGCGCGGACGATGCCGAGGGGCTCTGGCGCAACCTGCGCGACGGGATCGAGAGCGTCACGGTCTTCACCGACGAGGAGCTGACCAGTGTCGAGGGGGGGGGCGTGGACCCAGCGACGCTGGCCGACCCGCGCTACGTCCGGGCCAAGGGCGCGCTCGCCGGCGCGGACCTCTTCGACGCCGCGTTCTTCGGTTTCACCCCGCGCGAGGCCGAGGCCATGGACCCGCAGCACCGCGTGTTCCTCGAGTGCGCCTGGCAGGCGCTGGAGGACGCGGCCTGCGATCCGGCTCGCCATCCGGGCAGGATCGGCGTCTGGGCCGGCTCCGGCGCCAGCTCCTACCTGATCTCGAACCTGCTGCCCAACCAGGAGCGGCTGGAGAGCTTCGGCAGCCTCCAGGTGCTGCTGCTCAACGACCGCGATTTCCTCGCCACCCGCGCCTCCTACGAGCTCGACCTGCGCGGCCCGAGCGTCTCCGTGCAGACCGCCTGCTCGACCTCGCTCGTCGCGGTCCACATGGCGAGCCAGAGCCTGCTCGCCGGCGAGTGCGACCTGGCACTCGCGGGCGGCGTATCGATCAGCTCGCCGCTGCGCACCGGCTACCTCTACCAGGAGGGCGGCGTGATGTCGCCGGACGGCCGCTGCCGCGCCTTCGACGCCGCGGCCTCGGGCGCGGTCGAGGGCAACGGCTGCGGCGTCGTGGCCCTGAAGCGGCTGGCCGACGCGGTGGCGGACGGCGACCGCGTCTACGCCGTGATCCGCGGCTCGGCGGTCAACAACGACGGCTCGGGCAAGGTGGGCTTCACGGCGCCGAGCGTCGAGGGGCAGGCCGAGGTCATCTCCGAGGCCCTGATGATGTCGGGCGTCGAGCCGGAGACGATCGGCTATGTGGAGGCCCACGGCAGCGGCACGCCGCTCGGCGATCCGATCGAGGTGGCGGCGCTCACCCAGGCCTTCCGCGCGGCGGGCGCGGCGGGCGAGGGCTTCTGCGCGCTGGGCTCGATCAAGACCAACTTCGGCCACTGCAACACCGCCGCGGGCGTGGCCGGCCTGATCAAGGCGACGCTGGCGCTCCAGAATCAGACCCTGCCGCCCAGCCTGAACTACGAGACCCCGAACCCTCAGATCGACTTCGCGGCCAGCCCGTTCCGGGTCTCCACCGAGGCGCGGCCCTGGGAGTCGGACGGCCCCCGCCGCGCCGGCGTCAGCTCGTTCGGCCTCGGCGGCACGAACGCGCACGTCGTGCTGGAACAGGCGCCGGAAACCGAGCCCGGGGATCCCGCGTCGAGACCGGCTCAGCTCCTCGTCCTCTCCGCCCGCACGCCGGCCGCGCTCGAAGCGGCCACCGCGCGCCTGGCCGAGCACCTCGACACCCATCCCGACCTCGATCTCGCGGACGTGGCCTGGACGCTCCAGACCGGCCGCAAGGCGTTCGAGCACCGCCGCGTCTTCGCGGCCCGCGACCGGTCCGCGCTCCACGGTCCGTCCGTGTCGGGCAAGGGAAAAGGCAAAAAGCCGGTCGTCTTCCTCTTCCCGGGGCTCGGAGACCAGCGGGTGGACATGGCGCGCGAGCTCTACGAGACCGAGCCGTTCTTCCGCGAGCAGGTGGACCTCTGCGCCGGAAAGCTCGCGCCCTGGCTCGGCGCCGACCTGCGCGAGGTTCTCTTCTCGCCCGGCGAATGGGTGAAGAAGACCGAGAAGCCGAAGCTTCTCCGCGCGCCTTCCGAGGCCTCGCGCCTGGACCGCACCGAGTTCGCGCAGCCGGCCTGCTTCGTGGTCGAGTACGCGCTCGGCCGGCTCCTGATGGAGTGGGGATTGGAGCCGCAGGCGATGATCGGCTACAGCCTGGGCGAGTACGTGGCCGCCTGCCTGTCCGGCGCACTGGCGCTCGACGACGCGCTGGAGCTGGTGGCGAAGCGCGCCAAGCTCATCCAGGAGCTGCCCGGCGGCGCCATGCTCGCCGTGCCGCTGCCCGAGGCCGAGGTGCGGCCGCTGCTCTTGGACGGCCTCGACCTCTCGGCCACGAACGGTCCGCACTTCTGCGTCGTCGGCGGCCCGGAGGAGAGGATCGCGGAGCTCGACCGCCGGCTCGCGGAGCGCGGCGCCACCTGCCTGAGGCTGCGCACCACCCACGCCTTCCACAGCGGCATGATGGAGCCCGCCGTGGCGCGCGTGGCGGCGATGGGCCGGCCGATGCAGGCGCCGCGCATCCCGTTCGTCTCGAACGTCACCGGCGCCTGGATCACCGCCGAGGACCTCGCCGACCCGGCCTACTGGGCGCGCCACATGCGGAGCCCCGTGCGCTTCGCGGAGGGGATCGGCGAGTTGCTCCAGGAGCCCGATCGCGTCTTCCTGGAGGTCGGCCCCGGCGCCACCCTGGGCACGCTCGTCAAACAGCATCCCGCCGCCACCGCCGACCGCGTGACGGTCCCGACCCTGCGCGAAGGCGCCGACCTCGACGCCGTGCTGGAGGCCGTGGGGCGGCTCTGGATCGCCGGCGTCGAGCCGGACTGGAAGCGGTTCCACGGCGGCGAGCGTCGCCTGCACGTCGCGCTGCCGACCTACCCCTTCGAGCGCCAGCGCTACTGGATCGACCCGCCGAAGACCCTGGCGCTGCCGTCCCGGCCCCTCGCCGACCCGGCCGACTGGCTCTGGGCGCCGGTCTGGAAGCAGGTCCCGCGGACCGGCTCGGCGAAGGAAGGCCGCTGGCTGGTCTTCCTCGACGAGTTGGGACTGGGAGAGCGGATCGTCGCCAGGCTCCAGGCGGAAGGCCGCGAGGTCGCGGCGGTCGGCAAGGGAGAGAGCTTCGACCTCCACGGGGGGGCCGACTTCCTCCTCGACCTCCGGAGCCTGACCCGGGACGAGCCCGCCTTCGAGGAGGCCCAGGCCGCGGGGCTGATCGGTCTCGTCCAGGTCGCTCAGTCCCTGCAGGGAGAGGCCCGCCTGCTCGTCGTGGCGAACGGCCTGCACGAGCTGGTGGACGGCGACCCGATCCATCCCGGCAAGGCCACTCTTCTCGGCGCGCTCAAGGTCGTCCACCAGGAGGTCCCGAAGCTCCAGGTGGGCAGCGTGGACGTGGCCCTCGGAGGCGACCTCGACCGCCTGTCCGGCCAGCTCCTCGCCGAGATGTCCGGCCCGCTCGAGACCGCCGTCGCCCTGCGCGGCCGGCAGCGGTGGGTAAGGGGCTTCGAGCCGATTGCCCGTGAGGAGACTCCTTCGCGGCTCGTACCGGGCGGCATCTATCTGATCGACGAGGCGGCCCACGGTCCGGGCATGGCGATCGCCGACCACCTGGTCCGCGACCTCGACGCGAAGGTCGCGCTCGTCCTGCCGCCGCAGCTCCCGGCCCGCGATCAGTGGGAGACCTGGAAGGCCCTGCCCGGCGTGCCGCCCGGCCAGGACGTGATCGGCGCCGCCATCCTCCGGCTTCTCGCCCTGGAGAAGGAGATCGGGCTCGACCGCGTCCTGATCCTCCGCAGCCTGGACCCGGCCGCCGTCCGCGAGCGCTTCGGGCCGATCCACGGCGCCTTCTTCACCGGCGTGGCGGCGGGAGGCGGTCTGCTCCAGCTCAAGACGCCGGAGACCCTGCACGCCGCGCTCGATCCGCTGGCCCGGAGCGTCGAGGCCTTCCTGGCGGCGGTCGATGCGGAGCGGCCGGCCTTCATCCTCCTGTCGTCCACCACCCCGGCGGTCACCGGCAGCCTCGGCCAACTGGAGGTCGCCGCGGCGGGCTCGTACCTCGACGCGCTCGCGGCGCGGCGGGCGGCGGAGGAGAAGCCGTTCACGGTCGCGGCCCATTGGGATCCCTACCAGTGGGGCGCCTGGCTGGTGACGGGCGTGGCCGGCGGCATGGCCGGCCTGGCGCCGGAGGAGGTCCAGGCGAACCTCCAGGCCCACGGCGTGACCGAGGCGAAGAGCGCCGCGGCGCTGGAGCGCCTTCTGGCCGCGCCGCTCTCCCGCGTGACCGTCTCCAGCCAGGACCTCCACGACCTGATCGCCGAGACCGACAGCGTCACGGCCGACACCCTGCTCGCTCAGATGCCTTCTCATCACGGCGAAAAGGCGCCGCGGCCGGGCCTCTCGACCGCCTTCGAGCCGCCGCGGGACGAGCTGGAGGAGCGGCTCGCCGCGGTCTGGCAGGACCTCTTCGGCATCGAGCCCATCGGCCGCGACGACAGTTTCCTGGAGCTGGGCGGCCACTCGCTGCTCGCCATCCAGATGGTCACGCAGATCCGTTCGGTCCTGGAAGCGGACCTCCCGGTGACCGCGCTCTTCGAGTCGCCCACCATCGCCGAGCTGGCGAAGGCCGTGCGCCGGGCGCGCGGCGAGGACGACCCGGCGGAGCTGGAGGCGCTCCTCGCGATGATCGAGGGCCTCTCGCCTGAGGAGGCCGCGGAGAAGCTCGCGGAGCTGGGAGTCTAGGTGAGCGTCGCCGACCGCCTGTCCGCCCTGAGCCCGGAGCAGCGCGCGCTGTTCGAGAAGCTCCGCCAGCAGCAGGCGCGGCCGGCCGTGCGCACGCCGCCGGCGGTCCAGGCGGTCTCGGGACCCATGGGCGTCGGCGACTGGCCGCTCTCCTTCGACCAGGAGCGGCTCTGGCGGATGCACCAGGTGGACCCCGCCCTGGTCTCCTGGAACGTGGACGCCGGCAGCCGCGTGCACGGCGAGCTGGACATCCCTGTCTTCCTCGCCGCCTTTCGCGAGCTGATCCGCCGCCACGCCGCGTGGCGGACCACCTTCCCGATCGTGAACGGCAGTCCCGTGCAGCGCGTCCACCCCTGGCTGGAGCCCCAGGTCTCGTTCGTGGACGTGAGCGCGCTGCCCGAAGAGATCCGGGAGACCGCCGGGCACGCCGCCATCTACGACCACACACGGACCCCGTTCGACCTGGCGCGCGGGCCGCTGGTGCGCATGGCCCTGGTCAAGCTGGCGGAGCGGGACCACCTCTACCTGGTCACCATCCACCACATCGCCACGGACTGGATCACCTACCAGATCTTCTTCGGCGAGCTGATGCAGGTCTACGAGGCCTTCCGCGCCGGCAGACCCTCGCCGCTGCCCGTCCCGCTCCAGTTTCCGGACTACACGCTCTGGGAGCGGGACTGGTTCCAGGGCGAGGTCTTCGAGGACGAGGCCCGCTTCTGGCGCCGCGAGCTGGAAGGGTTTCCGCTCGTCCTGGATCTCCCCTCGGACCACCCCCGCCCGCCCGTCCAGAGCCAGCGAGGCGGCCTCTTCCGCGTCCGGGTGGGAGCGGAGCGCTCCGACCGCCTCCGCGCGCTCGCCCGGCGCGAGGGAGCCACGATGTTCATGGCGGTCCTCGCGGTCCTGAACGCCCTGGTCTGGCGCCTGACCGGGAGAGAGAGGGTCGTCGTCGGCTCGAACGGCGCCAACCGTCCGCGGCCGGAGCTGGAGCCCGTGGCCGGCCTCTTCCTGACCCAGATCCCCTTCGCCACGGACCTCTCGGGAGATCCGACCTTCCGCGAGCTGCTCGCCCGCACGAAGAAGACCGCGCTCGGAGCCTACGCCCACCAGAACGTCCCGTTCAACAAGCTGATCGAGGCCCTGGGCGCGACGGACGACCGTTCGCGCAACCCGGTCGTCCAGGTGCTCCTCCTGATCCTGGAAGGCCAGAGCCACGGCCAGTCCGGGGAGCTGGAGTTCGAGCCCGTCGGCCTCTACGACGGCAACTCGCGCTGGGACCTGATGTTCGGCCTCTACGACTACTACGACCAGGGGCTCAGCGGTCCGCTGGAGTACAACGCCGACCTCTTCGAGGAGGCTACCGTGGCGGGGTTCCTGGAGCTGTTCTACCGCCTGATCGACGCGGTCACGGCGGAGCCGGAGGTCCGGCTGTCGGGGCTGCCCCAGGGCCAGTGATCTCAAGTGGTATCTTCTGCCAGTCATGACCGGAGACGCCCTGGACATCGTGATCGTCGACGAACGCATCGATCCCGCGGAGTTGGCCCGGCTGACTCATCTGTTCTTCGGGGACATGGTCAAATACGTCGTGGATGTCGAGCGTCAGGTGGCCGCCGTTGGCGGCGAGCTCCATGCCGACGCCGAGCAACTCCTGCTCCAGGGAGGCAGCCGCCAGGCAGATCTGTGGGGCGCCAACTACTATCCGGGCAAGGGACCTGACGACTGTATCGAGTACACGTCCCTTATCAATATCCGTCCTGCTCAGGGAAACCGGAGCATGCTCATCGCCGATTCATCGATCCGGGATCGCGTCCGTGAGATCACGTTCGCTCTCCTCGGCCAGGGGGAGCCCATCTCATGACCCAACATGCTTCTCTGTCGCCTGAACGATGGTCGTCCTTCAGTCTCGACCAGCAGATCCTGATGATCGGCAATGAAATGAATCGCGCAACTCGCTGGGTGGGTTCCGAAGATCGGTCGAGCCTCGACCTGGCCTACGAGAGAGTCTTGCGGCTTGTCGATCTCACCGTGGAGGTCCACAGCCGTCCGACTCTGCGTCGGGAGCTCCTCCGCTGGCGGGACCTCATTGCGGAGCTCTACATCCACCCCGATCCGGACCCTTCCGCGCATTCTGCCGCGTTCCGGACTCTTCTTCTCTTCACGCCCGTCGCGGCCCAGCAGATACCCTTCGTTCTGGGCTGAATCGCGGCTGTCCAGGAGGACCGTGAGGGTGGCATCAGCCTTCCACTCAGTCTGACCCTCGACCCGGGCGGTGGCGCCCTCTCCTGCGAAGCAGGGGAGGGACGGGGAGGGGTCTTCTTCGCGCTACAATTCTCCACAGTCCACGAAGACACCTGAATGAGCGCGCCCTCCAAGGAGATCCCGCTTCCGCGTAGCGGCATGGCTTTCGAGGAGCTTGCCCTGGCTCTCTTCAGCGCAGTCTGGCAGGAGCTCGGCGCCAAGCTCCACGGCCGCAGCGGCCAGAAGCAGCATGGAGTGGACCTCTACGGCTCCGACCGCCACGGAGGGGGCATCGGCGTCCAGTGCAAGCATCACGGCTCGGGCACCCTGCTCAAGGACGAGAAGCTCGTGGAGGAGCTTCAGGAGGAAGTGGAAAAAGCCAAGGGCTTCGATCCTCCGCTCCGGCGCTTCCTCTTCGCGACCACAGCCCGGCGCAGCGTGCACCTCGATGCCGCAGCGCGCCGGTTGACGAAGCAGCATGCAGAGGATGGGCTCTTTGAGGTCGATGTCCTCGCCTGGGAAGATCTCGAGGATCTGCTCAACCGGCATCCTGCGGTGCTGGCCTGGTATCTGGACGAGAGGGAGCGGCCCGATTCCCTGCGCCTCGACCTCGGCCGCCTGCCCGTCGCCGGACCTCTCCTGATCGGCCGCGAAGCCGAGCTCGCCCGGCTCGACGCCGCCTGGGAGAGCCCGGGAATCCACGTCCTCACCTTCGTCGCCTTCGGCGGCACGGGCAAGTCCGCCCTGGTCAGCCACTGGCTGGACGGCATGTCCGCCGCCGGCTGGCGCGGGGCCCGCCGGGTGCTGGATTGGTCCTTCTACAGCCAGGGCACCGAGGAGCGGGTCACCTCCGCGGAACGCTTCCTCGACCATGCCCTGATCTGGTTTGGAGATCCCGATCCCGAGGCCGGCGCGCCCCGGGATCGCGGGGTGCGGCTGGCCGAGTTGGTGCGCCGGGAGAAGACGTTGCTCATCCTCGACGGGGTCGAGCCGCTCCAGCATCCTGCGAGCCATCCGCAGGCTGGGCGGATCAAGGATCCAGGGCTCGCGGCGTTGCTCAAGGGGCTGGCCGCTGGCAATCCCGGCCTGTGCGTGGTCACCACCCGGGAGCGCATCGCCGACCTGGACAGCTTCGGCAAGACCGCACCTCAGGATGACCTGGAAGCACTTTCTCCGGAGGCCGGAGCGGAACTTTTGAAACAACTCGGGGTGACTGGAAAGGATTCGGAGCTTCTGGCCGCTTCCCGCGAGTTCGGCAACCATGCCTTGACGCTCTTCCTTCTGGGGGGCTACCTGAGCCGGGCTTGTCGAGGCGATGTCCGGCGCCGGAAAGAGGTAAATCTGGTCGGAGCCGATCAGGTTAAAGGTGGCCATGCTTTGCGGGTGATCGGCACCTACTCCCGCTGGCTCGGGAAGGGACCGGAATTGGCAGCCTTGAGGCTGTTGGGGCTGTTCGATCGTCCAGCCGATCCCAAAGCCACCGCAACTCTGCGATCCGAGCCGGCCATTCCAGGTCTGACGGACAGCCTGAAAGTCAAAAAGCACTGGTGGAGCCGCGCAGAGCCGATCTCTGAGGAGCGCTGGCAACTGGCGCTCTCGAACCTCCGGGAGCATGGTCTTCTTCTACCCGCCGATCCTCGTAATCCTGGCACCCTGGACGCCCATCCTCTGGTCCGAGTCTTCTTCCAAAAGGATGTCGAGACGCACCATCCGGCAGCTTGGCGGGCCGGCAACCTGCGCCTCTACGAGCACCTTCAGAAAGAGGCGCCGGATCTGCCCGACACGCTGGAAGCCATGGAGCCGCTCTTCACCGCCGTGATCCACGGTTGCCGGGCGGGGCGGCAGCAGGAGGCGTTCCGAGAGGTCTTCCTGCGGCGCATCCAGCGAGGCAACCAGCCTTACAGCATCCATAAACTCGGTGCCTTCGGCTCGAATCTGTCAGCGCTTTCCGGCTTCTTTGATCATCCATGGGACCAGCCCTCGACCAACCTCACCTCCGTGGATCAGGCATTCCTTCTCAACGCGGCTGGATTCTGTCTGCGCGCCCTGGGTCGGCTGGCGGAGGCGGTTCCGCCGATGGAGGCGAGCCTTAACGTAGATTTGTCGCGCCAGGCGTGGAAAGGAGCCGCCGCCTCCGCTAACAACCTCAGCGAGTTGACCGTGGCCCTGGGTGAAGTGACCCGTGCCGTGTCCTTCGGGAAGCAGAGCGTCGATCTGGCCGATCGCAGCGGTGACGCTTTTTGGCGGATAGTCAGCAGGCCGACGCTGGCCGACGCCCTGCATCAGTCGGGCCGTTGGGAGGAGAGTGCGGAGGCCTTTCGCGAGGCCGAGGCCCTTCATGCGGAGTGGCAGCCCAAGTACCCCCGGCTATACTCGCTTCCGGGCTATCAGTACTGCAACCTACTGCTCAGCCATGGTGAGCCGGAGTCCGGTGGCGTTCTGGACGGTCTCGCCGCGTCCCCGGAGTCGACGCGGCGGATGCGCGAGGCGTGCCGGGAGGTGCGGGAGCGGGCGGAACAGGCGCTGGAGTGGGGCACGCCTATGAGTTGGCTCCTCGACATTGCGCTGGACCACCTGAGCCTGGGTGGAGCACATCTGGGCCTTGCGTTGACGTCCCCCGCGGAATCGTCCTTCGCCAAGGCCGCGGAGCACCTGGACCACGCCGTGGAGGGCCTACGGCGGGCGGGCACTGAGGAGTTTGTTGCCCGTGGCCTCCTGCCCCGTTGCGCCTTGCGCCGCCTGCGAGGTGACCTGGACGGCGCGGAGGCGGATCTCTCGGAGGCGCTGGAGATTGCCGAGCGGGGCTCGATGCGCCTCCACGAGTGCGACGCGCACCTGGAATGGGCGCGGCTGTGCCGGCAGCGTGGGGACCGGGGCGGTCAACGGGAGCACGTGGCGCGAGCTCGGAGGCTGGTGGAGGAGACGGGGTATTTGAGACGTGAGCGGGAGGTGAAGTGGTTGGAGGCGGATCTGCGCGGTTGAAGGAAGACCCCTCCCCGACCCTCCCCTGCTGCGCAGGAGAGGGCGCCCCCGCCCTGGGCCGATTTCCCGGCCTTCCGCCGATCCCGGCCGGCCTCCGGCCAAGGCTGGCGGAGCTTCGGCCAGGGCTCGCGCATCGCCGCCAGGGGCTGGCCGGCTTCCGGCCGGCTCCGGCGCCTCTCCGGCCAGGGTCGGCCGACCTCCCGCCGGGCTCTGCCGACGTCCGGCTGCCCGTAGCGGACCTCCGGCCGGCGCCGGCCGACCGGCGCCGGGACTCTGCCGGCGTTCCGCCAACGCAGGCGGAGCCTCGGCAAAGCCTGGCTGAACCCCCGCTACCGCTGGCCGGCGTCTGAAAAACAGAGCAGGGGACCGCCCGCCCCTCGGCGGCCCCCGGCTCATTCCCATCGATTGTCAAGGAACCCCCGGCCTCCTCCGGGGAGACCGGCGGCACCGATCATCTCTGCTTCTTTGGCGCTTGTCAATCTATGATTGCTGTTGTAGATTCCCGGATTGCGATCTGATCGGTCCGAATATGAGTATCTGCGCGGATCGCTGTTCCTTGCCGCGTGCCGTACAATGAACGACCCGCCTGGGGAAACCCGGGCCTGTTGCAGGAGATGTGACCGTTGTCCCAGCCCGTCCTGAAGGACCGCCTCGCCGCGCTCTCTCCGGAACAGCGCGCGCTGTTCGAGACGCTGCGCGAGAAGCAGCGCAAGGCCGCGGCGCGCCTTCAGCCTCCGCCGGTGCGGCGGGTCACGGGGCCGACCCCCGATGCGATCGTGGGCGACTGGCCCCTCTCCTTCGACCAGGAACGGTTCTGGTTCGCCGAGCAGCTCTTCCCGGGCGGAGCGGGGCTCGCCGTCACGGCCGCGACCCGGATGCGCGGGCCCGCTTCGGTGCCGGCCGTGGAGGCGGCCCTCGGCACGATCGTCCGGCGGCACGCCGCCTGGCGGACCACGTTCCCGACGATCGACGGCCGGCCCGTCCAGCGCGTCGGCCCCGCCCGGCCGCAGCCGCTCCCGGTGATCGACCTCTCCGGGCTGCCCGGGGCGCGGCGCGAGGCCGCGGCGCTCCGGCTGGTCAAGGCGGAGGCCGCGGCGCCGTTCGACCTCGAAGCCGGACCCCTGGTGCGGTCGGCCCTGGTCCGCATGGCCGCCGCGGACCACATCTGCCTGCTCGCGATCCACCACCTGGTCACGGACTGGATCTCGTTCCAGATCGCGTTCGCCGAGCTGGCGGCTCTCCTCGCGGGCTACCCGGCGCTGCCGGTCCCGCCGGTTCAATACCCGGACTTCGCCGTGTGGCAGCGCGAATGGCTCCAGGGCGAGGTCCTCGACGGCCTCGTCTCGTGGTGGCGCGAGCGGCTCGCGGGCTTCCCGCTGGCGCTGGAGCTGCCGACCGACCGGCCGCGCCCTGCCGTGATGCGTCTGCGCGGTGGCCGGCTCCCGCTGCGCGCCTCCGGCCGGCTGGCCACGGAGCTGCGCGAGCTCGCGCGCCGCGAAGGGGCCACGCTCTTCATGGCCGTGCTCGCGTCCCTGGCCGCGCTGCTGCACCGCGTCTCCGGCCAGGAGCGGCTGGATCGCCTCATCTTGGGCGCCAACAACGCGAACCGCAACCGGCCGGAGCTGGAGCCGGTCCTCGGCTGTTTCCTCACCCAGGTGCCGTTCCCGATCGACCTCTCGGGCGATCCCTCCTTCCGCGAGCTGCTGGCGCGGGCGCGGCAGTCGGCGCTCGGCTCGTTCGCCCACCAGGACCTCCCGTTCGGCAAGCTCGTCGAGGCGGTGCAGCCCGCCCGCGACACCGGCCGCGCGCCCATCGTCCAGACCCTGGTGCAGGTACTGGACGGCCAGGGCTCCGGAGCCGGCCTCGCCGGCGCCACGTTCGAGGTGGTGGACGCCTGGGACGGCGTGGCCCGCTACGACCTGCTGCTCACGCTGTTCGACTACGGCGAGGACGGCCTCACCGGCTCGTTGGAGTACGATGCCGACCTCTTCGACGCCACCACGGCCGCGCGCCTGGCCGAGCTGCTCTTCCTGCAGATGGAGCGCGCCGCGGCCGAGCCCGAGGCTCCTCTCTCGGCGCTGCCGGCGATGAGCGAGGCGGCGCGCCACCAGGCGCTGGTGGAGTGGAACGATACCGCCCGGCAGCGGCCGGAGTGGACCGTGCCGGAGCGCTTCGCGGCCCGGGTGACCGAAAACCCCGACGCCCTGGCAGTGTTGGCTGCCGGCGAGTCGCTGACCTATGGCGAGCTGGACCGCCGGGCCGACGACCTGGCTCAACGCCTGCGCGCGGCCGGCGTCGGCCCCGGATCGCGGGTGGCCCTGCTTCTGGACCGGACCGTGGACCTGCCGGCGGCGATCCTCGGAGCCTGGAAGGCCGGCGCCGCCTACGTGCCGCTCGACCCGGAGTGGCCGGCGGCGCGGCTGGAGACGGTGCTCGCGGACGCGCAGCCGGCGGCGCTGGTGCGCCGGGAGGGCGTCGAGGTCTTCGATCTGCCTACTCCAGATGAACCCGGGCTCGCTTATCTGATCTATACCTCGGGGACGACCGGGACTCCCAAGGCGGTCGCGGTGGACCATCGCGCCCTGGCCTCGACCCTGGCCTCCGTGATCGAGCGCTTCGGCTTCGGCCCGGACGATCGCATGCCGCACCTGAGCCGGTTCACGTTCGACATCTCGCTGGTCGAGCTGTTCGCGGTCCTCCTCACCGGCGGCGTGTGCGAGATCCTCTCGCCGGACGAGATCCTCGATCCGGACGCCCTCCTTGCCGCCCTGGAGCGCTCGACGCGGGTCCACGCCGGACCGTCGCTCCTGCGGCGGATCGCAGCAGTTGGACAGCTCGACGGGCTGCGCACGATCCTGACCGGCGGCGAGGCCGTGCCGCCCGTTCTGCGCGAGGAGGTCCTGTCGGCGTTTCCGCTTGCCGACCTCGCCGTGCTCTATGGCCCCACGGAGACCGCGATCCTCGCCGCCATGTACCGGGTGCCCCGCGAGCGGAGGCCGGACCGGTCGCTGATCGGCGGGCCACTCGACAACGTGGAGCTCCGCGTGGTGGACGCCCGCGGCGGTCTTGTGCCGCTGGGAATGCCGGGCGAGCTGTGGATCGGCGGACCCGGCGTGGCCCGCGGCTACTTCCGGCGGCCGGAGCTGACCGCGGAACGCTTCGCAGAGGCGGACGGCCGCCGGTTCTACCGCTCCGGCGACCTCGTGCGGCAGGTGCCCTCCGAGGGCGGCGCCCTGGAGTTCCTCGGCCGCACGGACCATCAGGTGAAGCTGCGCGGCTTCCGCGTCGAACCAGGCGAGATCGAGGCCGCGCTGCTCGACCATCCCGCGGTGCGGGAGGCCGTGGTCATGGCGGCCGGCGAGGAAGACGCGAAGCGCCTGGTCGCCTACGTCTCCCCGGAGGGATCGGACCCCTCGGAGCTGCGCTCCCACCTCGCCGCGCGGCTGCCGGCCTACATGGTGCCGGGAGCGTTCGTGGTCCTTCCCGAAATGCCGCTCACGGCCCACGGCAAGGTGGATCGCTCCAGGCTGCCTTCGCCCTCGCCGGCCCGGGCGGCGGGGGAGGGGCCGCGCACGCCGGTGGAGGAGGTGGTGGCCGGGATCTGGCGCGAGGTGCTGGAGCTGGCGGGCCCGCCGCCGCGCACGGCCGACTTCTTCGAGCTGGGCGGCCATTCGCTCCTGGCGACGCAGGTGGTGAGCCGGCTGCGCGCCGCGGCGGGGGTCGAGCTGCCGGTGCGCGAGCTGTTCCTGGCTCCCACGGTGGCGGGCCTCGCGGCAGCGCTGGAGGCCGCGGTCTCGGGAACCCCGGCCCCGCCGATCCTGCCGGTCTCCCGCGACCGCGACCTGCCGCTCTCGTTCGCCCAGGAGCGCCTGTGGTTCCTGGACCGCCTGGCGCCCGGCCTCGCGGCGTACCACATCCCGCTGGCCGCGACGCTGCTCGGGGATCTGTTGCCGGAGGTCCTGGAAGCGGCCCTGGCGGCGGTCGTGGCGCGTCACGAGGCGCTCCGCACCCGCTTCGAGGAGCGCGACGGCGGGCCGGTGCAGGTGATCGATACGCCCGCGCCGTGGAGCCTGCCGCGGGTGGACCTGTCCGACCTGCCCGCCGAGGCGCGGACGGCCGAGGCGCGCCGGCTGGCGTCCGAGGACGCCGCCCGGCCCTTCGATCTCTCCGCCGGTCCCGTCCTCCGATCGACGCTGCTGCGCCTGGCGCCGGACGAGCACGCGCTGCTCCTCTGCGTCCACCACATCGCGGCCGACGCATGGTCCATGGGCGTGATGATCGATGAGATCTCCGGTCTTTACCGATCGGCTTCGTTGCCCGCCCTGCCCGTGCAGTACGCGGACTTCGCGGTCTGGCAGCGGGAGTGGCTGCAGGGGGAGGTGCTGGAGCGCCAGCTCGGCTACTGGCGCGAGCGGCTCCGGGACGCGCCGGCGCTCGAGCTGCCGACCGACCGGCCGCGGCCGGCGGCGCGGCGCTTCCGCGGCGCGGTCGAGACCCTGGCGCTGCCGCCGGAGAGGGCGGAGGGGCTCGCCCGGCTGGCCCGCCGCCACGACGCCACCCTGTTCATGGTCGCGCTCGCGGCGCTCCAGGCGCTCCTCGCGCACCACACCGGCCAGGACGACATCGTGGTGGGAACCCCCATCGCGGGCCGCAACCGGGTCGAGGTCGAGCCGCTGATCGGGTTCTTCGTCAACACCCTGGTGCTGCGGGACGAGCTGGCGGGAGATCCGGCGAGCGATCCGGCGATGGGCGATCGGATCTCCGCGGCCCGGCGCACTGCGCTGGAGGCGTTCTCCCACCAGGACCTCCCGTTCGAGCGCCTGGTGGAGGAGCTGCGGCCGGAGCGCCGGCTGGAGGTCAACCCGCTCTTCCAGGTGATCCTCGCGGTGCAGAACGCGCCGCGGCGCGCGGTGGAGCTGCCCGGCGTCTCCCTGGAGCTTCTGGACGTCGAGCACCCGGCGGCCCGGTTCGACCTGGAGGTCCTGGTCTGGGAGCAGGACGGGGGGCTCGCGGTGCGGCTCGTCCACGACGCCGACCTCTTCGACCGCGCCACGGTCGCGCGCCTCGCCGGGCGTTTCGACCGGCTGCTCGCGGCCCTGGTGGAAGACCCCGGGACGCGCCTCTCCGGCCTGCCGCTGCTCTCCGGGGCCGAGCGCCGCGAGCTGATCCGGGCGGGCACCGGCCCGGCCGCCACGGAAGCGGCGGACTTCCTGGAGCGGATCGCGGCGCACCCGGCCGAGGCGCTGGCCGTGGCCGCGCCCGGAGAGCGGCTGACCTACGGCGAGCTGCGGGCCCGCGCCGGCGCCCGGGCCGACGAGCTGCGGTCGCGGGGTGTGGGGCCGGACGTGCCGGTGGGGGTGCGCGCCGCGCGCTCGCCGGAGCTGGTGGTCGGCGCGCTCGCGGCGCTCCTGGCCGGCGGCGCCTACATGCCGCTCGACCCGTCGCAGCCCGAGGAGCGCCTGGCCGCCATGGTCCGGGAGAGCGAGGGCGAGGGCCGCGGGCCTGGCCCGGCCTTCCCCGACAACCTGGCCTACATCCTCCATACCTCCGGTTCCACCGGCCGGCCGAAGGGCGTGATGATCCCTCGCCGCGCCCTCGCCGCGCTGATCGGCTGGCACCTGCGCGAGTACGGCGTCACGGCGGCCGACCGGGCCTCGGTGATGGCTTCGCCGTCGTTCGACGCCTCGATCTGGGAGACCCTGCCGTACCTCGCGGCCGGCGCGAGCCTCCACCTGCCCGACGAGGAGACCCGCCTGTCGGCCGACCGGTTCCTGGAATGGCTGGCGGCCGAGCGGATCACCCTCGCGTTCCTGCCGACGCCGCTCGCCGAGGCGTTCCTGGAGCGCGCCGCCGCGGGCGTCCCGGAAGGCCTCGCCCTGCGCGTCCTGCTCACCGGCGGCGACCGGCTGCGGCGTCGGCCGGCTCCGGGCCTCCCGTTCGCGTTGATGAACGTCTACGGACCGACCGAGTGCACCGTCCTCTCCACCCGGGCGGTGGTCGAGCCGGACGGCGACGGTCTGCCCTCGATCGGCTGGCCGATCGACGGCGCGCGCGCCCTGGTCCTCGACCGGTGGCTCGGACCGGCGCCGGCCGGCGTGCCCGGCGAGCTGGCGCTCGGCGGCGCCGGGCTGGTGCGCGGCTACCTGAACCGGCCGGACCTCACGGCCGAGCGCTTCGTGCCCGATCCGTTCGCGGAGGGCGAGCGGCTCTACCTCACCGGCGACCGGGTGCGCCGGCGGCCGGACGGGTCGCTGGAGTTCCTCGGCCGGACCGACCGCCAGGTCAAGCTGCGCGGCGTGCGCATCGAGCCGGGCGAGGTCGAGGCCGCCCTGCTGCGGCACCCCGACGTCCGGGAGGCGGTGGTGGACCTGCGAGACGCGCGGCTCGTGGCCTGGATCGTTCCGGCTTCCGGGATCGACGGCCCCGCGCTGCGCCGGTTCCTCGCCGCGGAGCTGCCAGCGCCCATGATACCGTCCGCGTTCGTCGCGCTGGAGGCCCTGCCTCTCACCCGCAACGGCAAGGTGGACCGGTCGGCTCTCCCGCCTCCGGAGCCGCAACAGACCGTGGACCACGTCGAGCCCGCAATGCCGGCGACACCGCTGGAGGAGACGCTCGTCCAGGTGGTCTCCGAGGTCCTTGGGGAAGTCCTGGGCGGAGCGCGGGTGGGCCTGCGCGACAGCTTTTTCGACCTCGGCGGCCATTCGCTCCTCGCGACCCGTCTCGTGTCCCGCTTGACCCGCGAGCACGCACTCCCGGTGAGCCTGCAGATGGTGTTCGAATCCGCCACGCTCGCGGACCTGGCCGACCGGATCGTCCGGGAGGAGCTGGCGGGCGCCGACGACGAGCTGCTGGACGAGCTGATGAGAGAGCTGCCATGAGCCTGACCGACCGCCTCGCCGCGCTCTCGCCGGAGCAGCGGGCGCTGTTCGAGACGCTGCGCGAGAAGCAGCGCCATGCCGCCGGGATTGTGGCACGCCCGCCCCAGCCGCCGCCGGTCCGGCGGATCACCGGCCCCACCGCGGAGGGCGACTGGCCGCTGTCGCTCGACCAGGAGCGCTTCTGGTTCATGGAGCAGCTCTACCCGGGGAGCGCCGGCCTCAACATCACGGCCGCCACCCGGATGCGCGGGCCCCTGTCCGTGCCCGCCATGGCCGCGGGGCTCGACGAGATCGTCCGCCGCCACGCCGCGTGGCGCACGACCGTGCAGACCCTGGACAGCGGACCCGTGCAGCGCGTCGGACCGGCGCGGCGCCAGACCCTGACGGTCCTCGATCTCTCCGGCCTGCCCGAGGCGCGGCGCGAGCCCGAGATGCTGCGCCTCCTGGCCGAGGCCACGGCGGCGCCGTTCGACCTCGAGCGCGGGCCGCTCGTCCGCTCCGGCCTCGCCCGGCTCGGACCGCGGGACCACGTCTGCCTGCTGACGGTCCATCACCTGGTCACCGACTGGATCTCGTTCCAGATCGCGTTCGGCGAGCTGGCGGTGCTCTACGACGCGTTCGCCTCGGGCCGGCCGGTCGCTCTGCCGGAGCCTCCGGTCCAGTATCCGGACTTCGCGGCCTGGCAGAAGGAGTGGCTCCAGGGCGAGGTGCTCGACGGCCTGATCGCCTGGTGGCGCGAGCAGCTCGCCGGGTTCCCGCTCGCCCTGGAGCTGCCCACCGACCGGCCGCGGCCGCCCGTGGCGCGGATGCGCGGCGGCCAGCGGATGGTGAGGGCCTCGCGCGAGCTGTCGGAATCGATGCGCAGTCTCGGTCGGCGCGAGGGGGCCACGCTCTTCATGACCGTGCTCGCGCTCATGGCGGCCCTGTTCCGCCGCCTCTCCGGCCAGGAGAAGCTCATCCTGGGCGCCAACAACGCGAACCGCAACCGGCCCGAGCTGGGGCCCGTGCTCGGCTGCTTCCTCACCCAGGTGCCCTTCCCGATCGACGCCTCCGGCGATCCCACGTTCCGCGAGCTGCTGGCCCGCGTCCGCCAGTCGGCGCTCGGCGCGCTCGCCCACCAGGACCTGCCGTTCGGCCGGCTGGTCGAGGCCCTGGCGCCGGAGCGCGACCCGAGCCGCCAGCCGGTGATCCAGGACCTCGTGCAGGTGCTCGACGGCCAGTACTCCCAGATCGAGCTGGCCGGCGTGACGTTCGAGCCCGTGGACGCCCACGACGGCATCGCGCGCTACGACCTCTTCCTGACCCTCTTCGACTATCCCGACGGCCTCTCCGGCTCGCTGGAGTACGACGCCGACCTGTTCGACGCCACCACGGCCGAGCGCCTGTCCGGGCTGCTCTTCCTCCTGGCCGGCCGCGCCGCGGCCGATCCGGACCTGCGCCTGTCGGAGCTGCCGGTCCTCTCCGAGGCCCAGGCCCAGCAGGCGCTGGTCGAGTGGAGCGACACGGCCGCCCCGCTGCCGGCGCTGACGCTCCTGGAGCGCTTCACGGTCGAGGCGCAACGGGCGCCGGACGCGACCGCGGTGATCTTCCGCGGCGGGACGCTCACCTATGGCGAGCTCGACCGGCGCTCGGACGAGCTGGCCTGGCGTCTCCTCGCCGACGGCGTGGAGACGGGCGCGCGCGTGGCGCTCCTCCTCGGGCGGACCCCGGACATCCCGGTCGCCATCCTCGGCTGCTGGAAGGCCGGCGCCGCCTACGTGCCGCTCGATCCCGAGTGGCCGGCCGAGCGGCGTGAGCTGGTGCTGGAGGACGCGGAGGTGGCGATGGTGTTGCACCCGGGCCTCGGCCTCGGCGATCCAATCCCTCCCACTCCGCGGTTCCTGCCTCCTCAGGACCCGGACCGCCTCGCGTATCTCATCTACACCTCGGGCACGACGGGCCGGCCCAAGGCGGTGATGGTCGAGCACCGCAGCGTGGCCGCGATGGTCGGGTGCATCCTGGACCTCGGCGTCGGCCCGGGCGACCGGATCCCGCACCTGTCGCGCTACACCTTCGACGTCTCTCTCCTGGAGATCGCGCTGCCGCTCGCGGCCGGCGGCGCCTGCGAGATCGTGGACACCGAGGAGGTGCTGGACCCCGAAGGCTTCCTCTCGATCCTGGAGCGCTCGACGCGGGTCTTCACGCTGCCGGCCCTGCTGCGCCGGGTGGTGCAGGAGAGCGGAGGGCGGCGGTTCGCCGGGCTGCGGACGCTCACCTCGGGCGGCGACCTCGCGCCTCCGGACCTGCTGGAGGCGATGCTCGAGACCTTCCCGGCGACGGACCTGTGGGTGTTCTACGGCCCCACCGAGAGCACGATCATCTGCACGGGGCACCGGCTGGACCGCGCGCGCCGGCCGGAGCGCTCGCTGATCGGCCGGCCGCTCGCCAACGTCGAGGCGCGGGTGATGGACCCCGGCGGCCGGCCCGTGCCGCTCGGCGTCCCGGGCGAGCTGTGGATCGGCGGCCCCGGCGTGGCCCGCGGCTACTTCCGGCGCGAGGAGCTGACCGCGGAGCGCTTCGTCCTCCTGGACGGCCGCCGCTTCTACCGCACCGGCGACCTCGTGCGCCAGGTGCCGGGAGAGGGTGGCGAGCTGGAGTTCCTCGGCCGCATCGATTCCCAGGTGAAGATCCGCGGCATCCGGATCGAGCCCGGGGAGATCGAGGCCGCGCTCTGCGCCCATCCCGACGTGCGGGACGCGGCGGTCGTCGCGCACCCCGCTGGCGGCGACAAGCAGCTCGTGGCCTACGTGGTGGGAGCGGCCGACCCGGAGGCGCTGCGTGGCTTCCTCCGCGAGCGCCTGCCCGAGGCCCTGGTGCCGTCGCTCTTCGTGGCGCTCGAATCGATGCCGGTCACCGCGCACGGCAAGGCGGACCGCCGCGCCCTGCCCGCGCCCGAGGCGGTGCGGGAGGCCCGGGCCGGCACGGACCTGCCGCGCGACGACCGGGAGGAGCGGCTGGCCGCGATCTGGCGCGAGCTGCTCGGCCTGGAACGGGTAGGCATCCACGACAACTTCTTTCAGCTCGGCGGCGACTCGATCCTGAGCATCCAGGTCGTGGCGCGGGCGCGCCGGGCCGGGCTCCTGGTCACCACCCGGCAGTTCTTCGACAACCAGACGATCGCGGGCCTGGCGGCGGTGGCCGAAAGCGCCGAGCCGTCCGCTCTCGACGAGGGTCCGGTCGAAGGCGAGGCGCCGCTCACCCCCGTCCAGCGCCGGTTCTTCGAGGAGGAGCGCCGCGAGCCTTCGCGGTTCAATCTCTCCGTGATGCTCGCCCCCCTCGAGCCTCTCGATACCGGCCGCCTCGCCGCCGCCCTGAAGCGCCTCGCGGAGCACCACGACGCCCTGCGCCTGCGGTTCCCGTCCGGCGGGGAGCCGCGCCAGGTCTACACTCCCGACACCTCCATCCCCCTGATCGAGATCGAGAACGGGGACCTCGACGCCCTCTCGGAACAGCTCCAGCACGGCCTCGATCTCGCCCAGGGTCCGCTCTTCACCGCCGCCCTCTTCCGCCGCCCGGAAGGCGACCGCCTGCTCCTGACCTCCCACCACCTGATCGTGGACGGCGTCTCCTGGCGCGTGCTGCTGGAGGACCTCGCGGCGGCCTACCGCGGCGAGGAGCTGCCGCCGAAGACCACTTCCTGGAAGCGCTGGGCCGAGCGCCTCACCGCCTTCGCCTCCGAGGTCGCCGACGAGCTGCCCTACTGGCTGTCCCTGCAGTCCCTGCAGCCCTTGCCGTCCCTTCCTCCGGCCGGGCCCGAAGGCGCTCCGGCCGAGCTGAGCGCCGAGGCGACCCGCGCCCTTCTCCAGGAGGCCCCGGAGGCCTACCGCACCCAGGTCAACGACCTGCTGCTGGCGGCGCTCGCCCGCGCCCTGGGCGAGGGCACGCTCCTGGTGGACCTCGAAGGGCACGGCCGCGAGGAGATCTTCCCGGGCGTAGACCTCTCGCGCACGGTCGGCTGGTTCACGACCACCTTCCCGGTGGCGCTCCCGCTTCCTCCCGGCGCCGGACCGCGCGAATCGATCCTGGCGGTGAAGGAGACCCTCCGGGCCGTCCCGCGACGCGGCCTGGGCTACGGGCTCCTGCGCCATGTGAACCCGGAGACCTCGGGGCTCCTCGCCGCCCTGCCGGAGCCCCGGATCTCCTTCAACTACCTCGGCCAGCTCGACGCGTCGGCGCGGGAGGACGGCCTGTTCGGCTTCGCACCCGAGGCGCCGGGCGGCGCCCAGGACGAAGCCGTGAGCGACCGGCCGCGCCTCGCCGTGGACTGCATGGTGGTGGACGGCCGCCTGCGCGTGGTCTGCGCCTCCGGGCAACTGGCGCGCGCCTTCCTGGCCGAGGTGGAGACGCTCGTCGCTCATTGCCTGTCTCCGGAAGCTGGCGGCTACTCACCGTCGGATTTCCCGCTGGCCCGCGCGGACCAGGCGGCGCTCGACCGCCTGCTCGGCGCGGACCGCAACGTCGAGGATCTCTATGCGCTCGCGCCGCTCCAGGAAGGCATCCTGTTCCACAGCGCGCACACCTCCGGCGAGGATCCCTACTTCCAGCAGTTCGTCGCCGGGCTGGAGGGCCCGCTCGACGTCGAGCGCTTCGCCGACGCCTGGCAGCGCGTGCTCGACCGCCACCCCGCGCTGCGCACCGCCTTCCTCTGGCGCCGGGTGGAGCGGCCCCTGCAGCTCGTCCGCAAGCGCGTGGAGCTGCCCTGGACGATGGCGGAGCCGGGCGCGTCGTCCGAGTCGTGGGAGGAGCTGCTCGCCGCCGATCGCGAGCGCGGCTTCGACCTCGAACAGGCGCCGCTGATGCGCGTCGCGCTGGCGCGGACCGGGGAGGACGCCTGGCGGCTGGCGTGGAGCTCCCACCACCTGATCTTCGACGGCTGGTGCCTGTCGATCCTCCTCTCCGAGGTGTTCGCGCTCTACCGGGGCCGCCCCCTGCCGCCGCCGCCGCGGCCGTACCGCGACTACATCGCGTGGCTCGCCGGGCGCGACCGGGCCGAGGCGGAGGCCTTCTGGCGCGAGCGGCTCCAGGGCTTCAAGGAACCGACCCCGCTGCCGTTCGATCACCGCTCGAGTGGCTCGGCGGGGGGAGATCCTTCCCTGGTTTCGGTCTCCCTGCCCGTCGCTCCGTTCGGCGCGCTCGCGCAGCGGCTCCAGGTCACGGTCAACACCCTGGTCCAGGGCGCCTGGGCGCTGCTCCTGTCGCGCTACGCGCAGGCGCCGGACGTGGTGTTCGGCGCCGTGGTGTCGGGGCGCCCGGCCGAGCTGCCCGGCGTCGAGTCCATGATCGGGCTGTTCATCAACACGCTGCCGGTGCGGATCGGGATTCCAGGCCCGGAGGAGGACGGGCCGGCCTCGATCTCCTCGGATTGGCTGGCCCGCATCCAGGAGGCGCAGCTCGGCCTCGCCCAGCACCAGTGGACGCCACTGCCGCGCATTCAGTCGCTCGCGAAGCTCGGCCCGGGCGAGCCGCTCTTCGAGAGCCTGGTCGTCTTCGAGAACTACCCGATCTCGCCCGCGGCCTCCGAGGGGCTGGGCGACCTGCGGGTGACCCACGCCGCGCTCGACGAGCGCACCAACTACGCCCTCACCCTGATCGTCGCGGCGCAGGAGGAGCTGACCTTCCGGCTGGTCGCGGACCGCCGGTTCGAGCCCGCTACGGCGCGGCGCATCCTCTCCCACCTGGAACGGCTGCTCGCGGGCCTCGCCGCCGACCCCGCGAGGCCGCCGGCCGGCCTGCCCCTCCTCTCCGAGGCCGAGCGCCACCAGGCCGTGTTCGAGTGGAACGACACCGAGGCCCCCCTGCCCGCGGACGCCACGATCCACGGCCTGTTCGCGCGGCAGGCGGCGCTCACGCCGGACGCCGTGGCCGTGGAGATGGGGGAGGAGCGGCTCACCTACGCCGGGCTGCTCGGGCGCGCGACGCGGATCGCCCTCGGCCTCCTGCGCCAGGGGCTGCGGCCCGAGGAGCCGGTCGCGGTGCTCGCCGAGCGCTCGCCGGACCTGGTCGCGGCCCTCCTCGGCATCCTCCAGGCGGGCGGCGCCTACCTGCCGCTCGATCCCAGCCACCCGGCCGAGCGCCGGGAGTGGATGGCGCGCGACGCGGGCGCGAGGTGGATCGAGCCCGTTGGGGAGGAGCCGGATGGGACGCTGCCGGAGGTCCCGTCCGGCGCGCTCGCCTACGTGATGTACACCTCGGGCTCGACCGGCACGCCCAAGGGCGTCGCGGTCACCCACCGCAACGTGGTCCGGCTGCTGTGGAACGCCGACTGCGCCGGCCTCGGACCGGACGAGGTCTGGCTCCAGCTCTCGCCGGTGGCGTTCGACCTCTCGACGCTGGAGATCTGGGCGCCGCTGCTCCACGGCGGCCGGCTGGTGCTCTTCCCGGGCCGCCTGGGCTCGCCGGACGAGCTGGCGCGGGTGATCGAGAGCCGCGGCGTGACCTCGGCGTGGCTCACCGCGGGCCTGTTCCACGAGGTGGTGGACGGCCGCGTCGAGGGTCTCCGGCCGCTGCGCCAGCTCCTGGCCGGCGGCGACGTGGTCTCCGTGGACCACGCCCGCCGCGCCCTGGAGGCCAACCCGGGCCTCGTCCTGATCGACGGCTACGGCCCCACCGAGAACACCACCTTCACCACCTGCCACCGCATGACCGCGCCGCCCTCCGGCGACTCGGTGCCGATCGGCCGGCCCATCGCGAACACGCGGGCCTGCGTGCTCGACGACGACCTGCGGCCGGTGCCGGCCGGCGTCCGGGGCGAGCTGTACGCGGGCGGCGAAGGCGTGGCGCGGGGCTACCTGGGCCGGCCGGACCTGACCGCCGAGCGCTTCGTGCCCGATCCATATGGCCCCTCGGGCGGGCGCCTGTACCGGACCGGCGACCTCGTGCGCCGGCGGGGCGACGGCGTCCTCGAATTCCTCGGCCGCCGCGACGCCCAGGTCAAGATCCGCGGCGTCCGCGTCGAGCCGGCCGAGGTCGAGGCCGAGCTGCTGGCCTGCCCCGGCGTGCGGCGGGCCGCGGTCGTGGCCGTCGGGAACGGGGGAGGGAGGAGCCTGCGCGCCTTCTGGGTGGGAGAGGCCGGAGAGGACGAGCTGCGCGCGCGCCTCCGCGCCCGGCTGCCCGAGGCCATGGTGCCGTCTGCCTTCGTCGCCCTGCCGGACCTGCCGCTCACTCCCAACGGCAAGGTGGACCGCCGCAGTCTCGCCGAGCTTGCCGCGTTCGCCGTGGACGCTGTCCGGCGGACCGAAGATCGGGTGGCTCCGCGCACGGCGGTGGAGGAACGGCTCGCCGCCCTTTGGACGCGGGTGCTGGAGATGGAGGAGGTCGGCGTCTTCGACAACTTCTTCGACCTCGGCGGCCACTCCCTGCTCGCCACCCAGCTCGTGACCCGCATCCGCGACGCGTTCGGCGTCGAGCTGCCGGTGAGCTTCGTGTTCGAGACGCCGACCCTCGCCGCCCAGGCCGCGGCCGTGGACGGCCGGGCCGGTGGCCTCGATGCGGAAGACCGCGGTCCGATCCCGCGGGTCTCCGGCGACGACCTGCCGGTCTCCTTCGCCCAGGAGAGGCTCTGGTTCCTCCAGAGGCTCGACCCGGCGAGCCCGGCCTACAACATGCCGCTCGCGATCCGCCTGTCCGGCGACCTCGACGAAGCGGCCCTGGAGCGCGCCTTCGACGGCGTGGTCCGGCGCCACGAGACCCTGCGCGCCACGTTCCACGGCGGCCCTTTCGGGCCGGTGCAGAGGGTCTCTCTGCCCGCGCCCCGGGCGCTTCCGATAGCCGACCTCTCCGGCCTTCCCGATCCCCTGCGGGACGCCGAGGTGGAGCGGCTCGGCCTGGAGGACGCGCTCGCGCCGTTCGACCTCGCCCGCGGCCCGGTGCTGCGCACCCGCCTGCTCCGGCTGGCGCCGCGGGAGCACGCCCTCCAGCTCTGCATCCACCACATCGCGGCCGACCTCTGGGCCATGAACGTTCTGATCGCGGAGGTGGCGGAGCTCTACCGGGGCCGCCCGCTGCCGGACCTGCCGCTGCGCTACCCGGAGTTCGCGGCCTGGCAGAGAGGATGGCTCCAGGGCGGCGAGCTGGAGCGCCAGATCGCCTTCTGGCGGCGCGAGCTGGACGGCGCGCCGCCGGTCCTCGACCTGCCCACGGACCGGCCGCGGCCGGCGGTGCTGAGCCCCCGCGGGTCGAGCCTCCCGTTCGAGCTCGGCGCCGGGCTCTCCGGGGCCGTGGCGCGCTACGCCCGCGAGCGCGAGGCCACGCCGTTCATGGTGCTGCTGGCCGCGTTCGGCGCGGTCGCGTCGCGCTGGTCCGGCCAGGACGACCTGGTCCTCGGCACGCCGATCGCCAACCGGCAGCGGCCGGAGCTGGAGCGCCTGATCGGCCTGTTCGTGAACTCCCTGCCGCTGCGCGTCCGGCTGGAGGAGCGGCCGTCCTTCGCCGACCTCCTCGGCCGGGTGAGGAGCGCGGCGCTGGCCGCCTACGCGCACCAGGACGTGCCGTTCGAGAGGCTCGTCGAGGAGCTGCGGCCGGCGCGGAGCCTCGCGCGCCATCCCGTCTTCCAGGCCGTGCTGGCGCTCCAGAACGTCCGCCAGGAGAGGGTGGAGCTGCCCGGGTTGGTCCTGGAGCCGCTCGCGGCCGAGCACAAGGCGACCAAGTTCGACCTCACGCTGACCCTGTTCGAGGGCTCCGAGGGGCTCGCCGGCGACCTGGAGTGGGCCGCCGACCTGTTCGACGCCGCCACCGTCGCGCGCCTCGGCGGCAACCTGAAGCGGCTGCTGGCCGCGGCCCTCGAATCGCCGGACACGGCCGCGGCGGCGCTGCCGGTCCTGACGCCGGAGGAGGTCCGCCAGCTCCTCGACTGGAACGACACCGCCTCTCCCTTCCCGGAGACCACGATCCACGGCCTGTTCCTGGAGCAGGCGGCGCGCACGCCGGACGTCGTGGCCGTGGAGATGGGCGACGGACGTCTCACCTATGCCGAGCTGGCGGAGCGGTCCGGGCGCATCGCCCGCCGGCTCGCCGCGCAAGGACTTCCGCCCGGGACGCGCGTCGCCGTGGCGGCCGAGCGCTCGCTCGACCTGATCGCCAACCTGCTCGGCATCCTGCGGGCCGGCTGCGCCTACCTGCCGCTCGACCCCGCCTACCCGGCCGAGCGCCTGGAATGGATGATGCGCGACGCCGGCGCGGTTGACTTCCAGATGGATGGCGAGGAGGAAGGGCCGCTCCCCGATATCCCGCCGGAGGCGCTCGCGCACGTCCTCTACACCTCGGGCTCGACCGGCCTGCCGAAGGGCGTCGCCGTCACCCACCGCAACGTCGTCCGGCTGGCCGCGGGCGTCGCCTCTCTGACCGCGGTCCCGGGCCAGGCCTGGTTGCAGTACGGCCCGCTCGCCTTCGACGCCTCGACGCTGGAGATCTGGACGCCGCTCCTCTCCGGCGGCCGGGTGGTGCTGTTCCCGGGCCGGATCGGCTCGCTCGACGAGCTGGCGCGGGTGATCGAACGCCATCGCGTGACCGCGGTCTGGCTCACCGCAGGCCTGTTCCACGAGATGGTGGACGGCCACCCGGACGCCTTCCGCCCGCTGCGCCACCTGCTGACCGGCGGCGACGTGGTCTCACCCGACCACGCCCGGCGCGCGCTCTCGGCCCATCCGGGGCTCGTCCTGATCGACGGCTACGGCCCGACCGAGAACACCGTCTTCACCTCCTGGCACCGCATGGACGCCCCCGGGGAGGTGGAGGAGCCGGTGCCGATCGGCCGGCCGTTCCCGAACACCCGCGTCCAGGTGCTCGACGCCGAGCTCCAGCCGGTGCCGGTCGGCGTCTGGGGCGAGCTGTGCACGGGAGGCGAGGGCTTGGCGCGCGGCTACCTCGGGCGTCCGGCGCTGACCGCCGAGCGCTTCATCCCGCGGGAGGCTGGGCAGCGCCTCTACCGCACCGGCGACCGGGTGCGCTGGCGTGCCAATGGCACGCTGGAGTTCCAGGGGCGCATGGACTTCCAGGTGAAGATCCGCGGCTTCCGCGTCGAGCCCGGCGAGGCCGAGGCCGCGCTCCTGGCCGCGCCCGGCGTGGAGCGCGGCGCGGTGGTGGTCGCCGACAAGGCCCTGCGGGCGTTCTGGGTCGGCCCGGCCACCGCGGAGGAGCTGCGCGAGAGCCTCCGCGCCCGGCTCCCGGAGGCGCTGGTGCCGTCCGCCTTCGTGCCGCTGGCGGACCTGCCGCTCACGCCGAACGGCAAGGTGGACCGCCGCGCGCTGGCAACGCTCGAGGTTTCCACGGCTCCGGCGACGGGCCGCGTGGCGCCGAGGACGCCGCTGGAGGAGACCCTCGTCGAGGCCGCGGCCGAGGTGCTGGAGCGGCCCGGGGAAGAGATCGGGGTCCTGCACAACTTCTTCGACCTGGGCGGCCATTCGCTGCTCGCCACCCGCTTCGTGTCGCTCCTCGGCGTGCGGCACGGCATCGAGGTGCCGCTGCAGCTCGTGTTCGAGACCGCCAACCTCGCGGACCTGGCGGACCGGATCATGGAGCGCGAGCTGTCCGGGGCCGACGACGAGATGCTGGCGAGCCTGCTCGCCGAGATGGAGAAGGACGATGAGTGAAGCCCCCCAGGACCGCCTCGCCGGTCTCACCCGCGAGCAGCGGGCGGCCCTGTTCGAACAGCTCCGGAAGCGCAAGGAGCAGCAACCGCGCGACGAGGTCGTGGCGGAGCGCATCCCGCGCCGCTCGCCGGAGGCCTATCCGGACGGCGCGCCCGTGCCGGCCTCCTTCGCCCAGGAGCGCCTGTGGTTCCTCGACCGCCTCGCGCCGGGTGTGACGGTCTTCAACATGCCGCTCCTGCTGCGCATCTCGGGCGCGCTCTCGCCCGCGCACCTGGAGCGCGTGCTGGGCGAGCTGGTCCGCCGCCACGACACCCTGCGCACCACCTTCGCCGAGCGCGACGGCCAGCCGGTGCAGATCGTATCGCCGCCCGCACCGTGGACCCTGCCGGCGGTCGATCTCTCCGGCCTCTCCGAAGCAGGGCGCGACTCGGAGATGCGCCGCCTCGCGCAGGACGAGGTCGAGCGGCCGTTCAATCTGGAGACCGGGCCGCTCCTGCGCGCCGCCCTCCTGCGCTTCGGAGCCGGGGAGAGCGCGCTGCTGCTCGACATGCACCACATCGTCTCGGACGGCTGGTCGATGGGCGTGCTGGTGCGGGACATCACCGCGCTCTACGGAGGCTCGGTTGATCCCGACGGGCCTTCGCCCTTGTTGCCGTCTCTCCCCATCCAGTACGCGGACTTCGCCGTCTGGCAGCGCGGCTGGCTGAGGGGCGAGGAGCTGGAGCGGCAGATCGCCTGGTGGCGCGAGGCGCTCACGGGCGCGCCGGCCTCGCTCGACCTGCCCACGGACCGGCCGCGGCCGGCCAGCCAGACCTACCTGGGCACGCGCTTCCAGGTGCCGTTCGATCCCGGCTTCAGCCGCGACGCGGCCCGCTTCGCGCGCCGGCACGAGGCCACGCCCTACATGGTCTTCCTGGCCGCGTTCCAGGCGCTCCTGGGCCGGCTGAGCGGCCAGGACGACCTGACCGTGGGCTCGCCGATCGCCAACCGCCACCGCGCCGAGGTCGAGCCGCTCATCGGCTTCTTCGTCAACACCCTGGTGATGCGCGGCGACCTGCGCGGAGATCCTCCTTTCGAGGAGCTGCTCGCCCGCGCGCGACGCTCCACCCTGGGCGCGTTCGCGCACCAGGATCTCCCCTTCGAGCGCCTGGTGATGGAGCTGCGGCCCGAGCGGCATCTCTCGGTGACGCCGCTCTTCCAGGCCGTCTGCGCCATGCAGAACGCGCCGGTCGGCAGCATGGAGCTGCCGGGCATCGCGCTCGACCGCATCCCGTTCGAGGTCACCACCTCGCAGTTCGACCTCGAGCTGCACCTCTGGGAGATCGGCGACGCCTACGTCGGCGACCTCTCCTACAGCACCGAGCTGTTCGACGGCCCCACGGTCCGCCGCCTCGTCGTCCACCTGGAGACCTTGCTGCGCGCCGCGATGGCCGACCCCGGCCTGCGCCTCTCCGAGCTGCCGCTGCTGCCGGAGTCCGAGCGCCACCAGGTCCTCCACGAATGGAACGATACGTCCGCGGAGGAGACCGGCCCCGACCTTCTCTCCATGGTCCTCGCCAACGCGCCGGAGCCCCTGCTCGACCGCGCCGCCCGCCTCGCCGGCGAGCTGCGGAGCCTGGGGGTGGGGCCGGACGTGCCGGTCGGCCTCTGCGTCGAGCGCTCGCCCGATCTGGTCGCCGGCGCGCTCGCCGTCCTCCTGGCCGGCGGAGCCTACCTGCCGATGGACCCCGAATGGCCCGAGGACCGCCTCGCCTTCGTCATCCAGGAGAGCGGCATGCCGGTGCTCCTGGTCCGGGGCGAGTCTCCAATCCCGACAGGGATCCGCGTCCTCGACCTGGACCGTCCGTTCCAGGCCGGGCCCGTCCGGCCGCTGCCTCCGGACCCGGACCGGCTCGCCTACGTCATCTACACCTCGGGCTCGACCGGCCGCCCGAAGGGAGTCCAGATCCCGCACCGCGGCCTGCTCGGTCTGGTGCGCTGGCACCTCAGGACCTACGGCGTCACGCGGGAGGACCGGGCCACCCTGGTCGCCTCGCCAGCCTTCGACGCCAGCGTCTGGGAGATCTGGCCGTATCTTGCCGCGGGCGCGAGCCTGCATGTGCCGGACGCCGACCTGCGTCTGGAGCCCGAGCGGCTCCTGGCCTGGATGGCGGAGGAGGGGATCACCCTCTCCTTCCTGCCGACCCCGCTCGCGGAGCAGGTCCTGGCCGTCCCGCCGCCCGCGGGCCTCCGGCTGCGCGCGCTCCTCACCGGCGGCGACCGTCTCCAGCAGGCCCCGCGCCGGCCGCTGCCGTTCGCGCTCGTCAACCACTACGGCCCGACCGAGAGCAGCGTCGTCGCGACCTGCGCGGAGATCGAGCCGGGCTCGGAGAGGGCCCCGGTGATCGGGAGACCGATCAGCGGCACCCGCGCCCACGTCGTGGACGCGCTCCTGAGGCCGGTCCCGATCGGCATCCCGGGCGAGCTGCTCCTGGGCGGCACCGGACTCGCCCGCGGTTATCTGGGACGGCCGGACCTGACCGCGGAGCGCTTCGTCCCCGACCCGTTCTCCGCTTTCTCCGGACAACCGGGGGAGCGCCTCTATCGCACCGGCGACCTCGTGCGCCTCCTGCCCGACGGGAGCCTCGACTTCCTGGGCCGCGTGGACACCCAGGTCAAGCTGCGCGGCTTCCGCATCGAGCTGGGCGAGATCGAGAGCGCGCTGCTCCGCCATCCCGAGGTGCGCGAGGCCGTCGTGACCCTGAAGGACGGTGCCCTGGCGGCCTATATCGTCGGCCATCCCGAAGAGCAGGGAGAGGCTGGCGAGCACGTCTCCGAGTGGCAGACCCTCTACGACGAGACCTACGCGAAGAGTGAACGGGAGGATGCGACCTTCGACATCGAGGGCTGGAACAGCAGCTACACCGGCCAGCCGATCCCGGCGGTCGAGATGCGCGAGTGGGTCGAGCGCACGGTCGATCGCATCCTGGCTCTCCATCCGCGCCGCGTCGTGGAGATCGGCTGCGGCACGGGCCTTCTCCTGTTCCGGGTGGCGCCGCACACCGAGAGCTACCTGGGCATCGACTTCTCGCGCGTGGCCCTGGAGGGCATCCGCCGCCAGCTCGCCGGCCTGCCGCAGGTGACGCTGCGCCAGGGAGAGGCCGACGACTGGAGCGGCATCGAGCCCGGTTCGGCTGACCTCGTGGTCGTCAACTCGGTTATCCAGTACTTCCCGGGCATCGACTACCTGGTGAGCGTCCTCCAGGGGGCGGTCCGCACCCTGCGGCCGGGCGGCGCCGTGTTCGTGGGCGACGTCCGCAGCCTGCCGCTCCTGGGGGACTTCGCCGAGTCGATCGAGCGCTTCCAGGCGCCGCCGGGCCGCTCCGAGGAGGAGATCCGGCGCCGCGTCCGCCGGCGCGTGGCCGACGAGGAGGAGCTCGTCGTCGATCCCGCCTTCTTCCAGACTCTCGCGGAGCGCCTCGGCCTGCGCGTCGACCTCCTCCATAAGAAGGGCCGGTGGGACAACGAGCTGACCCGCTATCGCTACGACGCGATCTTCTACGCCGGGGACGCCCCGGCGCGGTTCCCGGACGACCAGCGCTTGGCCTTCGCGCCGCCGCCGTCACCCGACCTGCCGTGGAGCGCCTTCGCCAACGATCCGCTGCGTACCCGGCTGGCGCGGAGGCTCGTGCCCGAGTTGCGCCGGCATCTCCAGTCCGAGCTGCCGGACTACATGGTCCCGACCTCCTTCGTCCTGCTCGACGCGCTGCCGGTCACGGCCAACGGCAAGGTGGACCGCGCGGCCCTGCCCGAGCCCGAGCCGGCGCGGGCGGCGGAGGAGGGGACGCCGCCGGGCACGCCCGAGGAGAAGACCATGGCCGGCCTCTGGCAGGAGGTGCTAGGCCTCGACGAGGTCCGCCTGGAGGACAACTTCTTCACCCTGGGCGGCCACTCGCTGCTCGCCACGCAGCTCGTCTCACGCATCCGCACCGCCTTCGGCATCGACCTGCCGCTGCGCCGCCTGTTCGAGAAGCCGACGCTCGGCGACCTGACCGCCGCGCTGGCCAGGGAGACCGCGCCGGCCGTGGCCGTGACAGCCTCACGCGAGAGGCGCACCGAGGCGCCGCTCTCGCTGGCCCAGGAGCGCTTCTGGTACTTCGGCCGCACGGGCAACACCGCCTACAACGTGGCCAACCCGCTGAGGCTGCGCGGACCGCTCGACCCGGACGTCCTGGAGCGCTGCTTCCGGGAGGTGATCCGCCGCCACGACACCCTCCGCACCCGCTTCGAGGAAAGAAATGGAGCGGGAGTCCAGCTCATCGATCCGCCCGGCCCGTGGTGGCTGCCGGGAATCGACCTCGAAGCCGTTCCGGACCGGGAGGCCGAGGCGATCCGTCTGGTCCGGGAGGACGCGCTCCGCCCGTTCGACATCGTCCGAGGCCCGCTCCTCCGCGCGGCACTGGTTCGCCTGGGAGACGGCGACCACGTCCTGATCCTGAACTGCCACCACATCGTCCTGGACGGCTGGTCCATGAACGTGCTGGTGAGCGAGCTGATGGCGCTCTACGGCGCCTTCGCCGCGGGCGAGCCGTCGCCGCTGCCGGAGCTGGCCCTCCAGTACCCGGATCTGGCCGCCTGGCAGCGCGAGCAACTGGCGGGAGGGGTCCTTGAGGCCCGTCTGGACTGGTGGCGGGAGATCCTGGAAGGGGCGCCGCGCATCTGGAGCTTCCCGCTGGACCGTCCGCGCTCTGCGTCGTCGAGCCACCAGGGCGCCTGGATCCTGCGGCGGCTGCCGGCGAGCCTGGCGGACGCCCTCAAGACGCTGGGCACCTCGGAGGGGGCGTCGCTCTACATGGTCGTGCTGGCCGGCCTCGCGCTGGTGCTCCGGAGCTGGACGGGCCAGGACGACTTGGTCGTCGGCTCGCCGCTCGCGGGCCGGGAGAGAGGGGAGTCGGAGAGGATGATCGGCGTTTTCCTGAACCTGCTGCCGATGAGGATCTACCTGTCCGGCGATCCGACCTTCCGGGATCTGCTACGGCGGGCGAGGCACACGGCGCTGGACGCCTACGCCCACCAGGAGATCTCGTTCGAGGCCCTGGTGGCGGCGCTCGGTCTGAAGCGCGAGCCCACCCACAACCCGATCTTCCAGTGCACCCTGAACATGCTGAGCTTCCCCTCGATGGGAGGCGCTCTGCCGGGAGACCTGGACGTGGAGCCGATCCGGGTTGGGGAGGTCGGCAGCAAGTACGACTTCACGTTCTACGGCACGGACACGCCGGAAGGGCTGACCCTGAACCTCCTCTACGCCGTGGACCTCTTCGACCGTCTGCGGATGGAAGCGCTCCAGGACCGGCTGAGGGAAGTGCTGGAGCTGGCGGTGGAGCATCCGGACCTGCCGATCGGCCGGTTTCCAGCCGCCGCTCCGGATGTGGTAGCCTAGATTCTGTTCGACACCGGGGTCTCTTGATCCCGTTCCGCCCGGCAGCCTCTTCGAGCTGGCATGCAAACCCGGGGAGACGCCGGGCGGAGATTCGAGCAACCCTCCAAGTCCCCATCGTCTAGAGGCCTAGGACACTGCCCTTTCAAGGCGGCGACGCGGGTTCGAATCCCGCTGGGGATACCAAACGTTCCTCAAGGGGAACAAACCGCTCTAACTCATTGAAGAATGAGGGACTTACAGCGGTTCGAACCTCGCCGATTTCGACCTGCAGACCTTCCGGGAAGAGGAGCGACTGGAATCTCTGGCGCTGCTCCAGGTTGGATTCCAGCCACATCCTGCCGGCGTTCAGGGAGACTCTTTCGGCGAAGGCGAGCACGGCTTCTACGTCCAACTCCTCGGACCTCTGGCCGTGTTGGTCCATCTCGGCCAGGGTGAGGGCTTCGTTCAGCTTGTCTTGCTGGTCCTTGTAGGTCTGCTGATCGATGGCCTTCTGGTAGATGAAGGCTTCCAGGAGCTGATCCTTGCGGCGCTTCAACTCGGCGACCTTGCGCTCGGCGGCGAGCCTCTGGGCTTCGATGTCCTGCTTCCTCGTGTTCCAGACGTCCAGGACGATCCTACGGAAGAGGGCCAGGAACTCGGGGCGCGGACGGAGCTGCTCCAGGAGGCCCAGGAACTTGGCTTCCAGCTCTTGCCGCGGGATGTTCGTCCGGCGGCAGTGGGCTTTCGGCGGGCAATGGTAGTAGGCGTAGCGCCGATTCCTGCCTTTCGACCAGGAGCCGGTGAGAGGAGTTCTGCAGTGGGCGCAGGCCAGGAAGCCTCTCGGAGCGGAAAGTCCGGATTGTTGCGCTCCTTGGGTACGACCAGGCCGTCCGTGCGGAGGAGGCTTTGGCAGCGCCAGAAGGTGTCTTCGTCCACCAGGGGCGGCCAGTTGCCGGCGGTGTCGATGTCCCAGGTGGGCTGGGAAATCCTGGCGATGTAGAGCCGGTTCGAGAGCATCTCTCCCCATTTCTGCGGCGTCAGCTCGCCTCCCCGCAACGTGCGGAGGCCTTGGGCCATCAGGATCTCCAGGACCTGCACACGGGTGTAGAGGCCCGTGGCGAAGCGCTCGAAGCCGAGCCGCACCAGCGGCGCTCTCTCGGGGTCGAGCTGCATGCTCTTGCCGTCCGGCAGGTAGCCCAGGGGCGGCCTCCAGACCCACTGGCCGCGACGCAGGGCCTCCTGCATGCCGGCCTTCGTCCTGCTGCCGCGAACCTCGTTGTCGAGCTGCGAGAGGGCCGCGAAGATCCCTTCCATGAACTTGCCGGCGGGCGTCTCGTCGATCGGCTGGCTCACTGCCCGCAAGGTGACGCCGAGCCCGGCCAGGTGCCGGCGGACGATCGCGTGATCGAAGGCGTCGCGGGCAAACCGGTCCACGTTCGTGACCACGAAGACGTGGACCTTTTCGCTGCGCTTGTTCTGCTCGCGCAGGTAGGTCAAGGCGGCCTGAAGCTCTGTCCGGTCGGCCGTCTTGGCGGACTCGCCCCGCTCCAGAAAGACCCGGTCCACCTCCCAGCCGTTCAGGCTACAGAAAGCTCGGCACTGGTCTTCCTGAACGGGGAGGGAAAGATTGAAGGTCTGCTCTTTGCTGCTGACTCGACAGTAGATGATTGCCCGGAGTGAGGTCATCCCGAAGGCTCCTTGGCTGAAGGGGTGGTGGGCTTGGTCCTCTTCGTCAGGTAGCACGACACGGCAATGTCGGCGAGGCCGTAGAGCTGCTGGCGGAGGCGGTCAACTTCGGCATCGGAGAGCCCGCGGCCTGCATCTCCCAAGATCTTCCGGCACTCAGCAAGAGAAATCATAGCACAGAATTACGCCCTGTTTACGCCTTGAGGGAAATTTTCTTTGGCCGGCCACCCTTGCGGAGGCCGCCCCTAGAAGCGAGCGCACGGGCGCGGGCTGCGTCGTCCACCTGTCCGGCGTCGCGGAGGGCGCGGAGGCGCTTGCGAGCGGTGGCTTCCGAAATGCTCAGCTTTCGCGCAATATCTCTCAAGGAGAGCGGCCGGCGGCCTCCCCGGCCTTCCCACCAGGCCAGCAGCTCCAGCGGATTGACGACTGCCGCGGGCCGACCCCAGCGTTGGCCCGGCGTGCGCAGGTGGGCGAGCTTCGCGGCCTCGGAGCGCAGCGCACGATCACAACGGCCGGAGATTTCCAGCCAGTCCCGCCAGCGGATCGCTCCGCCTGGATCGGTGGTGTCGAGGCCGTCTTCCGTGGCGATCAGGGCGACGTCCTGCACGGCCAGAAGGCAGCCGAGGTCGTTCAGGTGTCGCAGGGAGCGCGCAAGGTGGCTCAGCGAGCGCACGACCACACCTCGCACGGCTTTCGCTCGCACGGCCTCCAGGAGGCGCCTGAGACCCTTTCTCTGCCCTTCGGGGAAGGGATCCTGGTCCGCGCACTCCAGCGCGACTTCCCAGCCTCTCCCGGCCGCGTAGGCGGCCAGGCCGACGAGGATCTGCTCGGCGCTCTCCCGGCCGAGATCGGCGGCCGAGGTACGCGCGTAAAGAGCAACGGACAGCGTCATCGGCGCGTCCTCCACTGTTGCCAGTAGCGGAAGAGGATCTGGTTGAGGGCCGTCCGCGAAAGCTGCCCTCCCTGGGGTCCGCTGAAAACCGGCATGGAATCGGCCCACTGGCGGCGCTCGGTGAGCCAGGCGAGCAACCTCGCACCGAGATCGCTGGGCAACTCGGCTTTCCAGATGACGCCGTGGCGGCGGATTGTCACCATGAGGTTGCCTCG
>JBEQUE010000187.1:0-38762 GCA_040349255.1 Acidobacteriota bacterium | reverse complement strand
ACCCGGTGCGGTAGAACTTGTAGCGGATCGGGTTCTTCCGGTAGTAGTCCTGGTGGTACTCCTCCGCCGGGTAGAAGACCGACGCCGCCACGATCTCGGTCTGCACGGTCTTGCCGAGCTGCTTCTGGACCTCCGCCCGGGTCTGCTCGGCGAGCCGCTTCTGCTCGGCGTCGTGGTAGAAGATCGCGGTCCGGTACTGCTCGCCGGCGTCGCAGAACTGCCGGTTGGCGACCAGGGGATCGACGTTGTGCCAGTAGACGTCGAGGAGCTTCGCGTAGCTCACCTTGGCCGGGTCGTAGAGCACCTCGACGGACTCGGCGTGGCCGGTGCCGCCCGACGAGACCTCTTCGTAGGTCGGGTTCTTCTTCGTGCCGCCGGTGTAGCCGGAGGTGGTCGAAACCACGCCGTCGAGCTTGTCGAAGGGGGGCTCCATGCACCAGAAGCAGCCGCCCGCGAAGGTGGCCTTGGCGAGCTTCGCCCCCGGGGACGGAGCTGCCTGGGCGGCGGGCCGGCCGGCCAGGCCGAGCAGGGTGAGGACGGTCAGGGCGGCGAGGATGGCGATCGCTTTCTTCATCTCGGAAGGTCTCCTTGTTCTCCTCCTGTACGAAACCGGAAGCCGACAGGGATTCATCCCGAGGTTACAATCCCGCTGGCAGCCCGCCGGCAGGCGGACGAATTCCGGAAAGGGGACACGCATGAGGCTCGCCCTGGTGAACCTGAAGGGAGGCGTGGGCAAGACGACCACGGCCGTCAACCTGGCCGCCGCGTTCGCGCGCAGCGGCCTCCGCGCCCTGGTGGTGGACCTGGACCCGCAGGGCTCGGCGAGCCTGTCCCTCGGCGCGACGAAGGAGGACGGGGGGGCGTCGTCGGCCGAGGTCCTGACCGGCAAGGCCGAGGCGTCGGAGGCGATCCGGCCGACCGCCACGGAAGGCATCGATCTCCTCCCCGCCTCGCTCCGGCTGGCCGGTCTCGACCTCTCGCTGGCGCGCAAGCAGGAGCCGGAGAAGCTCCTCAAGCGGGCGCTCGCCCCGGTCCGCCGGCGCTACGACGTGATCCTCTTCGACTGCCCGCCCGGCCTGACCCTGCTGTCGCTCAACGGCCTCGCCGCGGCCAACGCCTTCCTGATCCCGGTCGTCCCCCACCACCTCGACATGGAGGCGCTCGCCGGTTTCCTGGAGGTCCTGGAGACCGCGAAGGAGCGCCTCGGCAGGCTGCCGGAGCGGCTCGGCATCCTGCTCACCCTGGTCGACCACCGGACGATGGTCACCGACGAGGTCGTGCAGGCGCTCCGCAAGCGCTACGGCCAGCAGGTCCTGCGCACCGAGATCCCGGTCAACGTCCGGCTGGCCCAGGCGCCGGCCGAGGGCCGCACCATCTTCGGCTTCGAGAGCTGGTCGACCGGCGCCTATGCCTACGGCAAGCTCGGCGGCGAGGTCCTGCGCCGCGCCCGCAAGGCCGGGCTGCTGTAGATCACGGGCACTCCGCCGTCCCGGTGTAGGTGAAGACGAGCAGGCCCCGGACCTGCGGCCCGAGGTAGACCCGGCACGGGTCGTTCGGATCGGGGGCCAGGACGTTGAACCCCCAGGGGAAGAACTTCCCCAGGATCTCGCCCGTGGGATTGCCCGGCTCATAGGCCACCACGCCAATGTCCCACACCGCCGCGTAGAGGCGTCCGGAGTCGGAGATCGTCAGGGGGTAGGTGGCGTTGCTGTCCACCGGGTTGCTGATCTGGCTCCAGGTGGCCCCGCCGTCGGTCGACCTGTGGATGTAGCCCTGGTCGGAGGTGTACACGGTGGTCGCCACCAGGGGATCGACGGCGAGGCTGGCATAGACGGCGCCATGGCCCTGGAAGCCCAGGTGGGTCCAGGTGGCGCCGCCGTCGGTGCTGCGCAGGAAGACCGGGGTGAAGTTCTCCAGGTGGGCCGACGCGTAGAGGGTCGAAGGAGAGGAAGGGGCGACGTCGAGGTCGGAGTAGAAGGCCGCCGGCCCGGCGGGCAGCAGGGTCCAGGTGGCCCCGCCGTCGATGCTCTTGACGATGCCGCTGCCGGCGCCGGCCACCCCGCCAATCCCGGTCGCGTAGAGGGTCGAGGGGGTCTGGGGATCGATCATCAGTTCGGTGGCCTGCAGCCCCGCGTGGCCGGTGGCCTCCCATGTCCGGCCCGCGTCCGCGCTGCGCCACACCGCGCCGTCGGAGTGCACGACGAAGACATTCGAGCGGTCGGCCGGATCGACGGCGACCGTGGTGGGCCCGAAGATCGTGGTCCGGTCGGTCCGGACGCGGTTCCAGGTCAGCCCGGCGTCCGTGCTCCGGAAGAGGAAGCCGCCGGCCATGATCCAGATCGTGCCCGGCGCCCCGAAGTCGACGGCGGTGACGTCGAGGGCGGAGAGGCCCCGGCTGGAGAACGCCCATGTGAGCCCGCCGTCCTCGCTCCGGTAGATGCCGGCCCGCCGGTCGAACGGGGCGGCCGAGGCCACGAGCGTCTTCCCGGAGGCGGCGAGCTCGGCAACGAAACTGTCCCGGGGCAGCCCCTCGGACCGGCTCCAGGTCGCGCCGCCGTCCAGGCTGCGGTACAGGCCGTTGGAGGTGCCGGCGTAGACCGTGTTCGGCCGGCTCGGGAAGATCCGCAGGGTCTCGACGTAGCCCTCCAGCCCGGCCCCCGTCGCCTGCCAGCTCGCGCCGCCGTCGGTGCTCTTGAAGACCGCCTCGTCCACGCCCGTGTACAGGGTCCGCGGAGAGCGCGGATGGGTCGTGAACGCATGGAGGAAGCCGCCGGGGAAGTTTTCCGACTCCTGCCAGGAGAATCCGCCGTCGACGCTCCGGAAGAGGCGCCAGGGCTCCGCGGCCGTCAGGTAGAGCCGGCGCGGCGCGACCGGATCGATGACGAGCCGCACCGCGTCGAGTTTCGCCGGGAGCCCGCCGCGGACAGCCTTCCAGTGCAGCCCCGCGTCGGTGGACCGGAAGAGCCCCTCGGTCGTGGTAGCGAAGACCGTCTTCGCGGTCCTGGGGTGGGCGGCCAATTGGCGGAGGGATTGGCCAGGCACGTTCAGGGTCTCCCATGTCGCCCCGCCGTTCCGGCTCCGCAGCGCGTAGCTCAACTGCGCGTAGACCAGGAGGGGGTCGGCTGCGTCGACAGTCGGCTCGTAGGGAGATTGCTCGTCGCTCGTGTACGCCCAGGAGGCTCCGCCGTCCAGGCTGCGGTAGAACGAGCCCTGGGTGCTGGCGTACACCACCCTGGGATTGCTCGGCGCCACGGCCAGGTCGTTGACGAATCCGCCTTCCGGACCGAGACGGCGCCACTCGCCGGCGGCCCGGTTCAACTGGGCGGCCAGGGGCGCGGCCAGGAGGAGCAGAACCGGCAGGAGGCGTTGCGCTCTCATGACCCTCCCGGGCACTCGGACGTGCCGGACTTCGTGAAGACGAGCAGGCTCTGGCCCACGGCGCCGGCGTAGATCCGGCACGGGTCTTCCGGATCGAAGGCCAGGGCGGTGAATTCCCACGGACCGGAGCCCGCCAGGCGCGACCAGGTGCCCCCCCCGGGATCACCCGGCGCGATCGAATACAGGCCGTTGTACCAGACCCCCGCGTAGAGCCGGCCGGCGGGGTCTGTCTCCAGCGGGAAGGTCCTCTGGTTCCCGAACATACTGTTGAATACGGTCCAGGTCCGCCCGCCGTCCATGGACGTGTAGACGGCCTCCACCGTGGCGAGGTAGAGGGTCGTGGACACCCGCGGATCGACGGCGAGGGCGTAGGCCCGGAACCTCCGGGGGTAGGTGACCAGGTCGAAGTCGGCCCCGCCGTTGGTGCTCCTCAGGATTCTCACCCCCCGGAACCCATAGAGCGTCCGGGGGTCCGAGGGGGCGACGACGAGGTCGAAGAAGGAATCCTCGGCGTAGGTTTCGAGCCGGGTCCAGGTGGCTCCGTGGTCGGTGCTCTTCGACAGGTCGGAGCCGACGGCGTAAGCGATCGAGGTCGCCGGATCGATCACGATGCCGCCGAGGCGGAAGTAGTCCGTGAAGACGACCTCCCAGGTCGCGCCACCGTCGACGCTCCGCCGGATCTCTCCGTCGGTCAACCCATAGGCCGGCCCTTCGCTCAGCGCCACCAGGACGTTCGACGGGTCGGCCGGATCGACGGCGACATGAATGGCGTGGAAGCTGGTGGCCGGGCCCGGCCGGATGCGGGTCCAGGTCGCCCCCTGGTCGGCGCTCCGGAAGAGGACGCCGTTGGCCGTGATCCAGATCGTGCCCGGGGCTCCAAAGGCGATGGACGTCACCGTCGTGGCGTTCATGCCCGTGCCGAGGAACGTCCACGAGGTCCCGGCGTCCGTGCTCCGGAAGACGCCGCCCCGCCGGACGTCGGTGGAGATCCCGGAAAAGACAGAGTTGTCCAGAGCCACCAGGAGCGAGGTGACGGCGCCGGCGTCGGGCAGGCCCTGGGAGACCCGGGCCCAGGTCGCGCCGGCGTCGAGGCTGCGGAACAGCCCCCTCTCGGTCCCGGCGTAGACCCGCCTGCCGCCGTTCGCGATCGCCAGGGCGAGGACGCGGCCGGTCTGGGCGGGGCCGATCCTCTTCCAGCTCCCGCCGGCCTGGGTGCCCCGGTAGAGGCCGTCCGCGGTGCCGGCGTAGAGCACGGACTGCGGGACCTTCGCGAGGGCCAGGACCTGCCGGCCCCGGAGGGGACCGGAGTCGGCCGCCCGCCAGGAGGCGCCGGCGTCGGTGCTCCGGTAGAGGCCCTTCACGCCGCGCGGGGTCTCGGTGGCGACGAAGATCTCGCGGGGGGACGCCGGGTTGATCGCGACCAGCGTCGCGCGGAGCTTCTGCGGCAGGCCGTGCTGGCGGAACGCCGTCCAGGTCGCACCGGAGTCGGTCGACCGGTAGAGCCCCGTGGCCGTGGCGGCGAAGACCATGCCCGATACCTGGGGATTGACCGCGACGTCGAAGGCGCGCCCGAAGCCGCCGGACTTCTGCCAGGTGCCGCCGCCGTCCAGGCTGCGGACGAAACCGTCCGGCCGGGCGGCGTAGAGCCTGGATGGGTTGGCCGGGTCCACCGCAAGTCCGGTCACCGGCAGGCGGCTGTCGCCCAGGTTGGTGAGCGTCCACGAGCCGCCGCCGTCGGCGCTGCTGTAGACCTGGCCCTCGACGCTGGCGTAGAGCACCTGGGGGAACGACGGCGAGAAGGCGAGGTCGAAGACCGACCCGCCCTCGGGGCCGAGGCGGCGCCACTCGCCCTGGACGTCCGCGGCGCAGAGCGGCGCGGCGAGGAGAAGGATCAGAACGGACAGGAGGTTGCGGACAACGGGCCTGGACATGGCTGTGTCCTCCTGCCCCTATTTTACGATTTAAAGAGTCATTGCGTTTGTCCGCCCTCCACGCCTCCGAACAGCTCGAAGCCACAGCGCCGGCAGCTCGACGTGTAGGCTTCCAGCTCCGCTCCGCAGTTGGGGCAGGCGTCGGGCTGGGACAGCGTCAGGCCGCAGCCGGGGCAATCGAGCGCGCCCTCGGGCAGGGGATCGCCGCAGGCCGGGCAGACGCCGAGAGGGGTGGTTTCGGAAATGGTTGCCACCGCCATCCGCGGCTCGGCCTCGCGTGCCGAATCCAGGTCCCAGGGTCGGACGACCGGCACTCCGCAATCCGCGCAGGTCTCGACCCAGAGCTGATACTCGCCGCCGCAGCTCGGGCAGACTTTCACATCGTGATCGTACGAGGAGGCCGCCCGCCGCCGGGCCGGGCGCTGCGGACGGGCGTCCTCCTCCGCGGCCTCCACTTCCGGCATCTCCATGTCGTAGCGCTTCCGGTCGATCACGATGGCCGCCTCCAGGTCGGCGGGGAGGACGAAGAGGCGCGGATCGCGCTTCCACTCGGGCGGCGACACCCAGTGGCGGATCCCGGCCTCGTCGAGGTCCTCGGAGAGCCGGCCGATCCAGAGGGGCGGCGCCATCCGCAGGTACACGGCGTCCTGGGGCCATGTGTCGTGAGACGGCTCCTCCCGGCCCTCCTCGGCCTCGCCCTCCCGGCCATGGACCAGGGTCGTGTCACAGTCCAGGCAGCGCTCGACCCACATCTGGTACTCGCTTCCACACCGCGGGCACAGCTTGACGAGATCGCTTTGCATGGTCGTCCCCCTTCGGGAGAGGATATCCTGTCGATCAAGTACGGGATAGAATTTCCGCATGGCGACCGCGAGCGTCATCCACCGCTGGAGCCGGGAGGAATACGAGCAGATGGCCGAGGCCGGCGTGTTCGGCGACCGGCGCGTCGAGCTCGTCGAGGGGACCGTCTACGACATGACGCCACAGAGCCGCCGCCATGCCGCCGCGCTGCGCAGGACCCGCCGGGCCCTGGAAGCCGCCTGCCCCGAGGGCTGGGAGGTCGACGTCCAGATGCCCTTCGGCGCAAGCGGGGACTCCCTGCCCGAGCCCGATCTCGCGATCGTGCCCGACGATCCGGCCGGACATGCCGACGGCCACCCCCGGACCGCCGCGCTGATCGTCGAGATCTCGGACTCCTCCCTGCGCTACGACCGCGAGCAGAAACTCCCGGTCTATGCCTGGGCCGGCATCCGGGAGACCTGGCTCGTCAACCTCGTCCAGGACCTCGTCGAGGTTTATCGCGACCCGGTGGACGGCGTCTACCGCGTTCGGCTCACCTTCGGTCCTGGCGAACGAGTCGCGCCGCTCTGCCGGCCGGAGGCGGCGGTCGCGGTGGCGGGCCTCCTGCCGCCGCGCTGAGTCAGGGCCGGCAGGCGCCTCCCGCCTCGTAGCGCTTCAGCTCCGTCTCCATGGCCTTGACCCGCTCCGGCGGCGCCTCCTTGCGGGCGGCCTCGATGGCCTTCCTCTGCCATTCCGCGGCGTTCTCGCAGTTGCCGGCCTCGGCCAGGGCCAGGGCCGCGGTCTCCGCGTGGGCCGCCGTCGGCATCGCGGTGTAGACCTGCGACGCCAGCTCCACCGCGCGCCGCCCCTCGCGCAGGCTCCGGTCCGGGCAGGCGGCCAGGAGACGGGCGAGCGCATGGACGATGAGGCCGCTCGCCGGCAGGTTGCCGTAGGCCGCCTCCAGCACGTCCTTCGCCTCCTTGAAACGGCCGAGGCGGAGCAGCAGGCCCGTCTCTCCCAGCCAGCCGCGCTCCTCCTGCGGCGCGAGGCCCAGCGCCGCCTGGTACTGGGAGATCGCCTCGCCCGTCCGGCCGTCCTTCTCCAGGACCTCCGCCAGCCCGATCCGCGCCGGGGCGTCCTTCGGATCGATCCGCACCGCTTCCTGGAAATGGACGACGGCCCCGGCCGTCTCCCCTTCGAGCGCCATCAGGGTGCCGAGGTTGAAGTGGGCCGTGCCGTTGTCCGGCGCGCGCTTCAGGACCTCCCGGAGCTGCTCCGCGGCGCCCTTGTGGTCGCCGGCCTCGGCCAGCGCCGCCGCCAGGTTGATCCGCGCCGAGGCGTTGTCCGGCTGCGCCTCGACCGCCTTGCGGAACTCGGCCGCCGCGTCCCGGTAGCGGCCGAAGCGAAACGCCACCCGGCCGCGCAGGAGGTGGACGGTCGAGCCCTGGCGGAGCGCCTCGACCTCGTCCATCAGCGGATCGCCGGGGCGGACCCCGACCTTGCCGGCCTTCTCCAGGTGCTCCCGCGCCTTGTCCAGGTCGCCCATCCCGCGGTATGCGAGGCCGAGCGGATGGTGGAGACGGTCGGCTTCCGGCGCGGCGGCCAGGGCGCGCTCCAGGTTCCAGACGGCCTGCTGGTAATCGCGGCGCGACAGGTAGACCTCGCCGAGCACCGCCTGGGCGGCCGCGTTCTTCGGGTCCTTTCCCAGCGCCCGGCCGAGCACGGACCCGGCCTCGTCCGTGCGGTTGCCGGCCAGCAGGATCTCCGCCAGGTGGATCAGCGACGGCACGTAGTCCGGCTGGAGGTCGAGGGCCCGGCGGTAGGACGCCTCGGCCTCCGCGGGCTTGCCGCTCTCCTGCAGGACGCGGCCGAGATAGTAGGACCAGCGGAAGTCGCCCGGCGCCAGCCGGATGGCATTGGCATAGCAGGGCGCCGCGGCGTCGGCGAGACCGTAGGCGTGGTACAGGCGGCAGAGCTCGCCATAGGTGGTGGCCATCACCTCGGGCGCCACCGGCTCCTTCCCGGCCAGCAGACCGTCCACCAGCTCGCGCGCGTCCCGGAGCTGCGCCGACACCTCCGGGTCCAGACCCGACAGGCTCGGATGAGGGACCGGCTGCAGATCGGCCACGAGGGCCAGGAGAAACAACGCCTTCAGCATCTAGGGCTCCTTGACCAGGTACCGCCTCGCCGGCACGCCCCGGTACTCCTCCACCTTCCCGCCCGCATGGATGCGGACCGCCGCACTCTCTCCCTTGTCGCCCAGCCCGACCAGGACCCGCGGATCGCTCGCCGAGGCGTAGCTGCCGTCGGTGTGGAAGCGGCGCCAGAGCTTCCCGACCTCGACCCGGGTGCCGGGAACGCCGCCCTGAAAGCCGATCCACGCCTTCCGATCGCCGACCTGGTTCAGCAGGAGGCGGACCGGGCCGTTGCTGTAGAACACCACCGCGTCCGTGTCGCCGTCGTTGTCCACGTCGCCGAAGGCGGCTCCCCGCCCGACGCCCGGCTTCCGGAAGACCGTGCCGGCCGTGGAGGTTACCTCCTCCAGCCGGCCGTTCGCGTTCCGGTAGAGCTGGTCGGTCTGCGACAGCGGATAGGGATCGCCGGCCTGGGCGAGCGGCTCCAGGATGCGCACCGCGCCGCTGGTGATGAAGAGGTCGAGCCAGCCGTCGTTGTCGTAGTCGATCCAGCCGGTGCCGAACGACGTGAACGGCAGCGAGCCCAGGGCCGCGCCGCTCTCGGCCGAGCGGTCCTCGAAGAGCCCGGTCCCGTCGTTGACGTAGAGCCCGTTGGTCTCGCCGGTCAAGTGGGTCACGAAGAGGTCCTCGTCGCCGTCCGCGTCGAAGTCCCCGGCGTCCACCCCCATGCCGGCCTCGGCCTGGCCGCGGCGGTTCACGGCCGCGCCGGCGAGGAGCGCGTCGTCCCGGAACGTGCCGTCCTTGCGGTTCATCCAGAGGAAGCTCGGCGCGCCGTCGTTCGCCACGTAGAGGTCGGTCCAGCCGTCGCGGTCCGCGTCGAAGGCGACCACGCCGAGGCCCGGACCCGGCTTCTGCGCCACGCCGGAGCGGGCCGACACGTCCTCGAACGTTCCGTCGCCCCGATTGCGGTAGAGCGTGTGGCGCTGGGGCGGGAAGTCCGCCGGCCCGCAGTAGTCCCGGCGGCTGCTCGGCGCGAAGCACTTCGGGTTCCTCTCCACCGGGAAGTCCACGTAGTTGGCGACGTAGAGGTCGAGCCAGCCGTCGCGGTCCAGGTCGAAGAACGAGGCGCTCACGCTCCAGCGCGGGTCTCCCGTTCCACTGCGCTCCGTGACGTCCGAGAACGTGCCGTCGCCGTTGTTGCGGTACATCCGGTTCGGCCCGTAGCTGGTCAGATAGAGATCCACGAAGCCGTCGTTGTCGATGTCGCCCGTGGCCGCTCCCATGCCATAGGCCCCCGCTCCCAGGCCGCTCCTCTCCGTCACGTCCACGAAGCGCATCGAGTCGTTGCGGTACAGCCGGCCCCGCACCGGCTCCGGCCGGCCCGGCCCGAGCTTCCCGCCCTGCACGCAGTAGACGTCGAGGTCGCCGTCGCCGTCGTAGTCGAGGAGCGCGCCGCCCTGGCCCATCATCTCCGGGAAGTACATCTCTCCGTTCCTGCCGTTGACGTGGACGAAGTCGAGCCCGGTCTCCTTCGCCGCGTCGACGAACACCTCTCCGGCCTGGACAGACCCGGCCAGGACCAGGCCGAGGACGGCGACGGCGGATCTGAACGGGATCACCCGCCTAGTCTAGCGCTACAATCAGGGGTTGCCGGTCCTTTGCCGTACTTCGATCGTTCCCGGGAGACAGACAGGGGGGCGCGAAAGGAGCAGCCATATGGGCATGCGACTGGCGTCCATCCTCGTCCTTCTTCTCCTGATCCCCGGAGCTCTCGGCGCCCACGTCGCGCAACTGAGCCCGCGCGAGCTCGCCGCGGCGGCCACGGACGTCGTCGTGGCCGTGGTGGAAGGCCGGGAGGTGCGCTGGAACGGCAAGCACACGCTGTTGATGACGGACTATGCGCTGCGCGTCGAGGACCGTCTGCGCGGAGAGGCCCCGGAGCGGCTCACGCTCACCCTTCCCGGCGGCACGCTCGGCGACGTCACGGACGAGGTCTGCACCTCCGTCCGGCTGGAGACCGGCGCGCGCTATCTGCTCTTCCTGGGCGACCTCGGCCGTCCCAGCCTGTCGCCGGTCGTCGGCGCCTGGCAGGGCGTCTTCCGCGAGAGCCCGGACTTCCCCGAGGTCGTCGCCGCCGCCCGCGACCTCGTGGAGAGGACGCCCTTCGCGCCGCGCCGCGCCGCCGCCAACTCGGTCTCCACGCTGCCCGCCAAGATCTGGAAGCCGGTCGCCGAGCCGTTCGTCTACGAGGAGCCGGCGCACCCGCCGATCGTGGTCAACCCGCTCCTGCCCGGGACCGAGTTCTCGCCCGTGGACCAGGAGAGGATGACCTACTGGAACCTCTACGCCGGCGACCTCTTCCGCGTGTCTCCCAACCCCACGGCGACCTGGTCGTACGGCAACGGCGTCTTCGACATCGTCGGGTTCCCGAGCGACCAGCAGATGACCGCCCAGTTCGAGGTCTCCTGGGGCGACCTGGGAGAAGGCGTGCTGGGCGTCGCGTTCGTCCGCCGGCGGGACGGCGCCGTGGCCGAGGCCGACGTGGCGCTCAACCCCGCCAAGGCCTGGACCCTCGACGACCTGGCGGCCACGGTGCGCGGCGGGCCCTACTCCTTCCGGGAGGTCATGACTCACGAGATCGGCCACATGTGGGGCCTCGACCACCCGTTCGAGACCCAGGAGGCGTGGTGGGACTCGGTGATGCAGTACAAGACCAAGATCTACTACTTCGGGACCATCTACGCCGACGACGCCATGGCCGCGCGCAAGGCGTTCCCGCCGGGCGTCAAGCTGCGGGACGGCCTCGTCAGCTCCTACATCACGGTCTGGGACCGCTTCCTGAACGCCTACCTCCCGGCCGCGCCGAAGGCCCCGAACGCCAAGGCCGGAGGGAGCTTCAGCCTCACGGGTCCGATCAAGATCGAGAACGTCGGCACCGTCGTCCTCGCGAACCCGAAGGTGGAGGTCTACCTCGCGCCGCAGCGTCTGAGCTTCGAGGGCGCCGTGAAGGTCAAGACGATCCGGGCGGCGGGCAACCTGGCCTCGGGCGCGACGAAGAAGGTGAGCGTCGGCAAGGTCCGGATCCCGGGCAACCTGCCGGCGGGGACCTACTGGCTGGCCTTCTACCTGCGCGACTCGAAGGACGCCTGGCAGGCCAACAACGCCTCCTGGAGCAACTACGACGTGACGCTGACCGTGACCGGCCGGTAAAATACCGGCCATGAGACAGCTCATCGCCGTCCTGATGCTCCTGGCCGCCGGTCTTCTCCTGGCCGCTGGCGCCCTGCATGCGCAGTCGACCGTCTACGCCGCCTACGTGCTCCTGGCGGAATCGCCCTCCGGCAGCACCGTGCCCTTCGCCCGCGTGATCGTCGATCCCGGCCGGGACTGCCCGGCGCTGGTCGGCGCGGGCAAGGAGCGGGTCCGGACGACGCCGCGCAGCAACCCGCACGGTTTCAAGGTCAAGGTCTGCGAGGCGCGCTACCCGTTCGGCCGCTCGCTGACGGTCGAGGGCGGTCCGAAGCTGCCCGCGGTGACCGACCGGCCCGCTCGCATCGCAGTCCTCGGCGATTCGGGCTGCAAGCCGAAGGACCAGGCCGGCTGCGGGCTGGACGATCCGCAGTGGCCGCTGCCGACCCTGGCCCGCGCCGCCGCCGCGAGCCGGCCGGACCTGGTGCTCCACGTCGGCGACTACAACTACCGCGGCACGCCGAGCGGCTTCAAGGTCACGGTCGACGGCCAGGAGGTCCAGCGCTGGTACTACGACGCCGGCGACGGCTCGGAGCCTTCGGAGCTCTGCGGTCTCCCGGGCCCCTATTACAGCCAGAACAGCAAGGACAACCCGGACGCCGACACCTGGGACGCCTGGTGGCTGGACTTCTTCCAGCCGGCCGGCGACCTGCTGGCCGCGGCGCCGTGGGTCTTCACGCGGGGCAACCACGAGCTCTGCAGCCACGCGGGCCCGGGCTGGTTCTACTTCCTCGACGCCAGCTCGGAGCTGCGCGAAGGAGGAGGCCGGCAGCTCGCCTGCCCGTCGCAGGACGGAGAGGGATCGGCGCTCCCGCACCTCCAACTCGTCGAGCCCCAGGTGCTCCACCTGGGCGACCTCGACCTGCTGGTGCTCGACTCGGCCAACGCCTGCGACCAGTTGCCCGGCCTGGTGGACGCCTACCAGCATCAGCTCGCCGCCGCCACGAAGCGGCTCCGAGGAAAAACCGCCTGGCTGCTGAGCCACCGGCCGGTCTGGGGCGTCGCGGACGACGCCGAGCCGCTCTACGGCTGCGACGGCAAACCGGAGAGCTTCACGGTACCCTACTCGGAGATGAACCAGACGCTCCAGTGCGCCCTGCGAGGCAAGACCGGCGAAGACCTCCTCCCCCGTCTCGACCAGCTCCTCGTCGGCCACATGCACCGATTCGAGGTCCTCTCCTTCGCCGCCCCCTCCCACCGCCCGCCGACGCTGGTGGTCGGCAACAGCGGCGTCGCCGAAGACCCCGAGCCGCCGAACGGCGCCTTCGCCCAGAGCGTGGACGGAGCCCCGGCCGTCGGCTTCTCGGTGGACCAGTTCGGCTACCTGGAGCTGACGAAAGACAGCCGCGGCGGCTGGCGAGGCGCGGTGGTGGCGGTCGATCCCGCCGACTGGTCGCCGTTCCTGGCGCCGTGCGCGACGCCGCCGACCGCGGATCAGGCCCTGTGCGTCAAGCCGCTGCCGGCGACAGGCCAGTAGCGCAGTGGCTCAGGAGAGGGGAGCTTCCTGCCAGCGATAGGAGGGAACAAACCGCCCGAGATGCCGCAGGTTGTCCGTGATGACGGCGGCGTCCTGGATCTCCAACGCCTGCGCCGCCAGGATGACGTCCGCATCCAACGACGAACCCGTCGGAATCCCCTTGAAACGCGCATCGGCCCAAAGACCGGCCGCTCGTCGCAGAACCGAGGTCGTCAGGGGCAGGTAGGCCAGGAGGCCGCCGAGCCGATCCAGGTGCTGAAGGCTCCTCGTCGTGGATCGCCCGCTTCGGAGAGCCAGATGGAGAAGACCCCTCCGCGTCTCGTAGTCGGCGATCTCCGGCAGGCAGACCAGATGGTCGGCTCTCGACGCCTCCTCGAACCAGTGAACGAGAGACCGGTTCTCCTCGCGAAACGGATAACAGAGACGGGAAAGGACGGTCGTGTCGAGGAGGAGCCTCATCTTCCGAGGCCGAGCTCCTCTTCGACGAGCGGCCAGAGCCCGTCGTCCTCTTCCATCGCCCATTCCCGGACCAGTGTCGCAGCCTGACACTGCCGCTCGCGCTGCTCCAACGTGAGGAGCGGATCCGGCTCACGGGCTTCCGGCAGAGCTTCTCTCGGGGTTCTTTTCAGATTCCGCATCTCGCGCCTCCACACTCCCCTGTCCCTGGAAAGGATACCATGGGATTCGTGGAAACGGAATCACGCTCGCCGGCGCGCCGCCTGGGCCGGGCTGTCCGGCGAAAGCGCCCGCAGGTACTGCCGGTCGAACGCCGCGAGCTGGCTCTCCAGCTCCGAGTACGGCCCCGGCTCCCAGGCGTCCGAGGAGACCCCCTTGTACGCGTTGGCGCACAGCTCCCAGTCCTGGCGGTTGGTCAGGTCCCAGAAGTCGATCGCGGGCTGGGGATCGAAGCCCGGCGCGGCGATGGCTTCGGGGTGGAAATACCAGTCGCAGACAATCCGGGTGCGGTCGATGGCGAGCGACTGCGCGCGGTGGACCAGCACGTAGTCGGGGTGGAACGACAGGAAGGCGCTCGGGAAGACCGTGTAGTAGTAGACCCGGCCGCGCTCCGCCTCCGAGAGGTCGGCGAAGGGCACCGCGCAGCGCCCGCCATGGCTCGTCATGCTGCCTTCGGGGTTGCTCATCCACATCGGCCCGCCCAGGACCGGCCCCTCGTCGAGGTCGTTCTCCGTGTTGCGGTAGGGCGTCAGCTTGTTGAGGTGCGGATGGACCTTCGGGCAGTGATAGCACTCGCTGTAGTTGTGGAAGAACAGCTTCCAGTTGGCCTCGACCTCATAGACGCTCTGGTGGGCCGACCGCAGCTCGGGCAGCCGCCAGGCCTCGAACTTACCCTGAAGGCCCGGCAGCGCCAGCTCGAACGGGACCGGCTCGGGGTCGAGATTCACGAACAGCAGGCCCTGCCAGTCGGCGACCGCGGCCGGCTTGAGCCCATGCTCCTGCGGCTCGAAGCCGGCGACGTCGGTCATATAGGGCGCTGCACGCAGGCCGCCGTCCAGCCCGTAGGTCCAGGCGTGGTACGGGCACTGGACGGCGTGCCCGAGCTCGCCATTCGGTGTCAGGCAGAGGCGGCTGCCGCGGTGCCGGCAGAGATTGTGGAAGCCGCGGACCACCCCGTCCTCGCCGCGGACGACCATGATGCTCTCCCGGTCCAGCTCGAACAGGAAGTAGCTGCCGGGCAGGGCGAGCTGGGAGACGTGGCCCGCGAGGAGCCACGAGCGATGGAAGATCCGCTCGCGCTCGGCGCGGAAGATCTCCCCGGACGTGAAGTACTCGCCGGACAGGGTGCGCTGGCCGAAGGCGGTTCTCGGTTTCATGGCGGCCCTGGATTCTAGCATCGACCCCTTCAGTGGTATGCTCCGCCGCGCTCCAGCGGGGCAACCCAAACAAACTGACGACCATGCCGATCCCGACGCCTTTTCACGAGCGCACGCAAGCCCTGTGCTCCAGCTATCGCTGGAAGGACTGGTCCGGCTACTGCGCCGTCTGCAGCTTCGACACGAGCCACGAGCGCGAGTACTTCGCCTTCCGCGAGTCGGCCGGCCTGCTCGACGTGACGCCGCTCTACAAGTACGAGGTCACCGGGCCGGACGCCGCCGCCGTCCTCGCGCGCATGATGGTGCGCGACGTCTCGAAGCTCAAGCCGGGCCGCGTCGGCTACACCTGCTGGTGCGACGACGAGGGCAAGGTGATCGACGACGGCACCGTCTCGCGCCTCGGCGAAAACCACTTCCGGGTCACCGCCGCCGACCCCTCCCTGCACTGGATCGAGGCCGTGAGCCGCGGCTTCGACGTACAGGTCGAGGATTCGAGCGAGCGCCTCGCCGCCCTGGCTCTCCAGGGCCCCACGTCGCGCGCCATCCTGCGCGATGCGACCGCCCCCAGCGCCATCGATTCGCTCAAGTTCTTCGGCGTCGCCCAGGCCAAGATCTCCGGCGTCCCGGTCTGGGTGAGCCGCACCGGCTACACCGGCGACCTGGGCTACGAGGTCTGGGTCGAGCGTGAAGACGCGCTCCAAGTCTGGGACGCCCTGATGGCTGCCGGCAAGCCCTACGGCATCGAGCCCGCGGGCCTGGACGCGCTCGACGTGACGCGCATCGAGGCCGGCTTCATCCTCCTGGGCGTCGACTACTTCAGCGCCGAGAAGGTGGTGCTCGAATCGCGCAAGTCCACGCCGCTCGAGCTCGGCTTCGGCTGGATGGTCGACCTCGAGCGCGGGAGCTTCATCGGCCGCGACGCCATCGCCGCCGAGAAGGCCCGCGGCCCGCACTGGCACCTGGTCGGCCTGGAGATCAGTTGGGAGGAGCTCGAAGCGCTCTACGCGGGCTTCAACCTGCCGCCGAGCCTGCCGGTCACGGCGCGGCGCGACGCCCTGCCGATCTACGCCGAGGACGGCCGCCACATCGGCCAGGCCACGAGCCACACCTGGTCGCCGATCCTCAAGAAATACCTGGCCATCGCCTCGGTCCGCCCGGGCTTCGAGGCCAAGGGGACGAAGCTCCAGATCGAGCACACCGTCGAATACGAGCGGCGCAAGGTCACGGCGACCGTCGCCTCCACCCCCTTCTACGACCCGGAGAGGAAGCGCAAGCCATGACGAAGCAGTACGACGCCATCGTCGTGGGCGCCGGGCACAACGGCCTGGTCTGCGCGGCCTACCTCGCGAAGGCCGGCCGCAAGGTGCTGGTCCTCGAACGGCGCCATCAGGTGGGCGGCGCGACCACGAGCGAGGAGATCCATCCCGGCTTCACATTCACCTGCTGCTCCTACGTGGTCTCGCTCCTGCGGCCGTGGATCATCCGCGACCTGGATTTACCGCGCTACGGCTACGAGATCCTGCCGCTGGAGGCGACCGTCACGCCCTTCCCGGACGGCCGGGTCCTGGTGCGCGACTCCGATCCCGAGCGCACCCGGCGCTCGATCGCGCAGTTCTCGCCGCGCGACGCCGAGGTCTACAAGCGCTTCGGCCAGCGCATGGCCGAGCTCGGCCGCCTGATCAAGCCGATGATCGACGAGCCCGCGCCCGATCCGCTGTCGCGCGATCCGCGCGAGCTGCTGCGCATCGCGCGCCTCGGCAAGCACCTGCGCGGGCAGGGCGAGGAGTGGCTGTTCTCGAACGTCAAGATGATGACGATGAGCGCCGTGGACTTCCTCTCGGAGTGGTTCGAGAGCGAGAACCTCATCGCGCCGATGGCGATCTCGGGCATCATCGGCACCTTCCTGGGCATCCGCTCGCCCGGCACGGCCTACGTCCTCCTGCACCACTACATGGGCGAGATCGACGGCTCGTTCCGCGCCTGGGGTCTGCCCAAGGGCGGCACCGGCGCCATCGCGAACGCCATGGCCGCCTCGGCCCGCGACCTGGGCGTCGAGATCCGCACCAACGCGCCGGTCGCGCACCTCCTGATGCACAAGGGAGAAGCCGCCGGCGTGGTGCTGGACAACGGCGACGAGATCCGCGCCAAGGCCGTGATCTCGGGCCTCGACCCGCACCGCACGTTCCTGCGCCTGGTGGGCGAGAAGAACCTCGATCCCGAGATCGCGAAGCAGGTCAAGCGGTTCAAGATGCGCGGCTCCTCGGGCAAGGTGAACCTGGCGCTCGACGCCCTGCCGCGGCTCGCCGCCCTGCCCGACTACGGCCCGCACCTCCAGGGCGGCATCACGATCGCGCCGTCGATCGACTACCTGGAGCGCGCCTACGACGAGGCCAAGTACGGCGCCTTCTCGCGCAAGCCGTTCATGGACGTGCTGATCCCGTCGATGACCGACCCGACGCTCGCTCCGCCGGGCAAGCACACGATGTCGATCTTCGTCCAATACGCGCCCTACAACCTGAAGGAAGGGGCCGCGGACTGGCCGAACCAGCGCGAGGCCTTCGGCGACGCGGTGATCGACACGCTCTCGGAGTACATGCCGAACCTCAAGGACCTGATCCTGCACCGCCAGGTGCTCTCGCCCTGGGACCTGGAGCAGATCTACGGCCTGACCGAAGGCAACATCTTCCACGGCGAGCTGTCGCTGGAGCAGCTCGCCTTCCTGCGTCCGATGGCCGGCTGGAGCCGCTACCGGACGCCGGTCGAGAAGCTCTGGATGTGCGCCTCGGGCACCCATCCCGGCGGCGGCATCATGGGCGTGCCCGGCGCGCTCTGCGCCCGCACCATGCTGGAGAAGAGGGCTGTCTGATGGCCGATGTGATTGTCATCGGAGCCGGCCCGAACGGTCTCGCGGCAGCAGCGAAGCTGGCCGGCGCCGGCCGCAAGGTGGTCGTCCTGGAACGCGCGGACGCGCCCGGCGGCCTGTCGGCGCGGCGCGAGTTTCACCCCGGCTACGCGGTGGCCGGCCTGCTCCACGACGAGGCCCTGGTGCCGCGCGCGATCGCCGAGAAGCTCGGTCTTTCCAGGCACGGTCTGGCCTTTCGGAAAGCACCCGCCACATACATCGCGGAGGCGGGAGGCCCCGGAATCCTGCTCTCGGGCGAGACCGGAGAGGCCGCCGAGGCGATCGGCCAAAGGTCAAAGCACGACGCCGAGAGCTACCGCGACCTGCGCGCCTTCCTGGGGCGGATCACGCCGATCTTCGCCGCGCTGCTCGCCGAGGCGCCGCCGTCGATCTCGCCGAAATCGGCCGGCGACTTCTGGCAGATCGCCCGGCACGGTCTCTCGGCCTTCCGGATCAGCCGCAAGGACCTGATCGAGCTGGCGCGCGTCGCGCCGATGTGCGTCGCCGACTATCTGAACGAGCGTTTCGAGACGCCGCTGCTGGTCGAGGCGCTGGCCGCGCCCGCGGTGGAGTCCACCTGGTCGGGCCCGTGGTCGGCCGGCACGATGACCAACTTCCTGCTGCGCGAGTGCGCCGGAGGAGAGTCGCTGGCCGGCGGCCCGCCCGCGCTCATCACAGCGCTTCTCGCCGCCTGCCGCGCCGCCGGCGCCGAGGTGCGCACGGGAGCCGAAGTGACGCGCATCCGGCTCGACCGGGGGAAGACGGTCGGCGTCACGCTCGCCTCGGGCGAGACGATCGACGCGCCGGTCGTCCTCTCCTCCGCCGATCCGAAACGCACCCTGCTCAAGCTCCTGGCCCCAGGAACGCTGCCGCTCCGCATCGAAGACGAGGCAAGGCGCGTGCGCAGCCGGGGCAGCGCGGCCAAGATCCACCTGGCCCTCTCGGGACCGCTGGAGATCGGGAACGGGCAGCACGAGGCGATCCGCATCGGAGGCGGCCACGTCGATGACCTGGAGCGCGCCTTCGACGCCATCAAGTACCGCCGCTTCTCCGAGCGTCCGCACCTGGAGATCCGGGTGCCGACCGTCGCCGATCCATCCCTCGCGCCCGCCGGCCACCAAGTCGTCTCGATCCTGGCGAGCTTCGCGCCCTCCACCCTGGAAGGCGGCTGGACCCCGGAAGCCCGGGAGAGCCTGGGCGACGCCGTGCTCGCCGTCCTCGAAAAGCACGCGCCGGGCGTGCGCTCCAGGGTCGTGGCCCGGGAAGTCCTGACCCCGGCCGACCTCGAAACCACCTTCGCCTTGACCGGAGGCCAGCTCCATCACGGCGAGCTGGCGCTCGACCAGCTCCTGATGATGCGCCCGGTCCCCTCGGCGCCGCGCTACCAGACGACCGTTCCGGGACTCTTCCTGGGCGGCAGCGGAAGCCATCCGGGTGGCGGAGTCCGGCCGACGGCGGGACTGCTGGCGGCGGAAGCGGTGTTGTCAGCCTGAGTGGAAGAACCCGGGAGCGGCTTGGTGGTCCGCCCGCAGGACAGATTGGATGCCGAAGACCTTGGGTTCCATCTCGCCCTGGCAGGATGGCCGCTCTGACTCTGGCCGCGGCACCTCGGCCGCCAGATACTTCCCAAATTGGGAGGCAACCTTGAAGAGGCCTGATCTGAGCTCCGGGAGCGGCTTTTCGCCTGAACATCGCGACGGAGTGAGCCGGATCGCCACGATTCAGGCCTACACCGTCGCAATGTAGCTCTTCTTCGCGACGTTTTCTCCGGCCGCGGCCAGCCGCGGCATGATTGCGTCGCGAAGTCAGGTCTCGGGAAGATCAAGATCCAGGTTTCGCCTGCTCAGACCCCTGAAGCGTCGCGAAGTCTCGCGGCCTTCCTCTAGATAGCGACATCTCGTCGCGAAGTTTCCCCTAACCGTCGCGAAGAAGAGCGAATCAGTAGCGATCTAGCATAGACCGTCTTTATATTTTCGCGAAGCGTCGCGATATTTTCAAATATCGCGACTGACTTGCACAGCTTCGCGACGGAATTCAGTCGTATCGCCCCAGATAAGGATGAATCGCGACGGCACAATCTTATCCACGGCCAATCCATCCCAAGTCGTCGCGAAGAGGAAAGACTTCGCGACGACTTAATGTCGCGAGAGATCATTTTGGCGCGAAGCGTCGCGAAGTGGGGCGTCTTTGCGACGGAAGAGGGAGCAGAATGAGCGAGAAGCTCTCGCTTGAGGAGATCCTGCTCCACTTCGAGGCGCGGATGGCTTGCCACCAGCGGAAGGTTCCAAAGCATCATGTAAAATAGACCTCCTACCCGGAGGTGACGCTTGAGAATCCGCCGCTTCTCTCTGCGCTTGGCTTGTGCGCTGACCCTCGTGTCGGCCTCGGCTTCTGCCATCGACAAGGTCGATCCACAGAGGCTTCCCGAGGCCGAGTCCGTCGCCGTCGCTCAGCCGCCCATGCGTCTGGCCGAGTCGCTCAGTCTGGAGCCGCTCGTCGTCTTGAGACCGGCCGAGGAGGGAGCCGGCGACCAGCTCGCGGCCCTGAAGGCCCACAACACCTCCGGCGCGCGGCCGGTGCAGACCGGCTTCGCGCGCCCACTCGCCCAGCCGCTGCGGATGCGCCTGACGGCCGCCGATACCCCCCGGTTCCAGCGCCACGGCGGCGGTTTTCTGGCTGAATCGCTGACCGGCCGCCGCGTCTGGGGTACCCATGTCCAGGTCTCCGGCGCCTGGCGTCTGCGGCTTCGCCTGGAGAAGGTCGAGCTGCCCGAGGGGACCCGGATGTGGGTCTGGGGACTCGGCAGCCGGCCACGCGAATTCGGTCTGGAGCTGATCGGCCCGGACGGTGATCTGTGGACTCCCAGCGTCGGCGGCGAGGACGTCTTCCTGGAAGTCGAGCTGCCGCAAGGGAAAACCTCGGCCGCGTTGGAGATCCGCCAGGTGGCCGAGGCATTCCGCCTCGCCGCGGATGGCAGTCCCCTCGAAGGACCGATTTTCGAGCCGCTCGGCGAGTGCATCCTGGATGCCACCTGCGTCGGATCCGGGTCGTTCGACGCCGTCGATCTCGTCCGACGGGCCGTGGCCCATCTGGAGTTCGTCTCCGGTGGCAACCTGTTCATCTGCTCCGGCGGCCTGCTGAACGACACCGTTGCCGCGACCGCCGTTCCCTACCTGCTGACCGCCAATCACTGCTTCTCCACCCAGGGGGAGACGTCGTCGCTGGAGGCGTTCTGGGACTACCGCACCACGGCGTGCTTCGGGAGCTTCCCCGATCCAGGCGGCCTTCCGCGCAGCAACGGAGGCACGCTCCTCGCCACCTCGACGAACAGCGACTTCACGTTCCTGCGGCTCAACTCCATTCCCGGCGGCCGGGCGCTCCTCGGCTGGAGCACTCAGACGCTCGCCCAGGGTACGATCCTCCACCGGATCTCTCATCCCGCTCCGGACGGCTTCCCCTTTCCCCAGTCGTACTCGCGTTCGACCGTCGACACCACCGCTGGCACCTGCAGCAGCCTTCCACGGCCCCGCTTCCTCTATTCGGCCGGCAACCTGGGCGGAACGTTCGGCGGCAGCTCCGGCTCGCCGGTGGTGCTCCAGGGAGGTTATGTCGTCGGCCAGCTTCTCGGCGCCTGCGGCTTCAATCCCAGCGACGGCTGCGACACCGCCTCGAACTCCGCCGTGGATGGTGCCTTCTCTCAAACCTACAGCTCCATCAAGTCGTTCATCGATCCACCCGTCTCCACCAACTCCTGCGTGCCGGACGCCGACACGCTCTGCATCGACGATCAGGCCGGAGACAAGCGGTTCCGCGTCGAGGTCGGCTATGACTCGGGTCAGCAGTCGGGCGCCGGCCAGGCGATCCAGCTGTCGAGCCTCGGGGTCAACGCCGGAGGCTTGTTCTGGTTCTTCTCGCCGACCAACCCCGAGCTGCTGGTCAAGGTCCTGAACGCCTGCCCGCTCAACAACAAGTACTGGGTCTTCTGGTCGGCCGGCACCAACGTGGGGCTCACGATCCAGGTCACCGACACCGTCACCAACCAGTCGAAAACCTATACCAACCCGCGTGGCACCGCGGCCCAGCCGGTCCAGGACACCGCCGCGCTGCCGTGCAACTGAGACGGGGTGGATGAGTCCGGAAGCGCCGCTTCGGCGGCGCAGCGGTCTCTCCACCAGCGCCGGGCAGGCTCAGGATCTCTCGACGAACGCTCGCCAGAGACCCTTCCCAGCCCGGCGCACCGCATTCCGGAGCCGGCGCAGGCCTCTCAGGATCCCGGGCAGCGGCGGCACCCGGGACAACCCATACAGAAACTGGCCCAGCCGCAGCGGCCAGCCGGGCACTTCATCCGATCGGGGAAGAAGCTTCCTCACGCGCAGAGCCTCCTGCATGGATTCGGAGGCTTCCTTGTACCTGCCCGTCTGCCAGTACAGCCTGGAGATATCCAGGATGAGGCCCAGTCTCCGGCGAATCGAGCGTGGATCCCCTTCCGGATCGTCCTCATGGAGGATGTCGAGCGCATGCTCCAGAGAGCGGAGGGCATGTTTCAGGAGCCCGCGTCGACGCGTCTCCTCGGCGCGTTCGATCAGACATGAAATTCGATCCCCGTTTCGACACCAGGCGACGAATTTCGAGGCTTTCCGGTACTCGGGATGATCCTTGCTGTAGGCGACGTCCAAAGCCGCGAAGGCGTCGGATGCGAGAAGCCCGGCTTCAGGGCTCCCGGTCATCAGATGAGCCTCCGCCAGAAGGGCAAGAATGGAGGCCACGTCGGGGCCCGATCTTCCCTGCGCCTCCCGGGCCGCGCTCAAAGCCTGGCGGAGCTCCCTCCCGGCCTCCTCGAAGTGGCGCTCCAGAATCAGGATCTCTCCCAGATCGCGCAGGACTCGAATGAAGGCGGGGTGTTCGTAGGGATAGATTTTCCGGAGCAGCTCCGCGGCTTCCCTCAGGAAGGTCGCAGCTTCCCCGAGCCGGCCCTCGCGTTCCGAGACCTTGGCCATCAGGCGGAGAGTGTTGCAACGGGCGAGATGGCCGGTTCCCAGGTCGCGGATCTGGGACTGGTTCGCCTCCGCAAGCAGGACATCGGCTGTCGTCACCTTGTCCTGATCGAGAAAGACTTCGGCGAGCTCCTGCAGGGATGTCGTGTAGGCCTGATGATCGGTTCCTAAGGATTCGCGAGTGAGGCTCAGCGACTCCCGGAGCAGGCGCTCGGCCTTGGAGCTCTGGCCCTGGGCCTTGAGCAACCGCGCCTGTTCGTGGAGCACCTGGTAGCGCACCTCGTCGGAAACGGGCTCGGACGAGGCGCTTTTGAGCAGATCGTTCACCGATTCGCCCGTCTCGCCCTGAAGGCGCCGCATCTCGGCAAGCCAGGTCAGGCTCATGGCGAGACGGTCGCCCTGGAGCCCCGCCGTCCGGCAGTGGGTGAGCATTTCGCTCGCCTCACGGTAACGCCCTTCCTCCCGCATCCGGTCTACCTGAGCCACCACCAGCGGCCAGGCCGACTCTCCGTCGCCGGCGGCCAGGAGGTGCGCGATCGTCTGGCGCTCCATCTCGTGCGCTCCGCGGTTCACCTCCACGTATTTCTGGTAGGCCTTGCCGATCCACCGCTCCGCCTCCTGCGGCTCCCAGGGTGGAGCCTGGCTCTGCCTCACGACAAAAGCCCGGACGAGACTGTGCAGACCCCAGCGCTGACGCCACTCGCCCGTCTCTCCGGCAGCGGCGTGCTCGCTGTAGAGCGTCAGAAGGCCCGCCCGGATGAGCTCATCCGTGAAGGAGGGATCGCTGAGCTCGTCGATCACCCGGCGCGGCGCCGGCGCGAGGAACCGGCTGATCAGCATGGCAAGCAGCTGCGCGGCTTTCGAGAGGCGATCCCAGAGTAATTCCAGCAGGAGATCGGCGCTGATCTTCGCATCGCGCCGAGGAAGGACAGGCTCGATCAATTCAGCCCAGTGGGCAGCCTCGGGTTGCAGGCCGCGCTGCTTCCGCTGCTCTTCGATCAGCCGGTCGAGCAGCTCCACGGTGCGTGGATGACCATCCACCATGTCGGCAAGGCGAAGCCGGTCGTCACGAGGGAGCCTCTCCAGCCCTTCGAAGGAATCGATCATGCGCAGGACTTCCGCCGGACTCATGGGCTCGATGGGGACCCATGCGTTCTCGCTGAGCTCCGGCCAGAGAAACCGCGTCGAGATCAGGACAATCCCATCGAGGGAGAGCTTCTCCAGCTCCTGCCACCAGGCCCTGGCCTCCGGCCGCCATGCGCCCAGCACCTGGTCAGGATCCTCGCTCCGCGGCCCGGACTGGAGCGCCTCGACATTGTCGGCATAGATCACCAGGTCCGGCCGCTCCTGCCGCAGCTGCCGGACCACTGCGGCGAAGCCCGCGGCCGGCCTGGGGTGCTTTTCGCGGAGCCGCCGCATATGCCAGTCCCAGCCTGGAAAGCCGTAAAGCGCGCCATGCTCCTCCGCCTGCCCGCGCAACGCTTCGATCGGATCCCCCGGGTGATTCTCCAACTCCTGACACCGGAGGATGAGCCGGTCCCCGGGCTGGTGAGCGAAAACCTTGCTGAGAAGATGAATGGCAAAGGCCGTCTTCCCCAGTCCTCCCAGCCCCTGCAGGACGATCAGTCTCTGGCCGGCGCGAACCTTCCCGCGCACCTTGTGTTGAAGGCTCCTGCGTCCGACGAATCCGAACTTCAACACCGGCAGGCCGTTGATTTCGAGAGTCTGCCGCCGGAAATGGCGCAGGCTCTCGTGATCTTGCGCCACCGCCGGCTGAGCCAGGGGCAGGTCCGGACCGCGATGGTAGACCGCGAGCTGGCTCCAGCCGAGCGGATTGATCCACTGCTGGCCGTTCTCCTCCAGGGGCTCGTCCAGTCTGGCGCGCGCTCGTGCCGTCGCACGCAGAGTGGTCTCTCCTTGAGCAAGGGCGCCGTAAAACGCCTCCTCGGCCCTGGTGCAGAGAGTGTCGCCGATCGGACCGAAGTACCCGACCACCTGGACAAAGCCGCTGCGGTGGAGCGTCGCCGCCGCAGAAGGACCTCGCCCCAGGACCGCGTTCAAATCTCCGCGGAGGTCGCCTCCGGCGCCCGCGACCCGAGCCTCGCCCGGGGTTTCCCATCCCGGGATGCGGGGATCGGTAGCGCCATGGCAGGAGGCCAGAAAGAAGAGACGTGGAAACGACCTCGCTGTTCTCTCGACGTGGATGGAGCGCACCAGATCTTCGATGGCGACCGCCTGGGCCGCTCCCAGCTCGTTCTCGAAGACGAGCTCGCCCGGCAGACCGTGGCCGCTGAAATGGACCACCTGCGCCTGCTGCTCGGTGATGACTTTGACGAAATCCCGCAAGCCGCCAAGCTCGGCGAACGCCACCCGGTGTCCGAGGCGGGACAAGGCGGCGTAGAGTCGGTATTCCTCGTCTTCGCATCGCAAAGCCGTCTGATCCGCGGGAGCTGCGATCGCTACGGCCAGAGTGAGCTGTTTTGCCGGCGGCCCGAGGATGGGAGCTCCTTCGGCCACGGCCTCCCGGACGAGGTCGAGTCGGCCGTCGCGGACCGGAAAGCGCCTGGCGTCGAACGTCAGAAGCTCCCAGGGCAGAGCCAGTGCCTGATCCCCATGCGGCGTGACGTCGCGCACACGGATCACCAGTTGGGGACATCCGAGGTCCACCTGATTGATCCGCCGGAGGACGGCCGCCCGTGCCGTCTCCGAAAGCAGGACAGCCGCCAAGTGCCGTCCGATTTCCTGAGCCAGTCTGTCGAGCAGCTCTGTCTCCCGCTGCCACGCTTCGTCGGCCACACCCTGGGGAATGAGCTTTCCAGTGGCTTTCTGTAGAGCCTTCAGGCGGTCGATGAACTCCCTGTCGAGCAGCGGACTGGCAACACGATGAGGAGGCGTGCCGGGGGATGGCCCTGAGACCGTCCACGTCTCCCTCGGCTCAATCTCGAAAACCAGCGCATCCGACGACGGGGCCTGAACGGGCCCGGCCGCTTCCACAGGTGGACGGTCTCCCGTGAGACGCAGCGCCACCTCCCGAAGCAGGCCTTCCAGGCTTCCGAGGTCAGGAACCTGGATCGGCTGCAAGCCCACCGATTCGAACAGATCCAGGTGCTTGCGGTCCAGCCGCGACCATTCGTCGTCCAGGACGATCGCCCGGCTGGTGAATCGCCTTCCCGGGGATAATCCTTTCAAGCCCTGGATGAGGAACAGGTCGTCCGGGGAGATCCCCAGCAGGAGGACAGGCCGCTCTTTCAAGATCTGCCCGAGCGTCTCGGCAACCCGGAGCGTGTCTCCTGCCGAGGCGGGGCTCAGAAGCAGATCGAGCACGCTGTCCCAGGCATTCTTCTCCTCTCGCAGCCGCAATACCTGGACAGCATCCGTGGAGTCGAAGGGTGAGTCCTCTTCGAGCGGATGAACCTGGAAATGGACACCGGCATCCTCGAGGGCATTTTCGATCAGACAGTCCGTGGCCAGAGCGAGAATCAGCGAACAGTGGCCCGCCTTCGCCCACTGCGCGACAGCCTCATGAAGGGGCGAGGATCGCCGGGGGCTTGGAAGGTTTTTCCGGAGATATTCCTCCAGATACGCCTCGCCCAGCTCACCCACGATTTTCAGGACGAGATCCTGATCGGATTCCGCCGCTTCGGGTCTCAGCCGGCGCAGCAGGGCTCCGAGATCCGCCAGGGTGGGGTACCCTGCCGACAGGCTCGCTCCGGAGCCGACGAACAGAACAGGCCCACGTTCGATCACTCGATGGTCATCGAAGAACCGAACGAGGTTTTCAACCTGCGAGGATGTGACGGACATTCGGCCGCTCCGGGTGTGCGGTAATCTTACCGCACTCCTCCCCCTTGCGATCCTCTCGCGGATCCGGCCGCCCCCGGAGCGCTTCAGTCTCCCTATTCCAGCCGCAGCACCACGATCGTCTGGTCGTCCTCTCTCGGCGCGTGACCCGTGAAGCGGGCCACGTCGGAGAGCACCGCGTCCCGGAGCCGCTCCACCCCGAGCCGGGCGTGGACCGCCAGGCTCTGCTCCAGGCGCTCGAAGCCGAAGACCTCCTCGCTGCCCTCCGGCCGGGCCTCGACGAGGCCGTCGCTGAACAGGAACAGCGTGTCTCCGGCTGACAGCCGCGCCGTCCTCGGCTCCACCCGGAGCTGGCCGCGCACGCCGAGCGGATAGGCCACCGACTCCAACGCCTCCACCTCTCCCTGGATCGTCACCCGGTACGGGAACAGATGGCCGGCGCTCGCATAGATCAGCTCGCGCCGCGCCGGGTCGAGCAAGGCATAGCAGAGCGTCGCCAGGAGGCGCTTGCGGGCGGTCTGGAAGACCGTTCGATTCAGCGTGTTGAAGACCGCCGACACGTCCGGATCGAACGTCACCTGCACGGCGAGCGCGGACTTGGCCATGGACATCACAAGTCCGCTCGACACGCCATGTCCGGCCACGTCGCCCACCGCGACCGCCAGGCGGCCGTCCTCCAGCGCCAGCACGTCGTAGAAGTCGCCGCCGACCTCGGACGCCGGCAGGTATGCGTGCGCGATCTCCACGCCGTTCAGGCTGGGAGGGAGATCCGGCAGGATCGAGCTCTGGATGCGCCGCGCCGTCTCCAGCTCCACCCGCTGGCGCTCGCGCTCGGCGATGCGGCGCACGTGCGGCGGCACGTCCTCATACCTGTACTGGAAGCTGCGGTCGCTCCGCAGGTAGCGGAGGCTCAGCAGCAGCGGCAGCGCGGCCAGGGCCAGGGCCGACCAGCCGTGGACGCGCAGGCTCGTGTCCTGCGCTGTCAGCAAGGGATATCCGAACAGGAGGAGCTGCGAGACCATGCCCGCGCTCAGCGCGGCCAGCAGGTCCGAGGCCAGGAAGATCAGCGCCGGACCGAGCACGGCCAGCGCGCTCACCAGGAAACCCCAGCGGATCGGCACCACCATCGCGAACGGAAACGCCACCGCCGCGCCCACCGCCGCCGCGGCCAGCAACCCGACCGCGACGCCGGCGCGCTTCACGGTCAGCGGGAGCAGGAAGAGGATCACGGCCAGGAGTGGAGGCAGGCCGTAGGCCAGGAACGACGCGACCAGCTCCAGCCCCGGCCAGCCGCTGTCGAAGCTCTGGAAGAGCGACACCAGCGGCGAGGCCCCGGTCCGGCGGAGCGCGACGAGCAACACCGCGACCGCTCCGGCCAGGGCGACGCCGCCGGCGAACCCGCGCAGGGACGACCGGGCCACCGTCGCCGTGCCCCACTGGCGCTGGAACAGGGCGTCGAACGCCGCCAGCTTGTGGCCCCAGCGCTCGCGGCAGACCGACTCCCCCACCGACCAGCCCACGAACGCGAGCACCGCGTAGGGGAGCGCCCAGAAGACCAGGAAGATGACCGCCACCGCCCACGTCGTCTGCTGGCGCGTCGCAATCCCGAAGCCGACCGTCTGCGACTGGGCGCCGGCGGTGAGCAGCACGAGGAACAGGCCGGCCACGAGCACGGCCAGGAAGATCTGCACCGGCCGCTCCACCCCGATCTCCCCCTCGTGATAACGCCTGAGGAACGGGACGCCGACCAGCGCGGCCAGCAGATAGACCGCCAGCAGCCGCACCAGGCCCGAGAACTGCGTGGGCTGCATGGCCGTCTGCAGCGCCCTCTCCTGCGGGTCGTCGAACCAGAACGAAAACCCCGCCAGGCGCTCGCCGGCGAAATGGACCTGGACGCCGTGGCGCCCCTCGATCGGCGGCGCGCTGCGGTCGGGATAACGCACGGAGAGGTCGGTGCGCGCCAGGAGCTGCCGGCTGCGCAGCTCGGGCTCGCCGTAGCGCGAGAGGTCGAACCCCTGCTGCGCCAGGAAGGCGTCGGCCCGGTTCCGCGCCTCCTTCGGCTGGACTGCGGCGCCCTCGGCCCGCGGGTCGAGGTTGAGCTGGAGCAGCAGCACCTCGCCCTCCGGCGAGACCTGCGCGCGATAGACCCAGTCGTCGCGCAGCCCTCCCGGCGGATAGACGAACACGTCCCAGACGAGCACCTGTTTCGGCAGGCCGGTGGACCGCAGCCGGTCCGGGGAGTCGCCCGCGTCGAGGGCCAGCTCCAGGCGCCGCTCCAGGATGTCGTCGCGCGAGAGCGAAGCCGTGACGTACGGATCCTTCACCGGATCGCCGAGGACGTCGAGCCGGGCCAATGCGATGGCCACGGCCTCGTCCCGGGTGACCGACCAGACGTCCGGACGGAAGGGAAAGGCCCGGGGATAGGCCCAGACCAGGAGCAAGGCCCCGAGGATCCCGAGCAGGGACCAGAGGATCAGGAGGTCGCGGTTTCGGCGCATGGGCGCATGGGCGCATGGATCGGGGGCCGGAGCCGGCCCCTCTCCTTTACGTAGGAATCGATCCGCGGGTTGCTACTTCGGCAGCGCGTCGACCAGCTCGCGCACGGCCTCGGCGGACTTGTCGAGCGCCGCTTTCTCGTCGGCCGTCAGCTCGAGCTCGATCACCTTCTCCATGCCGCCCCGGCCGAGCACGGCCGGCACGCCCACGAACAGATCGTTGAGGCCGTACTCGCCCTGGAGCAGCACGGCGCACGGCAGGATCTTCTTCTTGTCGTGAAGGATCGATCCGACCATGTCGAACACCGCGGCCGAAGGCGCGTAGTAGGCCGAGCCCGTCTTGTAGTAGTCGACGATCTCGATGCCGCCCTTGCGGGTGCGGTTGTTGATCGCCTCGATCCGGTCCGCGGCCAGGAGCTGCGGCAGCGGGATGCCGTTGACCGTCGAGTAGCGCGGCAGCGGCACCATGGTGTCGCCGTGGCCGCCGAGCACGAAGCCGTCGATGTCCTCGACCGAGATGTTCAGCTCCTCGGCGATGAAGTAACGCATGCGGGCCGCGTCGAGCACGCCGGCCATGCCGAACACCCGCTCGCGCGGGAAGCCGGAGACCCGGCGCGCCACCTCGCACATGGCGTCGAGCGGGTTCGTCACCAGGATCAGGATCGTGTCGGGCGAGCGCTCGACGACTTGGCGCACGCACTCGCCGACGATCTCCTGGTTCTTGGCGAGCAGGTCGTCGCGGCTCATGCCCGGCTTGCGGGCGAGGCCGGCGGTCACCACCGTGACGTGCGAGCCCTCGGTCGGCCCGTAGTCGCCGCCGCCGCTGATCTTCGCGTTGAAGCCGAGCACGGGCGCGGCCTCCATCATGTCGAGAGCCTTGCCGGTCGCCAGGTCCGCGGCGACGTCGACCATGACCACGTCGGCCAGCTCGGCCTCCGCGATCCGCTGAGCAGTGGTGGCGCCCACGTTGCCGGCGCCGACCACGGTTACCTTGTATCGCATAGGATAAATCCTCTAGATCAGGTTTTGATTGCTACACGTTCTCCACGTTCTCCAATATCGCCGCGGCGAGCTCGGAGGTCTTGAGGAGGGTCGCGCCCTCCATCTGCCGCTCCAGGTCGTAGGTCACCCGCTTCTGCTCGATGGTGCGGCCGAGGGCCGACTCGATGCCGTCCGCCGCCTCGTGCCAGCCGAGCCAGCGCAGCATCATGCATCCGGAGAGGATCAGGGAGCCGGGGTTGACCTTGTCCTGGTCCGCATACTTGGGGGCGGTCCCGTGCGTGGCCTCGAACACGGCCACGCCGTCGCCCTCGTTGCTGCCCGGCGCCATGCCGAGCCCGCCGACCTGGGCGGCCAGCGCGTCGGACAGGTAGTCGCCGTTCAGGTTGGTCGTCGCGAGCACGTCGTACTCGTCGGGCCGCAGCAGCGCTTGCTGGAACATCGAGTCGGCGATGCGGTCCTTGACCACGATGCGGCCGGCCGGAGCCTTGCCGCCGTGCTGCTCGTAGACGTCGTTCTCACTGATGGTGCGGTCGCCGAACTCGTCGCGCGCCACCTCGTAGCCCCAGTCGCGGAAGGCGCCTTCCGTGAACTTCATGATGTTGCCCTTGTGCACCAGGGTGACGCTCCTGCGCTTGCAGTCCATCGAATAGCGCAGGGCCTTGCGGACCAGGCGCTTGCTGCCGGTGATCGAGACCGGCTTGACGCCGATGCCGCTGTCCGGCCGGATCTCCTTGCCCAGCCCGCCGATGAACTCGATCATCTTCTTCGCGTTCTCCGAGTTGGCCGGCCACTCGATGCCGGCGTACACGTCCTCGGTGTTCTCGCGGAAGATCACCATGTCCACCTTCTCCGGCTCCTTGACCGGCGAAGGCACGCCCTTGAACCAGCGCACCGGCCGGACGCAGGCATAGAGATCGAGCACCTGGCGCAGGGTGACGTTCAGGCTCCGGATGCCGCCGCCGACCGGCGTGGTCAGCGGGCCCTTGATGGCCACGCGGTACTGGCGGATGGCGTCGAGCGTGTCGTTCGGGAGCCACTCGCCGGTCCGGCCCTGGGCCTTCTCGCCGGCCAGGACCTCGAACCACGCGATGGAGCGCGAGCCGCCATAGAGCTTCTCGACCGCGCCGTCGATCACCCGGCGGGTGGCGCGCCAGATGTCCGGGCCCGTGCCGTCGCCCTCGATGAAGGGGATGATCGGCCGGTCGGGAACCTCGAGCCGGTCCTCGTCCGCGTGCCAGGAGATCTCCTTGCCGTCCGCGGGCGGCGTCATGTCGTTGAATGTCCTGGCCAAGGCCGTGCTCCTATGGAAGAATGTGAGAAAAGGATGAAGCGGGCACGCGGACGGACCCGTCCGGTGCGCGCGTACGGTATCACACTGGTGGCGTGCTAGATTCGTGGCATGGACTGGGACCGCCTGCTGGCCGCCGCGACCGCGGCGCGTGCGAATGCCTACGCGCCGTACAGCCACTTCCCGGTGGGAGCCGCCATCCTGATGGAGGACGGCTCGATCTGGACCGGCGCGAACGTGGAGAACTGCATCCCGGCGCTCGGCACCTGCGCCGAACGAAACGCCTTGACGACCGCGGCCTCGGCCGGCCTGAGGAAGCCGCGGGCCGTGGCCGTGATCACCGACACCAGTCCTCCCTCCAGCCCTTGCGGTCTCTGCCGCCAGATCCTCTCCGAGTTCATCGACCCCGATGACGACCTGCCGATCCTGATGGCGAACACCCGGGGAGAGCGGGAAGAGACCACGCTGGGCCAACTGCTGCCGCACCGGTTCAAGCTGCGGGCGTGAGCTTCGCGAAGGGAGGGAGCCGCCGATGGGAATCCTGCTCGCCGTCGCCTTCGGGATCTTCTACGTGGTGGCCGCGCTCATCTGGGGAGTGTTCGTGCTCCGTCACCTCCCCATGGTCCTGATCCCCATCCTCAGCCTGTCCTTCCTCGTCGACCTCGCCGACCAGGGCCGTGGAGGGCTCGCCGCCGCCCTGTTCCTCGCCATGCTGGTCCTGATCGGCCTGGCCCAGTGGGGATGGGGCATCCTCGTCAAGCGGATGGAGGCCGCCTGGGAGGGCCGTTCCCGCAAGCGTGCCTAGCGTCAGTGCGGCCAGGTCACGTGCAGCGGCGAGCCCGGGGGCTCGGACGCCGCCTGCCTGGCAAAGCCGGAAAAAGCGGCAGACTCAACATTCCTCTTCCTCTCCGTGTCTTAACCCGCGAGCTGAGCCCTTGTTCAGCTGAACGGCGGGGCTCTCTTGCCGAGAACAGACAGCTCTCACTGTCTCACATCCGGGAGGATGTCCTGGCGCGAGCTTGCGCCGGATCTTTACAGAGGGAGGCGAAGCGCGAGCCTCCTTGGGGAACGCATGAGCTTCCAGGAGTTGCGGCCTCCGGACCTGGAGATGCGGATCCGGATCGCCATCGACGACAGGACACGCCTGCGCTTTATCCTGAACTCTCCCAACGGCAGGGTCGCTCTTTCCCATCAAGAGATCGAAGGACCTCCTCTGCGGAGGAACCCTGAGGAATACCAGAGCCATCTGCTGAACAAGGTCGAGCATCTCGGAAAACGCCTCGACGTCGACGGTTCCGGCCTCTTGCGGCCTGAGATCGAAAACAAGCTGGCGAGCCTGGGCCATGATCTCTGGAGCGAGCTCTTTTCCGCCGAGCTCCGCGCGGTCTACCGGGACATCATCCGCCCCTCTGTACGCTCCTGGGTAATCATTTCGGACGAGCCGTGGATTCCCTGGGAGCTCGTGAAGCCGTACGAAGAGGGTGGCCGAGGCGAGCCCTTCGACGACGACTTCCTCTGCCTCCGCTTCGAGCTCACCCGCTGGCTCGCCGGCGGAAAACCTTACGTGCCACAGATCATCGTCCGGCGGCTGGCGGTCGTGCACAGCGCGCCCGACCTCCACCATGCGTCCCGGGAACGCACGCTCTTCGACCAGATGAAAGAGACCTTTCCGGGCCTCGAGGTGGAGGCGCCCCGGCTCGATTCCGCTTCGTATGTGCTCGATTTTCTCACCTCCGCCGAATTCAAGCTCATCCACTTCATCGGGCACGGCACTCCCATGATCGCGCATCCCGACGAAGCCGGCCTTCCGTTCGAAGACGGAAGCACATTCCGCCCCGCCGACCTCCACGGTCCCTTGGCGACGAGCCTTGGCCAGACTCGCCCTCTCGTCTTTCTGAATGCTTGCTGGGCCGGAAAGGAAGGCTGGTCTCTCACGCGGCTCGGGGGTTGGGCCGCCCGCTGGATCGGTGTGTGCGGATGCGGCGCTTTCGTGGCTCCGCTCTGGCCGGTTCGCGACCAAGCGGCAGTCTCCTTCGCCTGGAGCTTCTATGGAGCGCTCAGGGATGGCGCCACCCTGGGGGAGGCCGCGCTCGCAGCACGTCAAGCCGTAGCCCGGGAGCGGCCGAGCGACCCCTCGGCCTACGCCTATACCGTCTACGGCCATCCGAATGCGCGGGTGTTCTTCCAGGAAAGCCCGGCAGAGGACGCTTCTCGCGGCATTGCGCCGCCACGCCAAAAGGAAAAGGACATATGGAAGCCTCCGCCTCCTCGGCGCCTGCCCCGGCGGCTGGGCGGGATGGGAGCCGCGCTCGCGCTCGCAGGACTCCTTCACCTCGCGGCGGTTCCGCTCACCGACCTGTTCCTAGCGATCGATCCGGCCTGGACAGCTCAGGGAAGGACCGTCAGGGACGTGCAGCGACCCAGCCTCGAGAAGCGAAGCTCCAAGCCGGCCGGGCCTCGCCATGACATCGAGGCGATGACGGTGAGCATGGGCGGCGTGCAGTTCAGGGTCTCAGCAAGCCCGGCCTCTCTTCAGACCCCACTGAAGAACGCGTTGCGCCACGCTGCTGCCGATCGCCTGGCCGGGCAGGGCATCTCCGGGTGGACGATCACCATGGAGGTCGGGCCGCCGCAGAAGACAACTTATACCCTGGACGGATCGACGCAGGTGACCTGCCAGCTCACGTCCTCTGTCCACGCAAAAGGACCGACCTCCGCGTTTGATCTCGGTTCCATCTCCGGGACCAGTTCGCAATTCGATTCCGTCGAGGCCTGCAAGGGAGCCGCAGAAAGTCTGGCAGAAGCCATTCTGAGTGGATTTGCAAAAAACTTTCAGAAGGGAGGAGAGTCATGAGAGTCCTCGCATCTCTGTTCTGTACGGCCCTGGGCTTCGGCCTGCTCGTGGGGCCGGCCGTCGCCGAAGTGACACTTGGCCCCCCGCCGGCAGCCGGGAGCGAAACAGCCCCGGCGCGAACGGCTCCGGAAACCAGTTTCGAGGTCAGCGATCGCTACACGGCGCAACGCCGGCCGCGGGTGACCGTCCTCGACTTCGACGACACCAACCAGCAAGCGATCTCCGCAAAATACGGCTCCTCCGTCGAGGCGATGCTGGTGACGTTTCTCAAGCGCAAGAGCCAGTTCGTCGTGGTCGAGCGCCAGAAGCTCGGGGCCGTGATGCTCGAAAAGGAAAGGATCCAGAGAGGACGTGTCAAGGTCCAGGCGGACGACCCCGAATCGCGGGCGCTCCTGGAGAAGATCGATGTGTTCGTCCTGGGCAGTGTCACCCTCCTCGACATCCCGACCCAACAGAACACGGCACCCAAGATGGACGACAAGACCGCCGCTGCTTCAACTCCGGACGATGAGGAGGAGAATGACGCTGAAAGCGCGCCGACGACCTATGTCGATGGCGGCGACAGCGAAACCTCGAAATCCCGCGCGAAGAAGCGGGAAGCGATCAGCGGACCACGGATCGAGATCGACGCCCTGCTCATCTCCCGCTTCGACGGCCGAATCATCTCCGCCGCCCAGCGCAGCGGCCCCGTGGCCTGCCTGCGCTCCATCGTCGAGCGACTCGGCATCGCCCTGGAGCAGGAGTTCCTCCGGCCGTACTACGGAAAGCTGACGGTAACCCTCAAGGACCCTGAGAACGTCCGGGTCTATCTCACACCGATCCTGATGCAGAAAGCGCTCGACGAGGAAAAACCTCCGGTCGAACGCAGCTCGACGGTCACGATCGCCGGGGACTACGACATCGTGAACCCCTGGACGACGGATCCGACCACCTACACGATCGAGAACGTCCTGAGCGGCTGGTACTCCATGCGTCTCGAGCGCCCCGGCTACAAGGGGATGGGGATCGAAAACGCCCGCTGGGAAGTCCGCGACAGCCTGGGCGAGGAGACCGTCTACGACAGGCTCACCGACCACTCCCTCGAGCAGGCCAAAGCCGAGGACCGCCGCTTCGTGGTGCGCGTCGACCCGCTCAAGACCGAGGTGATCGACGGCGACAAGCTGAAATTCGCCTTCATCAAGGAAGGAGGCTCCATCGCGCCGGTCGTCAAGCGCCAGTATCTGGACAGCGACTTCGCGCGGGCGCCGCGGCGCGTGATCCTCATGGGCGGGAATCAGATCAAGCTCAACCAGATCGAACGCCCTGACGAGTATGCGGACGACGAGAAGTGCGACCTGTTCGACGAACGGAAGCCTCTCCTGTCGAACTATGGCCGTACCTACGTCGCAGCCGGCCAATCCTTCGACTTCGACTCGTTCACCGGAGGCGAGTTGATCATCGATGACTACAAGGGCGAGAGCGTCCCCGTCGGCAACTACAGGATGGCGCTCTGGGAGCCTTCCTACCTGACCATCCAGGCGCCCGTGACCGTACACGCGGGAGATCAGAACAAGTCGGTCAAGGCGTCCCTCACCCGGGAGACCTCCGATCTCAAGCTCGCCGCGACCGGACCACGCCCTCCGAGCCTGGCGCTTCTCGAGGGGCGTGACACTCATCACCGCATCGAGATTCTCCTGGATTTCTCGCAACCCAAGGAGATCCCCGGGATCCCTGTCGATGCCTATACCACATCGACCGATATCGCCGGCCTGACAGGCTGGAGGCGGACGGTCGATATTCCGGCGGCGAACGTAGCTCCCCCAATCTACGACACTGACAGCAAGAAGAACAAGCCGCAACTGGTCTTCGCCTCGCGCACGGCGCCAGGACCGGCTCCCAGCGTCGGCGTCAAGACGCATTTCGGTCTCGCGGGGAGGCTCGGAGTTCTCAGCCGGAGGCCCGATCCTCTGGCCGTCGACCTGTTCATCGACCCGGACGTCGAGACGATCCTCAACCTCCTCCTGTATGGATTGACGGTGCGCCCCGGAGAGGCGGAGAGGGAAAACTTCTCGGATGCCCTTGCCGAGATCGGTCGGCAGCTTTCCGCAACGTCTGTCTCGGCGCAAAAATCGGGCTTCTTCTTCCAGCGCTCCGTCATCCCACAAACGCCGAACCCGCCTGGAATCGCAGACCGTGGAAACCCGAACACGACGCAACCACCTTCCCCGGACCCCTTTCCCAGAGATCCCAATCACCTCCGCAGACTTCTTGCCCAGAAACTCGAAGTCATTGACCTGCTGGTCCTCGATCCTGTCGATATGGTTCAACTGCGGCGCTCCCCGGAAGTCGCAGGAATCATTGCCAGGTATGTGGCTTCGGGAGGCTCACTCTTTGCCTTCATCGCCTCGACAGGCGACTATCAGGGAATCGTGGGCGGCTCCCTGGCCATCCAGTCCGTGAGCAAGCCCACGAAGCGCTTCGAGTTGGCTTCAGGCGAGGTTTCCGACATCGTGGCGCCGGCCAGCAAGAAGAAGTCGAAGGTGAAGGCGCGCCGTCCGCTTCCCCAGTTGCCGGACCTCGCCGAGCCCTGGCGCGTGATCGCCTATACGAAGGGAGGCAAGGGGCCTCGCATCATCGAACGGGGAACGCGGGGACAAGGGGGCTACGTAGCCCTCTGGCTGGATGATCCCGAAGCCTTCCGGGGCCGCTGGGGCGGGACCCGTTCCGAGGTCGAGCAAACGCGAGGAAACCTCGAAGAGCACGTGTTCAAGTGGGCGCGCAGTCTCATGCGCAGCCGCTTCGATCCGACCTTCGCCCAACAGTCCGTGTGCATCGATCCGTCCACGGTCCAATGAGGGCGGAGGCGCCCCGGGCCGAGGTGCCCGGGGCGTCCAGATGGTCGGGGCCTTGTTCAATCGCAAACCTGGGTCGTGCAGAACTTCAGAGGGCTCGCCCTGTTGTTGAAACCTCTCGGGTTGAGATCGGTAACGGTCACTCCGGGGCCACGGGCAGCGGCGAGCCCGGAGGATCGGAAGCCGCCTGCCAGAAGTCCAGCTCATAGGCCTGGAGCAGCCGGGCCGACCGGCGCACATCGCGCGGGCAGGCTCCTTCCTGCAGGCCGCGGGCGATCACCGCGATGGCGTCGTCCTCGAAGCCGGGGATCGGCTCGGCAAAGAAGGAGAAGAACTCGACCTGCTCCGGCGTGAACCCGTACACGTCGAGCAGCGCATCGCGAACCCGCCCCATGTTCTCCCCGAAGACGGCGAAGTTCACCAGGAAAGAGGCTGCTGCGGACGCGCGGTCGGCGTTCGAGGCGATCCAGGCGACGCGCGACGGATAGGTCTGGCTCTCCGGCCGCGGCTCGTAGGCGATCAGGTCCTCCTCGTCGAGGCCCACGGTCGCGGCGAAGTCGAGCACGAGCGGCAGGGCGAGCTCCTCGCCGAAAGCCAGATCGCCGAAGAACGTGCTGCCCTGTGAATCCCACTGCGCGGCCATCTGCGAGAAGCTGTTCATGTCGCTCCGGATGATGCTGTACTCCTCGGCCACGACGGCCGCGATCAGCTCGACCGAGGCCTTGCCGGACTCCACCCGGGTCACGAACGGGACGCGGCGGATCTGGTTCTCGACGGGCCGAAGGTCCTCGCGGATCTGCCGCACGAGCCGGCGCGCCTTCGCCTGGGCGGCCGCCGTGTTCTGGGGCGCGCCACAGACCTCGAGGTCGCCTCCCTGCTCTGCCGCCAGTCGGGACGCACCGCCGGTGGCGCTCCACAGACCCAGGCCCGCCAGGCACAGGGTCAACGAAAGGGCTTTGGATGTCTTTCCGGATTTCATGTTGATTCCTCCTATCGCCATCTACGTAGTGTAGCCAATGCTTCCGCCAGACGGCGGCGCGCACGGGTGCGCCACCCTTGACAGAGCCCCACAGACATGTTGGAGTCGTCGGCCAACGTGCCCCAGTCTCTTTCCAAGGTCCATATCCATCTCGTCTTCTCGACAAAACACCGCGAGAGAAGCCTGCCCGATGACATTCGCCCCGGGCTCCACGCCTACATGGGCGGCATCCTCAAAGGCCTCGGCTGTACCCCGATCGAGATCAACACGGAACCGGATCATGCGCACACCCTGTTTCTGCTATCCCGGACCGTGCCGCTGAGCGAAGTCGTCGGCCACTTCAAGAAAAGCTCGAACGATTGGCTTCGCATGCAGGGGCCGCAGTTCGCCGAGTTTTTCTGGCAGGGAGGATACCGAGCGAAAACGTTTCAAGACGAGCTCCGGGCCCTCCTCAAGGTCCATGACGTCGAATACGACGAACGCTACGTCTGGGATTGATGGTTCCAGCCATCCGGCCCAACGGGCCGGCAGAATCCAGCCCAGGGCTGAGGCCGAAGGCCGATGCCCTGGGAAAACAAACCCGCCGCATTCCGCGGCCTGAAGGGCCGCGAGAGTCTGCGCCGCCTGAGGAGAAAACCTCTCGCGGCCTTTCAGGCCGCAAACGGCGTGATTCCTCAAAGCCCAGGGCGTCGAGTAGCCAGGGGAGCTTACGCTCCCCCGGCTCTCACAGAACCGGACTTGTGGGCCCACATCCGGCTCTTCGGGACACCGACGTTCAGGACCGCTCCTGTAGTTCGGTGCCGGTGTTGCCACCCGCAGCTATCCCAGATCCAA
>JBEQUE010000181.1:0-14002 GCA_040349255.1 Acidobacteriota bacterium | reverse complement strand
ATGGATCTTGAACAGGAGCGGCCTCTGTGACGACGGGTCCTCGATCGGATCCTGGGCTGTCATTTTCGGATCGGGGTGATAGGTCAGCGGCTCGACCTGCTTGCCCCAGGACCGCAGAGCCCGCTCCAGCAGGGAATCATAATTGGTCGTGACCAGGATCTTGAACGGCAGCCCCGCCAACATGCGCAACGCCGGAGAAGGCTCCTTTCCCTCATCCAGGTGCCGGCAGAGGGCGTCCACCAGCTCTTTCCTTCCGAGCCCCTGGGTGGTCTGGTAGCACAGCGAGACCCGCTGGAGGTCCCACACCGGATCATTGGGCAGGGTCTTTTCGAAATCGCAGTCCTTGGCCAGCTCCTTGGCGAGAGCGCTGCCCATCGGCGGCCGTTGCGCCTCCGGATATACGAATCGGGATTCCTTGGGAGGCGGAGCATGGACTCCGGCGCCGAGGAACAGGATGCAGTTTCCCGTGCGGACTTGGCCGACGAGATTCTCCAGAACCTTGGACGGTACAGGCGCAGACGGAATCATGCACAAATCCGAATGATTGAGGTGATTCTGACTCTTTTGACGTTTCTGTGACCGATAGCGTAGCATCATTCCCAAGCTCACGAAAGGAATGACAGTGCGAAAGCTCTCTGGGGCCGGGCGGGTTTGCCTGATGGCTATTTTTCTTTTCATTCTTCCCGGCGCCCCTGTCCTGGCCCAGGAAGGAGACGCTTCCGCGCTGGTCTCGTTCGCCTATGGGGTGCGCGCCTTCAACGAAGGCCACGATCAGCAGGCCCTGGACGAATTCGCCAAGGTGGTCGCCCTCCAGCCCCGCAACGGCACGGCCCGTTACTGGCTCGGTCTGGCCCTGCTCCGCCTGGGTCGAGCGGATGAGGCGGTGGCTGAAATCCGGCGCGGCTTGAACGAGAGCGCAACTCTCCAGGTCGACCTCCTCTGGGCAAGACAGGATCTGGGAGCCGCTCAACTCGCAGCCGGAGACGTGGCTGCCGCGGAGAGCACCCTCGCTGCCGTGGCTCGGGACGTCGAGGCAAGGCTGGCCCGGAGCCAGGACGACGAGACCCTGCTCCGGCAGATCCTGCAGCGGGCCGAGGGTGGCGCGGAGGATTCCGGTCTTTCTCGAAAAGCCGCTGAAGGCTCTCGCGAGGTTCGCCGGCTCGAGCGCCGCCTAGCCGAGTTGGAGGCGCGCCGGTCCGCTGGAAAAGCCTCTGAAGAAGACCTCGCGGACGAGATCAACGAAATTGCCGCGGAGGCGGAGTCGCGGCTGGAGGAGCGCCACAGCGACGAGAAACTCCTCGGCCGCACGCTCCTTCACAGGAGTGAAGCGCTGGAGCGTCTGGGCCGTCCAGCCGAGGCGCAGTCGGCGCGCGAGCAGGCGAAAGGTCTCGCACCCGATCTCGCGGCCTCTACGATCGAGGCTCCGCCCTGGTCGGGGGATCTGCCGGTGCTCGGCGCGCCCGCCCGGTCCTGGGACGCGAGCGTCGGCCTCGGGATGTTGGGGGATTCGAATCCCAGCCTGCTGCCCGAGAACCTCAGTCTGGACACGCCTGACGCCGGCATTCGGCTGGTCCGCGGCGGCGAGTCGGACCAGGCCGCGCAGCTCAACCTCCAACTCGGCCTCCATCCTCTCCATGGCTTCCGCGGCTGGAACCTGGGCGCCGCCTTCGAAGGACGGCAGTCGTCCTATCAGGATCTCGGGTTTTTCAACACCGGAGAGCTGCAGGCGGTGGTCTATGCGGCCCGCGGCGGTGCGCCTCTGGGTTCTCTGTACGGACCCCTCGGCTCCGTGCGGGTGGAGCGGGACGCGGAGCGCCGCCTCTCGCTGCTGTTTCAAGGCGGAGTCGACTACACGACCCTGGATGGAAGCGGCTACCTGACCACGGCCGAAGGGAGCGCCTCCCTGGTGCACCGCCCGTCGCAACGCCGCGTGAGCCAGATGGACCTTCACGTCCTGAATCGTTCGTACAACGAGGAGCCTGTGGTCGGACGGCGCAGCGGCACCGAAGTCCGGCTCGGCCTTTCGGAGACCTTCCTCCTGGGCACGCAGGAGCGCTGGTGGCGGCTGGAAGTCCTGGGAGGGAAGCGCAGCGCCGGTCTGCCTTTCGAAAGCTCGCTCCTGCGAGGCACGATCGAGGCCGCTCTTCCGCTTCCCGGAGACTTCGCCGTGTCCCTGCTGGGCTCCTGGCAGAAGGACGACTATTCCAGCACAAAATCGGACCTTTTCTTTTTCCCCTACGACCCTTTCGATCCCGAGTTCCACCCTCTGAGCGAGAAACCGACTCAGCGGGAGGACACCACGCTCCGGGCCGCCGCGTCCCTGAGCTGGAGGGTGAGACCGGGCCTGCAGTTGCTCTCCCGGCTCGCCTGGGTCGACCGGGACTCCAATCTCGAAAATTCTTTCATCACGCTCGACTACCGGCGAACGATCGTATCCCTTGGAGCGAGCTGGCTCTTCTAGGAGAAGGAATGAGTCCATACCAGACGAGGATTGCGACGGCGGTCCTTCTCATGGCGGGAATCGGTCTTTCGGCGCTCCTGGGCCAGATCTCTGACCAGTTGGGCCAGGTGCTGCGCGTGCGGAAGACGGTCAAGATCGAAGATGCCTCTGGAATCCGCAGGTCCCTGCGACAGAAGGACGCCATCGGGCTGGATCAGACGATCCAGGCCTACCCAGACTCCGCGGTCGAGCTCTCCTTCGACGGAGACGGACGCCTGATGCTCTGGCCCAGCACGAAGATCAAGCTGAAGCCGCCAGGTCCGAAATCCGAGCGGCACTCCGACTGCGATCGCGAGGTCGTGGCGCGCATCGAGCTGCTGCGCGGAGACCTCCAGGTCGATCACGATTCCGACCGGGACGTGGCGGCCCTGAAGCCCCGCATTCTCGAGATCGAGACCCGCGACGCCCGCATCTGCCTGTTCGGAACGTCCATCCAGGTGCACGTGGACCTGAACCCGGACGTCGGCACTGGAGTCTTCGTGAGACAGACGGGAGCCCGCGTCCGGAGTCTCGCCGGCGACGGTGGCTGGGTGCGCCTGGAGCAGAGCCAGCAGACCTTCGCGCGCAGGGAAGGGAAGCTCCGCGTGGTCACCGTGAAGAGGTTCACTTTGCCCGACCAGCGGGCCGAAGGCCGTTTCAACGATTCGCCTCTGTTCGACAAGATTGTCTTCTGAGAGAAGTGGAGGCCCAGGATGACTCCCAAGCCTGTCTTGCTCGCTTTGGTATTTCTGGCGCCACCCCTCTTGGCCCAGAATTCGCTGCTTTCCGCCGAACAGCGTCTCGATCTGGGCGCGTTTTCTCAACCAGGGGATCGGTTCGGTTCCTCGGTGGCTGTCAGCGGCGACGGCAAGATCCTGGTGGTCGGCGCTCCTCGATCTGGAACCCGGGGCAGTCTGTCGGGAGCAGCTCACGTATTTGTTCAGGACTCACTGGGTACGTTCGCACGGGATATGACGTTTCCGGAAACGGCTGAGGATACCGCTGCGTTTGACGCCTATGGTTATGCTGTTGCAATAAGTGGGGATGGACGAGTTATTGCAGTCGGAGCACCTCTCCATGACCAGCCCAAAGGCAACGCAGGTAAGATCTATATTTGGGAGAATAATGGTCGTTGGGAACTGAAGGATCAGAGAATCATCGAGGACGCCAACGTCAACGACGAGTTCGGTACCTCGGTAGCCTTGAGCTTCAACGGCCATGTCCTGATGGCCGGCGCACCCCAGCCGAACCCCACAGGAAACCCTCATGGAGTGGCTTATATCTTCGTGAAGGATGGTGGTACGTGGTCGAAAAGGTCGCGCCTGGCCGCGGCGGGACAACCCTATGACTTCTTCGGCTTCTCTGTGGCTATCGATGAAAGCGGTTCGGTCGCGGTGGTCGGTGCTCCAGGAGACGGCGACAAGGATACAGGGGCCGTATATGTGTTCGAGCGGGTTGGTGAATCCTGGCCGGAATTGCCAAAGGGTAAGCTTACTCCGTCCCAGCCACCCCCTGGAAACGAGTTCGGCTATTCGGTTGCCGTCGCCGCTGGCGGCGGGATCATTGCGGTCGGCGCGCGAGGGGCAGGCACGGGCACCGCCACGGCCGGCTCGGCGTACGTCTTCAAGCGACCTGCCGGCGAATGGGCGGACCAGTCGCTCAAGCCGAATGTTCCAGGACCTGATTCCGGGGATCTTGGATTTGGTACCTCCGTTGCGATAGACCAAAACGCAAAAACCATTCTCGTCGGGGCGCCAGGAAAGGCCAATGGGGAAGCTGTATACTTCTTCCGATCTGTGGGTATGGACTGGGTCAAATTTCGACGGAGCACCTGCACGGATGAATCAGGGCTCGCCGGCATGGGTCGGTCGGTCGCTCTCAGCAGCCTCAATCAACCCGAAGGCGTTGGCGCCGCCGGCGCGCCTTTGAATGCAGTTGAGGAGGGGGCGGTCTGCATCCTCGATCTCACCGGCCTCGAAGTGAAGACTGACCTCGTCAAGGCGGAAGAACAGTTGCAGCATTGCCCAATCACGTCCAGACCCGTCGTACCAGGCTGCGCTGTGCAGTATAAAGTCGAAGTCTTGAACAGGAGTGCGCTCGGACCTGGAAAGCTCACCCTTGAATTGAAGTATCCCTCGAATAAGTTGTCCGAGCAGGAGTTGACGTGCGTGGTCGATGCTGGGGAGTGCGCGGTCGACAAAGAGGCGTCCCAGCCGGGTCTGTTCGTCGTTCAATTGCTTCTTGAGCCGAAGGCCAGTACAGTAGACAGGGCCACCATTATACTGAAGGCCCGCGTCAGGCCTGAAGCGCGAGGCGCCATCGGGATCGAAGCCGGATTCAATCCACCTGTCCCGGCGCTTGACCTGACTCCGGACAGGAGACCGGAGCCTGAGACGTTGCAGCCGGATATCAGGTTTCATTTCACCCAATCGGTGAACCAGAGCAAGGCCTTCCGAAATGACGAGATTCGATACACAATCATGGTCGAGAACCTGGGCCGGAGCCGAAGCCTGAACACCTCCCTGGTTGACGCCTTCAACACCGAGGTTCTGGAATCCCCTGTTGGATGGACCTGTAGTGCCGAGCGCGGCGCGAGTTGCGGCAGGAGAGAGCAGGGCACCGGCAACCTGCAGGAAGCCTTCGCGCTCCCACCGGATGGAAAGCTTGTCTATGTAGCGACAGCCCGAGTCCTGGAGAGCATACCGGCGCAGACCCTCAAAAACGTGGCTGTTCTTCAGGATCCGGAGGCCGAGGTCAAGAGAGCCTTTACTGAACAATACACGATCATTCAACCCGAGGCAGACCTCAAGGTCGAGCTCGTCTCGGCGGACGGGCGCTTGGCCCCGGGCAATGCTTTCAAGGTGACGGTGAAGGTGACGAACAAGGGACCCGACGCCGTCGTGAACGCCTTGCTCAAAGGCGTCACATCCGGGAAGGAGATGGACGGAACCGAGAGGAGCGTCGATATCACCTGGGATTGTGGCGGAATCTCGCTCCCGAAAGGTGCGGACACGACCTGCGTTGGAACGGCAGGGATTGAGCCGCAACTCCGGGGCCTGGCGACAGCGATGGTCCGGGTCGATGCTCCCAGAGGAGTGCGGGAACAGGATCCGGAAGACAACTCGATCAAGCCCGAGATCGTGGTTATATTGGAGCCCTCGAGCGTGCTGAAGATCACCGTACCTGCCAATCGCTCCGCCAAGCCCGGAAATCCGGCTGAGTACGAAGTTATCGTTGAAAACCTTGGTCCCAGCGATCTGCTCGGAGCCAGTTTTTCGGCCGATTTTTCGGACGCCTCCTTTGAACGGAAGTCCCTGAGATGGGTATGCGAGAGTAGCGCCGGCTCCCTGTGCCGGGAGGTCGGGAGAGGCAGTATAACGGACCACATCCTGCTTCCCAAGGGCGGGAAGCTTAAGTACTCGATTTCCGGTTCGATCCTCCCCGAGTGGAGAAAACCCTTTCTGCTCACTGTCCAGGCCGAGGCGGATCCCGGCGAAGCGCTATCCCTGGTGGGCACTTTGACCATGGAGACGAAGCTCACGCCCGAGAGCGTTGTTCACTTTGCTGTGTGCCCTCAGAATGAGGATGCGGGTTCGACCGTTCGATACTTTGTGAATCTGTACAACCAAGGGCCCAGCAGCCTCCTGGAAGCGGAACTGACGATGAGCTTTCTGTCAGGGCTCCAGAACGTGGGCTGGTCCTGCCGGGTCTTGGATCCGAGTGCAATGTGCACATCCAGCGGCGAGGGTGGGATCGATGACAAGATCGTCATGCCGGTTGGAAGCTACCTGCAGTACGTCGTCTCGGCCACTACCGATTCACTGCCTGTCGTCATCAAGCGGAGCCTGACAGGCTTGTCGAACGAGCACGTGGTGCTGGACGAAGCAGCAAGCTGTTATCAATTTTAACCAGAGGCAAGAGAAGACTCCATGCCCTTCTTCAAGAAGAAACCGGACCTCGGCCCCGCGCCCAGCCTGTCACTCGATTGGAGCCCGGATAAGGCGGCGGCTTCCCTTCAGCAGGTCTTCGACCATACCATCGGCCTGGCGAACGAGGCCATCGGCTGGTACCTGCACGCCAAGAACTCCAAGGGCCGCCTGGCGCGGCGCCTTCGTGTCCTCGCCATCGTGCTGGCGACCGTCGGCGCCCTGCTGCCGACGGCTGGCGAGCTGATGGCCGATTCCTTCCAGACGAAGCCGATCCGCGCGGGCTGGACCGCCATCCTGCTCGGCATCGTGGGCGCCCTCCTGCTTCTCGACCGCTTCTTCGGTTTCTCGACCGGATGGATGCGCTACATCGCCTCCGAGCTGCAACTCCGACAGATCGCCCAGGAGTTCCAGATGGACTGGGAGGCGGAGCGGGCGGTCTGGAAGGGGAGCGCTCCGACGGAGGCACAGATCCTCGAGATGATGGCGCGCTGCAAGACTTTCGTGTCCCAGGTCAACACGGTCGTGCGGGACGAGACCAACGCGTGGATGAAGGAGTTCGAGAGCGCATTGCAGCAGATCGACGACGCGGCCAAGGCCAAGCCCGCGATCACCGAGCCGGGAGCCCTCAACCTGACGGTCCTGAACGGCGAGGCCTCGACCGATGGCTGGACTCTCACGATCGACGACGGCAAGGCCGAAGCCCGCCAGGGGAAGACGGCCGGCAAGCGGAACCTGATCCCCGGTCAGCACCAGATCGTTGTGCGCGGGAAGATCGCCGGCAAGGCTGTTCAGGGAGAGAAGGTTGTCCTCGTGCCCGCCGGGGGGACCTGCGAGGAGTCCTTGATGCTGGCCTGATTGCCGGAAGCCGGCGAACTGTTGACGCCGGCGGCCAACCGTACGGTGTCGACAGCCACGCCGGAAGCATCGCCCCCGGGCAACGCGGCGCTGCCCGGGGGGTTGCCAGAGGCTCAAGCCCCGTACGACTGGGGCGTTCCGGCCGGCGCGGTCGGGGCGGGCCAGGGGGACTGGCCTCCGTCTTTCAGGTTCGCCGGGGGCGGAGGAGGAGGCTGGGGAGAGTTGTAGAAGTTGTACCAGGTCGTTTCATCGGCCCTGACCCCCGCCTGGAGCTGCGGCTGGAGGGCGTCGAGGGAGGCGAACCAGGACGAGTGCTGGTTGCCGTCCCGCAGCACGAGGAGGGACGAAGGCAGGAGCGGCACGTCGCTCATGGTCCAGGGACCGTCCTGGGTGGGGCCGGGAAGCCTGGGGCCGCTGCTGCCGGGCTGGTTGAGCGGCGCGAGCTGGGCGGCGGTCAACTGGAGGAGGATCGAGGGCGCCGTGAAGTACTGTCCCTGCTGCTTGAGCGTGGCGGCGGAGGCCTTGGGAAGCTCGCCGGTCAGGAGCAGCTCGTAGTCCAGGTCGCGGGCGGAGTTGTGGCTCGCCGGCGAGTCGTCCGAGCCGCCCGCGTCCCCATCCGAGCCACCGCGGGCTCCCGGGGCGATCACCTCGAAGTTGCCCAGGTTCCAGCTCGTCTGCCAGGCGGTAAGGTGGTTCAGGGCGGCCTCGCCTCGCCACCACTGACGCGCCATGGGGATCAGGGAGTCGTCGCCGGTCTGCAACGCGCAGTACAGAAGGGCGGCTCCCGCGGCGTGCCAGAGCTGGGCATGGGAAGGGGTCAGGGTCTCGATCGCGCCGGTGGGACCCAGGCCGCTGTCCGGCTGGCTCGGATCGTGGGGAATGCAGTGGTGGCCGTACTTCTGCTGAAGCTGGAAAGCGAGCTGGGCGAGCGTCCTGGCCTGATCGGGATTGGTGCCCTGCCCCTTCAGGTAGCAGGCGTCCAGGTAGGCCACGGCGGCCTGCAGGAACTTCTGGTTGGGTGTGAAGTGGGAGTTGAGAGCGCTGGGAGTGGGCTGGACCGAAGCGGGTTTGTCACCCATCACGAGCACGTTGAACAGATGCCCCAGCATCTGCTTGTTCGGCTGCTGCCCTCCATGGGTCGGGGTCATCTCTCGATCTCCTTTCTCGAGACACAGTCAGGCCTTACTCCGATAGTGGCGGATCGCGAGGGAGAATTGCAGATCTCGCCCGGGGCTAGCCCGGAGGTTCCGTCGGCCGCAGCTCGATCTTCGCCATCTTCTCCGGGTTCTTCCGGAGCTCTTTCGCGAGGCGGACGCCGAGCTGCTTCTGAAGCTTGCCGCGGTCGGCCCTGGCGACCTTGCTCGCGTCCACCCAGCCGCCGGCCATCATGCCGTGGCCGCCGCCCTTGCCGCGGCGCGCCAGGAGGCGCTGCATGACCGAGCCGGCGTCGGCGCGCGGGTTGGTGGTGCGGATGGAGAGGTAGAGACGGTCGCCGAAGAAGCCGGTGCACATCGACCAGGTCTTGCCCTCGAAGCGCAGGAGAAGGTCGGCGATCTCCGGCACGATGTCCGGCTGCTCGACGTCGCCCAGGTGGCTCAGGATGAGGGAGTCCACGCCGATCAGGTTCTCCAGGGCCTCGTGCAGGTTGCCGAAGTAGGTCGGAGGCAGGCGCGGGCTCTGGATGCGGGCCAGGATGCGGTGGTTCGCCTGCGGGAAGAAATGATCGTAGATCGCCTTGTCCGGTCCGGTGTACTCGCGGGCGAAGTCCTGGGTCTCGGAGCGGATGGCGTAGATCAGGGCGGTGGCGACCGCGTGGGTCGAGCGCACGCCGCTCGCGAGCAGGTACTCGGCCAGGATGGTGGCCGTGGCGCCGTAGGGCGGCCGGATGTCGTGGAACGGGCCGGTCAGGGTGTGGGGCCGCACCGGGTGATGGTCGATCACGAGGTCCGGCACGGTGCGCGCCGGGAGCTGGTTGTTACCGCTCCGGGGCTGGGTGTCCACCAGCGCGAAGTGGCGGTACTTCTTCCAGCTCAGGTTGCGGACGTGGCTCATCCGGATGTGCAGGCTGCGCACCATCTCGCGGTTCTCGGCCCGACCCACGATGCCGCCGTAGGCGATGGTGACCTTCTGCTTGAAGGCGAAACGCAGGACGTGGGAGAGGATCATGGCCGAGGCCAGGGCGTCCGGGTCCGGGTTGTCGTGGGTCAGGACGAGCCAGCGGCCGGCCTTGCCCTCGGCCTTCGCGCGCGCGATGCGCTCGGACAGGGTCTGGAAGCAGTCCCGGGTGGCGTCCGTGATCATGGAGAGGGAGATTGTAGCCCTTTCTCCCTCTCCCCCGGCACGGGGGAGAGGGCCGGGGAGAGGGGGAACGGGATCAACCCCGTGCTAGGATGCGCCCCGACTATGATCCAGGAGCTCTTCCGCATCGGCTCGTTCGCGATCAGCCCCTTCGGGGTGATGCTGGTCCTCGCGTTTCTCGGCAGCTACATCCAGCTCCTCTCCGGCATGCGCCGCCTGGGGATCGGCGACGACGAGGACGCCAGCGCCCTGGTCTTCGCCGCGGGCGTCGGCGGGATCGTGGGCGCCAAGGTCTACTACTCGATCCTCAACCGCGACTGGCACCTCCTCTTCGACCGCTCGGGCCTGGTCTGGTACGGCGGTTTCCTGCTCGGCGCGGCGGCCGTGCTGTTCACCATGTCCAAGCGCCGGCTCTTCCACTGGGGGATGGCGGACGTCGCGGCGCTCGGCCTGGCCCTGGGCTACGCCATCGGCCGCGTCGGCTGCTTCCTGGTCGGCGACGACTACGGCCGGCCCACCGACCTGCCCTGGGGCGTGGCGTTCCCGGTCGGGCTGCCCCCGACCACGGCCGGCGAGCTGCGCCAGATGTTCGGCGTGGACATCGCGGCCGGCATCCCGGACAGCCAGCTCCTGAAAGTCCATCCCACCCAGCTCTACGAGACGCTCTCCTGCCTGGCGATCTGGGCGGTCGGCCTCTGGCTCTTCCGCCGCGAGACCGCGAAGGGCGAGCGCCCGGGGCTGGTCGCGATCGTGGTGCTGAGCCTGCTCGCGGTGGAACGCTTCCTGGTCGAGATCCTGCGGGCCAAGGACGACCGTTTCTTCGGCCCCTTCACCCTGGCCCAGATGATCAGCCTCGGCGTGCTCGCCACGATCCTGGTCATCGCCTGGATGCGCCGCCGGCGTCTCCAGCTCCGCGCGGCCTGAGGCTTGCCGATGCCCTCCCGGCGGACGCCGCCGCGGCTCCTGACGATCGCCGGCTCCGACTCCGGAGGGGGAGCCGGCATCCAGGCGGACCTCAAGACCTTTGCCGCGCACGGCGCCTACGGCATGAGCGCCATCGCCGCCCTGACCGCGCAGAACACCCGCGGCGTCCGCGCCGTGCTGGAGACGCCGCCGGACTTCGTGGCCGCGCAGATCGACGCCGTGTTCGAGGACATCGGCGTGGACGCGGTCAAGATCGGCATGCTCGCGAACGCGCCGGTCGTCCGCACCGTGGCCGACCGCCTGCGCTGGTGGCTGGAGCGCGCCCCGGCGCCGGTCGTGCTCGATCCGGTCATGATCGCCAAGAGCGGCCATCCCCTGCTGCGCGACGACGCAGTCGAGGCGCTGATCGAGGACCTGGTGCCGCTCGCCACCCTGGTCACGCCGAACGTGCCGGAGCTGGAGCGGATGACCGGGCTCCCGGCGGCCTCGGAAGAGGACCGGCTGCGGGCCGCGGTGGAGCTCGCAGCGCGCGGCCCGGCGGTGCTCGCCAAGGGGGGGCACGCCGGAGGCGAGGAGATCGTGGATCTGCTGGTGGAATCGGACGGCGCCGTCCATCGGTTGCAGCATCCGAGGATCGCGACCTCCTCGACGCACGGCACCGGGTGTACGCTGTCGTCGGCGATCGCCGCCCGGCTGGCCCGCGGCGAGGATCTCGCGGCGGCCGTGGGCGGCGCGGTCGCCTGGCTGCACGCGGCTCTCACCGCGGCGTATCCTCTGGGCTCCAGTGACCTGAGCCACGGGCCGGTCGATCATCTGCACGAGCTGTTCGGGAAAGAGGAAGAGGAAGCATGAGCGAAACACTGGACCTTCTGGATCTCCTGGTGGTGGGGGCCGGCCCCACGGGCATCGCCATCGGCGCCGAGGCGCGGCGCCGCGGGATGAGCGTTCTGCTGGTGGACCGCGGACCCCTGACCGCGGCCATCCAGGGCTATCCCACCTTCATGGAGTTCTTCACCACCCGCGACCGCCTGGAGATCGTGGACATCCCGTTCTCGATCCCCGACGTGAAGCCCACCCGCCAGCAGGCGCTGGCCTACTACCGGATGGTCGTCGAGCACTACCGGATCCCCCTCTCCCTCTATGACGAGGTCGTGGACGTGCGGCGCGACGGCGAGGAGTTCGTGGTGTCGTCCGTGGACCGGAGCGGTCCGAAGGAGCGCCGGGCCCGGGCGGTGGCATTCGCGACCGGCTACTTCGGCAACCCGCGGCGCCTCGGGGTGCCGGGCGAGGACCTGCCCTGGGTGAGCGTGCGCTACAAGGAGCCCTATCCGCACTACAACCAGGACGTGGTCATCGTGGGCGCCGGCAACACCGCGGCCGAGGCCGCGCTCGACCTGTGGCGCAACGGCGTGCGGGTGACCCTGGTCCACCGCGGCGCGCACGTGAAGGCCGGGGTCAAGTACTGGGTCAAGCCGGACATCGAGAACCGCATCGAGGAGGGCTCGATCGCGGCGCGCTTCAATACGCTGGTCCGGGAGTTCCGGGACCGCGAGGTGGTGATCGAGGGCCCGCGGGGCCTGGAGGTCCTGCCGGCCGACGCGGCGTTCATCCTCGTCGGCTACACGCCGGAGGTGGAGCTCCTGCGGCGGGCCGGCGTACGGATCGATCCCGACAGCCTGGAGCCGGCCTACGACCCGCAGACCTGCGAGTCGAACGTGCCCGGGATCTACGTGGCCGGGACGATCCAGGCCGGCGCCCGCACGGATCGCATCTTCATCGAGAACTCCCGCGACCACGGGCCGCTGATCGCGACCCATCTGGCGGAGCGGCTGGCCCGCACCTCGAATCCGGTGCCGGTCTAGAGGCCGGGTGGGGTTCCCTCTCCACCACGGAGTGGGGGAGAGGGGCAGGGAGAGGGGGAACGGGATCAACCTCCGCCTGAAACTTTTTTCCCTCACCTCCGGTCCAAGCAGGACAGGAGGTGGACGCCATGCAAAAGGCAGCGGTGGTGGGATTGGCGTTGGGGATGGGTTTCCTGTCGTTCGCATCGGTGGCCCGGGCTCAGGCCGAGCTTCCGATCATCGGCGAGACCATCGACGTCCGGGTCGTCAACGTGGAGGTCGTCGCCTCCTCCGAATCCGGGCTGGTCCGGGGGCTCGCGGCCGGCGATTTCCGGCTGCTGGTGGACGGCAGGGAGGTGCCGATCGAGTACTTCACCGAGGTGGAGAACGGAACGGCAGCCGCCTCGAAGGCGGAATCCGGGCCCGCGGCACCCGTGGGACCGTCCGAGGCGATCGGCCGCAGCTACCTCGTGTTCATCGACGAGTCGTTCTCCGTCTCCAAGCCGCGCGACGTGGTGCTGGCCAACCTGGAGAAGGACCTCGCGCTGATGCAGGGCGAGGACCAGATGGCCGTCCTCGCGTTCAACGGCTCGACGATCGACGTCCTGAGCCCGTGGACCTCCGACAAGGCGGCGCTCGCCGCGGCCCTGCGCAACGCGCGGCAGCGGCAGACCCGGGGCAACGACCTGCTGGCGAAGAACCGCAGCCTGGGAGTCGACCGCGGCCTCTTTCTCGAGGTGGCGGCGGAGCAGTGGTTCAGCGCCAAGGAGACGGCCTTCCTCCTGGAAGATTTCGACGCGAGAGTCAGCCCCGAGGCGCGCACGCAGCTCGGCCGGACCGCCCAGGCCATGGCCGGCACCTTGCGCGGCCTCGAGCTGCCGTTCGGCCGCAAGGTGATGATGCTCCTGTCCGGCGGCTGGTCGCTCGGCGTGGCGCCGCAGCTCTACCGGCCGTTGGTGACCGCCGCCAACCAGCTCGGCTACACGATCTACCCCGTGGACGTGGCCAACCCCACGCCGCAGACGCTCAAGATGCTCGACGCGGTCGCCGCGCAGACCGGCGGCAAGGTGGCGAACTCGGTGCGCCAGGACGTCTTCCGAACCGTCGTGGCGGACTCGGGCTCCTACTACTGGCTCGGCTTCACTCCAACCTGGAAGGCGAACGACGAGGGCCATTCGATCAAGGTCGAATCGGTGCGGAGCGACGTGACCATCCGGTCGCGGAGCGGCTTCCCCGATCTCTCGCGGAAGACCGAGACGCTGATGAAGGCGGAGAGCGTGCTGCTCTTCGGAGGCAGCGAGAGGGATCGCCGCCTGAAGGTCCTGATCGGCAAGGTGAAGCCGCTCGGCCGCAAGGAGATCGAGATCCCGGTGACCGTGGGTGTGCCGGTCGAGGCGCTCGCCCTGACGCCGTCGGGCAAGGGCTACATCGCCGAGGCGCCGCTCGCCGTGGCGGCCCTGGACGACCAGGGAGGCCGGGCCGAGATCCCGACCGCGAAGCTGCGGGTGGCGGTGAAGGAGCCGTTCCGGGCCGGTGGCTTCGCCCGGTTCCAGACCACCCTGCGCCTCAACCGAGCCTCCCAGCGCCTCGTCTTCACGGTGCGCGACGAGGTCAACGGCAACACGATCTGGCAGGAGGTCGATCTGAAGCCGGACGAGACGGTTTCGGCGAAGCGG
>JBEQUE010000172.1:0-29303 GCA_040349255.1 Acidobacteriota bacterium | reverse complement strand
AGTCCTTCGGCGGGTCTCCCGGTCGAAGCGTCGGCCCGGGCGCGCGCCATCACCCGCCGGCTGAAGCCGGTCGGCACCGGCGAGGCCGGCGGCAGGTCGAGGCCCTCCCAGGTCCGCCGGAGCCGGCGGTAGGTCTCGGCCAGGGCGGGGTCGCGCTCCAGCCGTTCCCTCAGCCCGCGGGCCTCCGCTTCGGGCAGCTCGCCGTGGAGAAGCCGCATCAGATCGGATTCAGTCCCGTTCATCTCTTGCCCTCACGTCTGGAAACCCGCGGGCCGCCCTTTTCCTGCGCACCTTCCCGAGGCTGGATTGCCTCGATCCTGCGCATCGCCCGGACGAGGCGGCTTTCGACCGCACCCTCCGTGATGCCAAGGACTTCGGCGATCTGCCGGTAGGATAAACCCTCGAAACGGGCCAGGATCAGGACCGCCTTCTGGTTGTCGGGGAGCTTCGCGATGGCCTGCCGGGTGGCCTGCCAGCGCTGCCGCGCCTCCAGCGCCGCGGCCGGGTCGGCGCCGGCGTCCGGCGGGTCGAAGGCCGGCGCGTCCTCTTCCTCCGGATCGGATTGGAAGCGCAGGAAGCGCACCAGCCGCCGGCGGCGCAGCCGGTTGAAGCAGTGGTTGACCGCGACCCGGTAGAGCCAGGTGTAGAACTGGCCCTGCGGCCGCAGCTCGGCGGCCTTGCGGTAGGCCTTGAGGAAGACTTCCTGGGCGGCGTCCCGCGCCTCCTCGGCGTCGCCGAGCAGGCGCTCGCAGAGACGGAGGAGCCGCTCCTGGTAGGCCTCGACGACCGCGGCGAAGGCGTCGGGGTCTCCGGCCGCCACGCGCGCCAGCGCGTCCCAACCGGGGTCCACGGCCTAGGCGGTCGCGCTGTCCTGCAGGGTGGAGGGAGCGCGGCGGATCTCCGCCGCTTCGTGCATCTGCTCCGGATCGAAGTCGTAGATCAGGGAGCGGACGGTGTGGCCGGGAGCGATCGCGATGCCTTCCTCGTAGCCCCACATGTTGATGGTCTCCCAGGGGCAGTAGCGCGCGCAGAGCTGGCAGCCGATGCAGCGCTCCAGGTCCACCTCGACGACCTTCATGAAGTCGCGGTACTCGGGGCCGGGGACGATCTCGATGCAGTCCACCGGACAGAAGGTGATGCAGGCCTCGCAGCCCGTGCAGCCCGTCTGGTCGATCACCGCCACCTGCTTCGGCGGCTTGGGACGGGGCGGTTTGTCGACTTCGATTTTCTTCGCGTACGGGAAATCGGGCATGGTGGCCTCCGGGTGCGTACTTTACCAGAAGCCGCCCGCCCATGACAGAATCCCGCCGATGATCGTGGACCGCGTCGCCCGTTTCGTGCACGACCCTGCGGCCGCGGCGGACACCGAATTCGAGGATCTGGCCCTGGAGGCGTTCGCGTTCGACTTCGAGCGCGTCGAGCCCTTCCGCCGGCTGTGCGAGGGGCGTGGGATCACCCCCGGGACGCTCGCGAGCTGGCACGAGATCCCTCCGGTACCGACCGCGGCCTTCAAGAGCCTCGTTCTCGCCGCCGCGCCCGCCCGGGAGGTCTTCCGCAGCAGCGGCACAACCGCGGGCGAGGAGGGCCGGAGCGTCCATCACCATCCGTTTCCGGACCTCTACCGGCTGACGATCGACGCCTCGTTTCCGCGTTTCTGCCTGCCTTTCGGGGCGAGCGCGCCGATGCTGTCGCTCATCCCGACCCGCGAGCAGCTCCCGGACTCCAGCCTCTCGTTCATGGTGGACCACGCGCTCTCGCGCTGGGGCGCGGCGGGCAGCGTCACGGCGTTCGGTCCGCGCGGCGTGGAAGTGGCGCGCACGCGCTCCTGGGCCGGCGCCCGCCAGCGCGAGCACAAGCCGGTCCTCCTGCTGGCCACGGCCTTCGCCCTGGCGCAGTGGCTGGAGGGCCTGGAGAGGATGGATCTCCGTTTCCGCCTGCCGCCCGGCAGCGCCGTGTTCGAGACCGGCGGCTTCAAGGGTCGCACGCAGGAGCTCTCCCGCGAGGAGCTGGTGGGCAAGCTCGGCACCTGGCTCGGCGTGCCGCCGGGCTCGGTGGTCCGGGAGTACGGGATGACCGAGCTGACCAGCCAGTGCTACACCCGGGCGCTCGAAGGCGGAGCCCCGGACCTCTTCGTGGCGCCGCCCTGGGTGCGGGTGCGCATCCTCGACCCCGCCACGCTGGAGGAGGCGCCGGCCGGCGCCCCCGGGCTGATCTCGGTCTTCGACCTCGCGAACCTGGGCTCGGCCGTGCACGTGCTCACCGAGGACCTGGGCGTGGCCGAAGGCGAGGGGTTCCGGCTCCTCGGCCGCGCCGAAGGCGCCGAGCTGCGCGGGTGCTCGCTGGTGGTGGAGGAGCTGCAAAGGAGATAAGGGTCCTTTGCTTCGGCCATGCACCTCGCCGGCCTCATGGACCGCCTCCGCGCCGCGGAAGCGGGGCTCCGGGCGATTCCTTCCTCGGACCTGCTCGCCGCCTGGGGCGCCACGGTGGAAGCCTTTCTCGATCCCGGCTCGCCCGAGCGCCGGGCGCTCGACCCGGAGCTGGCCCGGCTCACCCGGCTCTCCCCGGAGGGGCTCGCCGCAGGCCTTGAAGCGGTGCTCGGCGGCGTGCGGACCGCCCCCGCCGCCGCGCTCCTCGCCGAGGCCGGGAGCCTGCCGAAGGGAGGCGGGCCGGTGCTCGTCATCCTGGCCTCGAACCTGCCGGCGCTGGCGGTCCAGCCACTCTGGCCGGCGCTGGCGCTGCGGCGGCCGGTCCTGCTGAAATCGCCGTCCGCGGAGCCGCTCTTCGCGCCGGCGTTCCTCGCGGCGCTCGTCCGGCGCGAGCCGCGCCTGGAGCCGGCGGTGGCCGCGGCGGCCTGGCCCGGCGGCGACCCGGTGGCGGCGGACCTCGAAGCCCCCCTCCTGGCCGGCGCCGGCACCGTGATCGCCTACGGCGACGAGCCCGCGCTGGCCGACCTTCGCCGCCGGGCCGCCGGCAAGCTGGTGGAGTACGGGCCGAAGACGAGCCTGGCGGTGGTCTCCGGGATGGGCGCCGTCGAGGGCCTGGCCAGGCGCCTGGCACGAGACATCGCCCTCTTCGACCAGCGGGGCTGCCTGTCGGTGGCCGCGGTCTACACGACGTGCGATCCCGAAGAGCTGGCGGCCCGCCTCGAGGAGGGGCTCGCGCGGATGTGGCCTCCGGGTCCGGCCGATCCGGTAGCGATGTCGGCGGTCCAGCAGATGCGGCTCGAAGCGGAGATGCGCGGCCTGCGGCGCCCGCGCCTTCCGGTCCTCTCGGGGACCGTGCTCGTGGAGCCGGAGCCGGCGTTCCGGCCGTCGCCCGGCCTGCGGACCGTCCGGATCCATCCTCTGGCGAACCTCGACGGCCTGCCGGACCTGCTGGCACTGTGGAAGGGGAAGCTGCAGGGGGCGACCCTGGCGGGCGAGGACGCCTGGCGCCTCGCTCCCGCCCTGGCCGGGTTGGGGATCTCGCGCTGTGCCGCGCCCGGCGAGCTGCAATCGCCCGACGTGACGTGGCACAACGGCGGGATCCACCCGCTACGATCCCTGAGTCAGCAGACCCAGGGCTCGTCGCGGTAGAGGAAAACGAGGTTCTGCTCGTCGAACTTCCGGAAGAACTCCTCCCAACTGATCAGGAGAAGGCCATCCGATTGGCCCCGGTCCTCCGGGAACTCGATACGGAGCCCCAGAGGCTGGTCCTGCTGCTCCACGACGAGAGCCGGTCGCCCTCCTCGCTCTTCCGCCCAGCGGCGGATCTCATCGTGGTCCGTCGTCGATTTGTTATCGGCCATGGTGTTTCTCCTCTGCTGCCAACTGCTCAGCCGTTGACCCAAGAAGCAGGAGACGCGTCTCTCCTCTCTCTATATACGGACGAAAGCGTCCTCCAGCCTTGACAGGAGAACGCAAACCTTCTTCTGTCCTCCATCTTGAGGTTGGTCCCTTGCCCTCCCCTGCGCGCCGGGATGTTCCTGCGGGGTGTCCTGCGCCTGGGCGAGCGGTCGATCGGATCGGCATCACCTCCTTTGTCGGCTCCGAACGGGGGAGCGTCCGAAGCGAGTCCGCAAGATTCGTGCCGGGGCTGCGTCGAGGGAAGGGAGAGGTGTGGCGTCCTGGATGGCAGGCCAGATCGGCACGGCCCGACGCCCGCCGGGCGCTTTCGGGATGGCGCCGATCTTCCTGACGATAGAATCCTCCCATGAGACCGACCCCCACCCTCCTTCTCCTGGCGCTCGCCGTCAACCCGCTCTCTGCTGCAACCCCCCGTCCCGAGGACATCCCGAAGGTCGAGCCGGTCACGCTCGGCCTGGCCGGAGAGGCGCGGCCGGACATCCTGCGCTACCTCTACGTCCAGACGGCCTTCAGCCCCTCGCTCTCCCCGGACGGCAAGAGGCTGTCGTTCCTCTCCGACGCCACGGGCCAGCGCCAGCTCTACGTCGTGGACGCGGCCGGCGGCTGGCCGCACCAGATCACCTTCGGCTCCGAAGGGGTCCGGGCGCACTCCTGGTCGCCGAAGGGGGACTGGATCTTCTACTCGGCCGACCGCGCCGGCAACGAGCGCGAGGCCTATTACCTCATCTCCCCGGACGGCACGAAGGAGCGCGAGCTGCTGCCGCCCTCCGAGAGCTTCCGGCAGTTCGGCGGCTTCTCGCCGGACGGCACGAAGATCGCCTACGCGGCGACCCCCGAGGGGAGCCCCACGTTCGACATCCACCTCCTCGACCTGGAGTCGGGACAGGACCGGCTTGTGCTCAAGGGCCGGCTCGGTCTCTATGTCGCTTCCTGGAGTCCGAAGGGCACCCACCTGATCCTCTCCGAGACGCGCGGCGAGGACGCCGACGACGTCCACCTGCTCGACCTCCGGAGCGGCGAGATGACCACGCTGTTCAAGCCGGAGGTCGCCTCCGCCTACGGCAGCTTCGCCTGGAAGCCCGACGGCAGCGGTTTCTATCTCGTCAGCGACCAGGACCGCGAGTACGCCGGGCTGGCCTGGTACGACCTCGGCCAGAAGAAGCTGACCTGGATCGACACTCCGGAGCACGACGTGGAGCAGGTGGACCTCGACCACGACGGCCGGTACCTCGTCTGGACCACCGACCAGGGCGGGTACGCCGCCCTCCACGTCCGCGATCTGATGGATGGCTGGGAGCTGGTGCCGCCGAAGCTGCCGGCCGGCCTCTACAACCTGCGCTGGGCCGAGGGTGCGCCGGTCCTCGCCGTCCACGTGAACGGTCCCCGGACGCCGGGCGACATCTGGACCTGGGACCTGCGCAATGCCGCCGGTACTGCGGACGCCGTGCGCGCCACCTGGTCCTCCCTGGCCGGGCTCGACCCGGAGAGCTTCGCGGTGCCCGAGGCGTTCAACTTCCCGGCCAGCGACGGCGTCATGCTGCACGGCCTGCTGTATCTCCCCAAGGGGGTCTCGAAGCCGCCGGTCCTGCTCGGCGTCCACGGCGGCCCCACCGCCCAGGCGCGGCCGGGCTTCAATGCGGTGTTCCAGTACCTCCTCAGCCGGGGCATCGCGGTCTTCGACCTCAACTTCCGCGGCTCCACCGGCTACGGCAAGACCTTCAGCCGCCTCGACAACGGCCGGCTGCGGCCGAACGCGGTCCGCGACATGGCCGAGGCCCTCGACTTCCTGAAGAAGACCGGCCGGGTGGACGCCTCGCGCGCCGCGGTGATGGGCGGCTCCTACGGCGGCTACATGACCTTCGCCGCGCTGACCGCGTTTCCGGACCGCTTCAAGGCCGGCGTCTCGACCGTCGGCGTGTCGAACTGGGTCACGGCCCTCGCGGGCGCCTCGCCGCAGCTCAAGGCGAGCGACCGGATCGAGTACGGCAACATCGACGACCCGAAGGACCGCGCGTTCTTCGAGGAGATCAGCCCGATCCGCCAGGTCGCCCGCGTCAAGGCGCCGCTGATGGTGATCCACGGCGCGAACGACCCCCGGGACCCGGTCACCGAGTCGGACGTCTTCGTGGAGGGAGTCCGGCAGAACGGCGGCGAGGTCGAGTACCTCCGCTTCCCGGACGAAGGCCACGGCGTCCGCAAGCTGCCGAACCGCGTCGCCGCCTACCGCCGGGTGGCGGCGTTCCTGGAGCGCACGCTCCGCCCCTGACCCTGCGAAAGGAGCCGGTATGAAAAGCACCCTTGTCCTCGCTCTCGGTCTGCTCGCCGCCTCTCAGACCGCCGCCTACCAGATCACCGGCACGACCGAGAGCCGCGACCAGAACCTGATCCGCACCGAGTACCGGATCCAGGTCACGGACAACCCGATCGACCGCTTCCGGATGACCCGCCTGGTCAAGGACGTCCCACCGTCGCAGCTCCGGGGCTCCATCCTGTTCTTCTTTCCCCTGGGCACCACCTTCGGCTTCTACGACCAGCGCGACCCGAACGGCGCCTTCGGCTCGTCGATCGCCGAGTTCTTCGCCCTGCGCAACTTCGACGTCTACGGCTACTCGCCGCGCTTCGAGGCCATCCCGGCCGGCACCTGCGAGTCCGGCGTCTTCGACTGCTCGATCATGAAGGCGTGGAACCTGGAATCCATGGTGGAGGACATCGCGTTCGTGCGCGCGCAGATCGAGACGCTCCACCCGGGCACGAAGATCGTGGCCGGCGGCGCGTCGCTCGGCGGCATCCTGGCGACCGCGGTGGCGGACGACGCGCCGGAGGACTACGACGGCTTCATCCTCTGGGAGGGCATGCTCAACACGCCGGACCCCGCGGTGCGCGCCCTGAACCAGGGCTACTGCGCCGCCCTGGAGGCCCAGGTCGCGGCCGGCGCGAGCTTCGACTCGTTCATCAGCATCTTCCGGGAGGTCCCGCGGCAGGCCAGGGTCGACCCGTCCGGCCTGACCCAGATCCCGCTCTTCCCGCCGAACCTGACCAACCACCAGGTCATGGTCCTGGCGTTCAGCACCCCGACCCCCGGCCCGGTCAGCATGCCGGTGCCGAACTACATCCAGATGAACGGCAGCCTGGCCGAGGACCGTCTCTTCTTCGCCTCGGAGGAGCGGATCTTCGAGAACGTGATCGACCGCTTCGTCAACTACACCCCGGTGGTGACGACCCGCGACATCTCGTGCTCGCTGGCCGGCGTCGAGACGAAGTACGTGGACAACCTCGGCGCCTTCCACGGCGCGCTGCTCGCGATCGGCGGCGGACGCGGCTTCGGACCCTACCTGGACGACCAGCTCGCGCAGTTCACCGGCACCGCGGACAAGACGATCCGCATCAAGCCGGGCTTCGGCCACATCGACCACTTCATGACCCCGAACCACCGCGAGCTCGTGGAGCGGCCGATCCACGAATGGGCGCTGAGAGTGTTCGGCGGCCACTGAGTTTCATGGCAGAGTAGCGGAGACAAAAGGAGGCTTCATGCGTCGTCGAGCGATCCCGGCAGCCCTTGCGCTGCTCCTGACCTGTGCTGTCTCCGCCGCCGCTCAACCGCAGGACGTCCACATCGATCGCCTGGCGCGGGTGGGCCGGCTGTGGGGGACGGTGCGCTATCTCCACCCCTACGTGGCCTATCGCGACCTCGATTGGGATGCCGCCCTCGTGGCCGCGATCCCGAAGGTCCGCGAGGCGAAGTCCGTGGAGGAGTATCGGGCCGCGGTCCAGGGGATGCTCGACGCGCTCGGCGATCCGGTCACGCGGGTGATGGACGCCGCCGCTCCGCCGGCCCCGAAGGCTCCGGGCGAGGCGCCGTCCCAGGTTGTCCGCAAGCTCGACGGCGGCGTGATCCAGCTCGATCTCACCGCCTCGAAGGATGTCCGCGCGGTCTTCCAGGAGCTCGAAGCGGCCGCTCCGGACGTGGACCAGGTCTCCGCCCTGGTCGTCGACCTGCGCACGGGCGGCGACTACGCGGCCACGGCTTATGCCGGGATCCTCCTCGACGAGATCTCCGGCTCGCTGATCTCCCGGCCGTGCCGGGCGCCGTCGCAGCGCTACCTCCTCCATTCCGGTTTCCAGCCCCACGACGGCTCCAGCTCGGGCGGCTACTTCTCGGGCTTCCTCACCCAGTTCGCGGCCTCCTTCGAGCCGCGGGCCGCCAAGCACGCCACCCGCAAGCGCGTCGTCTTCGTGGTCGATCCGAAGAGCTCCCTGCCGCCGCTCGCTGTCGCTCTCCAGGCCGTGGGCGACGCCCGGCTGGTCTCCCAGGGCCGGCTTTCCGAGGAGTCGCTGGTCTCGACCGCGCCGGTCGATCTGGGCGAGGGGCTGACCGCGCAAGTGCGCGTCGGCGAGCTCGTCCCGATGCCCGGGTGGAGCGGGGTGCACGCCGACGTGGAGGTCCCGGAGGGCGACGCCGGCGGTGCCGGCGATACCGACGGCGCTCTCCAGGCCGCCATCGCCGAGGCCCGCAAGGAGTGGCCGGAAGCGCCTCCGTCCGCGTCCGCCGCCCAGCCCCTGCCCGATCCCGTGTTCCGTCCCGACCGCGGCTATCCCGACATGCAGGAGCCCGCCCTCGAATACCGCCAGCTCGCGGTGATCCGGGCCTGGAACGTCATCCACTACTTCTATCCCTACCTGCACCTGATCGGCGACTGGAACGCGGTCCTGCCCGACTTCCTGGCCCGCATGGAGGAGGCGAAGACCGGCAAGGACTACGCGCTCACGCTGGCCGAGATGATGACCCGCGTGCCGGACGGCCACACCAACGTCTGGGGCCACCCGGCGCTCGAGGCCCGCTTCGGCAGGGTCGGCCTGCCGATCCAGGTCCGCTGGATCGAGGGCGCGCCCGTGGTCGTCGCCGCGAGCGACGAGGCGAAGGCGGCGGGGATCGACCTGGGCGACGCCCTGGTCTCCGTCGACGGCGAGCCCGTGGAGGCAGGACTGGAGCGGTTGAGCCGGACGATCACCTCTTCCACGCCGTGGGCGCTGCGCAACCTCGCCATTCGCATCCTCCTCCTCGGCGAGAAGGGCTCCACCGCCGCCCTGAAGCTCCGGAAGCTCGACGGCAGCGAGCGCGACGCAAGCCTCGTGCGCGATCCGAAGATGACCCCGCCGAAGCCCCAGGGAGACGTCGTCCGCGTCCTGCCCGGCAACCTCGGCTACGTGGACCTGCCGCGGCTGGCCCGCGGCGAGGTGGACGCGATGTTCGAGAAGGTCAAGGGCACGCGCGGTCTCATCCTCGACATGCGCGGCTATCCGCAGGGCACCGCCTGGAGCATCGCGCCGCGGATCAACACCCGCAACGCCAAGGTGGGGGCGCAGTTCCGCCGCTCGCAGGTGAGCGCGTTCTCGGCGGAGGAGGGCGAGGCCGGCTTCTACTTCTCCCAGCCGATCCCCGAGCTGCCGCCGGGAGTGGAGAAGTACACCGCCCCGACCGTGATGCTCATCGACGACCGGGCGATCAGTCAGTCCGAGCACAGCGGGCTCTTCTACGAGGCGGCGAACGGCACGAAGTTCATCGGCTCGCCCACGGCCGGCGCGAACGGCGACGTGACCCGGTTCCCGCTGCCCGGCGGGATCTGGGTGATGTTCGGCGGCCATGACGTCAGGCACGCCGACGGCCGCCAGCTCCAGCGTGTCGGGCTCGTGCCGGACATCGAGGTCGAGCCCACCCGCAAGGGCGTCGCCGAAGGGCGGGACGAGGTGCTGGAGCGGGCGGTGCGCTATCTGACGGAAGGGAAGTAGGGCCGCTTGACACCCTCTCCGCCGCCGCGCCCGACGCCCTGGTACGAGCGCCGGGCCGCCGCGCTCGTCTACGTGCTGGGACCGAAGCTGCCGCGCCTGGAACAGGCTTCGCCGCCCCCCGGCCTGAGCCCCTGGGAGGACGTCTCCGTCGAGCGCCCGGACGCCGGGCCCCTGGGCGGCACTTGGTACCCGGCTCCGGATCCCCGAGGCGCCGTCCTCCTGATCCACCCCTGGCTGGAGTGGGGCAAGTCCTACTTCCATCGCCGCGGCCGGGTGCAGGCGCTGCGGGAGGCGGGCTACAGCTCGCTCGCCGTGGACCTCGGCGGCTTCGGCGGGACGCACCGGAAACCGGGCTTTCTCGACCAGGACGTCGAGGCGGCCTTCCGGCGCCTGCGCAGCCTGGCCGGCGGCGTCCCGCTCCACGTCTGGGGCGTGAGCGCCGGCGCCTACTGGTCCCATTTCCTCCTCGCCAGCAACCCGGGCGCGGCCGGCGCGATGTTCGAGGACGTCTCGCCCCACCTCCTCCAATGGTCCTGGCGGATGGCGCCCCTGGGCCGGCCGTTCTATCTCTTCTTCCGCCACGTCCTGCGCAGTGCCTACCGCTATCTGGACATCCGCCGCCACGCGCCGGCCATGAAGCTGGGAGCGGTGAGCTACGTCAGCGGCGAAAAAGACCGGGGCGTCCTGCCGGAGGAGACACGCGAGCTCGCCGCCGCGACCGGAGGCCGGGCGCTGATCGTCCCCGGCGCCGGCCACCTGGAGTCGATCAAGGTCGCCAATGCCGAGGTGATCGCGCTCGCGCTCGACACCTTCCGCCGCGCGGAGGAAAAACCCGGCTGTTGAACCTGCCGTAAACTCCCTGTATCCAGGAGGCCTGATGAAGATCCGGGAAGCGATCCTCTCCGACGTCACCGCCCTGGCGGACCTTGCGACCCAGCTCGGCTATCCCTGCGCTCCCGCTGAGATGGCCTTACGGATGGAGAGGCTCGGCGGCCGGTCCGGCAATGGAATCCTCGTCGCCGAGAACGAGAGCCGGGTGGTGGGCTGGCTGCACGTCTCCGGCATGTACCTCCTGGAGTCGCCCGCCTTCGCCGAGGTGCTCGGGCTGATCGTGGACGAGGCGCACCGCGGCCAGGGCATCGGCAAGCGGCTCCTCGACGCTGCCGCCCGCTGGGCCGCGGACCACGGTTTCGACAGGCTGCGCGTGCGCAGCAACGTGGTCCGCGAGGACGCCCACCGCTTCTACGAGCGCGAAGGCTTCCGCCGGATCAAGATGCAGGTGGTGCTGGACCGGGAGCTGTAGAATCCCGGCCATGGACAGGCTCGCCCGCTACAGTTGGTTCACGCTCGCCTGCAACATCGCCGTCATTCTGTGGGGCGCGTTCGTGCGCGCCTCGGGGTCCGGCGCCGGTTGTGGGAGCCATTGGCCGCTCTGCAACGGAGAGGTCATCCCGGAGTCGCCCGGCGCCAAGATGCTCGTCGAGCTGACCCACCGGGTGACCAGCGGGATGGCGCTGCTGCTGGTCGTGGGCCTCGTCGTCCTCGCCTGGCGGGAACGGCCGAAGGGGCATCCGGCGCGCCGGGCGGCGGCGCTCTCGATGGTCCTCATGCTCACCGAGGCCGCGGTGGGCGCCGGACTGGTTCTGTTCGAGCTGGTGGCCGACAACAAGTCCATGGCGCGGGCCATGTTCATGGGCGTCCACCTGATGAACACGTTCTTCCTGCTCGGCTTCCTGACGCTGACCGCCCACTTCGCCTCGGGCGGCGCCGCCTATCGCTGGCGCGGCCGCGCAGCCCTGGGGGCCGGCCTCGGCATGGCGGCGCTGATCGCGGCCGGCGTGAGCGGCGCGGTCGCGGCGCTCGGCGATACGCTCTTCCCGGCGTCGTCGTTGGCGGAAGCCCTGCGGCAGGACCTCTCGGCGTCGTCGCATCTGCTGATCCGCCTGCGCCTGCTGCATCCGGTGATCTCGGCCACGGCCGGGGTGGTCGTCGGCCTGCTGGCGGCGCGGGTGCTGGTGAGTCGGCCGGAGCTGACGCGGCCGGCGAAGCGCGTGGCGGTTCTGGTATTTCTCCAGGTGGTGGCGGGCGTGACGAACGTCATCCTGCTGGCTCCGGTGTGGATGCAGATCGTCCACCTGCTGCTCGCCGACCTGCTGTGGATCTCGGCGGTGCTCCTGGGCGCCCGGGTGCTTGCGGAAACGCAGGCGGAAGGACATCAAGGACTGCAGGGACTTCAAGGACAACAGGTCTTGAGTCCTTGATGTCCCTGCGGTCCCTTGGGTCCTTGCTATAGAATGGCCTCCTCTCGAAAAGGAGTCTTCTCTATGGCGGGCCTGGACCAGATTTCGGATCAGGATCTGGCGTGGAACCGGGAGCAGCGCACTCCGTGCATGCTGCTTCTCGACGTGTCGGACTCGATGGGCGGCCAGCCGATCCAGGAGCTCAACGCCGGCCTCAAGATTTTTGAGGACGAGATCAAGCGCGACGAGATGGCCGTGCTGCGTTGCGAGGTCTCGCTGGTGACCTTCGGCGGAAGTGCGAGGCTCGCGCAGGAGTTCGTTTCGGTCGGCCAGTTCCAAGCTCCGGTGCTCGAAGCGACCGGCAACACGCCCATGGGCTCGGCCATCAACCTCGCCCTCGACACGCTGCGGGCGCGCAAGGACTCCTACCGCCAGCACGGCATCAACTACACCCGGCCGTGGCTCTTCCTGATCACGGACGGCGCGCCCACCGATCCCGAGAACTGGCCGGCGGCCGGCGAGCGGCTGCTGCGCGAGGAGCGCGACAAGGGGGTCGTGGTGTTCCCGATCGGCGTCGAGGGTGCGGACATGGGCTTCCTCGCCCGGCTGTCGAGCCTGAACCCGCCGCAGAAGCTCAAGGGGCTCGCCTTCGCGCAGTTCTTCCGCTGGCTTTCGACCAGCCAGACCCGGGCCTCCTCGGGCCAGGCGGGAGGCAGCTTCCAGATGCCCAGCCAGCAGGACTGGGCCCAGGTCCCGCTCTGAGCATGGCCTGGACGGTGACGGCGGCGAAGCAGGCGGGCACCTCCCACCTGCGCCACGGAGAAGGCTGCGCCGACGCCTTCGCGGTGCGGACCGGCGACGGCGTCCTGGTCCTCGCCGTGGCCGACGGCGCGGGCTCGGCCCGGTGCGGTGCGGACGGCGCGGAGCACGCCGCCGGCCGGGCCGCCAATCTCGCGCTCCGGGAGACCGATCTCCGGTCGGTCTTCCAGGGCACGCTCGACTCTCTGCTGGAAAAGGTAGGGGACCGGCCGTCGGCTGATTTCCACACCACGCTCCTGGTCGCCATCCTGACGGAGAACACGCTGTCCGTGGGCAATATCGGCGACGGCTGGGCGGTGGTCCGCAGTATGCGCGGCCATGGCGCGCTCCGCGCCGTGGCCGCGCCGAGCCGCAGCGAATACGCCAATGAGACCTTCTTCCTCACCTCCCGGAACGCCCTGGACGACGCGGTCTACGAGGTGGTGCCGGCCGCGGGCCTGGACGCGGTCGCGCTCCTGACCGACGGTCCGGCCTGGTTCTCGATCGATCTCGAGACCCGGACGCCGAGCGCGGCGCTCTTCGGCAAGCTGTTCGAGTTCGCCGCGGACGGCTCGCGGCCGGCCCCGGAGAGGGACGAGGAGCTGGCGCGGTTCCTCGCATCGGACATGGTCGTCCGCAAGACCGATGACGACAAGACGATGGTCCTGGCGGTCCGCGATGCTCGCTGACTCGCAGGGCCGCCCGGTCCGGCTCGGCGCGCGCCTCGGCGGCGGCGGAGAAGGGGAGGTGTACGAGGTCGGGATGGACGCGGCCAAGATCTACGCCGCCCCCGAGCGCACCGCGGAGCGCCGGGCCAAGCTGGAGGTCATGATCGCGCACGCGCCCGAGGACCCGACGCGCGATCTCGGCCACTCGACGCTCGCCTGGCCGCGAGACCTGCTGCTCGACGGCGCGTTCGTCGGCTTCCTCATGCCGCGCGTCGAGCCTGGATGCCCGAAGCTGACCCGCTTCATCCATCCGAGCCTCTATCCGGATCTCTTCAGTTGGCGGCACCAGATCGAGATCGCCGCCAATCTGGCTGGTGGCCTCGCGGCGCTGCACGCGGCCGGCTACGTGGTGGGCGATCTCAAGGGCGAGAACGTCCATGTGACGCCGAGCTGCCTGGTCACGTTCGTGGATTGCGACTCGATCCAACTCCGCGACCCGGCGACAGGGCGGGTCTTCCGTTGCCCGAAAGGGACGGCGGAGTACACGGCCCCCGAGCTTCAGGGCGTGGATTTTCGAACCGTCGACCGCACGGAGTCGAGCGACGCTTTCGCGCTGGCGGTGATGATCTGCCAGCTCCTCCTGGCCGGCACCCATCCGTTCGCCGGCGGACGGGGGCCGACGCGCGAGGAGAACATCTCCCGGAGCGAGACGTTTCTCGCCGGCGGCCGGCCGCCGCTCACGGCGCCGCCGGCCTCGGTGATCCCGCCGGAGGTGAGGGCGCTGCTGCTCGCCTGCTTCAAGGCCAGCCCGAAGGATCGGCCCGCGGTCCGCGGGATCGCGGAGGCCCTGGCGGCGAGCCGGGAGCGCCTCGTCCTCTGCCAGCGCCGGCCGGACCACCACGCCTACGGCGATCACCTCGCGTCCTGCCCGTGGTGCGAGTACGAGCAGAGGGTCGGCATCGATCCCTACGGTCCGAAACCCAAGCCAAAGCCGGCGCCGCAGAGACGCGCGCCGCAGTGGTCGGGCGTTCCGGCGGCAGCTTCGTCGGCGGTTTCGAGGCCGCCTGTCCAGGCCGCCGTCACGCCGCCCCGGAGTCCTCTCTCGGCCCGGACGAAGGGCCTCGCCGGCCTGCTGCTGGCCCTGGTTCTCGTCTACGTCGCGACCCGCGTGCCTCCCAGGACCCACGCGGGCGAGCCGGCGCCTCCGCCTCCGGAGGCGCCCAGGACGCCGGAGATCCGGGTCACTCCGACGAAGCTCGACAGTCTTCAAACGGCCGCGGAGAACAACATGCGGCGGCTCTCGGAGTTCTCCGAGGTCGAGCGGCGCGAAGGGCTCGATACGGCGGTCTTGCGCGACTCCGCGCTGGAGGATCTGATCTTTGTCCGCGTCGGCCGGTTCGAAATGTCCTCCTACGAAACCCCGAACAGCGCCTATGCGCCGTGCGTCGAGGCCAGGGCCTGCCGGCCTCCGACGTCGCCGGGGGATCTCAAGGATCTGGGCAAGCGGTTTCACCCCGTGGTCGGGGTCTCCTGGGCGGACGCGGATACGTTCTGCCGCTGGATCGGCGGCCGGCTGCCGACCGAGGCCGAGTGGAACGCGGCGGACGTGGGGCCGCCGATGGCTGGCGTGACGGGCCTCGCGCCGGTGGAGTCGGGGCAGCAGAACCGGCTGGGTCTTTACGGCCTGGCCGGCAACGTCAAGGAGTGGATCGCTGCGGACACCGCGGACGAGAACGGCCTCAAGGTCCTGAGGGGCGCGGCCCGGGAGACGGCGCCCGCCGGCTCCCGGAGCCCCGAGATCGGGTTCCGCTGCGCGCGGAACGCGCGGAACAACTAGGCCGCGTCAGACGGCGACCTGGCGCGGGAACGGATCGTCCATCTCGCCGGCATCGTCCGGCTCCGCGGCGGCGGAGAGCACCTCGGCGTAGGCGTCGAGATAGCCCTCGACCATGCGCTCCGTGGTGCGCTCGATGGCTCGCGACCGGGCGCCGGCGGCCAGCGAGTGGCGGCGGTCGGGGTCCTCGATCAGCCGGACCAGGGCGTCCTCCAGCGCTTCGGGGTCATCCGGCGCCACGAACACCGCGCGGTTGCGCCACAGCTCGCGCAGGCTCGGGATGTCGCCCAGCACGAGCGCGCAGCCGGAGAGCGCGGCTTCGAGCACCGAGAGCCCGAACGGCTCGTAGCGCGCCGGCAGGGCGTAGATCGAGCTGCGGCCGAGCCAGGCGGACAGCGGGCGCTGCGCCAGCCGTCCGAGGAGGCGCGTGTGGTGCGGCCGCGCCTCGCCGCCATCCGGATGGTGGTTCTCGCCGGCCACGAAGACCGGCCACGGCAGGCGGGGCGCCACCTGCTCCAGCGCCTCCAGGTTGTTGGCCTCGTCGCGCAGACGGCCGGCGGAGAAGACGATCGGCTCCTTGGCCGTCGGCCGGAACAGCCGCACGTCGCGGCCGTTGTGGATGACGCGGGTGTTGGCGAACGGGCCGTAGTGGCGGTTGAGGGCCGCCATCATGGCCTCGGACGGAGCGATCACCATGTCGGCGGCGGCCAGGCCGGCGCGCACCCCGTCGCAGTACTGGTCCCAGCACTCGGGCGCGGCCTCCTTCTTCACGGCCTCCCACCAGGAGAGCATGCACGAGTGGCCGACCACGACCTTGGGCGCGCTCCAGGGCAGCGAGCCGTGGACATAGCCGTTGAGGTGGATGAGGTCCGGGGCGAAGCGCTCCTCCAGGCCGAGCAGCCAGTCGCCGGCGCGCTCCACGTCGCGCCACGGGTCCTCCATCCACTCCAGCTTGAACTTGCCCTCGAAGACCTTCAGCCGGGGAATCCGGCAGGCCATCTCGCGCTGAAGCTCGTCGAGCGGCGCGCCCATCGTGGCCAGCGCCACTTCGACACCCTGCTCCGCCAGGCCGCGCGCCAGCTCCAGGGAGTAGATCCACACACCGCCGGCGGTGTCGGTGGTCATCAGGACCTTGCGCGGCAAAGGTTGCGTCTCACTCATGGTCGGTCACCTCGCGCGGCGCCGGAATACAGACGATGCCGTTGGCCAGGATGCATCCAAATTCCATGCCGCGGGCCGGTTTTCCTGCGCATGGACAGGGCACCTCCGGTGGAAGTGCCCTGTCTCTGAGCGATCGGCCTTCCGGCCGGGGCTGGCCGGCCGGCCCGGCGGGCGGACCGGAGCCCCGCTCTCCGCCTGCCGCTTGTAAAGGTTGCCGGCCCCTCCCCTCTCGTTTACACGCGCCGCGGTCAGTTGCCGGGCTTCGCGCCCGGCGGCTCGGCGAGCGTGATGTCCACCGGCGTGACCTTGCCGAAGTCGGTGAGCGGCCGGTCGCGGCCTTCGGACGGTCCGACCACGAAGATGGCGAAGTCCTGCGGGCGCAGGTGGCGGGCCGCGGCGTTGCCCACCTGGGCCGGGGTCACGGCCTCGATGCCGGCGCGGTAGCGGGAGAGCCAGTCCGCCGGATAGCCGTTGAACTCCAGGATGAGCGCCTGGTTCATCACCTTGCGTGGCGAGTCCACCCGGAAGACGAAGGAGTCGAGCAGCGAGCGCCGGGAGCGCTCGAGCTCTTCCTGGCTCGGCGGGTTGGACGCCATGTTCCGGGCCTCCTCCAGCAGCGCGTCGATGCCGGCGGCGGTGGTGCTGACCTTGGTGCTCATGAAGAGCATGGCGATGCCGGGGTGGTCCCACATGCTGGCCACCTGGCCGCTCACCGAGTAGGCGAGCCCCTTCTTGCCGCGCACGTTGACGAAAAGGCGCGACGCGTAGGAGGTGCCGAGGATGTGGTTCATCAGCTCCAGGGCGTAGTAGTCGGGGTCGTCGCGGCGCACGCCGAGGTGGCCCATCATGACGCCGGACTGCTTGAACTCGTTCTTCTCGGCGTAGTAGAGGCCGGGCGCGGCCTTCTCGCGCCAGGTGGCGGCGGCCGGCTTCCCTGTGGTGCCGCGCGCCCAGTCGCCGAAGGCCTGGCGGATCCCGTTCTGGACCTCGGCGGCCGAGATGTCGCCGACCACCCCGATCACGGTGCTCTCGGGATGGAAGGTCTGCCGGTGCCAGGCGACCAGGTCGTCGCGGCGGATGGCGCCGAGCGTGGCGTAGGTCGGGGTGCGGGCGTACGGCGACTCGGGCCCGTAGATGATCTTGCTGAACTCCCGGAACAGGATGTCGAACATCTCGTCGTTCTGGCGGGCGACGTCCGCGATGGCCTTGTTGCGCTCCACCTCCAGCTTCTTCGCGTCGAAGGCGGGCCGGCGCAGCACGTCGGAGAACACGCGCAGGGCCTCGGGGAAGTCCTGCTTGAGCGAGGAGAGCGTGACGCGGGCGGCCTCGGGCGAGGTGAAGACCTCGACCTCCGCGGCGCGGCTCTCCAGCCAGTCGTCGAGCTGGTCGCCGGGCATCGTCTCGGTGCCGCCGGTGCGCAGCACCTCGCCGGCGAGGTGGGCGAGGCCGACCTTGGCGGCCGGGTCGAGCGCCGAGCCGGCGCGGACCAGAGCCGTGACCTCGACCAGCGGCAGCTCGTGGTCTTCGAAGACGAGGACGACGAGACCGTTGTCGAGCTGGACCCGCTGCGGCTGCGGAATTTCGAAGCGCGCGAGCGGCGGGAAGCGGAGGTCGGAGGCGTTCTCGACCTGCGCAGTGGCTGGCAGGGTCGGCAGGGCGGCCACGGCAAGGGCCAGGGCGAAGGCGAGTCTCGGCAGGCGGATCATTGCTGCGTCTCCGGGGAGTCCGACGGCCGGCTCTCGATCGTGCCCACCGTGCGGTTGGTCTTCAGGAAGGTCTCGCCGGCCACCCGGCGGATGTCGGCCTTGGTCACCTTGTCGAGCCGGTCGAGGTAGCGGAACAGCTCGCGCCAGTCGCCGAAGAGACGCTGGTTGGTGACCAGGTTGTTGGCCAGGCCCTGGTTGCTGCGCAGCCCGCGCAGGAGGTCGGCCTTCGCGCGCGTCTTGAAGCGGGCGAGCTCGTCGTCGGAGACGTCCTCGCGCTTCAGGCGGTCGATCTCGGCGCGCAGCGCGGTCTGCACCTGCTCGTTCGACACGCCATAGGCGGGCACGACGAGCACGGCCCAGAGGTTCGGGTACTTCTCGCCCGGATAGCCGGTGAAGGAGTTCACGTCCACGGCGAGCTTCCTGTCGCGCACGAGCGTGCGGTAGAGGCGCGAGGTGCGCCCGCGGCTCAGGATGTCGTCGATGGCGTCGTAGACCGGCTGGTCGGGCCCGTTGTTGGCGGGCTTGTGGTAGGCCTCCAGGTAGAGCGGCTGGGCCGGATCCTCCAGGATCACGATCTTCTCGGCCTGCTGAGGCGGCTCGACCGTGCGCAGCGGCGACGGCCCGGGGCGCGCCGGGATGCGGCCGAAATACTTCTCGAGGACCGGGATGACCTCCTTCGCCTTGATGTCGCCGACGATCGCGGTGATCAGGTTCGAGGGAGCGTAATTGACCTTGAAGAACGCCTCGGCGTCGGTCATGGTGAACGACTGGAGGTCGCTCATGGTGCCGATGACCGGCTGATGGTAGGGATGGGCCTCGAAGGCGGCGACCTGGAACTGTTCGAAGAGCCGGCCGAAGGGGCTGCTCTCGTTCATGCGCCGCTCTTCCTGGACCACGTCGCGCTCCTGGTAGAACTCGCGGAAGACCGGGTGGAGGAAGCGCTCGGATTCGAGGAAGGCGAAGAGCTCGATCTTGTTCGACGGCAGGTTGTAGTAGTACCGGGTCTCGTCGGCGCCGGTCGAGGCGTTGAGGCCGGTGGCGCCCTCGCGGGAGAGGATGACGTCGAAGCCGGTCGAGTCGATGAGCTTGCCCGCCTCGGCCTGGCGGGCCTTGAACTCGGCGAGGAGCTCCTCGGCTTTCTTGGGATCGGGTTTCGGCGAGAGGCGCTCGGCCTGCCAGGCCTGATAGGCGGCCTCCAGGGCGGCGAGCGCCTTCTGCTCGGACGGCCAGTCCTTCGAGCCGATGTTGGGGCTCCCCTTGAACGCCATGTGCTCGAACATGTGCGCGAGCCCGGTGATGCCGGGCACCTCCTGAGCCGACCCCACGTCGGCCAGCGTGCAGAAGGCGAAGACCGGGGCGACCGGCCGCTCGACGAGGATGAAGGTCCATCCGTTGGCGAGCTTGTGGACGGTGGTCCGTCCTTCGAACGACTTGAGGTCCTGTCCGGCAACCGGCAGGGTGGGCAGGGCGAGCGCGAGGAGTGCGAGACCCGCCCAGGTTCTCCTGAAGACGCGCCGGAAGAGAGGCTGTCGGCTCATGCAGGTTGTCCTCGAAAGATGGCCGGACCGTCGTGGTCCGGGGGAAAATGAAATTCTACTCCGCCGGGTGTATACGAGCGCCGGCGTCCGGGAGTTTAGGGCAGGCTGCACGGAGCCCCTAACGGGGGCGAAAGGCATAAAGCCAGGGGTTTCAACCCCTGGTAGCCTGGTCCCGCCAACCCCAACGAGCCCCGAAGGGGCGCAGGCATTGCCGCGGGGTAAAACCCCGCGCGGGTGGCGGTGGATTGCCTGCGTCCCTCCGGGACTCGGAATGTTGGGTGGCCCTCCAAGCCAGGGGTTGAAACCCCTGGCTTTACGCCCACGTCCCTTCGGGACTGGATTCGGACTCCACGCCGGACCGCCTGCGATATCCTTAAGCATCCGCCAAAGGGAGGGGCGCGCGATGGAAGACATCTATCCGGTACGCCTCGTCGTGAACCGGCAGGATGGGGGCTACCGGGCTCGCTGGGTCGAGGAAGACGGCCAGGAATCCGAGCCCTTCAATCTCGAGCTGCCGCTGAGGGCGGCGGACGTGGCGGACCTGCGCTGGTATCTAGAGGACTATTACGACTTCGTCGGCGCCGGGACTCGGGTGCGGGCTCAAGGTATCGAGACGAAGATCGATACCTGGGGCCGGCAGCTCTTCGACGCCTGTTTCGGCAGCGGCGAAGGCACCCACGTCTACCGCAACCTGCTCGAAGCCTCCAGGGCGGGCCGGCCGGTCCTGCTCACCCTGGGCTCGGACCAGAGCCAGTTCCTCCAGCAGCCCTGGGAGCTGATGCGCGACCGGCGCGGTCCGCTGGCGTTCCAGGGCGTTTCGATCCGCCGCCAGCTCATCGGCGCCAAGCCCGGAGCCGCGAGGTCCCTGCAATTCAAGCTTCCTCTGCGCCTGTTGCTGATCGTGGCGCGGCCTTCGAAGGCAGGCTTCATCGATCCGCGCAGCAGCATGGCCCCTCTGCTCGACGCCCTCGATCTTTTGCCGGCGGGCGCGGTCGAGCTGGAATTCTGCCAGCCGCCGACGCTGTCCCGGCTCGAAGAGCTGATCTCGGCGGCGCGCAAGGAGAAGAGGCCTTTTCACATCGTCCACTTCGACGGTCATGGCACCTACCTGCCCGAGACCGGAGTGGGGGCGCTCTGCTTCGAGACGGACGACCGCGGCATGGATCTGGTGCCTGGCCGTCGCTTCGGCGATCTTCTGGCGCGGCTCGACATCCCCCTGGTTATGCTCGAAGCCTGCCGCACCTCCGACCTGTCGAACCAGCCCGTCTTCGGCTCGCTGGCGCCGGCCCTACTTGAAAGCGGAGTGGGCAGCGTGGTGGCCTTCAGCCACTCGGTTCACGTGGAGGCCTCGCGCATCCTGGTGGAGCGCTTCTACCGCGAGCTGGCAGGCGGCCTCTCGGTAGGCCAGGCGCTCTCCGAAGCGCGCTCAGCCTTGCGGGCGAACCCGAGGCGCTGGCTGCACCTGGGACCCGGCGCGGCCACGATCGACCTCCAGGACTGGTTCATCCCGCAGCTCTACCAGGTGGGCGCGGACCCGGTGCTCCCGGCTGAGAAGCTCGAACCGGGCCAGACGGTGGAGGTCAGACCGCGGCCGGAGGATCGGCTGTCCGGTTTTCCGCCAAAGCCGATGTACCGCTTCCATGGCCGCGCCAAAGACCTGCTGGAGCTGGAGCGGGCCTTCGAGCGTCATCCGGCCGTGCTGCTCACGAGCGGTGGCGGCATGGGCAAGACAGCGCTGGCGCGCGAGGCGGCCTTCTGGTGGCTGCGCACCGGGCGTTTCGAGCAGGCGGTCTTCGTGAGCTTCGAGCAGGCGGCCACAGTCGAGCGGGTGGTCCAAGAGCTCGGCCGTGCTCTCGAAGGCACAAGCTTCGCCTCGCGCCCGGGGGAGGATCAGCAGAAGGTGGCGCTTCAACTGTTTCGCGAGCGGGGAGTCCTGCTGGTCTGGGACAACTTCGAGTCGACCCTGCCGCAGTTCCAGCAGGGTGAAGAAGGTGGTCCGGTCGCCTATCCGGAGGCGGAACGCGCGCGCCTGCGGCGCCTTTACGAGGAGCTCACCGAAGTCAAGGGCACGGGCCGGTTGCTGGTCACCTGCCGTCCAGTAGCTGCGGCTCTGCCGGGCATCAAGGAGCATCTGCTCCAAGGTCTTGAGCGGCATGACAGCCTGCACCTAGTGCATGCCATTGCCGACGTCAAGTCGATCGACCTCGATCGGAAGGGTTACGAGCGAGAGGAGATCGAGAATCTGCTCGATCTCCTCGACGACCATCCACTGTCGCTCTCGCTGGTGGGGCCTCATCTGAAGGGGCTCAAGCCGGTGGAGATCCGCGCGGACTTCGCGAGCCTGCTCGATCAGTTCAAGGATGAGACTGCTGAGGAAGGGCGGAACAAGTCACTGCTGGCATCGCTGGCCTTTTCCACCTCGCGGCTCAGTGAGGCGGCGCAGGGGGTCTTGCCTTGGCTGGCTTGGTTTCAGGGTGGAGCGTTCGAGGCCTACATCCTTCGCTTTACACAGCTCTCGCCGGATGTCTGGTCGGAGATTCGGGCCGAGTTGGAGGCGACCGCGCTCCTGCGGGTGGAGCAGCTCGAAGCATTCAACGTCCCCTTCCTTCGTTTCCATCCCACCCTGCCCTATGCCGCCCGCCGGCAGGAGGTGGGCGAGATGGAGGCGGCGGAGCAACGCTTCGTCGCAGTCTACTTGGCGTTGATGCGGGAGGTCGATAGCGCGCTGAAGGGGCGCACGGCAGCCGCAGGCATGGCGCTCATGGAGCGGGAGGAGGTCAATTTCCGTTCGGCCCTCGAAATCGCCTTCCGCCGCGGCGAGCGCCAGCCGGGCTGGGCATTGGCCGACACGCTGGGGCTTTACCTCCGGATGGCAGCGCGACTGCGCGAGCGGGACGCGTTGGTCGATTGGGTTCGCGCACAGATGCCCGAAGATTGCGCCACGATTCGCGACCAGGCATTGTCGTTGGTAGGCCGCGGCCGGGCCAGCGACGCGGTGGCCATGCTGCAGCAACTCATCGAGCAGCTCGAAGCGGAAGGGCTGGCGGGCGGCGAAGACGTGGCTTTTCAACTTGGCACCAGCTATTCCTATCTGGGACAGATCTTCGTGAACGCCAATCGCCCGGACCTCGCGGTCGAGCCGAGCTTGAAGGCCATTGAGATCCTCGAAAACGTGCCGAGCAAGGCCGCCCAGGGCAACAACCTTGCCGCTGCACTAGGCAATTTGGCCAATGCCTACCGGGCGTTGGGTCGACTTGACGAAGCTCTAGCGGTGGCGGAACGGGCGTTGGTGATATCCCGGTCGTTGGGTGGCGAGCGGAACATAGCCGCTGGTAATGGCCGCTGTGCCGAGATTTTGGGCGACCAGCAACGTTGGGTCGAGGCCGATGCCCGCTATCAGGAAGCTCTTGCTCTCGCGCGGAGTATCGGCGACCTGGAACTTCAGGGCGCCCTCCTGCAGCACCAGGGTGCTTTACACCTAGAGCAAGGGAATATAGCGCGAGCGGCCGAACTCTATAAACAAGCGATGGTGCTCTTCCAGCAGGCGGGGAATGCCAGTGCAGAGATGCGCACCTGCGACTGGCTCGCCTCGACGGAGCGGAACAGGGGGCAACTCGATGTGGCGGAGGCTTGGTACGGACGTGCCCGCGAACTTGCCCTTGCGCTCGGTGACCGACACCAACTTGGCGTCACTGCCCAGAATGTCGGTATTCTTTATCAGAATCGCGCCGAGCAGGCCGCGGATGCCGAAAGCCGGGCGGCTTGGCTGCGCCGGGCCTTGGCGTCGATCGAGGAGAGCTTGGCAATTAAGCTGGAAAGGAACGATCAGGCCGGAGCGGCGTCTTCGTATTCCCAGCTTGGGGTGCTGTACTGGAAGCTTAGTGATCTCGACTTGGCGGAGCGGAGTTTTCGCGAGGCCCTTGGAATCTGGGAACCACTCGGTCATCCGGAGACCTGGAAGATCTATTCCAACCTTGCTGCCATTGCTGAAGAGAAGGGCGACGCGTCAGCGGCGGCTGAGTGGGCGGCCAAACGCGATGCCAAGCTGGCGGAATTAGAGCAGCGGCGCGGCGGCGGAGGGAATGGCGCCGGGCTGGCGCAACTGGCCGAGCCTCTGCTCGCTCTGGCGCAGGCTGTCTACGCGGCGCGGGCTTCGCGCTCGGATCTTAATCCGGAGGCCGCGGAAGCCGTGGCTACGCTTTGCGGACTTCCATCGCCACTGGCGGAGATTGGCGCGTTCTTGCGGGCAGTGGCAGCAGGCCAAGCCCCGCCGCCTTTGCCGACGGGGCTCCCGGCGGAGCTGGCGCAGATCTCCGACGGGCTCAGGCAGGCGATCTCCGAGCTACCGGAGTGAGTTGAGAAGCCCCAGAAGTAGGGAACGCCGCAACCCTCTTTTTCGAGAGGCTCGTAAATCCGGGAACGCGACTTTCCCGGATTTCTGAGAGGCTCGAAAAAGAGGGACAGCCACGTTCCCGGCTTTCTGAGAGGCCCGAAAAAGAGGGACAGCCACGTTCCCGGATTTCTCAGAGGCCCGAAAAAGAGGGACGGTCGCGTTCCCGGATTTCTCAGAGGCCCGAAAAAGAGGGACGGCCACGTTCCCGGATTTTTGAGAGGCTCGAAAAAGAGGGACGACTGCGTTCCCTGGTTATCTGGAACCAGCGCCGCTTGCCGGAACGCTTGGTCAGGGCTCCTCGGCGGCTGGAAGGGTGAGACGCCCCGGCGTTTCGGGACTCGGTCAGGTTTCGGGAGGACGGACTGGGGCGTCTCTACGGGGCGTCAGGCCCGGCGCTCGAAGGCCTTTTTCATTTCTTCGTAGGGCAGGGTGTTGACCACGTCGCCCGGCTCCAGGCCGGCGCGGCGGGCCTGCTCGATGCCGCAGCGCAGGAGGTCCAGCTCCCCGGGACGGTGCGAGTCGGTGCTGATCACGATCCGGCAGCCCAGCTTCTTCGCGAGACGGAGGTGGTCGTCCTTCAGATCGAGGCGGTGCGGGCTGGAGTTCAGCTCGACGACCACGCCCAGCTCGGCGGCCCGGCGGAGGACGAGGTCCACGTCCATCTCCGCCGGCTTGCGACGGTTGATGATCCTCGCCGTCGGATGGCAGAAGACGTTCACCTCCGGATGCTCCAGGGCGCGCAGCACGCGCTCGGTCTGCTGGTCGGCCGGGATGTCCAGGCGCGAGTGGAGCGAGACGAGGACGAGATCGAGATCGGCGAGCATCTCGTCCTCCAGGTCCAGCGAGCCGTCGGCGAGGATGTCCACCTCCATGGATCTCAGGATGCGGATCTCCGGGTGCCGCGCCTGGACCTCCGCGATCTCCTTCCACTGCTCGCGCAGGCGGTAGGCGTCGAGACCGTTGGTCATCGCGAGCGCCTTGCTGTGGTCGGAGATCACCATGTACTCGTAGCCGCGGGCGGCGCAGGCCTCGACCATCTCCTCGATCGTGTTGCGGCCGTCCGACCAGACCGAGTGCATGTGGAGATCGCCGCGGATGTCCTGCTGGTCGATCAGCCGGGGCAGCGCCTTCGCGGCCGCGGCCTCGATCTCGCCGCGGTCCTCGCGCAGCTCGGGCGGGATCCATGGCAGGCCGACGGTCGCGTAGACGTCCGCCTCCTCGCGGCCGGCCACGAGGTCTCCCCCGGGCTCGCGGAACACGCCGTACTCCGAGATGCGCAGGCCCTGTTCCACGGCCCGGCGCCGGAGCTTCACGTTGTGCTCCTTGGAGCCGGTGAAGTAGACCAGCGCGGCGCCGTAGCAATCCGGCGGCACCGTGCGGAGGTCCACCTGGAGGCCGGATCCCAGGACGACCGAGGCCCGCGTGTCGCCGGACATCAGGACCTGGCGGACCTGGGGATAGTGGACGAAGGCCTCCATCACCGGGCCGGGCACGATCGCGATGGCGAGCAGATCGATGTCGCCGACCGTCTCCTTCCGCCGCCGGTAGCTGCCGGCGACTTCCAGCCTCTCGACCTCGGGTATGGCGCGCAGGTAGCCGACCAGCGGCTCGACGGAGCGCTCGGCCTCGACCAGGAGCATGCGGCTGGTGTGCTGCCGGTAGTCCTGGATGCCGGCGAGGATCTTCTCCTGGGTCTTGGCCCCGAAGCCGGCGACGCCCGCGATGCGGCCGGCCTTGGCGGCCTCTTCCAACTCCTCGACGCTGCTGATCTGGAGCTCGTCCCAGAGCTTCTTCGCCTTTCTCGGACCGACTCCGGGCAGGCGAACCAGATCGATCAGCGACCGGGGGATCTCGGCCAGGAGCAGGTCGCGGTAGCCGAGCGTGCCGGTCTCGACCATCTCCTGGATGTGGCTCGCCATCTCCCTGCCGATGCCGGGCAGGCCGGTGAGCGGCTTGCCCTCCTCGATCATCCGGGAGAGCGGCGTAGTAAGGACTTCGAGCGACCGCACGGCGTTGCGGTAGGCGCGGATGCGGAACGGGTTCTCGTCCTTGATCTCGAGGACGTCCGCGACCTCCTCGAGGATGCTGGCGATCTCGGCGTTGTTCATAAAAGGAAAAAAGTATAGGGACGCGGCGTGCCGCGCCCCCATCTTGTCACGAAAGCCGGGGCTCGGGCAGACCTCCGTTGCCATAGAGGATCGCCTCCTTGAAGCGCAGCTCGTTGTTCTCGACCGCCGCCTCGTCGGAGAGGCGGGTGAGGAGCGACGGGGCCCAGGAGGAGGGATATTGCCAGGCGGGCCGCGCCTCGTCGCCGTCGGTGCTCGACGGAGACGGCAGGAGCCGGTTCACCAGCTCCAGGGCGCGGGCGGTGAGGCCCGGCGCCAGCGTGGCCGCGGCGGCCATGAGGCGCGCCTGCGGGGTGATGATCAGGTGCGGCTCCCCATGGCGGCAGGCTTCCACGATCCGGTGCGCCGCCCTCTTGGCGCTGATCGAGGTCAGCGGCGTGGCGTCGGCCAGAGCGAACCAGGTGAGCTCCTGCTTCCGCTTACCTTTCAGCAGGGCGTTGACGTGCGAGCCCGTCCGCATCAGGCCCGGGCAGACCGTGGTGACGTACACCCCCTCCTTCGCCAGCTCGACCCGCAACCCGTTCGACAGCCCGCAGAGCGCGAACTTGCTCGCGCTGTACGGCAGCATGTGCGGGATCGGGACCTTGCCGCCGATCGAGGAGATGTTCACGATCCGGCCTTCCCCTTCCTTCTTCAGGTGCGGCAGCGCCGCTCCGATCAGGTAGAGCGGACCCCAGAAGTGGACGCGCATCGCGTCCTCGAAGTCCTGCAGGCTCATGTGCTCCAGAGGGCCGACCTGGATCACCCCGGCGTTGTTCACCAGCACGTCGAGCCGGCCGAAGCGCTCGACCGTGGCCGCCACCGCCCACTCCGCCTCCTCCCGGTTCCGGACGTCGCAGGGCAGAGCCAGCACCCGCAGCCCTCCCACCGCCGCCAGCTCCCGCCTCGCCAGCTCGAGCTCGCCCAGGTCCCGGGCGACGATCGCCAGCCGGGCGCCCGCCATCGCCATCTCGCGCGCGATGAGCAGACCCAGGCCCCGCGATCCTCCCGTGATCAGGACGACCCGGTCCTTGAGGTCGAGGCGCGGACGGCGTCGCACCGCTCGCGCCGCGGCCAGGAGACCGGCGCCCGCGACGGCGCCAGCCAACAGCGCCGCCATGTCCTTGGACTTTCCGGTGAACCGATCCGTGCCGTGGTGGGAAGATCTCGTGGGTTCGTCTCGCACGGTGGGGTGCCTCCTGTCTGGATGGGAACGTTCGAGTGGAGGGCCTGTGACTCAGGCTTTGAGGGTCGCAAGCCTCGTGCCATGACTCCCTCTCCCCCGGCACGGGGGAGAGGGCCGGGGAGAGGGGGAACGGGATCAATTCTGATAGATTCCGCCGCCGATGACGCCGGCGATACCCGAGCCTCTCCCCGAGATCACCGTCTACACGGACGGCGGCGCCGACCCGAATCCGGGTCCGGGCGGCTGGGGCGTGGTGCTGATCCACGGGGCGAGCGGCAAGGCGAGCGAGCTGAAAGGCGGCGAGCCGCGCACGACGAACAACCGCATGGAGCTGACCGCGGCGATCCGCGCCCTGGAAGCTCTCAAACGCCGCTGCCGGATCCGCCTCTACACGGACTCCCAGTACCTCCGCAAGGGAATCACTGAGTGGCTCCCGGGCTGGATCCAGCGCGGCTGGAAGCGGAAGGACGGCGAGCTGCAGAACGAGGACCTCTGGCGGCGGCTGGCCGAGCTGATCCTGGAGCATGACATCCGCTGGGACTGGGTGAAGGGGCACGCCGGCAACCGCTGGAACGAGCGCGCCGACCAGCTCGCCACCCAGGCGATCCGCGAGCAGCAGAAGGCGTCCGGAGTCGTGAAGCCCGAGCAGCCGCTCGCCAGACCGGACGCCGAGGTGTTCCTCCGCGTCTCGTCCTCGGGCAAGGGCGCCGGGTGGGCCGCGCTGATCCGGCATGAAGGAAGCGAGACGGTGATCTCCGGCGGCGGTGGCAAGCGGCTCAGCCCGAACCAGCTCGACCTGATCGCCGCGGCCGAGGCTCTCGATCGCCTGCCGCCCGGCATCTCGGTCGCGGTCTACACCCTGTCCGACTATCTGAGGAACGGAGCGACCGGCTGGATCCAGGGCTGGAGGCGGCGCAACTGGATGACCCAGGAAGGCAAGCCGGTCCTGCACCGCGAGCTGTGGGAGCGCCTCGACGCGGCGCTCACGCGGCGCCGGGTCTCGTGGCCGGTGGTGAAGAAGGACGCGAATCTTCCTGAGCTGGAGGCGCTGAAAGAGGCGGCGAGGGGATAGGCTCCCTCTCCCCCGTTATTCTCTGGGGAGAGGGGGGACGGGATCAAACCATCACAGAGCGCGTCCGGATCAGCGGCTCGGCGAGCGACCCGTTCCCCCGGATCGTGATCTCCTCGCGGGCGCGCTCCGGCGGCAGCGCGTTGAAGAGCAGCCGCCAGGCGGCGCCGGGCTCGGCGATCACCGTCGTCGTGGCCCGTCCGATCTCGCCGCTGAACAGCACCCACCGTCCGCCTTCGCGCACGAGCGTCCACGCCCATCGGGCCTCGCCGGGCACGATCAGCGCGAGCGACGTGCCGTCCGGAGCGTCCTTGGCCTCATAGGCGTGCGGCAGCGCGCGGACGGAGAAGTCGAGCAGCGGCAGCAGCCAGCGGGCGTCGAGCAGTCCGGGAGCGCCCACGGCGTCGCGGATCTGCATCTGGTGGTGCCAGATCTCCGTGTACTCGCGGCCGGTGTCCATCCAGTTCTCCGACTCCGACTCGCCGGCCCAGGCCACGGAGAAGATCGCCGGGGCGTGCGGGTCGAGGCCTTCCGCCAGCTCGGCCATCCAGCGGCCGACGATCTCGAGCAGGTCGGTGAGCAGCCGCGGGCTCAAACGCTGGCTGAAGGTCACGCCGCCGGCGTTGAGGTCGTTGATGAGGCCCACGAGATCGCCGTAGGAGTGGATCGGCCGGTCCGGCGCGAGGAGATGGCCGTCGCGGTACACGGACAGCTTGCGGAGGCCGCCGTCCAGGAGATGGGCGACGACGTCCCGGACGCGCCACGTGCCGGCGACGGTCGGGCGCTCCCAGTCGTCGGCGTCCAGGTGGCGCAGGAGACCGATCAGCTCCGCATAGAGCGGATCGATCAGGTCCGCCACATACCTCGGTGCCATGCGCTCCAGGTCCGCCATGGTTCCGATCCCCTTTCCGTGGCTCCAATCTTGCTGGAGAATGAGGATTATGGCACGCGGCTGGGAAAGCAAGTCCGTCGA
>JBEQUE010000165.1:0-3860 GCA_040349255.1 Acidobacteriota bacterium | reverse complement strand
CGCCCTCCAGCTCGCCGGCCAGCGCGGTCCGGGCCGCGGCGAAGGCGGGCTCCCAGAGGAACGGCGCCTCGTCGAGGATCTGGGCGACCGCTTCGTCGGCGGTGGCCGGAGCGAGCGACTGGAACCAGCGGTCCACCAGCCGCCGCACCGCCTTGCGCGCCGGCCCCTTGCCGGAGAGCCCGGCGCTCCCCTCCCACCGGAAGAGCCGGCCGAGCAGCTCGCGGAGGATCTCCTGAGCCGGGAGCGGCAGGCGGCCCGGCACGGCCGCGGGGAGCTTCAGGATGCCCTCGGGGCTCACCCGCGCCGCGCTCCAGTCCGGCACCCTCCAGCCCGCCCGGTCGAGGAGGGAGAGCAGGCCCGCGGCCTGGAGGAGGACGGAGAGCCGGTGCTGATCGGCGAGCCGCGACAGGGTCAGCGGAATCAGGCCGGGCTCGGACGGGGAGCCGGAGCGCTCCAGGAGGGCATGGACGGGACGCACGGAGAGAACGGCTGGGCTCATCGGCCGAGCGCCTCGACGGAAAAGGGGAGCATGAGCCGGGAATCCTACCGCAGCTTCCGTGGCGTTGGAACGCCACTTGTGGCGTCGAGGCGGTCATGGAATTCGCGATCCCGGGAAACGCGTCCGCGAGCGCGGCGTGCTACGTTTCCACCGCAGTCCATGCGCCGCCGACGCGGCAGGGAGATCCCATGACCACCTCAGCCGATTCGCGTTTGGAGCCCTGGCCGAGCCTGCCCCTGGAGGCCTGGAGCGAGACCTTCGAAACCCTGCACCTGTGGCTGCAGATCGCCGGCAAGGTCCGGCTGACGCAGAGCCCCTGGATCAACCACTCCTGGAACGTGCCGCTGTACGTGACGGCCCGCGGGCTCACGACGTCGCCGATCCCCCACGGGCATCGGTCGTTCCAGATCGATTTCGACTTCCTGGACCACCGCTTGAACGTGCTGGCGAGCGACGGCGGCACGGGCGGGTTCCCGCTGGAGCCACAGTCGGTCGCCGTGTTCTACACCCGGCTGATGGAGGAGCTGGACCGGCTCGGTCTGCCGGTGGACATCCACCGCCGGCCCAACGAGATCGCCGACCCGATCCGCTTCGACCAGGATCACACGCATCGGAGCTACGACCCGGAGTACGCCAACCGCTTCTGGCGCGTCCTCGTGCAGGCCGACCGCGTGTTCAAGCAGTTCCGCGCCCGCTTCACCGGCAAGTGCAGCCCGGTGCAGCTGTTCTGGGGGGCGCCGGACCTGGCGGTCACCCGGTTCTCGGGCCGGCCGGCGCCGGAGCATCCGGGCGGCATCCCCAACCTGCCCGACCCGGTGACGCGCGAGGCGTACTCGCACGAGGTCAGCAGCTGCGGCTTCTGGCCCGGCGGCGGCGCGATCCCCTATCCGTCCTTCTATTCCTATGCGTACCCGGAGCCGGAAGGGTTCCCGGACGCGGCCGTCCAGCCGAACGCCGCCTTCTACAGCCCCGACTTCCGCGAGTTCATCCTGCCGTACGAGGTGGTCCGCCAGTCGGAGTCGCCGGACGCCACGCTGCTGGAGTTCCTCCAGTCGACCTACGAGGCTGCGGCGAACCTGGCGAAGTGGGACCGGGATGCCCTGGAGGATGTCCAGGATCCCCGAAGCGTCCGACTTTGACCGTTCTTTGACCGTTTCCAAACGCCCTTGACCGGGCGGAACGCCAACATCGTCGGTGAACGGGGCCGAACCGCGGCCCCTCCTGTCCACGACAAGGAGACCGACGATGATCCGACGCATGCTTGCCGCATCCCTTCTGCTCCTGGGTTTGGCCGTTCCTGCCACGGCCCAGCCGCAGACACCTCCCCAGATCCATCCCCTCCTCCAGCGCGTGATCGAGCAGCCCGCGGCCGGCATCCCGCCGATGCTGCGCGGCCCGCTCGGCGGCAACCAGGGGAATCACCGGATCAACGGCCAGGAGGCCCTCAACCTCTTCCTGCGCACGACCGCCACGCGCGAGCAGCTCGAAGCGCTCGGCGTGAAGGTCCGCTCGCTCAACGGCGGCCGCGCGACCGTCACCGTGCCCGTCAACGTCCTGCCCCTTCTGGCGGGCCGCGCGGACATCCAGACGATCTCGCTCCCCACCCGGGTCCGGCCGAACCTCGACCGGTCGGTCGCCGACACCGGCGCGGCCTTCCTGCGCACCGAGAGCGGCGGCGTGTTCTCCGGCAGCACCGGAGCGGGCGTGGTGGTGGGCGTGGTCGACTCCGGCATCGACTTCGACCACCCGGACTTCACCGACACCTCGGGCAACACGCGCATCCTCTACCTGTGGGACCAGCAGAGCAGCACCGGGCCGGCCCCCACCAGCTACGGCTACGGCCGGGAGTGGACGAGCACGGACATCGACGGCGGCCTCTGCACCGAGGCGGACGACGATCCCGACTCCTGGGGCCACGGCACGCACGTCACCGGCACCGCGGCCGGCAACGGCGCGGCTCCGGACGCGGGCGGCAGCTCGTACACCTACACGGGCATGGCGCCCAACGCCCACATCGTGTTCGTGAAGACCGACTGGAGCAGCACCGGCATCATCGACGGCATGCGCTACATCTTCGAGAAGGCCGACGACCTGGGCCTGCCCGCGGTGATCAACCTGAGCCTCGGCACGCATCTCGGCGCCCACGACGGCACCGATCCCATGGAGCAGGAGATCGACGCGCTGGTGAGCGCCCAGGACGGGCGGGCCGTGGTGGTGGCCGCCGGCAACGAAGGCGGCTACGACATCCACGCCGAGATCCAGACGAACGCCGCCACCTCCGTGATCGGCCCCTACTTCGACATCCCCGGCTACACCCCCGCGGGCGGCCCCAGCAACGACTTCGTCTATCTCGTGGGCTACTACCCGTCGACCGACAACCTGACGGTCCACCTGTGGTCGCCGAGCGGGAATTACTACACCCGGAACATGACCGCCGGCTGCTACTTCACTGCGACAGGCAGCGACGGCGCGGTCTACGTCTGCAACAACGGCGGCTTTCGCTGGGGCACCGAGATCGACGGCACGTTTCGTCCGGTCGGCCAGGCGGAGGACTATTCCGGTGGGCGCATCGAGCGCGTCGACCTCGCCACCGGCCGCTTCGAACGTGTCTACGACACCGTCGAAGGTCTCGGCCTGCGCGGCCCGAACGACATCGTGTTCGACGCGCACGGCGGCTTCTATTTCACCGATCTCGGCAAGGTGCGCGAAACCGAGATGGACATGGGCGGCGTGTACTACGGCCGTGCCGACGGCAGCAGCGTGCACGCGATCGCGCGCCCCGCGCTGACGCCCAACGGCGTCGGCCTCTCGCCCGACGGCCAGACGCTCTACTACGCAGAGACCGCCGGTGCGCGCGTCTGGGCCTACGACATCACCGCACCCGGCCAGGTGCGCAAGGCGCCGTGGCCGTCGCCGAACGGCGGGCGCCTCGTCACCGCGTCGCCCGGCGGCCACTGGCAGCGCTTCGATTCGCTCGCGATCAACGCGCTCGGCAACGTCTGCGTCGCCACGCTGATGCATGGCGGCATCAGCATCGTCTCGCCGGACGGCCGCACCACGAGCCACGTGCCGCTGCCGGATCGCTTCACGACCAACATCTGCTTCGGCGGTCGCGACCTGCGCACCGCGTACGTCACGCTGTCCGGCAGCGGCCGGTTGATCGCGATCGACGACTGGCCGGTGCCAGGCCTGGCATTGAACTACGAGGCCTGAACGGCCGGAAAGCGCAGCATGAATCGACCGACAGCAGCTACCGCCGACTACCTCGTCATCTCGCGCGGTCAATGGAATGCCGACCTGTCGCCCGAGCAGATCCAGACGGCGATCGACGCGTTCTACGCGTGGCGCGACCGGCTCGTCG
>JBEQUE010000163.1:0-11510 GCA_040349255.1 Acidobacteriota bacterium | reverse complement strand
GGGCGCCGTCCATGTAGGGCTGGGCGCCGCGGATGGTCAGGCGGGCCTCCGGGTCGATACGCGGCCGGCGCGCGAACCACCGGGAGAGCCAGGCCTCGTCATCGCCCAGGAAGAGCGCGGCGCGGATCGGCAGCTCGTTCGACTCCCGCAGCTCCGTGTAGGCCCCGACCTGCAGCGCGCCGACGCCCATGTCGGTCACCGTGGTCAGGCCGCGCTCGGCGCAGTGGCGGGCGGCGGCCGCGAGCTGCCTCCGGACCACGGCCAGGTCCGGCCCCGGGATCTTGTTGCCGATGTCCATGGCGTTGTCGATCATCACGCCGGTCGGATGGCCTTCCATGTCGCGCAGGAACCGGCCGCCCGGCGGATCCTGGACGTCCTGGCCGATGCCGAGGACTTCCATGGCTTTCCGGTTGACCAGCGCGGCGTGGCCGTCCACCCGGGTGAGCCAGACCGGGTGGTCCGGCACCGCGGCCGAGAGCGCGTCGTGGGTCGGGAACTCCTTCTCCGGCCAGTCGTTCTGGTCCCAGCCGCGGCCGCCGATCCAGGTGCCGGCCGGCGCCTTCGCGGCGGCCTCGCGCACGCGCCGGATCACCTCGTCGTAGGTCGGCGTGCCCACGAGATCGACCTGCGACAGCGCCTCGCCCAGGCCCGCGAGGTGCGAGTGGGCGTCGATCAGGCCGGGCGTCACCGCGCGGCCGGCGAGGTCGATCACCCGGGTCTTCGGACCGCGGAAGCGCGCCGCGCCCGCGTCCGGCCCGAGATAGACGATCCGACCGCCGCGGACCGCGAGACTCCCCATCACCTTCGCCTCGGGCCGGACCGGGTAGAACACCCCGTGTTCCAGGATGAGGTCGGCGGTGTCCTCTGCAAAGGAGGGTCGGGCGGCCAGAACGACCCCGAGAACGCCGGCAAAGAGCACGGCATGCGTCATAAACCCACGGATCATCGACATTTCCTCATCTCAGAGCGTCTGGCCTCCAGCGACCAGGGTGCAAAGTCCAAGCCACGGAAAGATCCCCTTCCTTCTGCGCTTCTACCCACAGACCTCCTGCTATGCTCCCTTCCCTCATGCCGACCCTGACCCGTCCCGCGCTCGACGAGATGGTTTCGCGCCTCGAACGGACGCTCGCCGCCTCGCCCGCCGACGCCACGGAGATCGCCTGGATCGACGCGCGCCGCGGCCAGGAGAGCAACGGCAAGAGGCGGCGCGACTCGTACGAACAGGAGGAGACCACCGTCTTCGTGCGGGTCCGGGAGTCCGGCCGGTACGGCTTCCACCGCACCGACGTGGCCGAGCCGTCCGACCTCGCCCGCGCCGTGCGCGAGGCGCTGGCGCAGGCCCGGCTCTCGCAGCCCGTCCCGCCCCTCCCGGTCACCGTTCGGCCCGAGGACGCCGCCGCCCGGGTCGCGATCCCCGGCGAGATCCACGACCCCGAGCTGGCGCGCATGACTCCGGCGCGCGCCCGGGATCTCGTGCAGCGCGCGGCCGAGGCGGGCGAGACGGTGCGCCTCGGCTGGGCCGACGGCCGCGTGGCCTTCGCGGACAGCCGGGGCCTGCGGCGGGCGGCCGAGGCGACCTCGGCCTGGGCGACCGTCTCGACCGAGGGGACGGCGGCGTCCGGCGCCTCCCGCTCGCTGGCCGGCCTCGCGCTCCCGTCGATCGTCGCGCGGGCGCGGGACCGCCAGGCGCCGGAGGGCCCGGAAGGCAGCGCTCTTCCGGACGGCCCGGTTCCGGTCGTCCTCTCCCAGGAGTCCGCCGCCGCGCTCCTCGACCTGCTCAACCGCCGCGCCCTCACCTCGTCCTCCTTCCATCACGGGACCTCCTGCCTGCGCGACGTCCTGGGAGCGCCCGTGTTCCATCCCGCGGTCAGCCTGCGGGACGATGGAACCGATCCGCGCGGCCTTCCCTTCCCGTTCGACCTCCTGGGCTCGGGCCGGCGCCCGATCGACCTGATCGCCGGCGGCGTCTTCCTGACCCCGGCCGTCGACGACCGCCTGGCCCGGGAGCTCGACCGGCCGCCGACCCCGCACCTGATCGCGCCCGACGAGGCCGCGGCCAGCCATCTCTTCCTGGTGCCCGGGAAGACTCCGGACGAGCAGCTCCTGGGAGGCGCCGAAGGCGGCCTCTGGATCGCCGCCCTCGATCCTCTGGAGAGCTTCAACCCCTACGGCCTCCGCTTCCGCGCCATCGCCCGGGGCGTGCGCCGGATCGAAGGCGGCAGGCTCGGAGCCGCGCTGCCCGACCTGGTCTGGGAAGACGATCTGCGGACCCTCCTCTCGGGATCCCTCGAAATCGGAGCCGAGCCGGTGACCGTCGGAGAGAGCCTCTTCGGCGGGATCACGACGCCGATCCTCGCCTTCGGGCGGACCTCACCTTTCCGGGCGGCTTGACCCCTACTCCCAGATCGCGACGTCGAACCGTCCGTTCGAGTCCGCCGCGCCCCGGTACATCCCCTCCGAATTGAACACCAGCGCGATCGAGCCGTCGTGCGCCACGCCGATGACCCCGCCGTCGTCCTTCTGCAGCTTGCGGTGGATGACCTCGTCGGCGGCCTGCTGCAGGGTCATGCCGCGGTACTCCATGAGCGCCGAGATGTCGTGCGCCACCGTGTGCTTGATGAACTGCTCGCCCCAGCCCGTGGCCGAGATGGCGCACGTGCGATTGTTCGCATAGGTACCGGCGCCGATCACCGGCACGTCGCCGAGCCGTCCGTAGCGCTTGTTGGTCATCCCGCCGGTCGAGGTGGCCGCCGCCAGGTTGCCATGGACGTCGAGCGCCACGGCGCCGACCGTGCCCTTCGGTTTCGCCTCTTTCTGGGCCTCCTGCTCCTTCCGCAGCGCCTCCTGGAGCTGGTCCCAGCGCTTCTGGGTGAAGAAGTACTTCGGATCGACGCGCTCGACCTTCATCTCCTCCGCGAAGCGCTCGGCGCCGTCGCCGACCATGAACACATGCGGCGACTTCTCCATCACCAGCCGCGCCAGGGAGATCGGGTTCCTGACCGTATGGAGACCCGCCACCGACCCGCAGGAGAGGTCGCGGCCGTCCATGATCGCCGCGTCCAGCTCGTTCTTGCCGTCGTGCGTGAACACCGCGCCCTTGCCGGCGTTGAAGAGAGGATCGTCCTCCAGCGTCCGGACGACCTTCTCCACCGCGTCGAGGCTCGTCCCGCCGCCGGCCAGCACCTTCCGGCCGACGTCCAGCGCGGCCCGCAGCGACTTGAGATAGGCCTCCTTCTCCGCCTCCGGGATGTTTTTCGGCATGGTCCCGGCGCCGCCGTGGATGGCCAGGGACCACTTCGGCTGCGATTCTTCCGGAGGCTGGGCCGCCATGAGGCCGGCGAAGATAGGGATGAGGAGGAGGAGCCAGAGGATCTTGGGCATCCGGTTCATGGGCCCGGATTCTAGACCAATTGATCCCGTTCCCCCTCTCCCCGGAAACCGGGGGAGAGGGAGTCACTCCCTCCGCAGCAGCACCAGCGTCTGGTCGTCGTACTGGGGCATCCCCGTCGCGAAGCGGCTGACGGCGGCCTGGATCTCCTCCAGCACCTCCTGAAGAGGCCGGCCGCCCTGGCCCCGATGACCGCGAAGAATGCCGATCAGCCGTTCCGTGCCGAACTCCTCCTCCGTGACCGACTCCGCCTCCGTGATGCCGTCGCTGTAGAGGCAGAGAAGATCGCCGGGCTCGACGACCACCTCCCGCGGCTGGTAGCGGCTGTTCGGGAGCAGGCCGAGAGGCACGCCGCCCGCCGACAGCTCCTCCACCCGGCCGTTCGCCCGCAGCAGCAGGCCCGGGTTGTGCCCGGCGTTGAGATACCGGAGGACGCCCGTCCCCGGCTCCAGCTCGGCCATCAGCAGGGTGATGAACTTGTTCGGAGCGCTCGACTCCAGGATGTGGCGGTTCATGCGCTCCAGGAGCGACGGCCCGAACCCGGCCTGGTCGAGCAGCAGGCGCAGCGCCGAGTGGAGCGTCGACACCATCAGAGCCGCCGGGATGCCCTTGCCCGACACGTCGCCCACCACCAGCTCGGCGCGGCCGTCCGGCAGCGCGAGAAGATCGTAATAGTCGCCGCCGACCTGCCTCGCCGGCCGGTTCCAGCCCACGAGCTGATAGCCCGGCACACCGGGAGCGCCCTTGGGCAGGATCTGGCGCTGGATCTCGGCCGCGACCTGCATCTCGCGCTCCAGCCGCTCGCGCTCCAGCGCCTCGCGGTGGAGGCGCGCGTTCTCGAGCGCGATCGCCGCCTGGTTCGCGAAGAGCGCGAGCGTCCGGCGGTCCGCAGACAGGAACGGACCGACGCCGCGCCGGCTCTCCTTGTCGCCGACCACGAGCAGCCCCTTGGGCCGGTCCTCGCTCGCGATCGGCAGGCTGAGCAGGTGCGTGGCGCCCGGCAGGAGATCGGGAGGCACGGCGCCGCCCTCCATGCACAGCGACAGCCCCGGATCCGTGGCCTCGATCAACGGCGCAGCGCTTCCTCCGAACGTCCGGTCCAGGCGGTAGGTGCCATCCTCCAGGAGATAGAGCGCGCCGCGGCGGGCGTCGAGGAGGGACACCGCGCGCATCAGCACCTCCTCCGCCAGGCGGTCGAGATCGAGCGTCGCGGCGATGGCCAGGCCGACGTCGTAGAGACTCTCCAGCTCCACCACCCGGTAGTTGACCTGGAACTGCTGCTCCTTGAGCTCCCGGCGCAGGCGGGCCGAGCGCAGCAGCGAGCCCAGAAGCACCGTGAGAGGACCGCTCTCCCCCGGCTCCCCGCCGACATGGACGAGGCAACCGTCGGGGAACGGAAGACTGCGGAGAGGCCCCGCTTCGAGAAGGGCTTCGTCGAGGATCTCCGGCAGTGGATCGCCGACGGAACAGTCCTGTTCGAGATGGCCGTCGCGGCGCACGTAGAGCGCGGCGGCGGAGGCGCCGTGGCGGCCGGCCCAGAGAGCGAGGAGTCGTTCGGTGAGAGGCCCGTCGCCGGCTTCGTTGCGGGACAGATCGAGGAGCTCGGACCAGGGGCCGGGCTCGGAGGCGGGCTCAGCCGTGGAGCCCAGCGACGGCGGCCTCTTCGTTGGCGAAGATGGGGGCATACTGGGCGAGACCCATGATGTGGAACGTCTTCTCGATCGTGGGCGTGAGGCTACAGAAGCCCAGCTTGCCCTCGATCTCGATCATCTTCTCGATGATCTCGATGAGGATGGAGATCCCGATCGAATTGACGATCTTGGTGCCGCCGAGATTGAGCAGCAGGACCTTGAACCCCTCGTCGAGGAGCTTATAGGCAACCCGGGCGATCTCTTCGCCGCCCTGGTTGTTGATGTAGCCCTCCGTGTAGATGACCGCCAGGGCGTCCCGGCGGTCCACGGTCACGTTGAGGCTGTCGGTCATCAGTCCGTCCCTCGCAACTTGCTCATCACGACCGTCGTCCCTTCGGAGCCGGAGTGGATCTCGACCTCGTCCATGAGGCCGCGGATGATCTTGAGGCCCCAGCCGCGCTTGCGCACGGCCTTGATCTTGGCGTCCATGGACGGTTCCTCGATATCGCCCGGAGAGAAGCCGACCCCGTTGTCGTGGACCGTGATGCGCAGCTTCTCCGGATCCTTGTCGCCGAGCACCTCGAAGGTCACCTGGATCTTGCCGTCGGCGGCCCGGCTGTGCTCGAGAGCGTTGATGCAGGCTTCGACCACCGCCATCCGGACCTCGTCGATTCTATCCGGAGTCATCCTCATGGATTCGGCCATGGACGTAGCCATCTTGCTCGCCTCGATCTCGACGTCGGGCACCATGGACAATGCCAACTCTGCCCGATTCATGACGGCTTCACCAGCCATGGTCCTTGCGCCGTGTGGCTCGAGTTCCGGCCGTCAGAAAGAGAGGAAGAGCTGCAGGGCGTAGATCACGAGCGGGTGCACCAGGTCGTGCGCCAGGAGCCACCCGAAGCTGCCGATCGTAGCGGCCGACAGCAAAACCCTTCCCGGAACATGGGGAACGGCGACAACATGCTTGCGGACGGAGTCTAGCATGGCAATCCTCCTCGATGCCCACCCCATATCGCAAGGCCGCTGCCAGCCCCCGCCGATTCCGCTCCCGTCGCCGTAACTCATTCATTTTCAGTCTCTTCCCAAATCCACCCACGCCGCCGCGGCAACCTGCCCCAACCGGCGACGGGACATAATGTCTCACGCCGTCACGTCCCTGTCACCCCCGAAGCCCGCAAACCGCCAGATTGCCGCACTTCCAGGGCCATTTGGGACAAATTGTCTCGCTATTCCCAAATTGTCCCAGGAGCTCGGATCCAACTTTCCCAGGCGCTTCCGTGTCCAATCCGTCATGACCTCTCCCTACCCATTCCCCCGCCTTCCGTACGTCCGCCTTCGCTGCACCTTACGGGCCGACGCCCCCGCCATCCTCCCGCCGTTCCAGGGCTCGCTCCTGCGCGGCGCGTTCGGCCATGCCCTGCGCCGCCTCTCCTGCGCCTTCGGTCCGCGCCAGGCCTGTCCGGACTGCGCGCTGCGCCGCACCTGCGTCTACCCCCGGATCTTCGAGACCCGGATCGAAGGCGACCCGCCGCCCTTCCTCCGCGGCCTGCCCACCTCGCCGCGCCCCTACATCTTCGAGCCGGGCACGGACGAGCGCACCTTCAAGCCCGGCGACCCGCTCCCCTTCGACCTCCTCCTCCTCGGTCAGTCCGCGGACCTCCTGCCCTGGGCCCTCCTGGCCGTCGAGCGCATGGCCCGCAACGGCCTCGGCCGCGACCGCATCCCCTTCGTCCTCGACGACGCGAAGGCCGCCACGCCAGCCGGGACCTGGAAGACCGTCTACGCCGAAGGCCGCATCTCGCCCGCCCTGGCCGCCTTGCAGCCCCTCCTCCCCTCCGGCGCGCCGCTGCCTGCCGGTCGCGCCGTCCTGCGCTTTCTGACCCCTACACGCCTCATGGTGCGCGGAACCCTCCAGGAGGAGCCCGGCTTCCGTCCGCTGGTCTTCGCCGCCCTGAGGAGAGCCCTGGAGCTCGCCTGGTTCCACCACCCCGGCGAGCCGCTCGACTGGCATTTCCGTCCCCTCCTCGACCAGGCCTCCGCGATCCGGGTCGCCGCGCAGACCTTCCGCTGGCACGACTGGCAGCGCTACAGCAACCGCCAGGGCCGCAAGATCGAGATGGGAGGCTTCGTCGGCATGATGCACCTCGAAGGCGACCTCCAGCCCTTCGCCCCGCTCCTTCGCATGGCAGAAGTGCTCCACGTCGGCAAAGGCGCGACGTTCGGGCTCGGGCGGGTGGCGCTGGACTGAAGACTATTCAGGAAGGGAAGGGTTCAGGGACAGAGTCGCTCCCGCCCCCAGCAGGCCGGAGTCGCAGCCGGCTCCGGTTGGCACGGAGCCCAGGACGTGGAAAGGAGGGAGAGGCTGCGGGACCAGGCAGACCACGTACTCACCGGGTGCGACCCTGGGAACCCGGAAGGATCGATCCTTCCGCTGGAGGTCTTCACCCTGGCCATAAGCCCACTGGCTGAGGACGTTGCCCGGGATGTGGAGGCCGTTCTGGTACGCTGCGAGAACGAGGCTCCCACGCATCATCTCGTCGCCGGACGGGAGCTTGAGCGCAAGGCTGCCCGCTTCCTCGGTCACGTTCAGCGCGAGAGGCTCGCTTCCGGCCTGCACATCGAAAACCTGCAAGGCGATTCCCGGAGCGCTTACGATGGCTTCGATCCTGGAGGCGTCCCTGGGAAGGTCAACTTGGAAGGTACCGGCGATGTCCGTAACGGCCTGCGCCCCGCCGCCATCCGGGGTCGTCGCCAGCATCACGACGCGGGCGCCCGCCACCGGCCCTCGGCGAGAAGCGACCGTGCCGTTCAGGCGGCGGGTCGGGCGGAGCCGCAGCTCGATCGGACCCACGGCGCGGCCTTCGCCCAGTTGGGCAAACGCCCGGTTGCTCACCTGTGCGGAGGTTTCCGCGGCAAGCCAGACCAGACCCTCAGGCAGGCCGCGCGCTTCGAACCGCCCGTCCTGATCCGAGACAGAAGGAACGCTCACGCTTTCCGCCTGGACGATCACGTCCGCCCCGGCAACGGAGCTCCCCTGTTCGTCCACCACACGGCCGAAGACGCGGGTGTCCGAAAGCACGACTTCCAGGGTTGCCTTTCCGGAGTCGCCCGCCTCGACCTCGGCCCTCGTCCAGGTCTTCAAGGGCGGCTCCGCGGCTTGAATTTCAATCCTCCAAAAGCCCTCGCGGGGTAGAACTCCATGAAACCACCCCTCGTCATCCGACTCCATCTTGATGGAGTCGGCACCCGAACGTCCGTCGAACCAGAGAGTGGCGGCGAGAGGCGCTGTCCCCATCCGCAACCGGCCTTCGACGGTCACGAAGCTGAGATCGATCGGGAGGGCGGCGGAATTCCCATCCTCGACGAGGTGCTCTTCGGAGTAAAGCGCGTTTCCGAGAGAATCCTCGAGGCTGACCCGGAAGCGGCCCGCCGACTGGTCCGCCACCAGGAGTCGGCCATCCGAAGCCACGGCCCCCTCGAAGACGATCGGGTTGGGCGGGCGTTCCGTACGCCTGACGATCCGGGCACGCCACGGCCGGCCAACCCAGTCGAGAGGCGGGTTGACTTGAAATTGCAGCTCGATCGGTCGCCTGAGCAGAAGCGGCTCCCGGACAAAGGTCTCGGCGCCGGCATCGACCCGGACCGGGGAGAGCCGCACGGGTGAATAGCCTGGCTGCCGAATCTCCAGGGAGTAGTTGCCGGGCGCGAGCCCGGTGAAGTGCAGAAAGCCGTCCTTACGCACCTTCTCCTCGCGGGCGGTGCGCTCCAGGTCGAGCGCACTCTGCAGGTCGGCCCCACCTGCGGTGAAGGGGCTCAGGCGCGCGACGCACAGCTCCGGCTCGATGGCTCCCGCTTCGACGGCGACCCAGCCGGCGACCGACGCACCTCGCTCGAGCTCGATGACCCCGAGCGCCTGGGTCTTCCCGGCCGGAACCTGGACGTTCCAGCGGTAGTGCGGCGCCAGGCCCTTGGCGGAAATCACCAGATCGTATTGAGTGGCGGGGAGGGAGCAGGTCCACTTTCCCGCCTCGTCCACCGGACAGTCGAGAGCTCCGCCGGGAGCCGCGCGCCGGTTGGCAAACGCGGGCGCTGCAAGGGTTTTAACGAGAAGCTGCCGAGGAATCGGCGCGGCCTCGTCCTTGACTCGAATGGTGCCCGAGATCGTCCCCAGCGGCCAGAGCTCCAGGGAGAGACGGGCAATCTGGTCGGCAGGCCCGTCGAGGGTAAGCGGTTTGCGCCGGACCCAGAAGCCCGGGATCTCGGCCGAGACCTCCCACGTCGAACCGGCAGGCAACCGCAGCGCGAGAGGCTTCGGAGAGGCGATCTCCAACCTCACCAGGTCGCCTTTGCCTTCCTCTGGCTTCAGGATCAGCGCTCCCTTTACCGGCTGCTCGGTGGGGACGATCTGAAGAAAAGAAACCTCCACGGAGGCGAGGGGCACCCCCTCCTCGGCACGGACCGAGCTGCACCAGAGCCCCAGGCCGAGTAGGGCCCAGGAGAGGCGGCGGAGAAACAGGAGGGAAAACAACTTGCTAATACGAGCCGCTTCCGCAACTGAAGCATTCCGCCGGGCAGAAACCGGACCCGGTGCACGTGCCCCCGCCACCCCCGCCGCCGGTTCCCCCACCCCCGCCACCGCCGGCATTGACCCATGAGCAGGCATTGCCATCCTCGGTACAGTAGGAGCCGCCGATGTTGGCGACATGGTCCATGCACTGAGTGACTCCGGTCTCCATCTCCTTGACGGCACGGCACCAGGAATTCCCGGTGAAGCTCAGTTTGCAGATCTCACACTCGTAGGCCCAGGCTGAGGACGAGGCGAAAGCCGCAAGAATGAAACCAGCCAACGCGAGCTTCCTGACAGCGGAAAGAGTCCTCATCATTCCCCTCCCTCCTGGCCCGACAAAAGCCGGCATCTGCCGCCTGGAGATAGATGCTACGCAACTGCTGATTAGCCGTCAAGATCTGGAAGCCAGGAAGCAGGCCAGCCGTCTGCAAGTAAAGCGCTCTCTGGAGCTCCGAGGGCGAGACTGTCCCAAATCCTTACCAGGCGGTTCTTCGCGCCTCGCAACAAGATCGATGGACCGTCCAACGGGTTCCTCGGGCCTCCCAACGACCTCTTCAAGTCTTGCGACGACCTCGTCGGAACATCCGAAGACCTCTCTGAGTCTTCCAACGACCACAATGGGCGGTCCGACGATCTTGCTGGATCTCCCAACGACCTCTCGGGGCTTCCAACGACCTCGACGAGCCGCCCAACGACCTCTTCCGGGACTTCAACGAGCTCGATGGACCGTCCGAAGACCTCTTCGGGCCTCCCAAAGACCTTCTCGGACCGTCCAGCGACCTCGACGGACCTCCCATCGACCTCTTTCCATCGTCCAACAAGCTCTCTGGACGGCCCATCGTGCCGAGCCGTCCGGGACTGAGGCCGGAGCCCGAGACGAATGGCATTGCCGAGGCAAAACATCATTCCGTCCTCGGGGCGCATCATTCCGCCGACGATCTGAGTGTCATTGTCCGCCCGGCGAGAGCATTGCCCGAGGGCAGTGCCACACTGCCAGAGCCCGACGAGACGCAGTCCATAGCCTGCGCGGCGCCGCCAGCGGGCACGGCTCTATCGGCCGCCATCATTCAAGCATTGTCTGTGGGCAACATGATATTGCCGGCGGGCGATGCAGCAGAGACCGACGTCAGCGCCACGCTGCCATCAGCCCGGAGGCGTCGTCCTCCGTCCATGAGCTTCTGCCCTCTGTCATTCAAGCATTGACTGCGGATCGCGAGGCGTTGCCCGCGGGCAGCGTCACGCCGTCCACTGGCAATGCCTCTCGGGCGCCTGGCAATGCCTCATTGCCCGCTGGCGCTGACTCACCGTGCACTGACAACGCGACACTGCCCGCAGACAATATGACTCGCGTCGCGGTCGATATAGTCCGCGGCGAGAACAACGCCGCGACCGTGGCGGCCCAGGCCCAGAGCTTCGTCCCCTTCAGGCTCCCAGACCTGACTCCAAGGCGTCGCCAGAGATCCTGTAAACCGGCCCCCAGGAATCTGGAGCGTACGTACGCCACGATCTCGTTATCCAGCCGATCGCCCACCGTACTGACCAGGGCAATTCCGAGGATTGTCCTTCTCGATCCGGAGGGACGGAGGGAAGCAAGGAATCGTCGCAATCCCACCGTACTGACCAGGGCAATTCCGAGGGTGTCCGGACTCGAGCGACTCATGGACGCCTATCCTAGTCGCAATCCCACCGTACTGACCAGGGCAATTCCGAGAGCCACCCTTGTAACCCTCTGAATCGTCGCGACTTGACCTGCATGTTTCTGTTACCCCTCGAAAAGCGACTTTCCGCAGCCATGCTCGCTCCTCTTCGCAGCCTTTTGCTCTTGACCTAAATCTCTCATTTCACGGGACCTCCGGTCCCGGCTGTCACCTCCTCGCCAAAATGGCAATTTGGCCTTGGCATGAGTTTTGTCAGGCATAAA
>JBEQUE010000153.1:0-13902 GCA_040349255.1 Acidobacteriota bacterium | reverse complement strand
CTCCTGAGCGGAGCCTTCCCGGTGCGGCGGATAGTCATCCCGGCTCGAAAAATAGTCATCCTGGCGCGGCGGGAACGCTTCTGGAGGGGGAGAAAAAAAAGGGGAGCGGCCGGAGGAAAGATGACCGCTCCCAGATTCGGGTTGAAGGAGGTTGGTAGCCTCTTCTATATACAGTTGCCGCTGGGCCCCTTTTTTTGACAAGAAATCCGAAAAAAGTTTGAGAATCTTTCTGGACGCCCCCAACCCCGGCTCCGTAGACCCCTCGTGACCCGCCGAGACTTCCTCCGCTGGACCGCCGCCGCCGGCCTCGGTACCGCCGGAGTTACGGCTTATACCTTCGAGGTCGAGCCCCACTGGGTGGCCGTGGAGGAGCGCGACCTGCCCGTGGCCGGCCTGCCTCCGGCGCTCGCCGGCGCCCGGCTCGTTCAGATCAGCGATCTCCACGTCGGCCCCGAGGTGAGCGACGACTACCTGGTCGGATGCCTGGAGAGGGTCGCGGCGCTCCGGCCGGACATCCTGGTCGTCACCGGCGACTTCCTCACCTACAGCCAGCCGCGCGGCGACGCCCAGTTCGGCCAGCTCCGCGACGTGCTCGCCCATCTCCCGCAGGGACGGCTGGCCACGCTCGGCATCCTGGGCAACCACGACTACGGGCGGGGATGGTCCGAGCCCCCGGTGGCCGCCCGGGTGGCGGCGGTGGCGGAGCAGGCCGGGGTGAGGATCCTCCGGAACGACTGCGCCACGGTCGAGGGGCTCGACGCCGTCGGAGTCGACGACCTGGGGGCCGGCCGGGCCGACCCGGTCCGCGCCCTGGACGGCCGGAGCGGCGAGGCCGCCGTCGTCCTCTGCCACAACCCGGACACCCTGGACGCGCTCCCCTGGGCCGGATACCGGGGCTGGATCCTCGCCGGCCACACCCATGGCGGCCAGTGCAAGCCGCCGTTCCTGCCGCCGCCGCTCGTGCCGGTGCGCAACCGGCGCTACGTCGCCGGAGAGGTCGGCCTGGACGACGGCCGCCGCCTCTACGTCAACCGCGGCCTCGGCCATATCGCCCTCCAGGCGCGGTTCAACGCGCGGCCGGAGATCACCTGCTTCACGCTTCAGCCGGCGTAGAACCTCTGGGATAGAGTCTGCGTAGACAGCGGAAGGAGGAGACGGGTGATCCCGAGCGACGAGCTCCTGGCAGCGGTGACGGGGACAGCGCCGGGCCGGCATGGCGCGAGCCCGAGGAACGTGCTCATCCTGAGCGCCGTGGCGACGCTCGTGCTCTACAACCTGCCGTTCCTGGGTAACATCCTGGCCCGGCCGCTGGTGCTGCTGTCGACCGTGGCCCACGAGATGGGGCACGGGCTCTCCGCCCTGTTCCTGGGCGGACGGTTCCTGCGCTTCGCGATGTGGGCCAACGGCTCCGGGCTCGCGGAGATCGACCTCACCGGGTTCGGACGGATCCGCCAGGCGTTGACGCTCGCCGGCGGCCTGGTCGGGCCGGCCGTGGCGGCGGCGGTCTGCTTCTTCCTGGGACGGAGCGGTCAGGGCGCCCGCGCCTGCCTGGTGGGCCTGGGCGTGGTCCTCCTCGTGGTCGAGATCCTGCTGGTCCGCAACCTCTTCGGCTTCGTGTTCGTCGGTCTCCTGGTGGCGGCGTGCTTCCTCGCCGCCCGGCTGCCGCCGGACCGGGCGCAGCTCGTGGTCATCTTCGTCGGGGTCCAGCTCGCCCTCGCCGTCTTCTCCCGGGCGGACTACCTCTTCACGCGCGGCGTCGTGAACCCCTCGGGCACGTATCCCTCGGACGTGATGCAGATGCAACACGCCCTCTTCCTGCCGTACTGGTTCTGGGGCATCGTCTGCGGCGCGGTCTCGGTGGCGGTGCTGGTGTGGGGTGTGGCGCTGTTCTGGCGGAAGTAAACTACCCGGCGTTTTGGAAACCGCTCCCAGGCCCCTCCCGAAACTCGCCATGGTCGGCTTCGTGCTGGCCGGGGCCGGGCTGCGCCTGTGGAACCTGCGCGACCAGGTGATGGGCGGGGACGAGCTGCACGCCGTGCGCGCCGTGGCCGAGCGGTCGGCGGCCCGGATCGTCACCCAGTACTCCCTGGTCGACTACTCGCTGCCCATCACGGCGTTCCACCGCCTGCTGCTCGACTGGGGCGTGTCGCTCTCGGAGATGGACTTCCGGCTGCCGGCGATCCTCTGCGGCCTGCTCGCGATGATCGTCCTGCCGCGGGCGTGGAGCGGCCGGGTCGGGCGCTTCCCGGCCGAGCTCTACGGCTGGCTGGTGGCGTTCTCGCCCCTCTTCGTGGTCTACAGCCGCATCGCCCGGTCGTACATGCCGATGGTCCTGCTCTCGTTCGCCGCGGTCATGGCGTTCGAGCGCTGGTGGAACAGCGGGTCGCGGCGGGCTGGCGTTGCCTACGTGGTCTTCGGCGCGCTCGCGGTCTGGGTCCACCTCGGCGCGGGGCCGATCGTGGCGTCGCCGTTCCTGTTCGCCGTGGGCGACCTGGTCCGGTCGCGGGCCTGGCGGCGGCTGCGCGAGCTGGTCGCGATCGGGCTCGCGATCGTGGCCGCGATGGCGCTCTACCTGGTGCCGGCCGGGCCGTCTCTGCTGAAGCTGGTCGGGAACAAGCACAGGGAGATCGACATCCCCTGGCGGACGGCCGGGAACGTCCTCGTCCTGGAGGCCGGCACCCGGTCGTGGACGCTGACGGCGCTGTTCTGGGCGGCGGCGCTGGCGGGTCTCGTCCTCCTGCTGAGGCGCGATCCGCGCCTCGGGCTGTTCACGCTGACCGTGACCCTGGGGCACCTGGCCGGCATCCTGGTGCTCTCGCCGCTCGGGCTCAACCTGCCGATCGTGCTCAACCGGTATCTCCTGCCGGTGCTGCCGTTCGTGCTCCTCTGGGTGGCGGTGGCCCTGGGCCGGACCTGGATCCCGCATAGCGGCCTGGTCGGCGTGGGGCTCCAGCGCACCGCGTCGCGGCTCTTCATCGCCTTCCTGTTCTGGACGGGGCCGTTCCTGACTCACGGCTACCGCGACAGCTCGTTCATGCACCACAACGACTTCGTGGGCTTCTACAACCCGCTGTCCACGATCCCGGACGAGGCGGTGCCCGGGATCTACAAGCACCAGTTGCCGGACGCCCCGGTGATCGAGGCGCCGTGGTCCACGGTCTGGGAGCAGAACCGGACCTTCTACATCTACCAGCTCCGGCACCAGCGCAGGGTGATCGTCTCGGCGCCCTTCGACGTGCCGAGGGGACCGGGGTTCGACTTCCGCAACGAGGTGGAGCCCGAGCCGGCCGCGTTCCTGGCGAGCCCGGCCCGGCTGCTGATCGTCCACCTGCGGGTCCCCTGGGAGGAGGACCGGGTGGTGATCCCCGGCCGGCCGTTCACGAGGCCCATGCCGCCGGGGCTGCGCCGGGTCTACCGGCGGATCGGGGAGAAGCTCGCCGCCCGCCTCGCCGCCGAGTGGGGCCAGGCCGACTACTCGGACAGCCTGGTGCGGGTCTGGGACCTGGACCGGGTCCGCGGGAGCGGACGGAAGTGAGCCGCCGGACGCTCGTCCTCCTGGCGGCCTTCCTGGTCGGGGCCGGGCTGCGGCTCTGGAACCTGGGGCCCCAGGTGATGGGCGACGACGAGCTGCACGCGGTCCGCGCCGCGCTCAACAACCCGCTCTCCACGATCCTGGTCACCTACCAGAGAGTGGACAACACGATCCCGCTTACGGCGGTCTACAGGGTCTTCCTGGACCTGGGGCTCAAGCTCACGGAGTGGACGGTGCGGCTGCCGGCGGTGGTCGCGGGGCTCCTGCTGCTCGGCGCGGCTCCGCTGTGGGTGGCGCGGCGGCTCGGGTCGGGCACGGCGGCGGTCTTCGCCTTCCTGCTCGCCGTCTCGCCCGGTCTGGTCTTCTACAGCCGGATCGCCCGCTCCTACGCGCCGATCGTCCTCCTCGGCTTCGGCGCGCTGGCGGCGTTCGAGGCCTGGTGGCGCAAACCCGATTGGCGGACGGGAGCGGCGTACCTGGTCCTCGCCGCGCTGGCCGCCTGGTTCCATCTCGGAGCGGCGCCGTTCGTGGTGAGCCCGTTCCTCTTCGCCGCCGTGGACGCGCTGATCCGGCCGCTGGTTGGGGAGACTCGGCGCGGCTTCGTCCGGCTCCTGGCCCTGGGAGGTGCCACGGCGCTCGCCTTCCTGGCCTTCCTCCTGCCGGCCCGAGATACGCTCGCGGTCCTGGTCAAGGAGAAGCACGGCGCGCTTCATCTCTCGTGGCCGCTCCTCAGGGACGTGCTCCTGCTCGTCGCGGGGACCGGCCATGGCTGGGTGGCGGTCCTCGTCGGGCTCGCGGCGACCTTCGGGCTCGCGCGGCTCTTCCGCGCCGACCGCCGGCTGGCGGTCCTCACGGTCACCGCCGTGGTCGGCCATGTCGCCGGGCTGCTGTACCTGGCGCCGGTCGGCCACGAGCATCCGCTGATCTTCTTCCGGTACATCCTGGTGGTGATGCCGTGGGTGCTGCTGTGGGTGGCGGCGGCGTTCGAGGGCCGGCTGGCGCCCGTCCTCGCCACCCTCTTCCTCACCCTCCTCGTCGCGGCCGGCCCCTTCCCGGACTCCCGGCTGTGGCGGACCTCCTTCGCCCATCACAACGACTACCTGACCTTCATGTGGCCGCGGCCGAAGGTGGGTCCGCATCAGGTGCCGGACTTCTACCGGACGCTGGCGGCCTCTCCGGAGCCGGGCGCGGTCCTGGAGTATCCGTGGATGGCGGTGTGGAGGGTCAACCGGGCCTTCTATCTCTACGAGGAGATCCATGGCCGGCAGGTGGTGGTGGCGCCGGCCCGCGCTCTCCTCGCGGACGAGCGCCTGGCCTTCCGCAACATGGTGCCGGGCACGCCCGAAGGCTTCCTCGCGAGCCGCGCCCGCTGGCTGGTGGTCCACCGCAACCTGGCCCAGGAGGAGCAGAGGATCCCGCCGGACATTCAGCTCGACGAGCGGTTCCGGGGCCTCTTCCGGACCTTCGGCCGCCGCACGATCGTCCACCTCACGCAGTCCTGGGGTGAGCCGGACTATCTCGACCGGCGGATCGCGGTCTGGGACCTGGACCGGGTGCGGAGGTGAGGGGTCGCCTCTGGCTCCTGCCCCCCGTCCTCGCCGGCTCCCTCCTGCGGCTCTGGAACCTGCGCGCCCAGGTCCTCGGCGACGACGAGCTGCACCTCGTCCGCACGGCGCTGACCCAGCCGGTGGGGACGATCCTCGTCACGTACCAGAAGGTCGACGCCTGCATCCCGCTGAGCGCGCTCTATGCGGCGCTCGTCCGGAGCGGCGTGCGGCTGACCGAGCTGGGCGTCCGGCTGCCGGAGCTGCTGGCGGGGCTGCTCCTGCTGGTCCTGGCGCCGCTCTGGGCGGATCGGCGGCTGGGACGCGGCACGGCCGTGGCGTTCGCCTGGCTGCTGGCCATCTCGCCGGGGCTGGTCCTCTACTCGCGCATCGCCCGACCCTACATGGTCGTCGTGCTCCTGTCCTTCGGCGCGGTCGTGGCGTTCGAGGCCTGGTGGAGGGACGGTGGATGGAGGAGGGGAGCGGCCTACGCGGTGCTGGCGGCGCTCGCGTTCTGGTTCCACCCCGTGGCCGCGCCGCTCGTGCTGTCGCCGCTGGTCTTCGGCGCGGCGGCTTCGATCCGGGACCGGCGACGGGTTCCAGGCCTCGCGGGAGTGGCGGCGGGGACGCTCCTGGCGTTCCTGGTCTTCTTCCTGCCGGCCCGCGAGTCGTTCCTGGAGGTGATCCGCGCCAAGCATCGGGAGATCGCGCTGACCCCACGGGTGTTCGGAGCTCTGGCCGAGCTTCAGGCGGGCACGGCGGTCGCGGCCCTGGCCGGACTGTTCTGGCTGGGCGCGGCGTTCGGGCTCTGGAGACTGTGGAAGGAGGAGCGCCGGACCGCCGTCTTCACCGGGCTCCTGGTGCTGGGGCAGCTCGCGGGCCTGCTCTGGATCTCGCCCCTGGGCCTGGACGAGCCTCTCATCTTCCACCGCTACATTCTGGTGGCCCTGCCGTGGATCCTTCTCTGGACGGCTTCCGCTCTCGCCCGGCCCTGGGCACCGCTCCTGCTCCTGATCCTGATCCCGGGCAGCCCGTTCGCGGATTCCACCTGGTGGCGCAGCTCCTTCCCGCATCACGACGACCGCCTGGCGTTCTACGTGCCGCGTCCCCGGATACCCGACCCCTACCCGAAGCTCGGACCGGGCGCGGTCCTGGAGGCGCCGTGGATCCCGGTCTGGCGGGTCTCGCGCGCCGTCGCCCTCTACCAGGAGGCGCACGGCCGCGAGGTGGTGACGGCCTCGCCGGAACCGCTCCTGGCCGATCCCCGCCTCGCCTTCCGCAACCTCGTGCCGCTCACGCCCGAGGCGTTCCTCGCCAGCCGCGCGCGCTGGCTGGTGGTCCACCGCGACCTGGGAGCGGAGGAGGAGGCGATCCCCGACTCCTTCTGGCCGCCGCGGATGGGCGTGGGCCGGCGGTTCCGCGAGGCGTTCCAGGCCGAAGGCCGGCGCCTGCCGCGGCTCCTCCGGCGGGAGTGGGGGAAGCCCGACTTCGCGGACGAGCGGGTGGCGGTCTGGGACCTCGACCGGGTGCGGGCCTACAATCGGCCATGATCCGGAAAGCCCTTCTCCTCCTGGTCTTCGCCGCCCTGCCTGTTTCTGGGCAGATAGCCGGCCAGGTGCCGGTGCGCTCCATCGATCCCGCGGACCGGGATTTCTCCGACTTGATGCCGATGGTTCAGGCGATCGGCAAGGCCCGGGTGGTGCAGCTCGGCGAGGCCACGCACGGCGACGGCGCGACCTTCCTCGCCAAGGCGCGGCTGATCCGCTTCCTGCACGAGGTCATGGGCTTCGACGTCATCGCCTGGGAGGCGGGCATCGCCGACGTCCCGTGGCTGGACGAGGCCCTGCGCGCCGGGCTGCCGTCGGCCGAGGCGGCGAAGCGCGCGCTCTACGACGCCTGGCAGAACCGGGAGGTCATGGCAACCCTCGACGCCGTGCGGGAGAGCCAGGGCACCGGCCGGCCGATCACGATCGTGGGCTTCGACTGCCGGGTCTCCCGGCCGCAGGTCCGCGCCGAGCTCTACCCGAAGCGGATCTTCGACTTCTTCGACCGGCTCGATCCGGCCCTGATCTCGAAGAAGGAGCGGGAGGACTTCACCGCCATGTCCCTGGGCCTGGTGCCGGCGGACTACTACGCCAGGCCGGGTCTTCGATCGTACAACCGGGAGCTGCCGAAGCGCCTGGTCGAGACCATCGACCGCCGCCGGGACGAGTTGCTGGTGCGCTACCCGCCGCGCGAGATCGACTACGTCCGCCAGACCCTGGTCAGCTTCCTCGCCATGGACCGTGCGCTCGGCCCCGGCGACCGGACGCCGTTCGAGAACGGCTACACGCGGGACACCGCCATGGCCGAGAACCTCCTGTGGTGGCTGAACGGCCCGCTCAAGGACCGCAAGGTGATCGTCTGGGCGCACAACTACCACGTCATGAACGACTTCTACTTTGCGGTTCCCGAGGAGATGCGAAAGTCCGGCCAGGGTCCCATGGGCCGCTTTCTCAAGGAGGCGCTCGGGCCCGACCTCTACACGATCGGCTTCACCGCGTTCTCCGGCGCCTCCCTGGACCCGGAGACCAACGGCCCCGCGCCCGTGAAGCCCGGCGATTTGGAGACTCAGCTCCACGGCCTGAAGCGCCCCTGGCTCTTCCTCCCCACACCTCGCAAGCCGGTCTCGGCGAGCTTCTACTTCAACGAGCCCGGCGAGGCCATCGACTGGAGCCGGGTCTACGACGGCGTCTTCTTCCTGGAAGAGCAGAAGCCCGCGACCCCGCTCTAGCCGAGAGCCCGGGAGATGTGCCCCCGGAACCGCGCCGCGATCCGCAGCAGCAGGAGGCTCGCCACGGCCGCCAGGCCGAACGTGAGCCCCCACCAGATGCCGGCCGGGCCGTGGCCGAGGCGGAAGCCGAGGAACCAGCCGGCCGGCAGGCCGATCGCCCAGAAGCCCAGGAAGGCCAGCACCGCGGGTACCGCCGTGTCCGCCGCGCCGCGCAGCACGCCGACGCTCACCACCTGGAGGCCGTCGAACACCTGGAACATGGCCGCCACCGGCAGCAGCAGCGCCGCCATGGCGAGGGTGGCCGCGTCCCGGGTGTAGAGCCCGGCGAGAGCCCCGGGGAAGATGGCGAACAGCAGGGCGAAGAGCACCATGACCGTGCCGCCCAGGAGCAGGCAGGCCACGGCGGCGCGGCGGGCGCCCGTCATGTCCCCCCGGCCGATCGCGTTGCCGACCCGGGTGGTGGCCGCGCCGGAGATCCCGAGCGGCACCATGAACGAGAGGCTCGCCAGGTTGAGCGTGATCTGGTGCCCGGCGAGCTGGGCCACGCCCATCCGCCCCATCAGGAGCCCGGCGCTCGCGAAGAGCAGGATCTCGATCGACTGGTGGAGCCCGATGGGCACGCCGATCCGCAACAGCCGCAGGTAGCTCGCGAGGCGCGCGGCCTCGGCGGTGAAGCCGCGCCAGTAGGGCGCGAGCTGGCGGCGGGACGCGAACACGAGCCAGGCGAGCATCAGCCAGCGGCCGGTCGAGGTGGCGTAGGCCGAGCCCGCCGCGCCCAGGGCCGGAAAGCCCAGATGCCCGAAGATCAGCGCCCAGTCCCCCAGGACGTTGAAGACGTTGCCCGCCACGATGGCCCAGGCCGCCGGCCGCACGACGCTCATCGCCTGGAGCGTCTGGCGCACCACGGTGAACAGGAAGTAGGCCGGGATGCCCCAGACGATCCCGCGGGCGTAGGCCGCGGCGTCCCCGATCACCGCCTCGGGCTGGCCGAGGGCGCGCAGGAGCGGGGCGATGTCCCACAGCAGGAGGCCGATCGGCAGGGCGAGGGCCAGGGCGAGGATCATGCCGCGCTGCAGGTGGGCCGCCACCGCCTCGGGCTCGCGCGCGCCGTAGGCCTGGGACACCAGGGGGTCGAGCGCCGCCAGCGTGCCGAGGCCGAACAGGAGGAGCACGATGTTCGTCGAGTGCCCGAGGGCGCCAGCGGCCAGCGCCTCGGCCGAGAGATGCCCCAGCATGATGGTGTCCACCACGCCCAGGAGCATCGAGCCGAGCTGCACGAAGACCACGGGCGCCGCCAGACGGACCGCGGCGGCGAGCTCGTCGCGGAAGGTCCGGGCCGGGGGAGAAGGCGGAATGGAGGCGGAGGAGGTCGTCATGGCGCTGAGCGGGATAACCTACTACAGATGGACAAGACGCTAGCCGCCGTGGTGCGCGGCCTCGTTCCCGGCACCTCCTGGAGCCAGGCGAAGGATCTCTGCCGCAGTGGCCGGGTATGGATCGGCGAGCGGGCCGCGACCGATCCGGCGCGCCGGATCGCGCCGGGCGAGCGGGTGGAGATCCGCTCCGGACCGGGCCGCAGCGCGCCGAGCGACCTGGTCGTCCACCTGGACCCGGAGATCGCGGTGGTGCGCAAGCCCGCCGGGATCCTGACCGTGCCGTTCGAGCGCGAGGACCGCGACACCCTGCTCGCCCTCGCCCGGGTGGCGGTCCGGAGGATGGGCCGCGGCTCGGCGAGCCCGACGCTCCGGGCCGTCCAGCGCCTGGACAAGGAGACCTCGGGACTGGTGGTCTTCGCCCGCACGATCAACGCCCAGCGCCATCTCCAGGAGCAGCTCTCGGCGCACACGGTCACGCGGCGCTACCTGGCCATCGCTCATGGAGAGGTCCGCGACGGAGTCCACGAGAGCCTGTTCGTGCCCGACCGGGGCGACGGCCTGCGTGGCTCCTGGGGTCGATTCCGAAGAGAGCGCGGCGCGCCGCCGCCCACGGCGAAGGAGGCGGTGACGCGGGTCCGGGTGGTGGAGCGGCTGCGCGGCGCCACCCTGGCCGAGTGCGAGCTGGAGACCGGGCGGCAGCACCAGATCCGCATCCACCTCGCCGAGGCCGGCCATCCCCTGGTGGGGGAGACGGTCTATGTCCGGGACTACAAGGAACCACTTCTCCATGCGCACCGTCCCATGCTCCACGCCGCGGTGCTCGGCTTCGTCCATCCGCGCAGCGACAAACCGATGCGCTTCGAGGATCCCCTGCCGGACGATTTCCTGGACATCCTCGAAACCTTGCGACTACCCCGGTCGTAGGAGAAGCCCATGACCATCCTCCAGGATCTCCGCTATGCCGCCCGCCTCCTGCTGCGGACCCCCGGCTTCACCCTGCTGGCCGCGCTCACGCTGGCCCTGGGCATCGGGGCGAACGCCGCGATCTTCAGCGTGATCGACGCCGTCCTGCTCCGGCCGCTGCCCTACGCCGAGCCCGAACGGCTGGTGTTCACCTACAGCCAGTTCCCGGGCATGAGCTTCGACCGCTTCTGGAGCTCCGCGCCGGAGTTCCTGGAGCTGCGCCAGAAGTCGAAGGGCTTCCTGGAGGAGCTGGGCGCCTACACCACGGGCGCCGCGAACATCACCGGCGACCAGCCGGTGCGCGTCAAGCGGGCCCGGGCCTCCGCCGGTCTCTTCGACGTCCTCGGAGTCCGGCCCGAGCTCGGCCGCGTGTTCACCGCGAAGGAGGACCTGCCGAATGCCGAGCAGGTCCTGGTGCTCAGCCACGGGCTCTGGCAGACCGCCTTCGGCGGCGAGAGGAGCGTGATCGGCCGGCAGGTGCAGGTGGATGGCGTCGACCGCACGGTCCTCGGGGTCATGCCGCCCGGCTTCGACGTCGGCAATGAGCACGTCGAGGCCTGGATCCCGCTCGCTCTCGACCCCGCCAACCCCGGCGGGCGCGCCAGCCACTACCTCTACATGATCGGCCGGCTGAAGCCCGGGGTCGGCGTGGCGCAGGCGCGCTCCGGGCTCGCCAGCCTCGTGACCCACTGGAAGGACGAGCTGCCCGACACCCACGTGCCGGACCCGGAGAACCATCCCCTCCGGATGGCGGCGCTCCTCGACGACCTGATCGGCAACGTGCGGCCGAAGATGTGGTTGCTCATGGGCGCGGTAGGCCTGGTGCTGCTCATCGCCTGCGCCAACGTGGCGAACCTGCTCCTCGCCCGGGCCGAGGCGCGGCAGAAGGAGATCGCGGTGCGCACCGCCCTGGGTGCGGCGCGTGGACGGCTGATCCGCCAGTTCCTCACCGAGAGCGTGCTCCTGTCGCTCCTCGGCGGCGCGCTCGGCCTGCTGCTCGCGGTCTGGGGCGTCAGGGTCCTCGTGGCCACCAACCCCGACGCCATTCCGCGGGCCGGCGAGATCGGCGTGGACGGCCGGGTCCTCCTTTTCACCCTCCTGATCTCGATCCTCACCGGCGTGCTCTTCGGCCTGGCGCCGGCGCTCCACTCGCGGGCCTCGGTGCTGTTCGGCGCGCTCAAGGAAGGCGGCCAGCGCACCACGGCGAGCCGGGGCCGGCAGCTCCTGCGCCGCGTCCTGGTCGTGGCGGAGGTTGCGCTCGCCGCCACCCTGGTGCTGGTCGGAGGCCTGCTGATCCGCAGCTTCTGGCTCCTGCTCCAGGTCGACCCCGGGTTCGATCCACGCGGCGTGCTGACCTTCCAGATCGCGCTGCCCGACGCGCGCTATCCCGACGACCGGCAGGTGATCGCCTTCTACCAGCGCCTCCTGGACGACGTGAAGGCCCTGCCCGGCGTGCAGTCGGCGGCGGCGGCCTGGGGGCTGCCGCCGAAGCGCGACATCCTGGCCAACGACACCGAGTTCGAGGGCGTGCCGAACCCGCCGGCCGGCCCGGTCCAGAACGTGGACTACTGGCAGTTCGTGACCCCCGAATACCTGGACACGATGAAGATCCCGCTGGTGTCGGGCCGAGGCTTCCTGCCTTCCGACGGCCCAGGGACGCCCGGGGTGGTGCTGGTCAACGAGACCACCGCGAAGCTCTTCTGGCCCGGCCAGGACCCGCTCGGCAAGCGCCTGAGGGCGCCGGCCCCGCCGGACAAGCCGCTGCCCTGGCTGAGCGTGGTGGGCGTGGTCAAGGACGTGAAGCAGGGCGGCCTGGAGGCGAAGACCGGCACCGAGGTCTACTTCCTACACTCCCAGATGGTCGAGACCGTGGACGGCGCCTCGGACGACATGTACCTCGTGATCCGCACCGCGGGCGACCCGATGGCCCTGGTCAGCGCGGTGCGCGAGAAGGTGCGCGCGCTCGATCCGACGCTGCCGCTGGCGCAGGTCCGCAGCCTCGAGCGGGTGGTCTTCGAGTCGGTGGCGCAGCCGCGCTTCATGACCCGCATGGCCCTCCTCTTCGCGGTCGTGGCCCTGGCGCTCGCGGCGGTCGGCACCTACGGCGTGCTCTCCTATTCGGTGGAGCAGAGGACGCAGGAGATCGGCGTCCGCATGGCGCTCGGAGCCCAGGCGCGGCAGGTGCTCGGGATGGTGCTCGGGCAGGGCGCGCGGCTGGTGGCGGTCGGCCTGGTGGTGGGGATCGCGGGCGCGCTCGCGCTCCGGCAGGTCCTAGCGGGCATGCTGTTCGGCGTGGCGCCGACCGACCCGACCATCTTCGCCAGCGTGATCGTGGTGCTCTCGGCGGTGTCGCTCGCGGCCTGCTACCTGCCCGCCCGCAGGGCCACCCGGATCAGTCCCATGGTGGCCCTGCGGGAGGAGTAGGGGCCGTCAGTTGCGGTAGGCGGGCGGGGTTGCCCCGCCCACGTCCTTGTAGCGGTCGCGCAGCTCGAGCTGCCGGCTGTCCATGGGCATCTGCACGCCGCGGATGAAGACCGCCTCCGGGAACGAGGTGATCTCCAGCGGGTCGCCGTCCCAGACCACCACGTCGGCGTCCTTGCCCGGCTCCAGGGAGCCCTGGCGGTCGGCGACGCCCCAGAGCCGCGCCGGCACGCTGGTCATGGCGGCCAGCGACACTTCCCAGGGGAGACCGTTGGCCACCGCGATGCCGGCGCCCTGGCGGATGTTGCGGGAGTTGTGGGCGTCGCCGGTCATGAAGGCGAAGGTCACCCCCGCCCGATGCAGGCGGGCCGCGTTCTCCAGGGTCGAGCCCAGGCTCTCGAAGCTCTCCGGCAGATTGCTGATCGGGCTGATCAGGACCGGGACCTTGGCAGCCGCGATCTGGTCCGCCACGATCCAGGCCTCGGCGGCGCCGGCGAGCATGATCTTCAGCTTCTCCTCCTTCGCCAGCCGGAGCGCGGCCTCGATGTCGCTCGCCCGGTTGACGCCGAGGACGAGCGTCATCTCCCCCTTGAGAACCGGCTGCAGCGCCTCGAGGTCGAGCCGGGAGAGCGAGTACTCGCGCCGCTCGCCCTGATCGTAGGCCTGGCGGTTCTTCGCCCAGTCGCGGGCGTCGGCGAACGCTTCGCGCAGGCGCAGCAGGGCCGCGGCGCGCGAGCCGCCGCCGAAGCCCATGCCGCCCTCGCCGAGGACGGCGAACATCGCCAGCCGCGGCTTGACCACATAGTTGGCCGGCCCCCCGTCGGGGCCGCCGAGGTGGATGAGGGCGCCCTGCCCGGCGATCAGGCTCTTGCCGGGCGCCGGAGCCACCACCGCCCGCGTCAGCCCCTCGACCCGGTTGACCGGGATGAGGATCGAGCGCGGGTTGAGCGCCTCCACGACGTCGAAGGCGGCGGTGATGGTGTCGTTCTCGGTCCGCGCGTCGCGCGTCCCCTCGACCGCGTTGATCTCGACCAGGCCGAGGCGGCTCAGCGAGTCCATCAGGCCGGGCGTGACCATCTTGCCCCGGGCGTCGATCCGGCGGGCGCCGTCCGGCACCGCCACGTTGGGGCCTACGGCCCGGATCTTTCCGTCCTGGATCACCACCGTGCCGTTCTCGATCGTCCCGGCCGGGCCGAGGGTGTAGACCTTGGCGCCGACGATGGCGACGGTCTCCGCGGAGGGGGGCAGGGAGAGGAGCGCCAGGAGGGAGAGAATCATCTTGCGCCTCATGGC
>JBEQUE010000143.1:0-7464 GCA_040349255.1 Acidobacteriota bacterium | reverse complement strand
TCACCCACGTGTTACTCACCCGTTCGCCGCTCTCCGGTAGCCGAAGCCACCTTCGCGCACGACTTGCATGTGTTAAGCACGCCGCCAGCGTTCATTCTGAGCCAGGATCAGACTCTCCAGTTTGGATCCTTCTCCACCAAGGTCGGCTAACGACCATGGCGGTTTATTTCGGAATCTGAATCTCGAAAGATTCTTTGACAGTCGCCCGACTGTTTTCTCTCTCTACCTAGTTTTCAAAGAACCGGCGCCCCTCAGGGGCTCGCTTTCGCGCCCCTCGTTTCCGAGGGAGGCGAAGTGTAGGGCAGGTCGATTTGAGTGTCAACCCCCTTTTTCGCCCGCCGCTCCCCCACTCCCTGGCGCAAAGGGGTGTAACCAGATGCCCGGCCAGTCTATTCCAGTCCAACTGGTCCAGCCGCCCGAGGCCTGTCCGTCTGTTCTCTCTCAAAGACTCGCTTACGCGAGAGACAGGTAGTATACGCCATCTTCCGGTCTTGTCTAGCCCCCAATATCCCCGGCGCCGAAAAGCAGCCTTCGGCCCTCGATCCGCCAGGGCTCGGTCAGCAGGCGCCGCATCGCCTCGGGATAGGCGAGGTGCTCCTGCTCCAGGATGCGGGCCGAGAGCGACCGCGGATCGTCGCCATCGAGCACCGGGACCGCGCGCTGGACGACGATCGGGCCGCTGTCGAGCCCCTCGTCCACGAGGTGGACGGTGCAGCCCGAGACCTTGACGCCGTGCGCCAGGGCCTGCTCCTGGGCGTCCACGCCCGGGAAGGCCGGCAAAAGGCTCGGGTGGATGTTGACCATCCGCCGCGGAAAGGCCGCCACGAAGGCCGGCGAGAGCAGGCGCATGTAGCCGGCCAGGCAGACCCATTCGGCGCCTGCCGCCTTCAAGGCGGCGATGACCTTCTCCTCGTGCGCCTGCCGGCTTGGCTCGCCACGATGCGGGATGGCCACGGCCGGCAGGCCCAACTCCCGCGCCCGGTCGAGGCCCGGGGCGCCCGCCACGTTGCTCAGGACGAGGACGATCCGGGCCGGCAGCTCGCCGCGCTCGATCGCCGTGTGGAGCGCCAGGAAGTTGCTGCCTCGTCCCGAGAGGAGCACTCCGATCCGGTTCATTCCTTCTCGTCGTCCGGGAACTGGCTGCCGAGGTCGTAGACCACGCCCGAGCCGCCCTTCTGGATGGTGCCGACGATCGAGGAGCGCTGGCCGGCGTTGCGCAGCAGGCCGAGGACCTCGGAGAGACCCGAAGGCTCGACCGCCAGGATCATCCCGATCCCCATGTTGAAGACCCGGAACATCTCGTCGGAGTCCACCTCGCCCTTCTCCTGGAGGAAGTGGAAGAGGTCGGGCACAGTCCAGGTCCCCAGCCGGATCAGGGCGTGGGTGTTCTTCGGCAGGATGCGCGGCAGGTTGTCGGTGATGCCGCCGCCGGTGATGTGGGCCATGCCGTGCAGCGCCCGGTGACCCAGGACCGGCTTCAGAGGCTTCAGGTACGACAGGTGCGGCTCGAGCAGGATCTCGCCGACCTTCAGGCTCTTGGTCTGCCACGGCGCCCGGTCGCGGACGCCCAGGCCGAGCCTGTCGAAGAGGATCTTCCGCGCCAGGGAGTAGCCGTTGGTGTGGAGCCCGGAGGACGGCAGGCCCACCAGGACGTCGCCGGGGGCGACGCGCGAGCCGTCGAGCACCTTGGGCCGGTCCACGATGCCGACGATGAAGCCGACCAGCTCGTAGTCGCCCGGCTGGTAGAAGCCGGGCATCTCGGCGGTCTCGCCGCCCAGGAGCGCGCAGCCGTTCTCGCGACAGGCGTCGGCCACGCCGCGCACGAGCTCGACCATGCGGGTCGGATCGAGGACGCCGGCGCCGAGGTAGTCGAGGAAGAACAGAGGCTCGGCGCCCTGGACCAGGATGTCGTTGACGCAGTGGTTGACCAGGTCGCGGCCGACGGAGGAGTAGTCCTCCATCAGGCGGGCCACGGCGAGCTTGGTGCCGACGCCGTCGGCCGAGGCGACGAGGACCGGCTCGGTCATGCCGGCGAAGTCGGGCCGGAACAGGCCGCCGAAGCTGCCGATCTCGGTCAGGACTCCGGGCGTGAAGGTGGACCTCGCCAGCTTCTTGACCTGGGCGAGGCCTTTCTCCTGGGCGTCGATGTCGACGCCGGCCTGGGCGTAGGCGCTGGGTTTGGACGAGGGTTTCATGGCAGCGGCATGGTATCAGCCGCCGATCCCCAGCCGCTTCATCTGCCGCTGGAGGCCGCGCTTGGAGACTTCCAGCTCCTCGACCATGGCGTCGAGGTCGCCGGCGCAGCGCGCGAAGCTGGCCTCGATCTCCTCGCGGCCGAGGTCCACGGCCTTGCGGATGTTCGGGCTGCGGTCGATCCGGTCGTAGAGCGACGGCCGCGAGATGCCGAGCGCCGCCGCGGTCGGCTGCAGGCGCCAGCGGTTGGCGCGCAGGGCGGCCAGTAGCTCATCCTCCCGCACGTCCTCGGGGCGGCGCCAGACCGGACGGGCCGGACCGGAGGGGTGCGGATCGACCCGCTCGGCCTGGGCTTCATCGCGTATCTCCCGCTCGCGCATCTCTCTCGGGATCGCCCGCGAGTCGTGGAACAGCCGCTCGACGGCCGGGCCCATCGGCACCTCGGGCAGGTCGCGGCCGGCGATGACGAGCTGGCGCACCACGTTGCGGAGCTGGCGCACGTTGCCCGGCCAGTCGTGGACGGCCAGGCGGGCGACCAGGCCGGCGGGGATCCAGAGGCGCTCGTCGCCGGAGACGGCGAGCCGCCGGGTCTCGCCGATCTCCTCCAGCTCCTGGCGCAGGAAGTGGACGAAGAGGCGGCCGAAGTCCTCGCGCCGGGCGCGCAGCGGCGGCAGGAAGATCTCGTAGCCGGTCAGGCGGTGGAGCAGCGGGGTCCGGAAGCGCCCGGCCGCGGCCTCGGATTCGAGGTCGGCGTCGGTGGCCGCGATCAGGCGCACGTCCACGGTCTGCGGCTCGCCCCCGCCGACCGGCTGGATCTCGCCGGTCTCCAGGGCGCGCAGCAGCAGGACCTGGACCTCGGCCGGGGTCTCGCCGATCTCGTCGAGGAACAGGGTGCCGCCGTCGGCTCGACTGAAGTAGCCCGCCCGCTTCTGGTCCGCGCCGGTGAAGGCGCCGCGCGCCGCGCCGAAGAGCTCGGCAGCGGCCAGGGTGGGCGGCACCGCGCCCATGTTCACGGCCAGGTAGGGGCGGTGGCGGCGGCGCCCGGCGTCGTGCAGGGCGCGGGCGACCAGCGCCTTGCCGGTGCCGGTCTCGCCGCGCAGGAGCACGGCCACGTCGAGGTCGGTCACGCGCCGGATCTCCTGGCGCAGCCGGATCATCGGCGCGCTCTCGCCGACCAGGCCGTACGCGGGGAGATCGGAGAGGCCCGGCGGGCCGCTCTCGAGGCGCGAGAGCAGGAGGACCACCCGGTGGGCCAGGAGGAGGACGACGCCGCGGTCGACGTCGGCCGCCGGGATGTCGCGCATCGCGCCAGCCGGCTCTCCATCCACCGACACCCGGGTGCCGGTCTCGCCACAGAGCAGCCGGACGGAGCCGGGCTGGGGGCCGGGCACAAGGCGGACCGGCCGGCGGCTGAGGTAGGGGTCGCCGAGCGGCTGGCCCCGGTGCTGCCCGGGGTTCCCGGGCTGGAAGAAGGCGGGCTCGGCCCGGGAGAGCCCCTCTTCGCGCCCGGTCAGCAGGGCGGACAGGGGGGAGCGCTCGCCGATGCGCTCGACGTCCGGATGGTAGAGGACGGTGAGCCCCGGCACCAGGAGGCTTTCGACAGGCTGCCAGGTGGCGCTGCCGGTCCGGGTCTCGACCTGCAGCCGGCGCTGCAGGTCCTTGGAGTCGTCCATGGCAAGGCAGTGTAAACAACCGGGCGGCCGGAAACCAGGGCCGGGCGGGCATGCTAGGATACGCGCCCGGTCAGACATCTCTCCTTTCAACCTTCTTCATGGGACGGCCATGGCGAACGAGCAGCTTCTGATCTTCGGTCTCTACGTGTTCGTGCTGGCGGGCTTCCTCGGCCATCACGTCATCCACCGGGTGCCACCGCTGCTGCACACGCCGCTCATGGCGGGCACCAACGCGATCTCCGGCATCTCGCTGGTCGGGTCGCTGGTCGCGGCGGGCGCCAACTACAGCACGCTCAGCACGGTGCTCGGGTTCATCGCGGTGACCTGCGCCACGATCAACACGGTGGGCGGGTTCCTGATCACGGACCGCATGCTCCGCATGTTCAAGTCGCGGCGGGGTGATCAGGGGAAGAGCGGCAGGAAGTCATGAGCGGACACGGCGTCACCCTGCTGTCGTACCTGATCGCCTCGGTCTGCTTCATCGTGGCGCTCCAGTCCCTGTCCTCTCCCACCAGCGCGCGGCGGGGCAACGCCATCGGCGCCTTCGGCATGCTGGTGGCGGTCGTCGGCACGCTGATCCTCCGGGAGATCATCACCTTCAAGTGGATCATTCCGGCCCTGATCCTCGGCTCGCTGATCGGCGCGGCCATGTCGATCTGGATCCCGATGACGAAGATGCCGGAGCGGATCGCGCTCTCGCACTCGTTCGGCGGCCTGGCGGCGGCGCTGGTCGGCGTCTCGGAGTATCACCACCTCGGCGCGGACATCTCGCAGTTCACCATGGGCGCCCTCGGCCTGGAGGTGTTCCTCGGCTTCCTGACGTTCACCGGCAGCCTGATGGCGTTCGGCAAGCTGCAGGGGCTCCTGCCCGGCTCGCCGATCACCTACAAGGGACAGAACGCGTCGAACATCCTGATGTTCTTCGCCGCGCTGGTGATGCTCGTGCTGGTCGTGCTCGACCCGACCCGCACCCTCCTGTTCTACGCCATGGGGCTCCTCGGCTTCATCGTCGGCATCCTGTTCGTCATTCCGATCGGCGGCGCCGACATGCCGGTGGTGATCTCGCTGCTCAACTCGTACGCCGGCCTGGCCGCCTCGGCGACCGGCTTCGCGCTCAACAACTACGTGCTGATCATCGCCGGCGCGCTCGACGGCACGTCGGGCTTCCTGCTCTCGCTCAAGATGAGCCAGGCGATGAACCGGTCGTTCACGAACGTGCTGTTCGGCGCCTTCGGCAAGGTGGAGGAGGCGGCTCCAGGCGCGGCAGCCGGAGCTCCGGCCGGCGCGGCGACCTACAACCAGGCCACGGTCGAGGAGGCGGTGCAGGTGCTCGAAGCCGCCCAGACGCTCATCGTGGTGCCGGGCTACGGCATGGCGGTCTCCCAGGCGCAGCACACGGTGCGCGAGCTGGCCCAGATCCTCGAGGGGCGCGGCGCCACGGTCAAGTACGCCATCCACCCGGTGGCCGGCCGCATGCCGGGCCACATGAACGTGCTGCTGGCCGAGGCGAACGTGCCCTACGACCAGCTCTTCGACCTCGACGACATCAACGACGAGTTCGCCCGCACGGACGCGGTGCTGGTGGTCGGCGCCAACGACGTGGTCAACCCGGCGGCCAAGACCAATCCGGGCAGCCCGATCTACGGCATGCCGGTGTTCAACGTCGAGCAGGCGCGCGCCGTGATCGTGCTCAAGCGCAGCTTCAACCCCGGCTTCGCCGGCATCGAGAACGACCTCTTCGGCAAGCCGAACACCATGATGGTCCTCGGCGACGCCAAGAAGACGCTGCGCGAGATGACCACGGCGCTCAAGGGCGAGTAGGTCAGTCGATGAACCGCCGGACGAACGCGAGCGCGGTGTCGGCGACCTCCCGCCAGCCGCTGTCGATGGTCAGGGAGTGCCCGCGGTTCTTCATCTCGACGATCTCGGTCACGCTGCTCGTGCCCGCATTGCCATCCTGGCGCTTGAACTCCGAGTGCGCGATCGCCCAGGGGACGGTGTGGTCCTTCTCGCCGGAGATGATCAGCAGCGGCCCGCGGTCCGGGTTCTCGGTGTCGACCTGCGCCTCGGTCCAGGGGTTCAGGTTGGCGGTCGCGGCCTGGAAGAGCGGCGCGCCCGGGGCCGGCACGGCGAAGGTGTCGTAGAGCTGCCGGGCCTCCTCCTCGCTGACGGCGTTGGCGAAGGCGTAGCGGAACTGATCGTAGGTGAGCGGGACCGCGCGGTTGCGGTTGGCCGGGTTGCCGAGCACCGGCCAGGCGGATTTCAGGGTGGAGATCGGCAGCGGGAGCACGCCGCGGAACGGAGCGGGATCGATGGCCACGGTCGCCGCCGACCGGCCGCGCCCGGCGAGGATCTGCGCGAGCAGGCCGCCGAAGGAGTGGCCGATGACGGCCGGCTTCCGGCTCAGGCCGCCGACGATCTCCTCGAAGTGATCGGCGACCTGGCGGACGGTCTTGTGCGCGAAGACCTCGGGGTGCGCCTTCGCCTCTTCGACGGTCTCGGGGTCGTCCGGCCAGCCCGGCGTCAGCGCGGTGAAGCCGGCCTCCTCGAACACCCCCGCCCAGCGGTCCCAACTGCTCGGCAACAACCAGAGTCCATGGACGAACACCACCGGCTGCCGCCCGGTCGCGTTCGCGCGCTCGACCTGCTGCATCTCGTGCTCCGTGATCGTCTGCGTGGTCATGGGGATCCTCCGATCTGTGCGTTTGAGCGTCTCCGATAGTACATCGCGCCGCTCGGGAAGGTCGATGAGGATCGCAGCGTGACCTTTCCTCCTCCCGACGGGTTCGACGAGAGGCTCGTCGAGGTCGAGGAGAGGCTCATTGAGCTTCACGAGAGGCTCATCGACTCTTCGAGAGGCTCATCGACCTTGACGAACGTCTCGTCGAGCTCGTTGAGAGGCTCGTCGAGTTTGCCGAGAGGCTCATCGACCTGGATGAGAGGCTCGTCGAGCTCATCGAGACTCTCGTCACCCTCGCGAGAGGCTCATCGAGCTCGTCGAGACCCTCATCGACCTCTTCGAGAGGCTCATCGAACCCGTCGAGACCCTCGTCGAGCTCGACGGGAGGCTGAAAATCTCAGATGTACCCGAGCGACTTGAGCGTCTGGAGCTGCTCCGACCCGAGCGCTCCACCCTCCTGGCTCCGGGGGAACTTCTTCGCCAGCGCCTGGTGCTCGCGGAAGGTCCGCTCCAGGATGGCGGTGTACTTCTTCACCAGGTCCGGCCGCTCCTTGTGGAGGCTCTTCAGGCACCAGGGGTCGTTCCACAGGTCGTAGACCAGGAACGGCGCGTCGCCCTTCTCCTCGCCCGGCGACTTCTTCCAGATCTCCAGCGAGGCGCCCCAGCGGCCGTCCACCATCTCGACGATCGCGTGCGGCTCGCCGGTCTTCGATTCCAGGGTCAGCTCGTCGATCACCACCGGCCGCGGCTTCCACCCCGGACGGCCCAGGAGGAGCGGCGCGAGCGACTGGCCCTGCAGGTAGTCCGGCTTGGGACGGCCGGTGAGGTCGAGAACGGTCGGCATCAGGTCGATGAGCGACACCGGGTCGCGGAAGCGCTGGCCCGCCTTGATCTTCCGCGGCCAGACCACGACCAGCG
>JBEQUE010000137.1:0-53587 GCA_040349255.1 Acidobacteriota bacterium | reverse complement strand
GCTGTGCGGCCGGTGCGTCTTCGGGGTGGGTGCGGGGATTACAGGATTCTCGCTCTCGGACACGGTCGATCCCTCTCCTCTCTCACTGGATTCCGTGGGTCTCACGGAGTCGTGGGCAGGCGGAGAGCATGGCAGGTTTTCTGGAGTCATTCAAGATTAGCCGGCGGCAACACGGATCGCAGAGCCGAGGTTGTGCAACCCTCCGCCTGATCCTGGATACCGGATTGCGGGTTTACGGAATCCTGCTGCAGGCGGGGCAGAGGCCCCAGTAGATGACCTCGGCCTCGTCGATCCTGAAACCGTGGTCATTGGACGCGGTCAGGCACGGCGCCTCGCCCGTCGCGCAGTCGACGTCGGCGATGATCCCGCACGACCGGCAGACGACGTGATGGTGGTTGTCTCCCACCCGCGCCTCGTACCGGGCGTGGCTCCCCGACGGCTGGATCCGCCGGATCAGGCCCGCCTCGTGGAGGGCGCGCAGGACGTCATACACAGCCTGGTGGGAGACCTCGCCGAGATCCGCCCGGACCGCTGCGATGACCGACTCGGTGTCGGCGTGCGGGTGCCGCCGCACCGCGTCGAGCACGGCCAACCGGGGCCGCGTCACCCGCAGCCCCGCCTCCCTCAGGAGACTCTCATGGATCTTGGCCGTTGACATGCGGAGAGCATGACTGATTCTGCGGAATCGCTCAAGACCCGGCCAGAGGGACCCGTCAGGGTTGCTCATCGTCCGGTTCCTGATCTGCCGCCATCTGAATCCACGCCTCGCTCGGCATGGTCATGCCGAGCCGGAAGAGTTCCTGGACACCGTCGCGCAATGCAATCGCGGCCTCCACCGGGGTCGAGGCTTCGACCGTGACCTCGTGGACCACGTGCTCACCATGCCATTCGGCGTGGTCGCAATCCACGCCGATGACGGTCTCGATGGTCCAGGACGCTCCGGTGGCCACCCCCTCCTCGTCGCGGGTTCGACTCAAGCTGAACGAGAGGCAGACGGGACTGGCCCAGACATCCCCGCTGATCAAGGCGGTCCCATTCATGAACAAGGTCAGAGTCAGCCCCGCGCGTTCCTCCCAGCCCGGAGCGGAGTAACCGGCATGCCGCCCCCAGGCGAGGATCTGCTCGTCGACTCCTCGAAAAGCCTGAAGCATCTCGTCTCTCTCTGCCTGGGAAATGGTACCGAACAGAGCCTCGAGCCTCGGCTGCTTTTGCTTGATCAACGACGAGGTCGTCATCTCATAGGTTCCAGGCTGGTACGTGTAGGTGTTGAAGTCCATCACCGGATGTTCGGGGTCCAGGACGTAGGAAGATCCGTCTTCCCGGAGGGCCATTTCGAAAGGAAGCTTCTCGCCGGGCCGACGGTGCGTACCGCGGCCCATCATTACCAGATGGCCAGATCCGTCGGTGATCACGAAGTAGGCCGAGCGTCGATGAAAGATGTCATCGATATCCCAGGAGAAGCCCACGTGCCGGAGTGGGAGATTAGCCCCGGGGCAATCGACCTACGGAGAGCCCCGCAAGTGGCGAGCTAAATTATTCTAGGAGAGTAACTTATGGTGCCCAGGACCGGAATTGAACCAGTGACACCGTGATTTTCAGTCACGTGCTCTACCAACTGAGCTACCTGGGCACGCGGGGACATCGTCCCCGGGGGAGGGAGTTTTTAGCAGGGAACCGCGCCCGGAGTCAAGCCCGCGGACGAGGCGACGCCGGCGACGGGCTCGCTTTCAGCGATCTTGCGCACCTTAGAAGGAAAGAGAGCTAGCGCAGCGCCGCGAGAGCTCCCCACCCAAGGAGGTCCTCATGACCGGTCTGTTGAGCGCCCTCATCCTCGCCAGCTCGCTGGCCGCCCCCCTCGCTCCAACCCAGTGCTCCACCACTCCGGCGAAGCTGTTCCTGGCGGAGCTGGGCGGCGGAGGCGGCGGTACGGATGCGACCTGTATCGCCGACTGCGGGCCGCTGAACAGCGCCGCGATCTGCCAGTACTCCAGCACCTGCACCGCCGTGGACGCGGACTGCCCCTCCCAGCAGGGCTACGTCATCTGCGACGGCGTCTACAAGTACTGCGCCCCTTGCTGCACGGACGGACAAATCAAGAGCGTGATCACCGGCCCCAACTGCAGTTGTCCGGACGGGCAGACGACTCCGCGGGATCGGTACCTGTGCGTCAACGGCACGTGGGAGTACCAGTTCTCCTTCTGCGGCGGGCCTTTCTGCCAGGGGTTCTAGGGCTAGCCCTTCTCCACCAGGGAACGGATGACGCCGGCCTCCTGCTCCTCGATCTCCAGGAGACGGTGGCCGGCCCTCTCGCACCAGACCGGCATGTCCTCCAGGATGCCGGGATCGTCGCCGAGGATCTCCAGGCGGTCGCCCGGCTGGAGCTTCCTCATCTCCTTCGCGGCGAACAGGATGGGCAGCGGACAGAAGAGCCCGGTCACGTCGAGGCGGTGTGTCGCCAAAGAAGATCCCCCTGCCGCGAACAGCTGCCGAGGCGGCAACGCGGCGTTTCCCTTGTACAATAGGACGGAAATGAGACAGGGATTGTATCTCTTCCGGCTCGCTTCGGCTGCCCTGTGGCTGCTCCTTGCATCCGTTCCCGCCTCCGCCTGGACTCCGGTCACCCAGACCGCCATCGCCCGCGAGGCCGCCCGGCTCGCGCCTCCCGATCTGGCCCGCCAGATCGCGAAGCACAAGCGCACCTTCGAGGCCGGCGTCCTCGCTCCGTTCCAGGATACCGATCCCGGACGCCACATGAAGAACCCCGACGGCTCGGGCTCGCTCGACAAGGTCCTCTACCAGGAGGTCGACGCCACGGTCTCCGCGATCCGCGGACACCGTCCTTTCGAGGAGATCGTCCGGCGGATCGGCCAGGTGGCCCACTACGTGGCCGACGCCAACAACCCTCTCGCGTCGGCCGGCGCCGATCCCGACGAAGGCCGCTACTTCCTCGACTACCTGCGCTACTCCGAGAGCGCCGAGCCCCGCTTCCCCCTGGTGTTCTACGGCGTTCCGCCCTCCCTGGATCGCAGGGGAGTCAAGCCGATCCTCGAAGCGGCCCTGCGCCGCGGCCGCGCCTTCTACTCGATGGTTGGGCGCGAGTACCGGAAGATTGGTTACGCCTCCGGAGTCGGCCGCTTCGACGACCGCTCGACCGCCTTCGGCGTCGCCTCGGTCTCGTTCAGCCACGCGGTGACCGACGTCTCTCTGGTGATGCGCTACATCTGGCTCACCGCGGGCGGCGCCGACGACCGGACCGCCGTGGTCAACGCCGGCACCCGCGTCCTGGTCCTTCCCCGGACCGAGCACGGCCGTTGATATAGTCCGCGCCCGGGAGGGCTCCGGCATGCTGCAGGCGCGACGCGCCTTGTTGTCCGTCTTCGACAAACGAGGTCTGGAGAATTTCGCCCGCGGGCTCGACCGGCTCGGGATCGAGATCGTCTCGACGGGCGGGACGCTCCGGTTCCTCCAGGAGAAGGGGATTCCCATCACCGCCGTGTCCGACGTGACCGGGTTTCCCGAGATCCTCGACGGCCGGGTCAAGACGCTTCACCCCCGCATCCACGGCGGCATCCTCGCCGACCGGTCGGCCGAGAGCCATCTCGACCAGATCCGCGAGCACGGCATCGACCGCATCGATCTCGTGGCAGTCAATCTCTATCCGTTCCGCGAGACGCTGGCGTCCGGCGCGTCGTTCGAGCAGACGCTGGAGATGATCGATATCGGCGGCCCCGCCATGGTCCGCGCCGCGGCCAAGAACTTCCGCGGCGTGGCGGTGGTGGTCGATCCCGGCGACTACTCCGAGGTGCTCGCGGCCTTGGAATCCGGCTCGGGCGTGATCTCCGAGGACCTCCTCCGCCGCCTCGCGGCCAAGGCGTTCCAGCACACGCAGAGCTATGACGCGGCCGTGGCCGGATGGCTCGGCGGACAGACTCCGAGCCACCTTTCTCTGGAGCTCGACCGAACGATGGAGCTGCGCTACGGCGAGAACCCTCACCAGTCCGGCGCGGTCTACGCCACGGTCGGACCCGGCGATCACCGTGGTGTGCTCGGCGGCTTCGCGCAGCTCCAGGGCAAGGAGCTGTCCTGGAACAACCTGCTGGACGCCGACGCCGCCAGGAAGATGGCCGCGCTGTTCCCGGAGCCGGCGGTGGTGATCGTCAAGCACAACAACCCGTGCGGAGTCGGCCGCGGCGGGGACCTGGTCGAGGCCTACCGCCGCGCTCTCGCGACCGACCCGGTGTCGGCGTTCGGCTCGATCATCGCCCTCAACCGGCCGGCGGACGGCGCGCTGGCCGAGGCGATGGCCGATCTCTTCGTGGAGGTGCTCCTCGCGCCCGGCTTCGACGCGGCGGCGCGGGAGCGGTTCGGCGCGAAGAAGAACCTCCGGGTGCTGGAGTGTCCTCTTTACTCGCCATCCTCCAACGCGATCGAGCTGCGGCCGATCGACGGCGGATTCCTGGCTCAGCCTCCCGACGCATTCCCGGACGATCCGGCCGGCTGGACGTGCCCGACCCGGCGCCAGCCCACGGACGAGGAGCGCCGAGCGCTCGACCTCGCCTGGAGGGTCTGCCGGTATGTGAAGTCGAACGCGATCGTGGTCGCCAATGGGGACCAGACGGTCGGCATCGGCGCCGGGCAGATGAGCCGGGTGGACTCCTGCCGGCTGGCGGTCGAGAAGGCCCAGCTCCCGGTCCGCGGCTCGGTCGCGGCGTCGGATGCGTTCTTCCCCTTCCGCGATGGCCTGGACGTCCTCGCGCAGGCCGGGATCACGGCGGTGGTCCAGCCCGGCGGCAGCAAGCGGGACGACGAGGTCGTGGCCGCAGCAGACGAGCACGGGATCGCGATGCTGTTCACGGCCACCCGCCACTTCCGGCATTAGGGAAGCTTTCCTCTCCGGCCTGCGTTTTGCTTCTCCGTGGAAGGGCTGTACCTGGAGGAACCGACGATGCGCAAAAGCATCTTTTTTCTTTGTCTCCTGAGTCTCGCCCCGCTGACCGCGGCGGCGCAGAACGATCCGTGGACGGTGCTCTCGAAGGTCCGCCAGAGCCTGGTGGAGGCCGGACCGACCGAGGCCAGCTTCACGCAGACGTACATCCCGACCGGGTTCTCGTCGGGCGAGAAGGAGACCGGCCGCATGTCGCTGTCGCTCCCCGACTGCCTGCGCTGGGACTACCAGGACCCGTACCCGAAGAGCTTCCTGCTCTGCGGCGGCCTCGCCCATGCCTGGAACCCCGAGGACAAGTCCGGCCGGCGCTACCGGGTGGACCGGCGCAACGAGCCCGGTCTCGACCTCCTCCTCCTGGGTGTGGACGACTTGAAGACCCGCTACCAGGCGACGATGAGGTCGGTCGAATCCGGATGGATCGAGGTCAAGCTCTCGCCCAAGGAGAAGATGGCCGAGCTGGCCGACGCCGCTCTCACCGTGGACCCGGCGAAGCAGCGGCTCGTGGCCGTCGCGTACCACGACCGCGAGGGGAATCTCACGCGGTTCGAAATCAAGGACTACCGCGACCTCTCGCGCCGCGGACACTTCTCTCCCCCGTCCGGCATCCGGTGGGAGGAGTAGGTATAATGACGCTGGCGGCAGGGCGTCCCTGACGCCCTGTTTCCGAGTCGGAGTCATGGCCGCAGAGAACTCGTTCGACGTCGTCTCCAACGTGGACCTCCAGGAGGTCCGCAACGCGGTGAACCAGGCCGAGAAGGAGATCGTGAACCGCTACGATCTCAAGAAGGCCGCGGTGTCGCTGCGCCTCGAAGGCGAGGAGATCGTCCTGGAGGCCGCGGACGAGTACTCGCTCGAGCAGGCGCTCGAAGTGCTGAAGACGAAGCTGGTGCGCCGGTCGGTCCAGCTCAAGTCGCTGCGCTACGGCAAGGTCGAGCCCGCGAGCGGCGCCCGGTCGCGCCAGAAGATCACCCTGCAGCAGGGCATCCCCACGGAGACCGCCAAGAAGATCGTGGCCGAGATCAAGGCCCGCAAGCTCAAGGTCCAGGGCGCCATCCAGGGAGACACGGTCCGTGTCTCGGGCAAGAACCGCGACGACCTCCAGACCGTCATCGCCGTCCTCAAGGAGCTCGACCTGGACGTCCCTCTCACTTTCACGAACTACCGCTCGGCGTGAAGACTTCATCCAGGCAGTCCCCGCTCCGCTGGCTCTTCGCAGCCGCCGCGCTGGCGTTCTTCCTTCTGAGCGCCGGTCCGGCGTCGGCCGCGCGCTACGACCAGGGCCAGCGCGTCCAGGTCACCGGCCTCGTGGCCGATCCCCAGGGCCGGCCGCTCGACGGCATCCGCGTCACCCTGGAGGTGTCGCGGACCTACTTCAGCGTCCGTCACCTGCGCAAGACGCAGGTGGAGGACGTGCGGCGGGTCAGCGCGGTCACCAACGACCAGGGCGAGTACACGGTCGAGTGGCCCTGGGACAGCTATTTCAACCACTTCGAGCTCACCGCCGGGGTGGTCGTGCGCAAGGGCCGCACCGACCGCCTGGAGGAGCTGGCCCGCGAGGACGTGACGAAGCGTCTGCTCGGTGGCAGCCCCGTGGTAGTGTCGCTGGTCGTCGAGAATGTCAGATTCGTGGAGTCGTTGCGCCAGTTCCTGGCGATGGTGAAGAGCGAAGACGAGCGGAGGACGTACGACGAGATGGGCAAGCCCGACAAGGTGCAGAGGTTCGAGTATCCGGACCATGTCGAGGCCTCCTGGTGGTACTTCGAGAGCGGTCGCGTCTACCGCTTCCGGAGCGGCCGCCTGGAGCAGGTCGTCCCGTTCACTCCCGTCCCGGCGGTCCCTGGCGGCTGACGTGCAGAATCCACCTCTCCTCGATCCCAACGCGGTGAAGCCGGCCGACCCGCGCTCGGCGCTCGCCAGCCGTTTCGTCGACCTCGTGGCCGACAAGCTGGTCGCGACCGAGGCGGTCTTCCGCCGCCATCTCGACTCGGACGTGCCGTTCATCCACCACGCGGGCGAGTACATCACCCAGGGCGGCGGCAAGCGGGTGCGTCCGGCGCTGCTGCTCCTCGCCGCGCGCCTCCTCGGCCATGACGGCGAGGAGGAGGTCACCTATGGCGCCGTGGTCGAGTTCATCCACACGGCGACGCTGATCCACGACGACATCATCGACCATGCCAGCCTGCGCCGCGGCCAGCCGACGCTCAACAACCTGTGGGGCAACAACCTCACGGTGCTGCTCGGCGACTGGATCTACACCAAGGCCATGCAGATGGCGCTCAGCCACGGCCAGATCGAGGTCATCCAGCGCCTGTGCGACGCCACGCTGCGGATGACGGAAGGCGAGCTCCTCGCCTTCCAGCGCCTGGGCGCGATCGATCTCACGGTGGACGAGTACTTCGAGATCATCGACCGGAAGACCGCGCACCTGTTCGCCGCGGCCTGCTCGATCCCGAGCCTGATCCCGCCGGCGCGCCCGGAGGCCGGCCAGGTGCTGGCGCGCTACGGCCACGCCCTCGGCATCTGCTTCCAGCTCGTGGACGACCTCCTCGACTTCACGGCCCGCGAGAGCGAGCTCGGCAAGCCGGTGCTTTCGGACCTCAAGGAAGGCAAGCTGACGCTGCCGCTGATCCTCCTGCTGCCGCGGGTCTCCGCCGCGGAGCGCCGCCTGGTCGAGATGGTGCTGGAGGACCGCAGCTTCACGCGGGTCTCCCCGCAGCAGATCCTGGAGCTGGTGCAGTCCCAGGGCACGCTGGAGGAGGTCACGGAGATGGCCGAGGGCTACGCCGCCGACGCCAGGCGCGAGCTAGCGGTCTTTCCGCCGTCCGACGCGCGGGACGCGCTCGAGCTCACGCCAGATTTCGTCCTGCACCGGCGTTCGTAGCGGCGGCGGCTCCAGGCCGAACACGCCCTCGACCTCCTTGCCGCCACCCGCCTCCGGAATCCTCGCGGCCCACTTCGGATCGACGGGCAGGACGCGCGCCGAGGCGGGCTTGTCGCCGATCACCAGCGCGTAGCGGAAACGACGCGCCTGAGCGTCGGTCCAGGAGCGGCGGCCGGTCATGGCGAGGACGGCTCCCGCCGGACGGTCGCGCAGCGGGTCGGGCGGCTGGTCGCCGGTGAAGAGCAGGGCCTTTCTGAGACCTTCGCCGACCGGCATCTGGAGGGTCAGGTAGCCGGTCACCTCGCGGCCCCAGTCGAACAGGGCCACGTGGCGGGCGGAGGTGGGCGGCAGGCCCGGGATCGGCAGTGACGGGAGGCGCCGGGCCGCGAGCGACGCCCCCTGCATCAGCCCGGTCAGGCGCGGCAGCACCGGGCCGACCTCGGGCCGGCCCCAGCGGCCGGTCGGCGGCGTACCCCAGACGAACGCCGGCAGGCTGTCCAGGTCGTCGTCCGGGCCGATCGGCAGCAGGCCGCGCACGAGGCCGAAGTGGTGGCGCGAGACGATCCGCCAGTCGCCGTCGGTACGGACGAGGGTGAGGCCGTCGCCGTCCTGGAGCGCGGCCAGGAGACCGCCGGCGCCGCGGTCGCTGCGCAGCTCGACGAGCAGGCGGTTGCCTCCCGCGGTCAGGAGGTCCCCGACCTCGTAGACGTCGAGCCGTGCCGGGCCGCCCGGCTGGTACTGGCCGGACCCGATCCGCTTGCCGTTCAGGGTGAGGACGTACTCGGGATCGGCCAGGATCAGGAGCCTCGCGCGGGCCGGCGCCTGGTCCAGGAAGAAGTCGCGCACCGCGTAGAAGGCCGCCGGGCTCTGGTCGGTGCGGTTCCTTTCGACCCAGATCCACTGCGCTCCGCCCGTAGGCATGGTCATCCGTGACGCCACGGCCGACACGATCCGGGTGCCGAGGGCCAGCAGAAGCATGCCCAGCAGGAGCAGCAGGGAGATCCGGAGCCAGGTGGACCTCATGGGTTGGCGTACCCGAGTGCCTTCAGCCGCTCGAGGGTCTTCTGGTCCACCGGCTGTTCCTCGGAACGCGCCGAGGCGCCGCGGTTCTTCTTCACCCAGGCGAGGAGCCGCTCGCGCAGCCAGGCGGCCTCCAGGTCGCCGTCACCGGCCAGGTTGACCCGCTCGCCGGGGTCCTTCTCCAGATCGAAAAGATACTCCGGCTCGCGGGAACGGCCGAGCGAGTCGCCCTGCCCCCAGGAGACGCCGGTCCGCGGCGCCCAGACCATCTTCCAGCGGCCGTGCAGCGCCGAGTAGATCCCGCCGCGCACGCTGGAGGCCGCGGCCCGATGGATGTAGTCGCCGGTCTCGCCGCGGGCCACCCGCAGGAGCTCGCGGCCGGAGGTCTCGTTCTTCTCCTGGAGGCCGCAGAGATCGACGAGAGTCGCGTGGAGGTCCAGGGTGTCGGTCCGCTGATCGACCCGCGCCGGCCGGATGCTGCCCGGCGCCCAGAGCAGGAGCGGGATGCGGAGCTGCTCCTCGAAGAGGGTGAAGCCGTGCAGGATGCCGCCGTGCTCGAAGTGCTCCTCGCCGTGGTCGGCGGTGAGCGCGAGCAGGGTCTCCTCCTTCGGCGCCCAGGCGGCGAGCTGCTCCACGAAGCCGGCCAGCATGGCGTCGTTGTAGGCGAAGGAGCCGTTGTAGAGACCGCGCAGGCGCTTCCGGTCCGCCGCGGTCGCGGCGCGGCGCTTCTGCTTGACGTCCCAGAGCGTCTCGGTGCTGCCGTCGATGGTGGACGGGATGCCCGCGGTGTAGCGCGAGCGGAACGGCTCCGGCGGGTCGTACGGGTTGTGCGGGTGGATGGTGTGGATGTAGAGGAACGCCCGCTCGTTCTTCGGGAGCGAGGCGAGCCATCGGAGGGCGGCGGCCTGGGCGCGGGCGGCGTTGTCGTTGAACGGCGGCTTCGCCTCCGCGCTGTAGCCGTCGATCAGGACCTCCTCGGCCACGTGCTCGAAGCCGCGGTCGGTGCCGTAGGCGGGGCTGACGTAGACGTTTCCGGAGAACAGGCCGGTGTGGTAGCCGGCGGCCCGGAACATCTCGGCCAGGGTGGGACCGTCCTCCGGCAGCAGCTTCCAGCCTCCACGATCCACGAAGGGACGCCCCGTGAAGAAGGCCTTGGTCGAGGGGATCGTGTTCGGCGCCACGCTGCGATGGTTGCGAAAGAGCATCCCCTCGCGCGCCAGCCGGTCATAGGTGGGCGACACGCCCGGAGGGCCGCCGAGCGCGCCGACGGTGTCCGCGCGGAGAGCGTCCATGACGTAGACGATGACCAGGCGCGGTTTCGGGCTTGCTGCCTCCCTGGGAGCGGCCGGGGCCGGCTCCTGTTCTTCTCCGCGCAAGCCCAGCCGCTTCCAGGTCGCGGCCGGACCAGCGCCGCGGGCGCGCAGGCGGATGCGCACCCAGCCGTCGGTCTGGCCGAGCGGCAGCAAGATCGTCTTCCTCCCGAGCAGCCGGTTCCAGAGACTCGGGCTCCAGGCGAAGCGGCGCACCGGACTGCCGTCTTCGAGGAGGACGGTGATCTCGAACCTCTGGCCCTTTTCCGGAGAGTCCGGCGGGACGAACGTGCCGGTCAGCTCGGTGCCGGGCGTGACCCGGCGCACGATGTCGACCAGGGAGTCGCCGGCCTGGACGATGTCGGCGCCCCGGCTGGCCACCTTGCCGGCGGGCAGCGCGGGCCGGATGCCGGCCCCGACCACCCGGACGTCGGAATCGAAAGCGAGATCCAGGTTGACGCGTCCTTCCGGGAGGTCGGCCGGCAGGCGGATCTCGGTCGGGTCGGCCACCGGAAAGGCGCCGAGGTCGCGGCCGGCGGCGCGCACCCGCACGTTGCCCCCCGCGGGCGCCTGCTTCAGGTCGAGGTACAGGGTGCGCGGGGTGTTTCCCAGGTTGACCACCTGGAGCCGGGCCCTGGGCGGCTCGGGCCGGAGCAGCAGCTCCTTGCCCTTCCTGGACGGCCACCAGCCGGTTAGGAAGCGGTTGCCGCCGAGCGCCGGCGGCCGCGCGATCTCGCGGTCCTCGACCAGGGCGTCCGCGGCGTGCTCGCCGTCCATCAGGAGCCGGACGGAGCCGGGCTCCTCCTTCTCACAACCCGCCAGGGCGAGCGCAAGGACGACGGATCCGAGGAGGAGGCAGAGGCGGCGCATGGCTCAGGCGCGCGAGGATATGGACAACGGAGGTCGGAGTCCAGCGGCGGGGGCGCGGAGGGTCTATTTCAGGCTGTATAAAGACGCCCCCTCGAGGCCGCGTCGGCGACCTCTTTCTTGAAGGCGGCGAGGTCGATGATCGGTTTGGTCCAGTGCTCGTCGCAGCCGGCGGCGAGGGACCGCTCGCGGTCTCCCTGCATGGCGTGGGCGGTCAGGGCGACGATCGGCGTGTCGTCGAACGACGGATCGGCCCGCAACCGCTTCGTGGCTTCCAGGCCGTCGAACTGGCCGCCGAGGCTCAGGTCCATCAGGATCAGGTCGGGCCGCGCCGCGCGCGCCCGGACGATCCCCTCCTCGGCGCTCGCGGCCTCGACGACCTCATGGCCGTCCAATTCCAGCGTCAGGCGGACGAGCTCGCGTGTATCCGGCTCGTCTTCAACCAGGAGAATTCTAGGCATGGGTGGGACTCACTCCGAGATGTTCGAGGCTCTCCCGCAGGCGCGTCTCCAGGTCCGACATCATCAGGTCGCCCTTGCGGATGACTTCCGTGATCTGTCCCAGGATGAGCTTCCGGTCGTCCGGAGTCATGTCTCTCCCCGTGATCACCAGGATCGGCACGTGCTCGGTGCGCGGATCGGTGCGCAGCCGGGCGATCAGCTCGTAGCCGCTCATGCCTCCCGGCATCATGAGGTCGCTCAGGATCGCGCGGGGCACCGACTTCGAGATCATCCGGAGAGCCATCTCACCGTTGGCGGCGGTCCGGATGGTGTAACCGGCTCTCTGCAAAGCCGTGGCCAGGAGCTCGCGGGCGCCGTGCTCGTCGTCCACGATCAGCACGTAGCCCTCTCCTTCCAGGGCGTCCGACTGGCTGACGTTGCGCAGCGCGTCGGTGAGCTGCTGGGGGTTGACGGGCTTGATCAGGTAGTCGGAGGCGCCGAGCCGGTAGCCCAGGGCGCGGTTGTCCACGATCGAGCAGACCACCACGGGGATCTGCGCGGTGCGCGGGTCGGACTTGAGCGCCTGGAGGACGCGCCAGCCGTCCATGCCCGGCATCATGACGTCCAGGGTGATCGCCGCCGGCTCGAGCTGCCGGGCCAGGAGGAGGCCCACCGAGCCGGACATCGCCTGACGGACGCGGTATCCCGCCCCCGACAGGCTCTCGGCGAGCAGGGAGGCGGTGTCCGGATCGTCCTCGATGACCAGGACCAGAGGACGGTCGTCGCCCGGGATGTCCTCCGGCGTGGACGCGCTCTCCGACTTTCCAGGCCCGCCGGTCCCGGCGGGCTCCACGGTCCGCGGCAGGGCCTCGGGCTCGCCGAGCTCCGGATCGGGCGCGGAGAGCGGCAGCAGGACGGTGAAGACCGAGCCCTCGCCCACCGCCGACTCCACCGTGATGGTGCCGCCGAGGAGCTCGACGATCTGGCGGACGATCGAGAGCCCGAGCCCGGCGCCGCCGACGAGCCGCGACATGGAGCCGTCCACCTGCCGGAAGCGTTCGAAGATGAGGCCCATGGCCTTGGGCTCGATGCCGACGCCCGTGTCCCGCACCTGGAAACGGCACCCGCCGTCCTCCCAGGGGACGAGCTCGGCCTCGACGCCGCCGTGGGGCGTGAACTTGATGGCGTTCGAGAGCAGGTTGTAGACGATCTGCCGCACGCGCAACGGGTCGCTGAAGGCGAGAGCCAGCTCGCCCTCGACGCGCAGCCGGTAGTCGAGCCCCTTCTGCCGGGCGAGCGACTGCAGCTCGCCGAACGCGGCCTGGACCACCTCGGCGAGGTCGAAGTGCTCGCGGTGGAGACGCATGCGGCCGGCCTCGATCTTGGCGATGTCGAGCACGTCGTCGATCAGCGCCAGGAGGTGCTTGCCGTTCCGGAGGATGCGCTCGAAGGTGCGGGCGTACTGCGGCGGGACGTTGTCGCCGTCGGTGAGCTGGGCGAGCTGGACGAAGCCGATGATGGCGGTGAGCGGCGTGCGCAGCTCGTGCGACATGTTGGCCACGAACTCGGCCTTGAGGCGGTTGTACTCCTCCAGCCGGCGGTTGGCCTCGACGAGGTCATGGATGAGATGGCGCTGGCGCTCCTCGCTGCGGCGCAGCTCCTCCTCGGTCTGGCGGATGCGCAGCAGGGCGTGCACGTGCGCGAGGAGCGTCCGGCGCTCGACCGGCTTCGAGAGGTAGCCGTCGGCGCCGGCCTCCAGACCCTCGGCCTGCTCCAGGGGCGAGATCCGCCGCCCGGAGAGCATGATGACGAAGGTGCTCTCGAGGCCGCAGTCCGCCTTGATCCGGCGGCAGACCTCCAGGCCGTCCACGCCGGGCAGGATCGCATCGAGCAGGACGAGGGCGGGCTCTTCCTTCGAGCACAGGCGCAGCGCGTCCTCGCCGGTGGAGGCCCGCACGACGGTGTAGCCCTCGGTCTCCAGGATGCGCGAGTAGGCGTGGAGCAGGGACGGCTCGTCGTCCACCACCAGGATCTTGCTGCTCATCGGCCGACCTCTGCCAGAACCGGAGCCGCGGCCCTGGGCAGCAGGACGCGGAAGACCGCGCCACCCCCCTCCGCGCTTTCGACCCGCACCTCGCCGCGGTGGCCCTCGACGATCCGCTTGACGATCGCGAGCCCGAGGCCGGTGCTCTTCTCGCCGGCCGTGCTGCGCGCCCGGCCGCGCTCAAACGGGTGGAACAGGCGCTCGATTTCCTCGGGCATCAGGCCCTGGCCCTGGTCGCGGACCGAGATCGCGGCCCCCTCCGGCCCGTCCTCGACCCGCACCTCCACGGTGCTGCCGGGCGGCGAGTACTTGACGGCGTTGCCGATCAGGTTGTTGAGCACCTGCTCGATCTTGGCCTCGTCGAGCACGAGCGGCGGCAGGCTGGGATCGCAGCGCAGCTCGATCCGGGTCCCCTTCTTCCCGGCCAGCACCCGGTTGAGCGCCACGTTGCGCTCCACGAGCGCGCCCAGGTCGACCGCGGTCAGGTCGAGCTCCAGGGTGCCGGACTCGATGCGGGCCACGTCGAGCAGGTCCTCGACCAGGCGGAGCATGAACTCGCTGGAGGAGCGGATGGTGCGCACGAACTCCAGGTGCTCGGGATCGAGCGAGCCCGCCGCCTCGTCGAGCAGGAACCGGCTGTAGGTGAGGATCACCTCCAGCGGGTTGCGCAGGTCGTGGGCGGCGATGCCGAGGAACTCGTTCTTCTGCCGGTTGAGGACGCCCAGCGCGACGTTCGACTTGGCCAGCTCGCGCTGGGTGGTCGCGAGGTCGTTGTTGAGGCGGCTCAGCTCGTCGTAGTGCCGGCTGTCGCGCTCCTCCTGGCCGCGGAGCTGGAGGGAGACGTCCTTGAGCGCGGCGCGGAGAGCGGTGGCCTGGTCGTTGTTGATCCGTACCAGCTCCTCGTAGACCCGGGTGACCGCGGAGCGCGAGCGCGCCCCCACGACCAGGAATCCGGCTCCCCCTGAAGCTCCGCCCGCGAAGTGGAGCGACTCCACCTGGCCGGCCTCGGTGGTCGCGTTCAGCTCCCAGTTGAACGCGGCCCCCTGGCTGCGGAGAACGCCCAGGAAGGCCTTCGCCTTCGCAGCGCACGCGGGGTCCACGAGGTCGGAGAAGCGGCGGCCCGGAGCGGCGCCCAGCCCCAGGCCGTCGCGGAGGACCTCCTCGATCGAGCCCTCCCCGTCGCAGCGCAGGGCCAGCCCGGCGTCGTTCATGACGGCCGCTCCGGGGAGCGCACGAGACGCTCGGCCACGGCCACGGACTCCTCGGCGTCGCGCGCCACGGCGTCGGCGCCCACCAGGCGCCACAGGTCGGACACGATGTTGAACGGATAGCCGCCGACCAGGATGCGCACGCGCTCCCCCACGTCGGAGGCCCGCACCGCGGCGATCAGCGCGGCCAGGGAGCGCAGATGGAACGCCATGGTGGCGGAGACCGCGAGCACGTCCGCCTCGCGCTCGCGCAGGGTCTGGATCAGGCTCGCCGTCGGCGTGTTCGCGCCGAGGTAGAAGGTGTCCCAGCCCTCGATCTCGAAGAAGTCCGAGACCATGCGGACGCCGATCTCGTGCAGGTCGCCGGCCACGCAGGTGGCGACGAGCACCTGGTCGTTGCGGCGGGTGTTGAAGATGTAGGGGTAGAGCTGGGACATGATGAGCTGGGTCGCCGCCGTGCAGTAGTGCTCCTGGGCGACGCTCAGCCGGTTCATCTGCCAGAGGCGGCCGATCTCGTGCTGGCTGTGCTGGAAGACGTGGAGGTAGACGTCCTTCACGCCGACGCCCGACTCGACCGCGTCGAGGACCAGTCGGCTCGCCACGTGGCGCTCGCCGCGCAGCAGGGCCTGGAGGTAGCCCGCCGCCAGCCCGCCGAGGAGACCGCCGCCGTTCTCCGGCGGCGGAGGCATCGCGGGCGGCGGCTCGGACGGGAGCTGCGGCAGGCGGGCGAGCCCTTCCTCGACGTAGCCCGCGGCGAGCGCCGCCTGTCCGGCCGGCAGCTCGCGGCGCAGGACGTCGCGCAAGGTCTCCAGGTTGAACGACAGGTCCGAGGCCGGGATGCCGCGGCCTTCCAGCATGACCTTGGCCCAGGCCACGTAGTCGGCGAACAGGTCGGGCGCGCCGGCCGCGAGGGCCTCGGCCAGATAGGTCAGGTGATAGGCCGCGTCCTCCAGGCAGCGCTCGCGGCCGATCGGTCCATAGCGCTCGGCCAGCTCCGGCCGGCGCTCGTAGTGGAGGTCGGTGAGAGCGCCGGCGAGACCGGCCCGGCGGGCGTCGAGCTCGCGCGCCAGCTCCCGGCCGGCGGTCGTTTCGAGGATCATGAGCAGACCTGCTCCAGGTAGCGCACCCGCGTCTTCTCCGGCACCAGGCGGAGCCCCCTGGGGATGCCGCGATGGGAGTCGTGATGGTGATGACTGCCGTGCCAGGACCGGAAGCTCGCCTCGTCGCTCCACCAGGTGAGGAGCCAGAACTCGTCGGGCTCGTCCATCGGAGTGAGGACTTCCATGCGCAGGAAGCCCGGCGCGGCGTCCACGAGGTGCGGGCGGTCGAGGAAGGCCTGCCGCACCTCGCCGGACATGCCGTTGGCCACGGTGAAGCGGCTCAGGGCCACGAACGCGGCGGCGCTCATCGCCCGGATCCTGCCGCGACGGTCGCGGTATCCGGGGGAGCCGGGAACAGGTCGTCGCCCAGCTCCCGGACCAGCACGCCGTAGCCCGACGTGCCCAGCATGAGGCGGCCGCCCACGACCGCGGCAGCCGAGATGTCGCGCGCCGGCACCGGCACCTCGAAGACGCGGAACTTGCGCGCGTCGCGGTCGTAGAGCCGCACGGTGTCGCCGCTCACCAGGAGGGACGACCAGCGCGCGTCGCCGGTGGCGAGCAGGCGCGAGGCCTTGTCGGTCAGCGCCTGCCAGTCGGCGTCCGGGGCCGTGCGCGTCCAGGCGCCGCCCGGACCCCAGAGCAGGAGCTGGTCCTGCAGCCGGTGCAGCCGGTTGCCTGCTACCGGCGCAGCGACCGGCAACACGATCGTGTCGTTGGCCTTCGCGCCGAGCCGGTAAACCCCGTCGTTCCCCGTCACCCACAGGGAGCCGCCGTAGAACGCCGCCGAGCGCGGCGTGCCGTGCTCGAACGGTCGCTGGACGAATGCGCCGTTGCGCAGCTCCCAGAGCCCGGAGGCCGTGCGCGCCACAAGTTGCGGGCCCTCGCCCAGGACCTGCTCGACCCGGCTCTCCGCCAGCTCCTTGAGCCGGAACCAGGCCTCTCCGCGGCGCTCGTAGAGCCCGCGCTCGGTGGCGGCATAGACCCGGCCGTCGTGCCAGGCGAGGTCGAGAACGGTCGGCAGCGGCGAGAAGTCGGCGCCGCTCGCGCCGAAGGTCCGGCCGCGGTCGTGCGAGACGTGGATGCCCGAGACCGGCCCGGCGTGGCTCAGCGCCACCAGCAGGTCGGATCCGAACGCCGCGAGGGCCGAGACGCGGGTGTTCGTCATCCCCTCGCTCGACGGATGGAAGGTGGCCGCGTCGTCGCTCGAGATCCAGACGCCCGAGCCCTCAGTGCCGAGGAAGACCCGTTCCGGCCGCTTCGGGTGCCAGGCGATGGCCTGGATGGAGAGAGCCGGATCGCCGGTGCGCTTCCAGGTCACGCCGCCGTCGGTCGAGACGTGCAGGCCGGCCACGGTGCCGGCCAGCATCTTGCCGTCCGGCAGGGCGGCGAAGCTGGGGGTGCGGCGCTCCTCGAACCCCTCCTTGAAGCGCTCCCACTTGCCGCCGCGGTCGAGCGTGCGGTAGACCCAGCCGCAGGTGGTCGCCCAGATCTCGCCCGGGCGCTCCGGGATCGGGGTGAGGCTGAAGACCTCGGAGTCGAGCACCATGCCGTCGAACACGCCGCCCCAGGTCTTCCCGCCGTCGTCGCTGCGGTAGGCCTGGCGCCAGGTGCCGGCGATGACCGTGTCCGGCTGGCTCGCGTCGACGAGCAGGCTGGTGACCTTCTGGGCCTGGGGGAGCTCGCCGGTCAGCCGCCGCCAGCTCACGCCGCCGTCCTCGCTGCCCCAGACGCCCGAGAGGGTGCCGGCGTAGAGCCGCCCCTCGCGGCCGGGCACGAGCGCGATCGTATAGACCGGCTCCGTCGGCAGACCGGAGGCCCGCGACACCCAGGTCTTGCCGAGGTCGTCCGAGAACGCCACGTGGCCGCCACCCCAGACGCCCTGGAGCGAGACCCACAGGCGTTCCCTGTTGTTCGGATCGAAGCGCAGGGCGCTCACCAGCCAGCCGGGGAACGGCAGGGGCGAACCGGCGTCGGACCAGGACCGGCCGCCGTCGCGCGACTCGTAGAGCTGGCCGGCCGAGGTGCCGGCGAAGACGCGATCGGGATCGTCGGGATGGATGGCGAGGCTGCGCACGTCGCCGCCCCAGAGAGGCAGCGCGCGCCAGGGACCCGCCAGGGCGGGGACGGCCATCAGGATCAGAACGAGTAAAAGAACGGCTTTCCTAATCATCTCCATCTTTCTCATGATCCGAACGCCCATAGCGCGTCCGGATCGCTTCGGCCAGGATCGAGATCGCGATCTCGCCCGGCGTGTCGCCGCCGATCGGGAGGCCGATCGGCGCCTTCAAATCCCGTTCCGCGAGGTCGAAGCCGAGCGCCTCGACCTCCTCGCGCACCCGCGCCACCTTGCGCCGGCTGCCCATGAGACCCAGGTAGCGCAACCCGGGAGGGTCCTGCCGCAGGATGCCGGCGAGGGCGGCGGTGTCCGTCTCCCAGCAGCGCGTGACGACCGCGACGTAGAGGTCGCGGCGCCGCACCGAGTCCAGGAACGGCTCCGCGTAGTCGCGCCCGACCTCGGCCATCCGGGAGCCTTCCGGGAACAGGTCCGGCTGCCGGAACTCCGGCCGGTCGTCGGTCACCAGGCAGTCGAAGCCGGCGAGGGCTCCGGCCCGGGCGAGCGCCTGGCCGACCGGCCCGCCGCCGCAGACCACGAGCACCGGAGGCGCTTCGAGCACCTCCAGGAAGACCTCCGCCATGCCGCCGCACACCATGCCCGTGGGCTCCCCTTTCACGGCATCCTCGGTGAAGTAGTACCGCTTGACCTCCGCCCTGGTCCGGTGGCCGTTCGCGAGCCTCGCCCGCGCGTCGGCGCAGACCATGGCCTCGAACGCCCCGCCGCCCAGGTTGCCGAACGTCGAGCCGTCCGGCCGCGCCAACAGCTTCCAGCCCGGCTTTCCCGGCGTGGAACCCTCGGTCCGAACGATCTGACAGAGAGCCACACGGCTATAAGAATGCAAAGAGCATTCCGCCTCCGCCAGGACCTCGGCCGGACCGGGGATCTCGCTCATGGAGAGAGAATAGCAAAGGGGGCAAGGACCCCAAGGTTACTCCTCGTCGGTCAGCCGCAGCGCCCGCTTCAGGCGGAACCAGGCCATGCGGCCCTTCCAGAAGCCGCTCGTTTCCATGGCGGAGATCTTGTCCCGCAGGCCGTCGACCGTGGCGCGGGTGTAGCCGCGCAGGTCCTCCAGCTCCCAGCCGGTCTCCACCAGCTTCTTCTGGACCGCCCGCAGGTCGTTGCGCGTCGCTTCGAGAATCAGCGAGTCGATCGAGCCGGCGCGCATGGGGTGGAGCACGCCGCGCGAGTCGCGCATGCGGATCAGGAGCACCGCCGAGAACCGCGACAGGCCGGCCGGCAGCGGGCACATCCCGCCCCAGCCCGATCGCAGGTAGCGGTCCTCGCCGAGCAGCGCGGCCACCTCGGGCCGGTCGCGGTCGACCGGGAACGAAGCCAGCACCTGACCGTCCAGCAGGACCTCGACCGCTTCGAGCGTGCCGGTGCGGACGGCGGCCCAGCCCTGGATGCGAAGGTTGTCGATCCCGGCGTGCGAGCAGTGCTCCAGGAACAGGTGCGGCTGGCCGGTGTATTCGAGGCTCGAAAAATCCACCTCCGGCTCCCCTTCCCCCAATACCGCCACATAGAAGTCCTGGTAGTTGCAGATCCCGCGCGCCAGGCGGAGCACCGAGCAGCCGGGCGCCACCCGGGCCAGCGCGTTGCGCACGAAGGATTCCGTCACCCAGGTCGAGCCGTAGTCGCCCGGGTCGAGCGACGTGCTCTCGCTGTTGTCGCGGAACAGCAGACCGCTCTCCGGCAGGTCCGGACACGGCTCCAGCAGGCTCGGGTGATGGGTGCTGAACGCGAGCACGCCGCCCGGCCGCAAGCGCTCGCAGAGCACCCGCAGCCAGTCGACGAACCGCGCCTCCGGCAGATGGGTGAAGAGCGACGTGACCAGGACCGCGTCGAACGTCTCGTCGAGCACGAAGTCCTCGGGCCGCACGGTCGACAGGACCGTGCTCACGCCGAGGCGCTCGCGCTGGAAGCGGAGCCCGTCCTCGTAGACGTCCGAGACCCAGAGGCTCTCCGGCGGCAGCTCGCGCACCAGGAAGCGGGTCACGCGGCCATAGCCGCTCGCGAAGTCGAGGACTTTCAGAGGACGATCCCCGAAACGCCAGCGCAGCACCTGGAGCATGCCGTCGGCGATGCTCAGGCCCGAATGGAAGTAGGTGAAGAGAGCGCGGTCGCGGTCGCCCTCCATGCCTTCGACGAGGAAGGCGAGCATCTCGTCGCGCTCGTCGATCGCCACGTCCAGGCTGCCCGGCGTCATGTCGAGATCGGCCAGGAGGGCGGCCACCGAGGGGCTCACATCGTCGGGGCGGTGGGCGAGGCTCATGGGCGGCCGGCAGTCTAGCAGGGTGATAAGGTCACATCGATGCCTCGGCGCCTGGTCCTGGTCCTCTTCCTCGCCTGGAGCGCGCTCGCCTTCCTCGTGGAGCTGTCGGACACCTTCGCCGGCTGGGACCGGCGCGAGAGCGAGCGCAGCGACCCCATCCGCTGGCGCTTCGGCGTGCGGCAGGTCGGGATCCTGGAGCAGTGCCTGGCCGAGGCGCGCCGCGAGATCCCGCCGGGCAGCGTGGTGGCCTTCGCGTCGCCTCCCTCGGCGGACGCCTCGGCGGCGGCCGACTTCTACCGCTGGCGCTGGGCCGCCTACCTGATGCCCGAATACGACGTGCTCGCGGTCTCCGACCCGAAAGCCGGCGAGCTCGCCCAATACCTGATCGCGCACCGCCAGGCGATCGACCACCCGCGCGCCGAGAAGGTCCGGCAGCTCACCGGCTGCGTCCTGTACCGGGTTACCGGGGTCGGGCCATGAGCCATCTCGCCGTCCTGGCCTTCGCCACGCTCCTGGCCCTGGCCGGACGGACGCTGCCGCTGCGGCGCTGGACACTGCGCTTCCTGGCCGGAGCCTTGATGCTCCATCTCCTGCTGACCGCCTACGACATCGTGGGCATCCGCTGGAACCGGTGGACGCTCCTCGTCCCGCTGCTCGCGCTGGCAGCTCTGGGTTTTCGCCGGAAGACGGAGACCGAGCGCCTGCCTTCCGATCTCGGGTTGGGCGACGGCGCGGCGCTCTTCGCGCTCGCCGTCTTCGCGCTCTTCGCGCCGACGCTCTGGACGATGACGCCGGACTTCGTCTACCACTGGGGCATCAAGGGCGAGCACTTCTTCCTGGCCGGCCACGTGGACTACGAGTGGCTCGCGAAGCCGTGGAACTGGGTGATCCACCCGGACTACCCGAATCTCCTGCCGGAGCTGTTCTCGGGTTCGGCGATCCTGGCCGGCCGGTTCTCGGCGCCGGCCCAGATGCTCTGGTCAACGCTCTTCCTCGCGCTCCTCCTGGTCTCGGCGCGCCGGGCCCTGGCCGGCACGCCCCGGACCATGGTGCAGATGGGCATCGCCGCCCTGGCCTTCACCCTGGCCGGCTTCGGGCTCGGCCATCGCGGGGCCGGCGGCGCGGACGCCATGCCGGCCCTGGCCTTCGTGGCGGCGCTGCCGGCTCTCCTCCGGCCGCCGGACCGCGAGGGAGATGTCGAGATCGGGATCGCCGCCGCCTTCGCCGCGGCCTCGAAGATGGAAGGCATGCCGCTCGCCGCCTTCCTGGCCGGCGTCCAGCTCCTCCGGCGGAAGGACCCGAAAGCGGCCCTCTGGCTCGGGCTCCCGACCGTCCTCGTGTCGATCCCGTGGGCGATCCGGACCTTCGGTTTCTTCGGGCCGGGCCTCTATCAGAAGTACAACACCGGCGCGGTCGAGCCGGGCCGGGCGGCGGTGATCTTTCGCAGCCTGGGCCAGGCCACGTTCGGGGAGAACTGGCACGGCCTGCCCCTGGTGCTGCTCGCCGTGCCGCTCCTCCTGTTCCTCCGCCGCACCCGCCCGGTCGCGGCCGTCGCGGCGCTGCAACTCCTCTTCTACCTGTGGATCTTCTTCTCGGCCGACGTGGGCACGGAGTTCCAGGTGGTCTCGGCCTTTCCAAGGCTGGCGATGCAGGTGATGCCGGCAGTGATCGTAGCGGGCGTGGCGGGGTTGGCGGCGCTCGGCGAACGCCACCACCCCGAACCCTCATAGCGCGCTGGTGTCGGCGGCCCCGGAGAGGCTGCCCTGCTGGTTGCGCCAGGTCTTGACCCGGCCGGTCTGCGTGTCGGTCACCTTGACGGTGTACTCCACGTCCGAGAGCGAGCCGTAGAAGACCCAGAGCTTGCCGTTGATGCTCGTGCCGTCCAGGAGCTTCACGACCAGCTCCAGGTTCTGCGGCCCGAAGAACCAGAAGAAGCCCGAGTTGGCGCTGTCCGGGATCGCCGTACCGGCGCCGGTCTGGCCATCCGTCGTCTTCCAGGTGACCTCGACCTCGTAGCGGTCGAGCAGGCAGAGGGTCCGCGCGTCGGCCACGCAGGCGCCGGCCGCGGCCGTGGCCGTCTGCGTCACGGGAGCCTGCTTCGGCGAGAGCGCGGCGACCTCCCTGGCGTCGCTCGCGCCGGTCGCCGGGAAACCGGTGTCCGCGAAGCCGCGGGTGTCACCCTGCTTGTTGTGGTAGAGCCGCACGGTCCCCGTGACGGAGTCCGTCACCTCCAGCCAGTACTCCAGGTCGGTGAGCGAGCCCGCGAAGACCCAGAGCTTCCCGTTCACGGCGCGGCCGTCGAGCGCCTTCACGGTCAGCTCCACGCTCTGCGGCCCGAAGAACCAGAAGGTGCCCGACTGGTCGGTCCGGCCCACCGCGTGGCCCACGCCGGTCGTCCCTCCCTGGACGTTGTTGCGCCACGCCACCCGCACCTTGAAGCGCGAGCCGAGCAGGCACAGGGTTTCGCCGTCGCCGCAGACCGGCGCGTCGTCGAGGAGGCCCGGGGGAGGCGGAGGAGGCGCCGTCGAGGCGCCCGGCGTCGTGACGCTCGCCGTGGCGCTGTAGGCCGAGAAGCCCGACGCTCCCGACGCGCGCACCCGGAAGATGTACTCCGTGCTCGCCTTCAGTCCGCTCACCATCGCCGATACCGCGGAGGTCGTGCCGGCAGGCAGGCTCAGCACCTCCTTGAAGACGCCGCCGCGAACCTTGCTCTCCACCCGGAAGCCGGTCTCGTCCGTGGAGTTGTCCGTCCAGGAGAGGGAGACCTGCGTCGAGGACGTGGCCTGGGCCGTCAGGCCGCCCGGAGCCGCCGGCACGTTGCCGCCGCCGGACCCGACCGGATAGATCGAGGCGATCCCGGCCCGGTCGTCGGCCGACAGCCGGGCGCCGCGGCTGTCGTCGTGCGCGTTCGGCCACATCAGGGCGTCGCGGACCGAGGAGTGCCCGAGGCCCAGCGTGTGCCCGAGCTCGTGCGCGAAGACCTCCTGAGCGACCGACAGGTTGTTCTGGAAGAAGCAATCGGTGCCGTCGTTCGTGACGATGTCGGCCTCGGCCGCCTCGTGCCAGGCCTTGCCGTCGAAGTTGCGGGTCGAGTTGAAGAAATACGGGCCGCCGACCGCGATGACGCCACCCTCGCTGCACGAGAACGTGCCGTCCGCCTCGTTGCCGCGCGGATCGTCGAAGAGGATGGCGTTGACGCCGTCGTCGTGATCCAGGCCGCCGTTCGCGTTCGTGGTGCCGTTGTAGGTGTAGCGCACGTTCGAGCCGGCGTCGGAGACCCAGGCGTCGAGCCCGGCCTTGAACGCCTGGATCGACGCGTCGACGCCGAGGCCCGGCTGGCCGGACGCGTGGACCTTCCAGCTCACCGAGCCGCCCGAGTCGAAAGTGAACCAGCGAATGGGCACGCCGTCGTCCGGCTTCATCAGCGTGAAGGAGGCCGTGGCCTTGTCCAGCTCCTGGGTCGAGGCGTCGAGCACGTAGTCGCGGTCGCGGCTCAGGCCTCGGCCGCGGTCGGCGACCCAGTCGGAGAAGCGGTCGAAGTCGCGCGCCATGTCGCGCCGCGCCTCGATCCCGGCCGGACCGACCTCGAAGGCGTCGGACAGGTCGCGCATCGCCACCTGCCGGCCGTCCACCGTCGCGCGGTGGAAGGCGCCGAGCATCAGGTGCAGGATGCGGTAGGTGCCGTCGGCGGCGGGCCGGAGGAAGAGGAGAGCCGTCTCGCCCTCCCGGAATGCGGGCGCGCCGAAGATCCGCAGGCCGACGCCGTCCGCGCCCAGGCCTCCGGGCACGCGCACCACGATCGTGCTGCCCGGCAGGTCGCCCTTGACCAGGCGCTCGACGTCGACCAGGTAGTCGGTGGCCGGGCGTCCCGGCACCGGCGCAGGCTCGGCGGAGGTGACCCGGACCTCGGCCACGGCGGACGCCTGGTCCGTCAGGGCCTGGTCGGAGACCATCTTGTAGGTGGTGGCAGCCGCCGGCAGGCAAGGCAGGACGAGCGCCGGGACAAGGACGAGGAGGCGGGACAACTTCATGAGACCTCCGTGCTCGGAAGAAAGACCTGTTGTAGGGGGCTGGCACGAGCCGCCACCCGCGAGAACAGCCGGCACGGAGGGCTTATTTCGAAGGATCGATAGGTCGCGGAGGCACCGGCTCAGTCCGAGGAGCCGGACGAGCCGGTGGACGGCGCGCTCTTCTCGCCGCCGCCGGACGAGGAGCTCTTCTCGGAAGAAGAGCCGCCGCCGGACGAGGCGCTCTCGGACTTGCCTTCCGACTTCCCCTCGGACTTGCCTTCGGACTTGCCGGACGAGGCCCCTTTCTTGCCGGCGTAGTCGGTCACGTACCAGCCGCTCCCCTTGAACTGGACGGCCGGCGCGGAGATCAGCTTGCGCACCTCGCCGCCGCACTGCGGGCAGGCGGCGAGGGGGGCGTCAGCCATGCGCTGCAGCAGCTCGGTCCTCTTCCCGCATTGAAGGCACTCATACTCGTAGATCGGCATTCCAAATCGCTCCCTGGCTTGAATCACGAGCTGAAACGGTCACCCGTGGTCTTGAACCGGATCTTGATGGCCCCGGTGCTCTCCTCGCGGCGCGGGGTCGGCGGGCCCGGAGGCGCCGCAGCCGCGGGCCGGATGAGTTGGAGAACCTGGAAGGCGTACATCACCTTGGCGTTCTCCGCCGCTCCGCTGGGCCCCTGGGTGCAGACATCGTACAGGGTCCGCTGGCCGTCCACCCGGCCGAGGAGGTTGTACTCCTCGGTGTCGAGGGCCGCCTCGATCAGGTCCTCCATCCGATAACACGGTTCGAAGACCGTCTCTTTCCGCCCGAGGCGGGCCGCCATGGCCTTGGCGTTGGGAGCGCGCTTGATCCCCTGCAGGATCACCTGCGGCATCGGGAGCTGGATGCGCACCGAGTCCGGCTCCCGGAAATCGCCGATGCTGAAGATGACCGCGCCGTCCTGCCAGTAGAAGAGGCTCCACACGATGGCCTCGATCTGCTGGCGGATGGCCTGGTGGATCTCGGCGGGAGAGAGGACGCCGCGCTCCACGAGCAGCACGCCGTAGCGCTTGTTGAGCCGCTCGCGCTCGGCCATGGTCTCCTCGAACACCTGCTGCGAGAGCGTGCCGCTGCGCAGCAGCCAGGTGCCGAGGCTGTCCTCCCGGTCCATGGAGGACGCGTGGACGACGTTGCCTTCCTTGATGTAGACGCGCTTGAGCGCCCCCTCCCGGCTGGCCTCGATGACGCCGGGAACCTGGAAACGGTGGATCGTATAGAGGATCTCCGGCAGGGCGGTCTGGGACAGGTCGCCGCGGTACTGAAAGCTGTGCTCGACGGTAGCCAAGGTGAACCTCACTTCCGTGACGGGCGGACCACGACTCTGTTTGAAACGACGGATGAGTATACCATTCCGCGCATGATTCATCCCGACGAAGCCTGGAGAAAGATCGCGGAGCGACTGACGCCCCTGCCGGAGATCGCGGTCCCCAGGCGCTCGGGGGCCGGCCGGATTCTCGCCCGGCCGCTCCAGGCGACGGTGGACGTGCCCGGCCTGGACGTCTCGGCCATGGACGGCTACGCCCTCCCCGGTCCGGTCCCGCCGGGCGAGCCCCGGCCCGTGTCCGGCACGATCGTGGCCGGCGACGCGCCCGGGTTCCGTCTTGAAGCGCCGGCCGTGGCGCGGATCATGACCGGCGCCCCGGTCCCGGAGGGAGCGGACCGGGTGGTACCGATCGAGCAGACCGACGGCGGCCGCGAGAGGGTCGTCTTCAAGGCCGAGGTGCCGCCGGGTGCGCACATCCGCCGCCGGGGCGAGGTGGTCCGGTCCGGAGACCCGCTCCTGCCGGCCGGCGCCCTGCTCACGCCGGGCGCGCTCGGGCTGATCGCCACGCACGGCTATTCGGATCTTCCCGTCCATCGGCCGCCTTCGGTGGCCGTCCTCACCACCGGCGACGAGGTGGTGCCGCCGGAGACCGAGCCCGCGCCGGGCCAGCTCCGGGACTCGCACACCGACTTCCTCCTGGCCGCCGGGGAGCGTCTCGGCCTCCGGTTCGAGTCGCTGGGCATCGCGCCGGACCGGGTGGACGAGTTGGGTGCCCTCGTGCAGAGGGGTCTCCGCTCGGACGTCCTTCTCCTCTGCGGCGGCGTCTCGATGGGCGAGCTCGACCTGGCCGAAGGCGTGCTCGCCGGCCTCGGCTGCGAAACGCATTTTGACGCCGTGGCGATGCAGCCCGGCAAGCCGCTCGTCTTCGCGACCCATCCCGGAGGCCTGGTCTTCGGCCTCCCCGGCAATCCGGCCTCGGTCATGGCGGCCTTCTGGCTGTTCGTCCGTCCCGCCCTGAGACGCCTGGCGGGGTTCGACGACGACTGGTGGTCCTCCAACGCGCTCGCCGGGATCCTGGACGCCCCGCTCCTCCCAGGCCTGAAGAACCGCGACCGCTTCCTGTCGGCGACCGTGACCACCCGCGACAGCCGGCTCCTCGTCACCCCCCATCCGCCGAAAGGCTCGCACGACCTCGCCGCCTACGCCCTGGGCACGGCGCTGGTCCGGGTCCGGGCCGGAGCGGAGCCGGCGGAGGCGGGGGACGGGTGCGAGGTGCTTCTGCTCTGAAACTTGCTTACAGGCGTCTATTAGGTAAAGTATACTTACCTTATTTGGAGCCAATAAGCATGATAGCCCCTCCACAGGAGATCTTTTCGACGGCTGTCGAGACGGCGTTCTTCAAGCACGTCTTCGCCCGCTACTACCAGATCGGCGTGTCCTTCACCTACTGGCGAGGCCGCAAGAGTCTGGAGGTCGACATCCTGGCCGAGGTTCCGCCCCGGCTGATCCCCTTCGAGGTCAAGTACAGCCGGAGCACCGTGCAGGAGAGCGACCTCAAGGGTCTCCGGCTCCTGTGCGAAGAGAAGGAAATCTCGCGCGGCTACGTGATCACCCGCCAGATCTCCGACTTCTCCGTCTCGACGTTCCCCGGCAAGATGGAGACAGAGATCCTCAAGATCCCGGCGCCGCTCGCCTGCTACTGGCTTTCCCGCTCGGAAGGGCGATCGTGACGTAGCGGCTGGAGCGGCCATCTCCATCTGGTGCTCCGGCCTGGCCGGCTGGAAGCCGGCGGTCCCAGCGAAAAGCAAGAACCGCGCTCGACCGGTGTAGTAGTCTCGGGCTCATGCGAAATCTTGCCTGCCTTCTGCTTGCCTCCATCGTCTGCTCCTCAGCCCAGGCCCAGGACGCCTCCGTGGCTGTCGCGCAACAGAACGCGCTGTTCGAGGAGCTCTATCAGGCCGGCCTCAAGAGCTCGCCGGAGCGGGCGACCGCGGTCGGCGACTATCGCTACAACGCGCAGCTCGGCGATGCGTCGCTGGCCGAGGTCGAGCGCCAGCACGCGGAGAACAACGCGTTCCTGGCGCGGCTGCGAGCCATCCCGACCACCGGCATGGCGGAAACCGACCGGGTGTCGCACGAGCTCCTGGAGCGACAGCTCGTGCGCTCCAACGTGAATTACGAGCTCAAGAACTACGAGATGCCGATCAACCAGCAGGGCGGCATCCATACCGGGCTGGCCGATCTGCCGTTGAGCGTGCCCCTGGATTCGGTGCAGCACTACGAGGACTACATCGCTCGCCTTCACCAGATCCCGCGGGTGCTCCAGCAGACCGTCGAGGTGCTGCGCGCCGGCATGAAGGACGGCCTGATGCCGCCGAAGCTCGTCGTGAACCAGTTGCCGGAGCAGTGCGAGGGGATCGTCTCGGCAAACCCGTTCCTGCTGCCGCTCAAGAAGTTCCCGGCGGGCTTCTCCGAGGAGGACAGGCAGCGGCTGACGGCCGCGCTGACCAAGGCGGTCGACGAGGAGGTCCTCCCGGCCTACAGGAAGCTCGCGGCGTTCCTGCGCGACGAGTACGCGCCGAAGGGACGGACCGCGATCTCGGTCGAAAGCCTGCCGGACGGCAAGCGGCGCTACGCCGAGGCCGTGAAGGCAATGACGACCATCGACATCACGCCGGAAGCCGTCCATGAGCTGGGCCTCAAGGAGGTGGCGCGGATCACGGCGGAGATGACCAAGCTGGCGCAGGCGCAGGGCTACAAGGACCTCGCCGCCTTCCGCGCCGCGATCAACGGCGATCCGAAGTGGCAGCCGAAGAGCGAGGACCAGATCGTCGCCGACTTCAAGAAGCACATCGACGAGATGCAGCCGAAGCTGCCGGAGCTCTTCGGGCTGCTGCCGAAGTCGCCGGTGACGGTCGAGGGCATCCCCGACTTCGACAAGGCCGCGGCGACGCACTACGTCCGCGGCACTCCGGACGGCAAGCGGGCCGGGCGCGTGGTGGTCGCCGTCGCCGACCCGACCCATCGCAGCCTGGTGAACGACGAGGCCGTCGCCTATCACGAGGGCGTGCCCGGGCACCACATGCAGATCAGCATCGCGCAGCAGCTCCAGGGCCTGCCGAAGTTCCGGGTGCTCGGCGGCGGCGGCCTGTCCGCCTACACCGAGGGATGGGCGCTCTACTCGGAGGAGCTGGGCAAGGAGGTCGGGCTCTACAAGGACCCGGTGTCCGACTACGGCCGGCTGAACTCGGAGCTCTTCCGCGCCGTGCGGCTGGTGGTCGACACCGCCATCCACGACAAGGGCTGGACGCGCGACCAGGTGATCGCCTACATGCACGAGAACGACGTCAACGACGTGGTCGCGCAGACCGAGACCGACCGCTACATCGCGCGGCCGGCCCAGGCGCTGGCCTACAAGATGGGGCAACTGAAGATCCGCGAGCTGCGGGAGCGCGCGAAGAAGCAGCTCGGAGCGCGCTTCGACATCAAGGCCTTCCACGACATCGTCCTGAGCGGCGGACCGCTGCCGCTCGACCTGCTGGAGGAGCGTGTGGACGGCTGGATCAAGGCCCAGCAGCAGCCGAAGACGGCCGCGGTGCAATGAGAGGCCGGGGGCCCGGGCAGAGGGCCGGGCCCGGGCCCCCGGTCCGCCGCAACGCGGGCTTGTTCACCGCGACTTCGGCTTATCCATCGCGGCTTCGCCTTGTTCGCCGCAACTTCGGCTTATCCCTCGCGACTCGCGTTATCCCTCGCGACCTCGGCTTATCCGCCGCGACTTCGCTTTATCCCTCGCGACTTCGGCTTACCCCTCGCGACTTCGCCTTATCCTTCGCGGCTTCGGCTTATCTCTCGCGACCTCGGCTTATCCGCCACGACTTCGCCTTATCCCTCGCGACTTCGCGTTATCCACCGCGACTTCGGCTTGGCAGGTTGCGGACGAAGGAGACGCTGCACCGGCTGACCGGCATGGGAGCGGGCGACGGCGATTCCATCTCCCCTTTCCGTAATTAAAGGAAGGATGGGCGCGCTCAGGCCAGGTGAAAACCCGTGGCGGACACAGCCGCTTTCTGACAGAGCCTCACCGCCGCATTCGGGCGACGCTCGAAAATTCCGCCCGCCGCAGGGCCTGTGTAAAGAGCCGGGACGAGAGCCAGAGAAACAGGATCGATGCCGCCGTCCCGAGCGGCAGGGTCCAGACGCGCGCCGCGGCGAGACTGTCGTAGGGCAGGTAGGCCGTGAGCAGCGCCGGGCAGAGATACAGGAGCAGGCGCGCGTTACCCTGGAAGGCGGCGGCCGAGGGGAGCGAGGAGAGCGTGAACGTGGTGAACACCAGGAAGTCGCTGAGCGCTCCGCCGCGCCGCATCCAGAGCGCGGCCGCTCCGCCGAGGGTGAACAGGGCGGCGAAGGTGAAGAACGCCATCGGCACGCAGGCGAGGCCGAGGAGAGCGCGCCACGGATCGAACCAGGCCGTCACGCCGAGGAGCACGAGGCCGAAGAGCACGTCCGCCAGGGCGACGACGCTCGACGCGGACGCGGCGGCCACGAGGAGCGGCGGCAGCGGCAGGCCCAGAAAGGACTCGATCTCACCGTTTTCGATCGCGAACGCCAGCCGGCGCAGGCCGTCGAACCCCACGCCGATCGCTCCCCAGGCCATGATCATCGCACCCTGTTGGCCGAGGTAGGGGACGAGCGAGCCCGGGCTGAGCTCGCGCAGGAGCAGCCAGAAGGCGGAGAGCTGCAGGCCGTGAACGATCAGCATGCAGGCCAGCCCCACGGCCGCGTCGGCGAACAGGGAGAGGTCGGCGCGCAGCGTGCGCGAGATCGAAACCCAGAGGAAGAGCGCGGCCCGCCGGAACCTCATCGGAGCCTCATCCTCCCGCCACCTGCAGGCCGCGCCACGCCAACCGGAACGAGGCGTGCGCGGCGAGCGCGAGCAGAGCCATCCAGCACGCCACACGCACGAGCCAGAGCCCGGTCTCCATGCCGAAGGCGTGGCCGTACAGACAGAAGTAGGCCGGCTGAAAGACGAAATCCGAGAACGGCAGGTAGCGCATCCAGCCGATCCCACTCTGCCCTTCGCCGAGCAGCGGATACAGACCGCCGCCGAGCGCGAGCAGGCTCTTGGTGACGACGAATCGGAGGCTGTCCGACTTGCCGACCCGGATGTAGAGGCCGGCCATCACCTCGGTCGCCAGCGCGTCGGCCAGCGCGAGGAGCGGCAGGACGAGCAGCCAGCGGAGCGCCATGCCCGCCATGCCCGCCATGCCCGCGATAACCGGCCGATACGCTGCGTCGGTCAGCGCCAGGAAGACCTGCACCAGCCCGCCGATCACGAGGAGCTGTCCGGCGGTGCGGCCGAACCCCTGCGCCACGCCCTGCGCCCGCCACGAGAGCGGGCGGGAGAGAGCCGGCTCGAACCCGAGCACCAGCGAGCCGATCCCGAAGCGGTTCAGACAACTGTCGAGGATGGTCTGCGTGAACAGGAAGTAGGCCAGCGCCGGAAACCCGTCCCCGGCGCCGGCCCCCTTGCGCAACCCGTTCCACAGAGCGGTCAGGGCCACGACATAGACCGGCAGGGTCAGGCAGCGCATCAGGATGGGCGCCGGATGCCGGACCAGCTCGGCGAACTCATAGCGCGCGAGCAGCAGCATCGCGCGCACCTCCGCGAAGCGCCTCACCGCCGGTCCCCCATGTACCGGGCGAGGCTCTCTTCGAGCGAGCCCGCCTGGCTCTCGAGCGTCGCGGTCGGCCCGTCGAAGACGAGCTGTCCCTGGGCGATGAGCAGCGTGCGCTCGCAGAGCGATTCGATGTCGCCGGCGTCGTGGCTGGTGAGGAGCAGCGTGATGCCGGAGGCGCGCGTCCAGCCGCGCAGCAGCTCGCGCAGCGCCCACCGGGAGGGAATGTCCAGACCGAGCGTGGGCTCGTCGGCCAGCAGGACGGCCGGACGGTGCAGCACCGCCGCCGCCATCTCGCAGCGCATGCGCTCGCCGAGCGAGAGCGTGCCGCCGCGCCGGCCGAGAAAACCTTCCACATCCAGCTCCCTGGCGAGCGCCGCGATGCGCTCCCGGCGTTCCGCCGCGCGCAGCCCGTAGATCGCGCCGAGGATCTCCAGGCTCTGCCGCACCGTCATGTGCGACCAGAGCAGGCTGCGATTGCCGGACACGAAGCCGAAACGCATCGCCGCTTCCGGCGTGCCGCTGCGATGGCCGCAGATCGAGGCCTCTCCGCGCGTCGGCGTCAGCACGCCCGAGAGCAGCCGCAGCGTGGTGCTCTTGCCGGCGCCGTTGGCTCCGATGAAGGCGGCCATCTCGCCGGGCTGCACCTCGAATGAAATCCCGCGCACCGCCTCGACGCTCTCCACGACGCGCCCGCGCCAGTTGCGGCGCTCATAACATTTATACAGGCCGTCCGCCCGGATCGCCGTCATGTCCCGCTCTCCCCTCCTCCCCACTGCGCGCGCGACAGGGGCCGCGCCTGCAGCACGAACAGCCGCTCGCCGGCAAACGAAAACTCGATGTCGAGGGCCCGCTCGCCGAGAGTCTCCTGGAGCCGCGCCACTTCTTCGAGGAGCCGGCTGCTTTGCTCCAGCGTCAGCCAGGTCTCCCCCGCCAGCGCGCTGCCATCGAGCGGCCCATGCGCGCAGCGGGGCCGGGTGTGGCCGGAAACCAGCGCCTCGCAGAGGCCTGGCGTGGTCTCGACGATCATCTCGCCGGAATCGGGATACCTTGGGTCGATTGTAAAGACAACCCCGGACACGGTCGCATCGACCATCCGCATGACGAGCACCGGCAGCTCGAAATCCTCCTCGCCACCCGCCCCGCCACCCGAACGGTCCAGACGCTCGCGCTGGATCTCGTCGATCGCCCGCGCCACGTCCGCGCTCGCCACGCCGAGTTGGGTGGTGAAACGCCCGGCGTGGGATTGAAGGTCGCCGTCCTCGCAGGTCGCCGAGCTGCGCACCGCCCAGAGCGCCCTCGCATCGCCTGCCGCCAGGAACGCCAGCTCGTCCTCGATCGCGGCGACCGGCGCGGGCCGATCGCCGCTGACGTAGTCGGGCACCAGAAAACCCTCTGGCACCGGATGGCCCGCCTGCCGCAACCGGTGCAGCACCGCCGCCTTGCGCCCGGTTTGATCGGTTTCGGGCCAGGCTCCCTGGCCGAGCCGATGGAGCGGGCGATCCACGGTGTCGGGCGCGGCAGCATCGATGATCTCCACCGTCCCGCGCCAGGCATCGACGACCAGGAGATCCCCTTCCTGGATGATGACCGTCGCGCCCGCCACGCCGGTGACGCAGGGAACGCCGAGCTCGCGCGCGATGATCGCCGCGTGCGACGTGATGCCGCCCTGATCGGTCACGATCGCGGACGCCCTGCGCATCACCGGCACCAGGTCCGGGTCGGTCTCGACGCTCACCAGCACGTCGCCGTCGCGGAAGCGCTGGCGGAGCGACTCGTCATTGCGGACCGCCAGCACGGCCCGTCCTCGCGCGCGGCCCGGGGAGACCGGAACGCCGGCGAGCTGCCCTCCAGCGCCGATCGGAACCTCGACCACCGCCTCCCGGCAGGTCCGCGACGCCTCTCCGACCAGAAGGAATTCCTCGCCGTCATGGATGACGAACGTCATCGATCGAGCGCGCTGGCGATAGTGCGCTTCGTCGTCCACCTGTCCGCGATCGAAACAGCCGAGGACCTCCTCCGGCGTCATGAAGCGGAAGACGGCCTCGCAGGTGTCCAGCCGGATCGCGAGCTCGCGGAGCAGGGCGTCGAGGATTTCGAAATTGTGGAGCTGCACCATCCGGCGCAGCACCTTCGTGTTGCCGAGCTCGGCATACGTCCGGAACAGCGAGATTTCGTCGTCGTCGAGCCCGATCTCCCGCTCCAGCCGTGAACGCTCCTCGAGGGACGCCGCGCGGCGCTCGACGAGCATGCGCTCGCGCTCGCGGCGGGCGTCGTCGGCCACCAGCTCGACCAGCCGTTCGAGGACGTCGTCCTCCGAAGCGCGCCGGCGCAGGGAGAACCCGTGATAGGCGAAGACGCCGCTGCTCGCCGACACCTCGCGCGCGAACCGCAGCACCGGCGCGTCGAAATACAGCTTCGCCCGCGCCGGGTGCGCCGTCGCCAGGGCCTTGAGCGCCGGATCGTCCGCGATCGCCATCGCCGCGCGCACCAGCCGCTCCTGCTCCGCCCCGAAGATCGAGGGCGCATCGGTCACGGTCAGGGTATTGAAAACCTCGAAAAGCGTCTCGCGGGAAACGTTTTTTTCGAGCAGGAGCCGGATCAACGCCTCGGTCAATCCCTTGCCCGCGGCCTGCAGCGCCTCGGCGGTCCAGCAGGGCTCGTAGAGCTTCAGGTGCGCCTCGAGCTGGGCTGCGTAGACGGCCCGCAGCTCGGACAGCGACAGACGGCGGAGCGCCTCGGGCGTCCGCAGAGGAGACGAAACCGCGTCGAGCCGGGCGGCGGCCTCGCGGATCGCCCCCGGGATCGATTCGCGCCAGGGACGGTCGCCGAAATACCGCTCCACGAGATGCGCGATCACCCCGCGGTTGTCCTGCTCCTCGTAGAAGAAGCGGGCGTCGAACCCATCATGATAGGAGAGTACCGAGCGGTTCGCCCGGCCGGCGAAGGACGCCATCGAGCCGCACGACACCCGCAGGAAGAGCACGTCCGTGTGGAAGTCGTCGTCATGGTTCTGCGACGCGAAATCCCAGCGGCGGCGGCTCAGCAGCTCGCGGGTGGAGCCGGGCAGGTCGAGCCAGCGCTCGACGATCCTCATCCGATCACCTGGCGCATTCGGTCACCTGCCGGATCCATTCCGATTTCGTCAGGTGCGTCGGCTCGAACGCCACGCCTGCGCGTTCGAGCTGCCCGCAGAGCAGATCGCAAAGCTCGACGTGGACGTCGGCGATCAACGATTCGCTCGGTATTGGCGGCAATCCCGCCGGGCTTGGCGCCGCGCTCCTGGGCAGGAGCGTGCTCCAGTACTCGACCTCGATCTGGGACAGCTCGGCGCGCAGGCCGACCGGTTTGGAGTGGTCGAGGCTGACCCCGAAGACCACGCCGTGCCGGCGATGAACGCAGACCGCGCGCGCCTTGCGCTTGTAGAACGGACGCAGCCCCGTGATCCGCACCGGCGCGCCATGACGGGCGCCGAAGTCCTCGACCACCGCCTCGAAGGCAGCCGGGCTCCACTCTTCGAGCTTCATGCTGCGGAGCAGGATCCCGTTCCTCTCTCCCCGGGTCTCCTTGACCTTGATCGCCGGCTTGCGCTTGTCATTCTTCCTGCCGAGCCGGACGACGTAGACCTCGGCGCTCCCCGCGCGCAGAAGGAAGTGCCGCTCATACGAGAGGCTGTGCGAGAGCGGGCCGAAGGAAAACGCGTCGCCGGGCAGACCTTCCAGAAGATCGCCGAAGCGGTCGAGCGGCAGGCCGACGTTGATCTTCGCCTCGCACTCGACGGAGTGCCAGAACGCGCTCTTCGCGTCGAGGATCTGCAGGTCGGGATTCACCTCGGTAAATTCGGCCGTGGTGCCGGCATGGACGACCAGGGCATTCTGGATGGGCGTGCCGAGCGCCCCGCGGGCCGCCTCGGACAAGGGCAGAACTTGAAAGCCGGACATTTTCATGAGCAGGCGGTTATACGCCTCAAAGGCACCCAAAGCAATCCCAGACCTTCAACCGAAGCGCAGATATACTTCCAGCCGCCATATGCCCGAGATCCGATACCTCCAGCCGGTCTCGCCCGCAGCGGCCACCGGGCTGGTGGCCGAGGTCTACTCCCAGGCGCGGCGGGAGTTCGGGTTGCTGCCGCCGATCCCTCTCCACTCTCCGGTGCCGCGGCTGCTGGCCGGCGCCTGGTGCGTGCTGCGGGAGACACTCGTAGCCGGTCAAGTCGCGAGACCGGTCAAGGAGGCCCTTGCGGCGGAGATCTCGCGCCTCAACCGCTGTCCTTATTGCATTGACGCCCATACCCTCATGCTGGAAGCGGCCGGGGAGCGGGACGCCGCCCAGGCGCTCGCGGGCAGGAAACCCGGCGCGTTGCGCGACGAGAGGTTCCGCGAGGTCGTGGCCTGGGGGGCGGCGCACCGTTCTCCCGGAGCCGCTGCGCTGTCACGACCGCCGTTCCCGGCCGCGGACACTAGCGAGATGATCGGTACCGCGATGGCGTTCCACTACATCAACCGTATGGCCCACGTCTTCCTGCCTGAATCGCCATATCCCCTGCCTTCGGTGGTTCCTTGGGCCAAGGGGTGGATCAGGAAGCTCGCTGCCGGCCGTTTTGCGGCGCTCGTTTCGGTCCGTCGCGTGCCGGGCGCGTCGCTGGCCCTCCTGGGGCCCGCCGATCTGCCGGCCGACCTCCCCTGGGCACGGGGGAATCCCAGCGTGGCCGGCGCCTTCGCTCGTTATGCCGCAGCCGTGGACGCCGCGGTCCAGGACGCGCTGCACGAATCGGTACGGGAGCGGGTGTTGGAACGGCTCGAAGCCTGGGATGGCACCGATCCGGGTCTCGGGGGTCTGGGCCCGAAAGAGCTCGACACCGCGCTTGCCGGGGTTCCCCCAGAAGAGAGAGCCGCGGGCCGCTTCGCCCTTCTCACCGCGCTCGCCTCCTACCGGGTGGACGGCGCCGTCGTCGCCGCCTATCGTGCCCGGTATCCCAAGGACACCCAACTGCTCGGTGCGGCCGCCTGGGTGAGCTACGTTTCCGCCCGGCGGGTGGGACAGTGGCTCTGGGAAGCGCTCCCCGCCAGCCACCGTTGACTCTCCTTCAAATGGCGGAAGCGCATGGGAATCGAACCCACCCCCGACGCCGCAACCGGCGCCGGACAACGGTTTTGAAGACCGCAGAGAGCACCAGCCCCCGAGCGCTTCCGGGTGGATTCTAGCGGAAACGGCCCGATGATAGGCTCCGCGCCATGATCCGGAAAGCCCTTCTCCCCCTTTCGCCGATCCTTCTGCTCCTGCTCCCGCTCGCCGCCTGCAAGCAAGGCGACGAGACACCGCCTCCCCCCACGCCGGAAGCCGGCTCCGTGTCCCAGGACGCCGGCGGGGTCGGCCCGATCTCCTCGCGCGGCGAGAAGGTCGGCGATTCGCCGGCGCAGCCCCCGCAGGACGGCGCCATCGACTTCGCGGTCCCCGCGAACTGGCAGAGCGAGCCGCCCGCTTCGAGCATGCGCATCGCCCAGGCGGCCATCCCCGGACCCGGAGAACCCGGCAGCCTCGTGGTCTTCTACTTCGGAGCCGGCGGCGGAGGCGGTGTCGAGGCCAACATCCAGCGCTGGATCGACCAGATGGAGGTCCCCGCGGGCACGAGCCCGGCGCCGGAGACCTTCGAGGCCAACGGCTATCGCGTCACCTGGATCGACGTGCCCGGCACGCTCAAGCCGAGCACCATGGGCACCGGTCCGGCCACCGAGCAGCCGAACTCGCGCCTCCTCGGCGCCGTGGTGGAAGGCGCTGGCGGACCCTGGTTCTTCAAGGCCACCGGCCCCGACTCCACGATCTCCGCCGAGCGGGACAACTTCCTGGCGATGTTGAAGAGCGTGCGGGCGAAGTAAGACAAAAAACCGCGGGCGGGTGGCTTCCGGGGCCGGAAATCCGGAGCGGCCACTCACCCGCGGCGAAACCCTCAGGCGGCTGCCGGTAGCTTTTCCTTCTCCTTCTCCACCGGCTTCTCCTTCTCCTTTTCCCTGCTGCGCTGCCGCTCGCGGTCCTGCCTCATCTGCTCGCGCATCTTCCGCATCTCCTCGCGGTGGCGTTCGCGGAACTGCTCCATCTCCTGCCGGTGCCGCTCGCGGAGCTCGCGGTACTTCGGATCGGCTTCGAGCCGCTGGCGCATCTGGTCCCGCAGGGCCTCACCCTGGAGGCGGGCTTCCTTGCGGGCCGCCTCGATCTCGTCCCGGTGCTCTTCCATCACCCGACGCATCTCCTCGCGGTACCGGGTCTGGGCTTCGCGGAGAGCCCTCAGCTCCTCGTCGGACGGGCGGGCCCGGCGGGCCATCTCCCGCGCCTGCTCGCGGATGCGCTCGCGCTCCGCGTCATTCAACTTGCCTTCCTTGCGCAGCCGTTCGGCCTCCTGGTGGAGCTTCTCCATCTCGGGGCCCAGCGTCTTCATGCGCTCGGCCACCTCCTGCGAGATGCGCTCGATCTGCGGCTGCAGCTCGCGGTTGACCTGCTCGGAGATGCGCTCGATCTGGGGCGCGAGGTCCCGGTTCACCTGCTCGGAGATGCGCTCCAGCTCCGGTTCCATCTGGTTGGAGATCCGGTCGGCGATGGCCTCGTAGTCGCCGGAGTACTTCTCCGACAGCTCCTCGGCCTCGCGGGAGAGGCGCTCCGACATCTCCTCCAGACGCTTCTGGTCGGCCTCGGAGAGCCCCTGGCCACGCCCGAAGTCTTCCCAGTCCATGTCTCCGATCTGCGCAAAGACCTCGCCCATCGCGGCCAGGGCAGGCATGGCTCCGACATCGCCGACATCGCCGATATCGCCGAAGTCGGCGAGCTCCGCGAGGTCGTCCACCTCGTCGGACAGGCGGTCGAGATCCCGCTCGAGGTCCGGATCGACCAGGTCGTCCAGATCGTCGAGATCGCCGAGGTCGGCGACGGCGTCGAAATCATCCTCCGCGTCCATGTCGGGGTCATCGGGCTCGACTGCCAGCTCGGGCTCCACCGGCGCCTCCGCCTCCGCGGCATCCGCGGCGAGGACGGGCGCGGCCGGCTCCTGCACCTTCTCCGTGCCCGCCGCGGCGTAGACGCCTGGCGCGACCGCCGCCACGCCAACCAGGACGGCCAGCATCGGAACGGCGAGCCAGAGCGGCTTCACGCGGCGCTCGGGCGAGCGGGCGTCGTCGAGCAGGTGGCGAATGCGCTGCGCCAGGCTCGACGGGCGGTCCGCCATGCTCGGGACGGGGAGGTCCCGGAACGGCGCCACCGACCAGCCGGCCACCTCGGCCAGGCAGCGGGCCAGCGACAGGGGACGGCCGGTCCGCTCCACCGCCCACTCGTCGCAGAGGCGCTCCGACAGCTCGCGCAGCCGGCGGCCGGCCACCCGGTTCAGCGGCTGGAAGAAAAAGATCCCGGACAGGAGACGGCTGAACGCGAGCCAGAACGGATCGCGCCGCACCAGGTGCGCCAGCTCGTGCGCCAGCATCCCCTCCTGCTGCTCCGGCTCCAGGTGGGAGAGGGCGCGCGGCGGCACGCAGATCTCCGGCCGGAGCACGCCCAGGGCCACCGGCACCGAGACCCGAGACGAGCAGGTCAGGCGCACCAGCGGCGCCAAGCCCTGCTCGCCCGTCAGGCGGCCGAGGATCGAGAACATTCCGCCGCCGATCACCTCAGGCCGCGCCCGCAGGCGCCGGCGCAGGCGGAGATAGGACCAGCCCCAGCGTGCCGCGAGGAGCAGCGCGCCGGCGGCCCAGAGACCCAGGGCCGCCACCCGCAGATCGATCTGCGGCGCGGCAGGGACCGGCGGCAGGGGATGGGAAGACCGGACGGGCGCGGTCGCGATTCTCTCGACAGCGCGAAGGGGCGCGACGGCCTGCGCCCTCGGCGCTTCCAGGGCGGCCACGGTATGAGAGGAGGAGGGGACCGGCGCCTCCAGCGTCCACCGGCCGGCGAGCGGCTCCCACCCGGCGGCGAGCTGGACGGTGGCGGTGACCAGGCCGGCCAGGAGCGCGAAGCGCCAGACCGCCTCCTCCAGGCGCGCCCGGCGGCTCAGCCGGCGCGACGCGAGGCAGGCCAGGCCCAGGAACAGCGTGCTGTGCAGGGCGTACGTCAACAGCCAGGCCGTGGCCTGACCGACCGCTCCGGACATTCCGGACATCCAAGACTCGAACATCACCGGTCCTCCTTCTCTTTGGCCGCGATGAGCTGGCGGAGTTGGTTCAACTCGCCCGCGTCGATCCCGTGCTCGGACAGCAGATGGTTGACCAGGGCGAACGCGTCGCCCCGGAAGAGCTGCGAAGTCAGGTCCGACACCATCGAGCGGCGTACCTGCCCCTCGCTGACCGTCGGCCGGTACAGGAACCGGCGCCCTTCCGCCCGGTGCTCCACGACCCCCTTCTTCTCCATCTTCGCCAGCATCGTGGCGATGGTGGTCAGGGCCAGGCCCCGCTCGGGCTCGAGCGCCTCGTGGACGTCCGCCACGCTCGCCTCGTCGCGGTTCCAGAGGATCCGCATGATGGCGAGCTGGAGGTCTCCGAGGTGGTGGGATTCATCCATGAGCTTGTCTCCTCCGTCTCAACTACCGCGATAGTACTACCCCGGTAGTCGTTCGTCAACGGGGGATACGCAGACGGCTGGAGAAGGTTGCACGGCGGGACTATGGTAAATTTGCAGAAAATTTTTCAGACGTCGAACAGAAAGGCAGGTGCCCGTTGACCATGACCATGTCCAAGGACGAGGTGAGCCTGGCGCATTCGGGGTTGAACCCGAGCCCGTGGCTGGTGCTGGGGGAGAGCCTGAACGGCTACATCCGGACCGAGGTTCTGACCGCGGCGTGCGAGGTGGGGCTCTTCACGTTCCTGAACGAGGTCGGCTCGGCCACCCTGGAACAGGTGGCGGAGCACTGCGGCCTTTCGGTCCACGGCGCGCGCATCGTGCTGCTGGGCTGCTGCGAGGCGGGCCTCGCCGAGCGCAAGGCGGACGGACGGTACCGCAATACCGCGGCCGCGGCCACCTATCTGGTCGAGGGGGAGCCGTTCTGCATGCTGGCTTTCGTGCGCTTCACCCGCGAGGTGCAGCAGAAGGCCTGCAACCTCTTCCTGGACTCGCTGCGCGCCGGCCGGGCCGTGGGCCTGCGCGCTCTCGGCCAGGACGACACGAAGACGCTCTACGAGGCGTTCGCCTCGGACAAAAAGCTGGAGGACCTCTTCCATACGGCGATGGCCGAGTACTCGAAGATGAGCTGCCTCGACTGCGCGGTGGAGGACCTGGAGGGCATCCACCGCCTGCTCGACATCGGAGGCGGCAACGCGTCGGTCCAGATGCGGCTCCTGGAGAGGAGCCCCGCCATCACCGGCACGCTCTTCGACCTGCCCACGGTCTGCGAGAAGGCGGCGGAGAACGTCCGCCAGCATGGCATGGAGGGCCGGGTGAGCTTCCACCCCGGCGACGTCTTCACCCAGGAGCTGCCCGCGGGCTACGACGGCGTGCTCATCTCGCACTTCGTGGAGATCTTCGCGCCGGACCGGATCCGCGAGGTCTACGCCAAGGTGCAGCGCGCCCTGGAGCCGGGCGGCCGGCTCATCCTCTGGACGATCACCTCGAACGACGACGAGACCGGGCCTCTCCAGGCCGTGAAGTCGTCGGTCTACTTCATCGCGGCGGCGGGCGGCAACGGCATGGCGTACCCGGCCTCCGACCACCGCCGGTGGCTGGCCGAGGCGGGGCTCGACATCGTCGTCGAGAGGCCCCACCCGGAGATCAGCCACACCTTCTTCATCGCCCGGAAGCGCTAGAAACCTCCTTCACCCCTGTCCGGCCGCTCTCATTCCCCCCTGGTTCTTCCAGGGGGGATCTGGCATGCCCATGAGGAAATGAAGTACGCTAGAACGCACTATGAACGAAGATGAAGTTGTGAGACTCACAAATTTGCTGTCTGCGACCGTCAAGTTCTCGAACATCACGCAGCGCGAGGTGGAGCGCAAGCTCGGTCTGAGCAGCGGGAGCCTCAGCCGTCTGTTCAGCGGGGGTATCGAGCTCAAAGTAAAGCACATACTGGATATTTGCGAGGTGATCGGGTTCTCGCCTTCGCGGTTTTTCCATGCGGCCTATCCCCACCGGGAAGAGGAGAGCGGGGAGGCGTGGCGTCTCCAGCGCCTCCTGGAGCAGCTCCATCCGGCGCAGGGCTCCGAGACCGCGGCATCCGAGCCGGAGCCGCAGCCTGCCACCCCCGGTCCCTCGCAGGCCGAGATCGAGCGCATGGTGCTCGCGGCGCTCGGCAAGTTCTTCTCGGAGATGGGCAAGCCCGTGCAGTCCTGAGCCGGTCTAGAATGCATCCGCCCGCCCCCGCAGGCGGACCTTCCAAGCTCTAGGAGACGAAGACATGGCGATCAAGGATTCGATCCTGCCCGAGTACGACCACGAGATGGCGACCACCCGCAAGCTGCTGGAGCGGGTCCCCGAGGATAAGAAGGACTGGCAGCCGCACCCGAAGTCGATGACCCTGGGCCGGCTCAGCCAGCATCTGGCGACCCTGCCGAACTGGGTCAACGCGACCATGGGCCAGACCGAGCTTCACATGAACCCGCCGGGCGGCCCGGCCTACACGCCGCCCGAGTTCGAGTCGACCGCGTCCGCCCTGGCCACGTTCGACGAGCACGTGAAGGCGGGCCGAGAGGCCATCGCCGCCGCGGAGGACAAGGACTTCATGGTCCCCTGGACGTTCAAGAACGCCGGCCACACGATCTTCACCATGCCCCGGGTGGCGGTGCTGCGCAGCTTCGTGACCAACCACATCATCCACCACCGCGGCCAGCTCTCGGTCTACCTGCGGCTCAACGACGTGCCGGTACCGTCGATCTACGGCCCGTCGGCCGACGAGTCGATGTGATCAGGAGGGCCGGGGCCTGGGGCCCCGGCCTCTGGCGCAGCTCAGCGGTAGATGTCCCGGCGGTGACCGATATTCAGAATGATCACCTCCGCCGCAGAGTCATCAATTTCATAGAGGACCCGATAGTCGCCTACGCGGATGCGCCATCCTGCGCGTCCGCTCAGCTTGCGACATCCGGGAGGCCTGGGCTCCTCGCCCAGAGCCCGGATCGCATCCCGGACCCGTTCGTAGGTACTTGATTGGAGCCGCTCCAGCTCCTTCTGGGCCCGCGGCAGGATCGAGAGGCGATGGCTCAACGCCGTTTTCTCTCGATCTCCTGGATGGCCTGCTCAAAGGGGATCGGCTTTTCGCCGCTCGCTTTGGCGAGGTCGTAGGCGCGGATCGATTCGAGCTCCTCCAGATCCTCGAGTATGGACTGATACTCCGCGACATCCAGGAGAACGGCGACGCGGTTCCCCGCTTCATCGACGACAAATCGCTCCGATCGGTGTTGCATGCGAACCTCCAGAGACATTCTACAAGGTCCCTGCCGGGCTGAAGCCCAACCACCACCCGACCGGTCCGGAGGCGGGCTCGTCGGGCTCGAAGACCAGGGCGCCGATCGCGTCACGCTGCCAAGCCAGCGTCCAGGCGGGCAGCGGCGTCGAGGCGCCCTGGCATCGGAGGGTTCCCGGGACGGCGGTGAACAGGCCTCGCTGCGCGAAGCCGCCGCCGTCCCTAGGCCGGCCCGCGGCGGCCGGTTCCATGACGCCTTCTCCGCCGCGGAGCATCAGGTTCAGATCGCGGGTCGACCCGCCGATCAGCTCGCAGCCGGGCGCGGCGGCGCCGTCGAACCTCAAGGGAGCGCTGCCGGGCCCGAGCGTCTCGGTACGAGGCCCGAAGCTCAGCACGACGCCCTGGCCCTGGACCACGGTGAACCAGCGGGTAACGCCGGGGAAGGCGGAAAACGGACCGTCCTTCTCGATGTCGGCCAGGCTGATCCGCAGCCGCCAGTCTCCGGCGTCAGGCCAGACGAGCAGCTCGCGGGTCCGGCCTCCGCCATTGCGCCAGGGCTGCGGCGCCACATCATCCAGGCGAATGATCGTCGTCTCCACCCTTCATCTCTATCATGCCCGGAGCAGGGGCAGCCGCTTGCCGGTCCAGCCCGGGAAGAGCTTCGCGTCGTCGCGGACCCCCAGGTGACCTCCCGCCAGCTCGCAGAAGACGGAGCGGAAGTCCGTGGTCACCGGCAGGTCCCGGCCCTCGAAGAGCGCTCCCTGAGAAAGACCGGGAAAGTCGCCGTGGACCTTGCCGCCGTCGATCCGGTTGCCAAGCACGAACAGGCACGAGCCATGGCCATGGTCGGTACCGCCGGAGCCGTTCTCCCTCACGGTGCGGCCGAACTCGGTCATCGTGGTCAGGAGCACGTCGTCCTGCCGCATGCCCAGGTCGGTCCAGAAGGCGTGGATCGACTGCGCGAGGTCCTTCGCCTGCCTCGCGAAGGTGCCGTTCACGGTGCCCTGCTGGACATGGGTGTCCCAGCCGGCCGACTCCGCGAAGGCGATCTCCAGGCCCACGTCGCTCTTGATCAGCAGTGCGATCTGCCGCATCGCCTGGCCGAGCGGGGTCTTCGGGTAGTCGGCCCCGTCCGCCGGCCGGTAGCGCGCGATCGTCTCGGGCGTGAGCATCTGCATGGCCTGGAAGGTCTCGCCCGCGGTATCGCGGAGGACCTGCTGCGTGGTCTCGCGGTAGAGGGCCTCGAAACCGTTCGCGGCCTGCGGCGCGGCGGGGCTCACCCGGAAGCGCGCGAGGTCGGTGACCGCGATCGCCGGCTCCTCGCCGTAGAGCGAGCGCGGCAGGGCCGGCGTCAGGGCCACGGCCCGGAACGGGCTCCCTTCATGGCCGAGGAGTCCGACCGCCCGGTTGAGCCAGCCATCGGGCGTGCCCTTGCGGCCCGGCGTGCCGGTCTCCATGTAGTCCTGGGCGTCGAAGTGGGAGCGGGTCGGGTCCGGCGAGCCCACGGCGTGGACGATCCCCAGCCGCTTCTCCTGCCAGAACGGCACGAGCGGCTCGAACGCGGGATGGAGACCGAACCCCACGCCCAGATCCAGCAGGGCCTCCTCGCCTGCGGACCGCGCCGCGCTCATGGCGAGCCGCGGCCGGAAGGCGCCCAGGCCCTCCACCGGCGGGACGGCCATGAGGCCGTCCATGGCGCCTCTCTGGAAGATCGTCACCAGCACCTTGCGGCGGCCGGCAGAGGCCTGCGCCGCCCGGGCGAGGAACTGCGGACCGGCGCCCCAGGTGAAGAGGGCGACGGCGCCGGATTTCAGGAAGAGTCTGCGCGTCCACATGGTGTTGCTACCTACCTTCTCTGGAACTCCGGAGAGCCCAGGATGACGCCCACGACCTGCTCGACGGCCGTGGACCGTTCCACCTTCTTCGGCAGCTCGGGGTCCGCGACCGTCGGCTCCAGGAGGGCGAGCGCCGGTTTGAGGTCGCGGCCCGGAAGGAGCAGGCCGGCGTACTCGCGCAGCGCCGCCTTCCGGTCGGCCGGCTCGTGGCCACCCCGGCCACCACCGAGCGCGGCGAGGTCGAACTCGACGCCCCTTACCCGGCCGGCCGCGAGCTGCAGCCCGAAGTTCATGCGGCTCAGCAGCGAGCCGGTGTTGACCCAGGCCTCCGCGCGGTCCGGGAAGCCGGTCGGCGCCTGGTAGGCGTAGAGCTTCTGCCCCATGTCGGAGACCCAGCGCAGGGTGTCGCGCGGCTCGTCCACCTCCGCTCCCAGGCCGCGCAGCGACGAGGCCGCCAGCTCGAACGGCGACTTGATCTTGGCGCCCACCGCCTCGCGGCTCCAGAGCTCGGGCGACTCCACGAGCGCCCGGAGCACCGGCCGCACCTGGCCGCCGCTCTTCAGGTAGACGGCCGCGAGCCGGTCCACCAGCGCCCGCGGCGGATTGTCGGAGACGAAGCGCACCGCCAGCTTGGACGCCAGGTGCCTCGCCGTGGCCGGGTGGAGCGCCAGGAGGTCGAGCACCTGCTCGCCGTCCTCGATCCCGCGGCCGGCCGGGAGCTTCTTTCCCAGGACGGTCTTCGCCGCGGCGTCGTGCTGGTCGGCCCGGAACAGGAACTCGCCGTCCCTCTGGAAACCCAGCCCTCTCGCTCGCCCGACCCGCTCCAGCCGGCGCTCCACCTGCTCGCGGCGCGGGCCCGGTGGCAGGACGGACCAGCCGGTGAAGGCGCGCGCCACCTCGACGACGTCCTGCTGCGTATAACCGGCGTCGACGCCCAGGGTGTGGAGCTCGAGGAGCTCCCGCGCGTAGTTCTCGTTGAGGCCGTGGGGCCGCACGCGCCTGCCCGTTGACTCCATGGGGGGCTCCGCCGGCGGCCGGCGGCGCGGCGTGAAGGTGGTCGGCGCCTCGTCCGGCGCGGAGGACTGCGCGTTGTCGAGGTAGAGGAGCATGGCCGGATGCTTCGCGGTCGCCTCCAGGAGATCCCGGACGCTCCCCAGGGCGTTCGGCCGGATGGCGTCCCGTTCATAGGAGAGGACGTAGGCGCGGCTCTGGTTGTCGGTGAGCGAAACGTTGAAGTGGTTGAACCAGAAGTCGGTCATGACCTCGGAGAGCTGGTTCTCCGACTCCACGGCCCGCCACAGCTTCTGGGCGAGGAGCTGGCCCGCCAGCTCCCGCCGCGGCATGTCGGCGAGCGCCATCTCGGTCGCGGACAGGTCCAGGGCCGGCAGTCTGTCGAGCCGCTCGTCGAGCCGCCGGTCCGGCAGGCCCGCCGCGAGCTGGCGCTCGAACCAGCGGTCCAGGCCCATCTTCACCACCGCGTCCACCTCGCCCGGACGCGGGCCGTAGGCAAACCGGTTCAGCAGGTGGGCCGCGGCCTCGCGCTCGGTCAGGCCGGCTTCCTTCCAGGGGAGGTGAAGGGCAGGAGGGGTGGCCAGGGTCGGGAGCAGGATCAAGGCTGCAAGTACAACTCTCATGGCCCTTGTAACCCTCCGCAGCCGGATTTCCTTCGTCGTGGGTCAAACCCTTTTCCCGCTTCCCTCGTATACTGTACGGTGTGTGTAGTACACTAGGACAGCAACCGAGACACCGGACATGATCGAGCTCGACGGTCTCACGAAGACCTACGCCGACGGCACGCAGGCCTTGAAGGGAGTCAGCCTCTCTCTCGACCAGGGCATGTTCGGGCTGCTCGGCCCGAACGGGGCGGGGAAGACGACCTTCCTCTCCATCCTGGTGCTGGCACTGGAGCCGAGCGCCGGCCGGCGGGTGTACGACGGGCTCGACGCGGCGCGGCCGGCGCTGCGCTCGGAGATCCGGCGGCGGATCGGCTACCTGCCGCAGGACTACCACCCCCTGCCCCACCTCACCGGCGAGGAGTACCTCTTCCACTGCGCGCGCCTGCGGGGCATGAACAATATCGCCGGGGGGCTCCCGAAGCGGGTGCGGGAGCTGATCTCGGGCGTGGGCCTGGCGGACGCGGCGCGGCGGCCGGCCGGGACGTACTCCGGGGGCATGCAGCGCCGGCTCGGCATCGCCCAGGCGCTCATCCACTCGCCGCGGCTCCTGGTGGTGGACGAGCCCACGGCCGGCCTCGACCCGGAGGAGCGGATCCGCTTCCGGGGGCTGATCAGCGAGGTCGCCGAGAGCACGACCGTGCTGCTCTCGACCCACATCGTGGAGGACGTCGAGGCGACCTGCCCGCGGCTCGCGATCATCGGCCGCGGACGGCTGCTCTTCGACGGCAGCCCGACCGAGATCCTGCGCCAGTCGGCGGACCGGCTCTGGCGGATGCCCGCCGGCTCCGACCTGCCGCCCGGCGCGCTGGAGGTGAGCTACCGCGCCGACCGCCAGGGCGACATCGAGCGCGTCGTGTGGTCCGAGTCTCCCGTTCCCGGAGCCCAGCCGCGCGAGGTCGGGCTGGAGGAGGCCTACGGCGCCTTCCTCGCCCGCCACGGCGCGCCTCGTCCGGAAGGAGATGCGGCGTGAGGCTCACCTCCTCCTTCGTCGCCTACGAGATCCGGACGCAGGCGCGGTCGCTCCGCTTCCGGGCGTTCGCCGGGCTCTACGTGCTCGCCGGGACGATGCCGGCGATCCTCACCCACTTCCTGCGCGGCCGGAGCCCGTTCGCGATCGGCGAGGCGACCTACGTGGACGAGACCCTGGTCGTCCTGCCGGTGCTGACGGCGGTGCTCGCGTTCCTGCTCTCGCTCGACGGCGTGACCCGCGAGCAGGGCGACGGCGCCTGGACCACGGTGACGCTCTGCGGGGTGTCGAACGCGGGCTATCTCCTGCGCCGCTGGGTCGCGCTCCTGGCCGTGATCCTGCCGCTGATCGCGCTCCCCCTTCTGGCCGCGGCGGGGATCGCGGCGGCGGACGGCATCCGGCCCCTGGAGCCGGGCGCCTGGCTCGGGCCGTGGCTCTTCCTCCTCGTGCCGCTCGCGCTGTGTGTGTCGGCCCTCGGGCTCGGCGTCGGCACGATCGGCGGCGGATCGCTGTCGTCCCTCCCGCTCCTGGCGCTGCTCCTCGCCGTGGTGCCGGCCTTCGCCAACGAGGCCCTGCACCACGTGCGGCTGGTGCTCGACTCGCCCATGGCCTGGCTCAACCTGCGCGGCCTCGTCTACTCGGTCGGACGGGCCACGAAGACGCTCCAGGGCCGCCGGGACTGGGGGTTCGACTTCCCGCAGCCCGGCAGCGAGGCGGGAGCCGACCTCGGCGTGCTCGGCATCCAGAGCTTCGTGACCGTCGCCCCGCTCTCCGCCATCGCGGTGGCGACGCTCGGCGCGGCGGTCCTCTACCTGCGCCGCACCCGGCCGGACCTCAAGCCGCGGCCGGTGAGGCCGGACCACCCCCTCCGCAGCACCCTCCTCCTCCTGGCGAAGATGCGGGAGCGCTACAAGCCCGACCCGGCGCCGGCCCGGGCCGACCGGCTCGCCGTGGCCGGCGGGCTGATCGCGGCGATGGCGATCCTCGGCCTGCTGTTCGGCCGCGCCTACGCCTACGAGTCCCAGGCCGACGTCCGTTACGCCGCCGAGGAGTCCGCTCCCGCGCCGACGCCCCCGACCGTGCTCCCCGGCCGCTGGCGGATCGAGGGCGGGCTCGGACCGGGCTCCCGCGTCGACCTCCGGGTCTCCGGCGAGATGATCAACGCCGGCCGGACGCCGGCCGATCATCTCGCGTTCCAGCTCAACCGGGACCTGGCCCTGGAAGTGGCGGCTGACGCCGGGACGGTCTCCGCGTCGCGCGCCTGGGACCGCATGACGCTCACGCTCGCGCCGCCGATCCCTCCCGGCGGGCGGAGAGAGCTGCGCTTCCGCCTCTCCGGCGTGCCGACGAGGACGGTCTTCCCCCAGTCTCCCGCCGGCGCCGTCGGCGGCAAGCCGAGCTTCAAGGGGAGCTACGAGATCCACCGCGGCGCGCAGTTCAGCCGCGACCGCCTCAACTTCGCGGCGGCCTGGCGCGAGCCGTCGATCTCCGGCTTCGGCGTGGACCTGTCGCGCGGCGCGCTGCTGCCGATCCCGGTCTACGGCGGCTGGCATCGCGAGGACGAGCCCGCGGCCGAGGCGGTCTCGCCTTCGGCCGAGGTGGAGGTCGCGCTGGCCGTGCCGGCGGGCGCGTTCCTGGCGGATTCCTGCGGCGGGGTGGCGGCCGGTGGCCGCCTGGCCAGCCGCTGCCGGGCCACGCTCGCGGACTTCGCCGTGGTCGGCGGCCGGCACGCGCTGCTCAAGGAAGCCGACAACCAGGGGATGGCGGTCGCGGTCTTCCCCGCCCACCGCCAGGTCGCGGACCTCCACCTCGGCTTCCTCTCGCAGAGCGCCGGGATGATCGAGGAGGCCTGGCCCGGCATCGGCTCGCTCGGCCGGCTGGTCGTGGTCGAGTGGAAGGACCGCACCCGGAACACGCCCTACTGGGCCTACTTCGACCTGGAGGACAGCTTCGTGAAGGTCAAGGGCAACCTGGTCTTCCTGGAGGAGGTCAACCTGATCGGCGTGCGCGCGCTCGACCCGGAGCGCCTGGTCTCCGAGATCCTCGCCGTGCGCCTCGCCAGCCGCCGCCGCCTCGACCCGAAGCAGTCCCTGTTCTTCCGGCAGTTCCTCAAGGACGTGGCCCTGGAGCGCCTCGGGCTCGGGCCGGTCAACGGCGCCGCGGTCGGCCCGCTCCACCCGGCGGACGAGGCGGCGATCCAGGTCTCGCCGTTCGCCGAGAACGCCTACTTCGGCTACTGGAGCACGGGCTTCCCGGCCCTGATGTCGGCCCTGCGGAGCCGCATGGGCGACGAGCCGCTGCGCGCCGCGGTCGAGGAGTTCCTGGACCGCGGCGACGACCCGTCCGCCCCGCCCGGCACGGCCGAGGAGCTGTTCGACCTGCTCCAACGCCGCAGCCCCAACCCGATCGACCGGCTGATCCGCGACTCCTTCCAGGGCCCCGCCCTGCCCTATCCGGTGCTCGACGGCGTCGAGTTCCGGCGCGCAGGCGACGGCTGGCGGGTGACCGGCCGGATGAAGAACGAAGGCATGGGCGAGGCCTTCTGCAAGGTGGTGCTCGCGACCGACCTCGGCCCGGAATCGACGATGGTCCGCGCCGACGCCGGCCAGTCCAGCGGCTTCGAGCTCGCCACCCGCTACCGGCCGCAGAGCGTGGTCCTCGACCCCGGCCACGAGTGCCACCGGCTGGTGAAGATGGGAGGGCCGCGCGACCGCGCCTACTTCACGGGAGGCGCCCGGTGAGATCGATCCGTCCCGCCCTGCGCTCGCTCCGCACCACGCTCGACCTGCTGCTCGGCAAGCGCCTGCGGCTGTTCGCCGTGGCCGACGCGATGATCGTCGCCTGGACGTTCCTCGGCATGCTGATCGACGCCGGCGACGAGCCGCAGGCGATGTACCGCCAGGTGGTTCTGGTGCCGATGCTCATCCTCGGGCTGCCGGCGCTCGCCGGCCTGGTCGAGGTCGAGCGCCGGGCCGGCTGCCTGGACCTGGCGCTGTCGTCGCCGGCCGTGGAGCGCTACTTCCTGCGCCGGGCGTTCGCGGTGAGCCTCGTGATGACGCTCCAGGGCTGGCTCCTGATGCTCGTCACCTGGCTGCGCGAGGAGCGCTCCTTCCCGCTCGTCTCCTGCCTGGCGCAGGTGGCGATCGTGAGCCTGTTCCTCGGCGCGCTGGCGCTGTTCTGGGCGGTGCGCCTGAAGACCGCCGGCGGCGTCTGGATCGCCTCGATCGCCACCGCGCTCGCGCTGCAGCGGTGGTTCTTCCACAACCCGGTGCCCGACCGGCATTTCGGAGTCCACGCCGCGCTCTTCCCCAGAGAAGAGGCGTTGATCGACTGGTCCGCGAGCGTCGCGGTGCTCGGCTCCGCGACCGTCCTGCTCTATTTCTACGCCCGGCGCCGGCTCCGGCGGCCGGAGACGATGATCGCCTGATCCGGAGGCTGTATGAGATTGCCCGCCAACTTCGCCAATACTGCCCTGCTGCTCGTCTCCCTGACCGCCTGCTCCCCGGCGCCCGCCGACGTGCCGGAGGAGACCCCGGCCTCGCCCGTGCGCCTGGAGGTCGCCCGGTGGGCGCCGTTCCAGCCCGAGCTGGCGCTGCTCGGCGTGGTCCAGCCCTCGGGCGTCGCCGAGGTCACGGTGCCCGTGGCCGGCCGGCTCGACTATCCCGGGCGCTTCGCGGGCGGCCTGGTGACCGGCGCCGTGGTGCGGGAAGGCGAGGTGCTGGCGCGCATCTCCAGCCACGACGCCGAGGCCGACCTCGCCGAGGCCCGCCTGCGGGTGCAGCTCACGAAGGCGGAGCTCGAACGCCATCAGCGCGCGTTCGACGCCGGGGTCGAGGCCGCGGCCTCGCTCGCGGCCTACAAGTCCGAAGCCGAGATCGCCCGCGCCCGCCTCGAAGCCGCTCAGGGCCGCACCGCCCGGCTCAGCCTGCGCTCGCCGGTCTCCGGCCGACTGATCGTGGACAGCCGCATCCCGCCCGACTCCGAGGTGGCGCCCGGCACCGCGCTCGTGCGCATCGCGGCCGGTGGATCGCTCACGGTCGAGGGCCGCGCCGCCGCGGCCGACCGCGAGCGGCTCCACCCCGGCCTCGTGGTGCGCTTCGTGGCGCCCGGCGCCGAGGAGCCCTCCGGCGCCGGGGTCATCCGCGAGGTGAGCCCGATGGTCGAGGCCGGCGGCACCGTGCCGCTGATCGTCGAGGTCACCGACCCCGAGGGTCTGCCGGCGCCGGGAGAGGGCGTGGAGCTGCGCGTCCAGCTCGACCTCCGGGCCCAGGCGATCACCGTGCCCGAGGAGGCGCTCGTGGTGGCCGAGTCCGGCAGCGCGGTCTTCGTGGCGCAGCGCAGGCAGGGTCTCAGCGCGCTGCGCCGGCCGATCACCACCGGCGCCCGCGGCAACGGGCGGGTCGAGGTGCTGCGCGGGGTCGATCCGGGCGAGCGCGTGGTGGTGAGCGGCGCCTCGATGCTCCAGGACGGCGACTCCGTGGTCGAGGTGAAGGAAGAGGCCCCTGGAGAGGCCAAGACCGGGGCGCCGAAATGATCCGCCACGCCGTCGAGCGCCCGGTCTCGACCCTGATCGGCGCGGCCACGCTGGTCGTCCTCGGCACGTTCGCGCTGCTGCGCCTGCCGGTCTCGCTGCTGCCCGAGCTCGAGCGGCCGGCGCTGGAGATCCAGGTAGGAGCGGACGGCCGCGCCCGCGAGGAGATCCTCGAGAGCCTGACCCGGCCCGTGGAGCGCCGCCTCGCCGGCCTCGCCGGCGTGACCTCGGTCCGCACCTGGACCGCGGACGGCAGCCTGCGCGCCCGGGTCGAGAGCGAGTGGCAGACCGACGCCGACCGCCTGCGCATCGAGGCCGAGCGCCTGCTCGCCGACCTCGACGCGCCGGTGTCGATCGAGATGGCGACCGGCGATCCCGAGCCCATCGTCGAGGTCGCGGTCCTGGGAGGAGCCTCCGGCGCCGCGCGCACCGCGTTCGCCAGGAAGCTTCTGGTGCCCGAGCTGGCGCGCCTCGAAGGGGCCGGGAAGATCGAGACCGCCGGGCTCACGCCGCTCCACCCGGTGGTCCGGCCCGAGGCCGCCGCGCTCGCCGCCCGCGGCCTCACGCCGGCCGACCTCGTGGAACGCCTGCGCCCGGTGGGAGCCTCGCTGCCCGCCGGCCGCGCCCGCGCCGGCGCGACCGTCCGGCCGCTCCTGCTGCGGGAGGACGCCGCGTCGCTCGACGACCTCCGGGTCGTGCGGATCGGAGAGAGCTTCCTCGGAGACGTGGCGCGCGTGGGCCTGGAGGAGGTGGAGGATCCCACGTTCTTCCGCCTCAACGGTCAGGAAGGCGCGTTGGTCCGCGTCTTCCGGGCGCCCGAGGCCAATGCCGTCGCGCTCGCCGCCCGGGTTCGCGAGCGGGTCGGCGAACTGGCGGCGCGTTCCGGCGAGGGCCTTCGGCCCGTCGTGGTCGCGGACCGCAGCCGCGAGGTCGTCTCCGCCCTGCAGCAGCTCGGGGTCGCGGCGCTCCTCGGCGTCGGCCTGGGCGTCGTGGTGCTCCGGGTGATGCTCGGCCGCTGGCGGCCGACGCTGGCGCTCGCCGTGGTGGTGCCGGCCTCGCTGCTCACCGCCTTCGCCGGCTTCCAGCTCGGCGGCGCGTCGCTCGACGTGGTCTCCCTCGCCGGCCTGGCGCTCGCCGCCGGCATGCTGGTGGACAGCTCGATCGTGGTCCTCGAGGCGATCGAGGTCTCCCGCGCCTCGGGCAGCCGCCTGCCCGCCGTCGACGGCACCAAGGAGATCGCGCTGCCGGTCGTCGCGAGCTTCCTCACCACGGCCGTGGTGTTCCTGCCGCTCATCTATCTCCAGGGCCTCGCCCGCGCCTTCTTCGGCGTGCAGGCGTTCGCCATCGTCACCTCGCTCGCCGCCTCGCTCCTGTTCTCCCTGACCGTGACCCCGGTGTTGAGCGGCAACTCACCGGCCTCCGAGCACCTCGGCCGGTCCCCGGGCCGCGGCGCGTATCTGAGGCTGCTGGACGGAGCACTGGCGCGGCCGGTCGCCGTGGTGATCGCCGGCGCGGCCACGGCGGCGGTGGCGGTGCTCGCGCTCGCCGTCCTGCCGCGCGAGCTGGTGCCGGACGCGCCGGCCCGCGAGCTGGTGGTGCGCTACCGCCTGGCGCCGGACCTGGCGCCCGAGTCCGCCCGCCGCCTCGGGCACGCCGTGGCCGCGGCGGCGTCCCGCTCCGGAGCGGTTTCCGCGGAGAGGGAGATGGCCCTCCAGCTCCCGGAGGAGCCGGACCGCGAGGAGACCGGCCAGGTCGTCCTCGCCTATCCTGACGCCCGGACCGCCGCCCGCGCCCGGTCCGAGGTCCGCGCGGCGGTCTCGCGGCTGCCGGACGTCGAGGTCTGGGTCGAGCCGCGCACCAGCGCGTTCGTCGAGCCGATCGAGCGCGCCGGCCGACGGCTGGAGGTGCTCGCCACCGCCTCCACACCGGAGCGCGCCGCGGCGCTCGCCGGACGGGTCCGGCAACGGCTTGGCGGCAGTCTGCGGGAGTCCACCGGCCGGCGGAACAGGGCTCTCCCGGCGC
>JBEQUE010000164.1:0-15573 GCA_040349255.1 Acidobacteriota bacterium | reverse complement strand
CTGGTGGCCGGACCGGTCAGGAGCACGTAGGGCACGCTGCCATCGGCGAGGGTGTCGTCCACGCCGGTGACGATGACGGTCTTGCCCTCCTTCCATTCTTCCGGCTGGAAGGTCAGGGAGGCCGCGCCGACCGTCCCCTCGCTGGCGTCGCTGGTGGCGAGCGCCAGCTTGACCGGATGGGAAGGCCGGGTGGCGAGGCTCACCTTGATCTCGCGCGAGGTTCTGGTCTCCGACGTGATCGGGCTGGAGCCGTCGGGGAAGGAGAAGAGGAATCCGGAGACGTCGGCGTCCAGGTTGGTGAGCTGGAGGTCGTCAGGGTTCCAATCCTTGTAGACGGCGTCCGTGCTCGCGGCCGTCAGCTCGATCGTGTAGGCCTGATCCCCGTCGTCGAGATCGTCCGGTCTGCCTGTGACGGTCACTTGCTGGTTGAAGCTCCAGTTCGCGGGGGTGAACGTGACCGTCGAAGGGAAGACGCTGCCTTCGGCATGCGGCTTCAGCGTGATCACCACGTTTTCGAGGGTCTCCGAGGCCAGCTTGAGGTTGAAGCTGGCGGAGCCGCCGGTCTCGGTGGTCTCGAAACCACCGACCGGTTTGACCTCCAGTCCAGGTGTCTCCGGGTCTTCGTTGCTCGCCGTGACGTTCCAGAAGGTGCGGTTCCTATAGGCTTCGTCGGATTCGGGGGAGCCCGTGAAGTAGACGACGTACTCGACGCTGCCGTCCCGGAGGTTGTCGTCCTTTCCATTCACCGTGACGGTCTGGCAATCCGTCTTCCAGTCGTCCCGGGAGAGGAAGGTCAGCGCGCCGCTGGCGACGGTGGCTTCCCGGCTGTTGTTCGCGGAGGGGGTGAGGACGACCTTGGCCAGGGGCCGGGAAGCCGGCCGCACCGTGAAGCTCGCCGACGTTCCGGGGCCCTTGGTGACGATGGGCTCGGTGTCGCATCGCACCACGCCGGCCGAGTCGTTGTCGCTGTTCACGGCGGTGACCTGGGCCGGGAGGTAGGTCGCGGGCACGGACCGGAGATCGATGTGATAGGTCTTCGGATTGTCGATGAAGGGGTCGTCCTGGCCCTGGATGGTGATCTTCTTGTAGATGGACCAGTCCGTGGTGGTGAACTTCAACGGCATCGGGGTCGTGACGCGGCCCTCCGCGGGAGCGTCCGACTCGGCGAAGACCTCGACGTCTCCCGCGGGCTTATGGCTCAGCCGTACGTAGATGTCGGAGGTCGAGCCGTTCTCCGACGTGCTGATCGTGGCCGAGGCGAGCACGAGCTTCACGGTTTCGTTGTCCCTGATCTTCATCTCGATCGAGGAATAGAAACCGAGGGTCGCCCCTGCGGGATTGGCGAGATTGAGCGTGAAAGTCTCGTCGTCCTCGGCCTCCGTGTCGTCGAAGAAGCTGACCCAGACCTGTGCCCTGGTCCCGTTCTTGGTCCCCTTGGGAAACTCCACGGTGGTGCTCACGCTTCCATAGTCGCCCTGTGCCTTGGCCGAGCCGTCCTGGGTGTAAAAGGAAACCTGGACATCCCGGTCGGAGATCTCCTTATCCGAGGTCGTCAGCTCCACGTAGAAATAGGTGTTGAAAGAGGCCTCGTCCACGGTGTAGCCGGAAGCCGGGATTCGGACGGTCCGCGTCTGTTCCGGTGGTGAATCGTCGTTCCGGATCACCACCTCGCGGCGCTCGACGTTGTTGAGCGGCGAGCCGAACGCCGTTCCGATTGGCGAATGGAGCTCGACCCAGAAGGTCTCGTCGGGCTCGTAGGTGTTGTCGCCGAAGGTGGTGACCTGGATGGTCTTCTTCTCGCCGAGGGCGCCGGCGTCGAAGACGATGGTGCCCGAGGCGGCCTCGTAGTCGACGTTCGCCTTGGCCGTTCCATCCACGGTGCGGTAGCTCACCCGGGCCGGGATGCGCAGCGGGTGGTGATCCTGCGTGACGAGGACCAGCTCGGCCTTGTCCGGCGTGCCTTCCTGGATCTCGTTGCGGCCCTGGGAGAAGTACACCATCACCCGCTGGGCGAAACCGCCGCGCAGGTCGCGGTTGCCGTTGCGGCCGGCGGCTCGTCGCCACGGGCCATGGACCGGCCGGCGCGGTGAAAGCAGGCCGGTCGGCGGCGCGTAGAGCTCGCGCACGCGCCAGCGAAACGGCTTGCCGACGTCGAGCGCCTGGAGCGGGATCTCGATGAAATCGGAGGACGCCTGGGCCCAGTCCTCCGAGATGGCGCGCACGCAGCCGGGATCGTCGAACGCCAGGTCCAGCCGGCAGACCTCGGCTTCGAGCTTGACCCGACCCCGTCCGCCGGGGTGGCTGGGGCGGACCTGAATCCGAAAGCGCAAGTCCTCGTTCGCGATGCCGCCGGGCTGGATCGGCAGATCTTCGTTCTTCCGGCGCTGGCGCAGATCGCGGTTGCGCCCCGGCCGTCCGGCATTGCCCCGGAAGAGGTGGATTTCGTCGCCGTTGCGGGAGGCCCAGTCGGCCACGATCACGTCGTCGTATCCGTCGCCGTCCACGTCTCCGGCTCCGGACGCGTTTCTCAGGCCGAGTGGCGGACTGACTTTCAAGGCTGTCGCGTCCGGTCCTCCGTAGACGATCCGGCCGTCGTCCGAGCCGATCGCCGTGGTCGCGAAGTCGGCATACCCGTCGCCGTTGACGTCGCCGGCCGTGGCCACGCCCGCTCCGAGCTGCATGTAGGGTTGCCTTCCGGTGAGTTGAAAGCTCGCGTCCGCGATGGTCTCGCCGACGATGCCTGCGGGGCCGCCACGGAAGAGGAAGACGCCTCCCTGGCCGAATCCTTCGCCGAGCTCCGGCGCTCCCATGACCACATCGTCGTAGCCGTCGCCGTCCACGTCTCCGGCTCCGGCCACGCTCCAGCCCAGGAACGCCCCTGCCTGGCCGGACTTGATGCGCGCAGCCGCGGTTGCGGAGGTCCCGGACGGGCCGCCCAGGAAGAGGAAGACCGCTCCCTGGTTGTTCTTCAAGTATTCCGCGCCGTAGCACGGATCGCCGACCAGCACGTCGTCGTAGCCGTCGCGGTTCACGTCTCCGGCCCCGGCCACGGTGAAGCTGAAGCGGCCCTCAGTGATGTAGCCGGGAAGGCTGGTGGAGACCGTGGCGGGGGTGTTGTCGCCGATCCCTCTCGTGCCGCCGAGGACCACGAACGCCGACTTGTCGCCGTAGTTGTGGACCGCGACGATCACGTCGTCGTAGCCGTCGCCGTTGACGTCTCCGGCCCCGGAGACGCTTTCGCCGAGACTGGCCATGGCCAGGTCGGCCTCGACCCGGCCCGCGGCGCCGGAGAGGTCGGTGGCCGTGATGCCGCCGGGGCCGCCGTGAAAGACGAACGCGGCGCCTTCGAAGGTCTGGCCGTTGCTGTAGGCCGGAGCGCCGACGAGGATGTCCGCGTAGCCGTCGGCGTTGACGTCGCCGGCCGCGGACACGCTGAACCCGAAGCCGGCAAACGCTTGGTTGGACTCGATCCGTTGGGCGCCGGCGAGACTGGTGGCGACCCCGGACGGGCCGCCCAGAATCACGAAGACCGCTCCCTCGTCCTGCTGGTCGTTGTCGTAACCGGCGATGCCGACGACCATGTCCCCATAGCCGTCGCCGTTGACGTCGCCGGCCCGCGCGACGACCGGCGGGTGGGTGGCTGCAATCGAGCCGATCCGCCAGGAGCCCGAGCCGACCGAGATGCCCGCCGCCGGCCCGCCGCGGAACAGCCAGGCCCGGCCCTGGAGGCCCGGAGTCAGGGAGGCCGAAGCTCCCAGCAGCAGGTCCGCGTAGCCGTCGCCGTCCACGTCGCCGGCTCCGGCCACGCCGCGGCCGAGATCGGCGCCGGTCCTGTCGGCCCGGAAGACCGCGGCGGCGCCTTCGGGGCCGGCGCTTCGGGGCTGCGGCGAGCCGAGGAAGAGGAACGAGGCTCCGCTGTTCGGGATCGACGGGTTGTCGTAGAGGGGGGCGCCGACCAGCACGTCGGCAAACCCGTCGCCGTTGACATCGCCCGCCCCGGCGACGCCCACCCCCATCTCGGCGCCGGTCTGGTTGGAGTGGAACGTCGCCTCCGGAGCCGCTTCCTCCAGGCCGATCGCGTTCCCGAGATAGAGGAAGGCCGCCCCTTCGTCCACCGTGCCGGCGTTGTGGTGATGCGCTCCCACCAGGACGTCGCCCCGGCCGTCGCCGTTGACGTCCCCGACTCCGGCCACGCTGTGCCCGAGCTCCGCGCCCGCCTGGGAGGACCGCAGGGCCGACGAGGGCAGGGCCCGAGGGCCGCCGGCGCCGCCACGGAAGAGGAAGGCGATGCCAGTGCTCTGCACGCTGGGCGTGCCGAAGTTGGGAGCTCCGGCGAGGATGTCGGCATAACCGTCGCCGTCCACGTCGCCGGCTCCGGCCACGGCGAAACCGAGGTGCGCTCCCTGGCTCTCGTAGGTGAGCACGGCCATGGGCGGCGGCTGGGCAGAGCTGGAAGAGGTCTCCGAGCCGCCCGGGAAGACCACGGCGGCGCCCTGGTCTGGCAGGGACTGGTCGAAGAACGGCGCTCCGGCAACCACGTCGTCATAGCCGTCGCCGTTCACGTCCCCGGCTCCGGAGACGGAAAAGCCGAGCCGGGCGTCGGCCTGGCTGCCCAGGAAGCGGAAGGAGGCGTTGGCCGCCGTACCCTCCGCGATGCCGAGCGGGCCGCCGAGGAACACGAAGGCCGCACCCGCGTCCACGCCGCCGGGGCCGTCCCATCGGAAGGCGCCGACCACGACGTCGTCGTAGCCGTCGCCGTTGACGTCTCCGGCGGCGGACACGCTCTGGCCGAACCGACAGCCGGCCTGGCCTCCGAGCAGCCGGACGGAAGGGGAGGGGCTCACTCCGCCCGGCCCGCCGAGATGGAGGAATGCGGCCCCTTCACCCCCGCCGTGCTCGGGCGCGCCGACCAGGACGTCGCCGTAGCCGTCGGCGTTGACATCCCCGGCCCTGGCCACGGACAGGCCCATCCAGGCCCCCGCCGGTCCGGGATCGAGCCGGACGTCGGCCTCCGCGACGCTTCGCTCCCAGCCCTGCCACGCCGTGCCGGGATCGGATGGGACCGCCTGGGCCCCCGTCGCGATCATCGCCAGCGCTGCTCCCGTGCAGCCCTTCGCAAAACTGCCCATCCACGACACACACGTCCCGGCAGCCATGCGCACTCTCCTCTCCCAGGTTCTCGGGTCTCTCTATCCTATCCTGGGATGGAACGTCCGGCCGTCCAAGACTCCCTCATGCCGCGCCGCGTCATCTCCCTCTTGACGGCTCTTGCCGCAGTGCGGTAATCTTTCTGTCGGAACGCGGCAGTCCTTTTGCAGTCACCCTGCCTGGACTGGAACGCGGACGAATACGCGATTGGAGGCAGACCCATGATCCGGCTCATCAAACGGTACGAAAGCCGCAAGCTCTACGACACCGAGGAGAGCCGCTACGTTTCGCTGGAGGAGATCGCGGGCTGGGTCCGGGTGGGGCAGGAGGTGCGGGTGGTGGACAACGCCACCGGCGCCGACGTCACTTCCCAGACCCTGACGCAGATCATCCTCGACGAGGGGCGGCGCGGCACGTCGTTCCTCCCCAGCGAGCTTCTCCACGACCTCGTCCGCCTGGGCGAGCGCGCGATGAACAGCGGCCTCGAGCAGGTGCAGCACGGCGTCGACCGGCTGGTCCAGGTATCCATGGACCGGCTGGGTCCGGTGCGCCGGGCGCGCGAGGAGATGTCGAGCCTGCGAGCCCGGCTGGAGCAGCTCGAAACATCCCTGGCCGAGCTCGAAAGAGAGCAGGTCGGGACCACAAATACCGCCCCGGTGGGGCGGGAGGAGAAAGTAGGATGAGCGAAGCTCAGTCCACCACGCCGTCGGGCTTCGGGCGCGCCCGCCAGGAGCTCCTGAACGTCGGCCGCAGCCTCTGGCTCGCGAGCCTCGGCGCCATCCTGGAGGCCGACGAGGCGAGCACGAAGCTGATCGACCGGCTGGTCGAGCGTGGCCGTCCTCTCGACGAGCGCCACCGCAAGACCGCCGAGGCCTTCGCCGACCGGGCCAACGGCGCCATGCGCGAGGCCGGCAAGCTGTTCCAGGACACGGTCGAGTACGAGAGCCGCCAGGTCCTGAGGAAGATCGGCGTCCTGACGCGCGAGGACCTGCGCACGCTGTCGGCGCGCCTGGACATCCTGTCGAAGCAGATCGACGAATACGCCGCCAAGGCAGTCGCCGAAGCGGCCATGATGAAGCCTGATACCACACCGGACACCGCGGCGGCCGAGGAGGCCATCCCTTCCGAGCGCCGGCCGCGTCAACGCAAGACGAGGGAGACGTCATGAACGATGCCACGAAGAACCTTCAGGATGAGCTCAAGGATTCCGCCCATCGGATCTGGCTGGCCGGCCTCGGAGCGCTGGCTGCGGCCGGAGACGAGGGCACCAAGATGTTCGACCGCCTGGTCGACCGCGGCCGCGAGTACGAGAGCCGCGGACGGGAGGAGGCCCGCAAGCAGTACGAGGGCGCCAGGTCGAACGCCGACGACCTCTGGAAGACCTTTTCGGAGAAGCTCGACGAATCCGTGACCAAGGCTCTCCATCGGATGGGCGTGCCCAGCCGGGACGAGATCCACAACCTGACTCGCCGCGTCGAGGAGCTCAACGCCAAGGTCGAGATGCTCAAGCCCCGGGTCACCCCGGCCGGCACGGGGGAAGCCAGCCCGATCGTCACACCCGCCGGCACCCCGGTGACCCCGGGCACCTCCGCGCCGACGCAGGACACGACCGATCCCTCGAAGATCATCGCCTGAGAGGTCCTGTCCAGGCGGAGGAGCGCGAATGCTCAGGAATGACAGCCCGGCGGGACGCGCGGCCAGCTCGCGGAAGATCGGCCTCGCGCTCGCCGGCGGGGGACCGGAGGGCGCGATCTACGAGATCGGCGTCCTCCGCGCTCTCGACGAAGCTCTCGAAGGCGCCGACCTCACGGACCTCCACGTCTACGTGGGCGTGAGCGCCGGCGCCTTCATCAACGCCAACCTCGCCAACAACATCACGACGGCGCAGATGTGCCGCGCCATCGTCTCCCAGGAGCCGGGCGAGCACCCGTTCGTCCCGGAAACCTTTCTGACGCCCGCGGTGGGCGAGATCGTCCGCCGCGGGCTCCGCATTCCGGGCCTCCTCGCCCGGGCCGCCGGCGCCTACGTCGCCAACTTCCGCCAGCGCACGCTCTTCGACTCGCTGCTCAATCTCTCCGGCGCGCTCCCCGTGGGGATCTTCGACAATGCGCCGATCCGCGCCTACCTCGAGAAGATCTACAACATGAAGGGGAGGACGAACGATTTCCGCCACCTGGGCAAGCACATGGTGGTGGTGGCCGCCGACCTCGATTCCGGCCAGGCCGTGCGCTTCGGCGAGCCCGGCTTCGACCATATCCCCATCTCGCTCGCCGTCCAGGCCAGCGGCGCTCTCCCCGGCCTCTACCCGCCGGTGGAGATCGAAGGCCGCTGCTACGTCGACGGCGTCCTCCTCAAGACCCTGCACGCCTCGGTCGCCCTCGAAGCCGGAGCCGACCTGGTGATCTGCGTCAACCCGATCGTCCCCGTGGACACGGTGCGCGCCGTGGAGGCGGGCATCCTCAAGCGCGGCAAGCTGATCGATCGCGGACTGACGAGCGTCATGTCCCAGACCTTCCGCACCCTGATCCATTCGCGCCTGGAAATCGGCATGGCCGCCTACGAGACGAAGTTCAAGGACGCGGACGTGGTGCTCATCCAGCCCGAGCGGGACGACTACCTGATGTTCTTCACCAACATCTTCGGCTTCGCCGAGCGGCGGACCGTGGCCGAGCACGCCTACGCCTCGACCCGCCGGTATCTCCTCCGGAATTACGACCGGCTCGAGCCGGTCTTCGCCCGCCACGGCCTGCGGCTGCGCCGGGACGTCCTGGAGGAGGAGCGCGATCTGTGGAGCGGCGTGTGGGAAGGCCGGCGGCGCAAGGAACGCGTCTCCGGTGACACCACCGTCCGCGAGCTCGACGACGTCCTGACCCGGCTGGAGAAGCTGGTGGCGGACCGCATGGAATCGAAGCCCGTCAGCATCCACTGACAGCCTGACCTTTCGAGGCCGGGGGCTCGGGCTCCCGGCCTCGAAAGGCTCCTGCCTAGGGAAATGGGATCACGAGCCTCAAGGCGATTCTGGCGACACCCGCCGGGGAGCCGGCCTGAAGAGGCCTTGTCTCGATCGTGTTCCTGAGCTCCGCCATCGATCGCGCGACGGTCGCCTCGAGGCTCCGGATGGCCTCTCCCAGAGAAGCGAAGCCCGCGATCATGACCTTCCGGGTCTGGCGATGCTCCCAGATGTTGGCAAACCGGAAGTCCCTCTGCGCCAGGCGGACAAGGCGGTAGAACTCCTCCAGCAGGGGCCGGCAGTCCGGAAGGGTCTCGATTCCCTGGAAACAGTCCGGGAAGTTGTGCATCCGTCCGCGGAGGACCTCGTCGTATTTCGGCGCGCTGGTCGAGATCCACTCGCAACTGATCTGGCACTCGCCGAGGTCGCCGGCCGCGCGTTCGATCGCATCCCAGAAGGGGGTGAACGCCTCTTCCTTCAGCTCGACGGCGGCGGCCTTCAGGGTCTGGGCGGCAGCGTTGGCCTTGTAGGTGAGGTAGTCGGCGTGCTTCTTGACGCCATCCATGAGCGCCAGGGCTTCCGTGGTCTGCTGCCTGGCCTGGGCGCTGTTGCGCCGCGCTTTCCGGACGACATAGACCACGAGCGAGATCAGGACATAGGCCAGGATGGCGCCCGCGGCGAAGTAGCGGAACCACATCGGGAATGGCGGGTCGGGGGGAAGGAGCGCCTTCGACGCCCACGTCAGCAGGATCAGGGAGACGATGACCGCTCCGCACCCCGAGCAACCGACGTTGGCCACCGAGAGGGACGAGCTCAACCATTCTTTCCCGTCGAAGCTCAGCTTGGCGGGCTGGACCTCATAGCTCATCGTGAAGATCTTCCCCTTCCGCGAATCGCTCCGCGATAGCGACGTTCAAATGGGCGTAGACTTCCTGGAATTCCTGTAGATACTATCCCGAATCGGGCCCATGGAAGAAGAAGAAAAACTGTCTCCCGCACCGGAGGAGCGCCGCCGCGCGAAAGGCATCGTCCGGGACGGCGTGCTGTTCAACCTGGCCTCCGCCGTCCTTCTGATGGCGACGGGGACCTACGAGAGCATCTCCGGCCTCCTGCGCGAGAGGTCCGACCTGGAGAGCCAGGTGGCCGGCGTCGGCCGGCAGCTCCTGAGCCAGGGCATGAAGCCGGATATGAACATGGTGCGGCGACTGCAGGAGATCTATGCCCGGGCCATCCAGCAGCGGGAGCGCGAGGCCCGGGAACGCGAAGCCGGCCCGGAAGCCCGGCCGACCGGGTAGGCCCGATCAGGTTCCGCCGTCCTCCTGGTCCTGGTTCTGGTTCTCCCCTTCCTCGGCGGCTGTGCCGAGCGCGTAGACGCATAGATCCTCGAACGGGACGCCGTTTTCGACCGCGATGGCGAGGAGCTTCGCGAAGGAGTCGAGAACGTCCTGCGGGACGACTCCGCTTCTCTCGTCGCGGAGCCATGCCGTCTGATATTTGAGAGGGTGGCAGCCCGGGGCCGGCTGTCCGATGTAGATGTGGAACGGGGACTTGATCTCTCCGAACTGGCAGGGGATGGTAAACCGTTTCATGCCGTGCTCCTCAGCTCTTTTCCGGGGTGCTCACATTCACGGTTCCAAGGATCTCGGAAAGGAGGCGATAGAAGATCTCGTCGAGACGTCCGCGGTGCTCCACCTGGATGCAGTCATTCCGGTCGCGGACCAGGACGTGAACGTCCCGCCGGCATTCCGGCGCCTCCAGCGCCTCGGCGAGCGCTTCGGCGACGACCTGCCGCACGACCACCGGGAGGTGAAGATTGCGCGCCAGGGTGGACAGCATCCGTCCGGTGGCATACGCCACGGCGGGGCTCGGATCCCGCAGATCCCGCACCAGTTCGGGAAGGAGGCCCTCGTCGATCTCGCGGTAGCGCTCCACGGTCTGCAGCGCCACCTCCTGGACGTCCGCCACGTCCCGGAGGCCGGCCCGCAAGGCCGACAGGGAATGTCGATTGATCCGCCTCAGGCAGCTCAGGAGGACCAGGGAGGCCCAGCGCCCCGTGAAGGTGCTGTGATGGGCCGCCGCCTCCGCAAGACCCCGGGCGAGCAGGGGGCGTTGCGTTGCGGCGGCCAGGAACCGGTAGGGGAGGCGCTCGGCGGCGGCGGCGGTGAGGCCCAGGAGATCGCTCCCTTTCAAGAAAAAGGACTCATTGTCCAGGAGGTCCCCCTCGAGCCACACCGACAGCCAGGCGACCAGGGCGTCCAGAATCGAGGGCTCATCCTCGATTCGCTCTGCGGCTTCGGCAATACGCTGCTCCCACCGCATCGAGGCGATGGTGATGTCGCCGATGGCTGCAAGAGAACGGCGCAGGGCTGCCGGATCACGCTCTGTCTTGAGCACTTCGCCGATCCGCCTGACCCTGGCTTCGAGCGCCTTGTCGGCGGCGGCGGCCAGCTCGGCGTCACTGCGTCCCGGAGCCCGGGAGCGGGCAGCGGCGGCCACGATCTCCCCGGGGCCGTTCAGAAGAAACCGTTTCTCCCCGACCTGGGTCTCCCCCAGAGCCGAGAGCTGAGGCGCAACTTCAGCCCACCTGCTCTCGGGGAGTCGCTCCCGGATCAGGAGGAGGCACAGGTTGTGGAGCAGGAGGGACTGCACCCGTGGATCTCCATGCAGAAGGAGGTCACGGTAGACCGGCCAGGCATTGGAATCGACCCGTCCGGTCCTGCTCAGGATCAGCTCTGCCTCCCGCCGTTCCGGAAGCTCGTCCTTGACAAGGTCCGCCCAGCGCTTGAGAGCCCGGCCATCGGTGTGTCGAAGTCTTTCAAAGGTCCAGACAAGGACTTGCACGACCTGCGGCTGGATCTCCCTTCTGGCGAGCGCTTCCCGGGCGAGCAACGCGACCGCCTCCATCCCGAGGCCTGACGTCGTCAGGCGCTTCTCGCCTTCGGATTTGTCCCCGTGGAGAGCGATGGCGGCTCGATAGCCCAGACGGTCTTCAGGATCAGCGAGCAGCTCGAGGAGCGTGGGAATCGTACGCTCCGACAGCTCGCCGGTTTCGGCCAGGAGAAGATCAATCTGGCGGCGGACCGCCGGCAGCTCCCGCCACTCTTCCAGCAACGGGAGAACGCTCTCCTCCGGATGATCGACCAGGGCGACCAGCTCGCGGAAGATCTCAGGCTCGCCGCTTTCCAGGAGCTGATCGAGGGCCGCGGCGGCAGCCGGGGTGAGGCGCAGGCCGGACGGGTGAAACCTTCGGCGCAACTCTTCGAGAGCCGCGGTCCTGAGGGGGCCGGCGAGAGCCGACCAGAGACCTCCCAGATCGGACGGCAGGGCGAGCTCCCGGCGCAGGTCCGCCGCCACGGCTCCGAGGGCGATGGGAGCCATGTCCACCGGATCGGAGGCGAGAGTCGACTCATAGACCAGGAGAGGAGGCGCGATGCGGCGCAGGGCCAGGGCTGCCAGCCAGGGATCGCCGAGCCCCAGGATCGCCTGGCGCAGCTCGGCTTCGAACGCTCCCGAGCTGTGCAGGGAGGGTGACAGCTCCGCCAGCAGCTCCGCCCTCTGCCGTGGATCGGCGATCGCTGCGACATCCTCCAGGGCGCGGGTCAGGATCCCGCGCGCAACCGGGGGAGGGAGATAGATCGAGAGGCGCACCAGGACGACGGCGCGGTTGGCCCGGTCTTCGATGCGCAAGGCGGCGCGGCAGGCCTGCTCGATCCATCGTTTCCTTTGCGATTCGTTGCCCATCGCGGCGAGCCTTTCGAAGGCTGCGGCGCGCTGGCCAGGTTGGGAAATCGCCTGCGCCGCCTCTTCGGCTCCCTCGGAGAGGGGCGTGGCCGCCGACTCCGAGAGGAGGGAAAGAAGTCGTTTCCAGGGCCCCGGCTCACCGACCCCGGCGTTCGCCGGATTGGCAACATCCAGCAGAACCGCGCGGATGTCGGGCAGCGCACGCGACAACTGATCGTAAACGCGAAACCGGAGATAGGGATCGCGCACGTGACGGGCCAATCCGCGCAGAGCCAGCCAGGGGTAGGGATCCGCGATCAAGGTCGCCAGGTGCGGTTCCTCCCGGGTGAGCTCGGCGAGCGCGTCGGCGCGGGCATCAAAACGATCGGAAAGGGTTTCCAGGGCGAGGAGGAACGCTTCCAGGAGAAGACCGTTTTCCCGCAGAAGAGGGGCGAGCCGGCAGAGGGCCCAGCCGCGCACGAAATCGAAGGGTTCCGGAATGGCGGCGAGGGCGTCGAGAGACGCCGCCAGGGCTTCCACCAGATTGGTGGGCCTGGGCGCCAGCCGTTCCAGCGCCCAGCCGTGGTGGTCCCAGTGGACACCCACCGCGCGCGGACAGGTTGCCAGGGCACCGGCCAGCAACTGCGGCGGATCGGAGAGCGACGCTCCCTGCGTGTCCAGCGTAACGGCCATGTTGTAGAGGCTGTCCTCGTTCGCGCCCGAGAGCATGTAGCTCCACATCTCCGCCAGGACGAGGGGCAGGGCCTGAGGCGGCGCCTTCTGGCGGAGATCGATCACCTGGAGAGGGCGGTCGGCGATCTCCAGCGAGACGCGGGCCATGGCTGCAACGAGGTCGCTCCAGTGCTCCGCCGGACACGCCCCGGCCAGGCCGCCCAGCGCGGTGACGGCAGGTGGAAGCGCCGCCGCCACGGCAGGGCGGATGGATTCGATCAGATGGGGAAGCCGGGAGACGACGGCATGGGAGGCGGAGCTACCGTCGCTCAGGAGCTCGAGGACCGCCTCGCCCAGAGCGGCCAGTGCGAGAAGGGCGTCGGGCTCTCCGTCGGAGCGCCAGACCTTCCGGAGCTTCTCGACGAAGGCGGGCGTCGGCGCTCCCTCGGACAGGGCGGCAAACACCAGGGGAGTGATGAGGGGAGAATCCCGATAGATCCTCTCGACCGACAAAGCGTTGCCTTCCTTTTCGAGAGCCTTGATCCGCGCTTCCGCTTCCGCCGTCTCCTTGTCGAGGCGGGCCGTGGTCTCGTCATGGAGAGGGTCCTCCGTCCTGGAATTCCAGGCCTCGCGTTCGGCCTTGAGACGGGCCACATCCCGTTGTGCGGCGGCGATGCGTTCGGGGAGGAGACTGTCGAGCCCGCCGTAGACGGCCATGCAGAGGCGCCGCCAGCCCGGGTGGGAGGTCAGCGTCGCCGCCAGGTCCGGTCTCCGCAGCAGCCGGCGGCGAAGAGTGTCCCGGTCTCCGGCCAGGAAGCGTGGCTCGCGGCCCGCCAGATCGCGCAACGCCCGGTCCACGGGCCAGTCCCAGGCCTCGCTGTCCCTTGGCAGCGCGCTCGCGAGCGCCTCTCCCATCTCCGCGCTGTAGAGCCGGCACGCCAGGGCGAGGCGCGCGGCGGCCGGCGTCCGGTCCCGGCCGGAGGGGTCGCGCAGCGCCGCGCACAGGACCCGTTCGACCGCGCCGGCGTGGCTGCTCCCGGAGAGCCAGGAGAACGCGCCCTCGATCTGCTCCCGCAGGGTGGGAAAGCGTTCCAGCCGGCCGGGGTTGGCATAGGCGGCCAGGAGGCGCGACGCCGTTTTCTCCACCACGCCGGGCGGCACGACGACCATCTCCGGCAGGGCGGCCACGATCAGCAGGGGGAGGCGCGGGATGAGCGCATCCAGCGGGTCTTCCCGGGCGAGGAGGCCGAGCAGCAGCTCGCCGAAGGAGGCCGGATCGGGATCGCTGCTGAGCCTGCCCAGGGCCATCAGGATCGGCTCCCGCCAGCGGGGAGAGCCGAGGCGGGCGAGGAGCTCGTCGGCCACCCTGGACCGGTCCTGGATCAGGGCCGCCGCGGCGAGGTACTCCTGGAAGGTCAGGTGCAGGAAACCGTAGACCTGCCGGCCCCGGGCCGCGAGCAGTCCGACGTCCTCCTCCACGAGGGCGAGGAAAGGCCGCACCTCGGCCGGATCGAGATGCTGTCGGAGAATCTGCTCGAGGCGCTTCTCCTCGACCACGCCCGCGGCGGAGCTCTCGTGGATCTCGGCCGCCAGCGGCACCAGCGCGGCCAGGACCTCTTCGTCTTCGAGTCCCTTGCCGCCCTTGGCCCGGGCGCGCCTGCGCCACGTGTCGAGCAGGATCCGGACCGCCGTCTCGTACAGCTTCACGCGCTGGCGCGGGAAGGTCGACTGGCCGCTGCGATAGACGAGCGCCAGGATGGTGAGAAGGAGCGGGTTGCCGCTCAGATCGCCCGCGCCGCGTTCCTGGAGATCCGCGAGCGCGCGCTTGAGCCCTTCCACCTCCTGGCGCGCCCGTTCCTCCGCGCCTTCCGCGGGGCCGGGCGGTGGAACGGCCTTCACCCAGACGTCGCAGAAGCGCGCGATCGCCTCCGCCCGCATGGGCTCGATAGTGAGATGGGCCGCCTCCTGCCTCAGGGGCGCCATCTTGTAGCCGACGATGCGGCTCGTGGCGATCATCTGGTTGCCGCCGTCCCGCACCGGCAGGCTCAGCGAATCCCGCAGCCAGACATCGAAAAACTGATCGATCTTGTGCGCCACCACGCGCCGGACCTCGTGATCGCCGATCTCGTCGAGACCGTCGATGAGGACGACCGCCCGTCCGGTGTCGAGAAGGCCGAGGAGGAGGGCATTCAGAGCCTCGGGATCGATCTCCTCGCCCTTGGCCAGAGAGACCTTGCGGTCCTGGGCGGAGCCGAGGTGACGGCCGAGGTACGTGGAGAGCGCGAGCCCGGAATTCTCCTGGCAGGCGGCCGCGAAGGAGGCCACCCGCACCAGGATCGGCACCCGCACCGGACCGAGATCGAGGTCCGGCGAGCCTTCCGGAGCCGACGGGTCCACCTGATGTGCGGGGACGAAGACCCGGTCCTCCAGGCTTCTCTTCGTCTGCCACGCACGGGCCAGTTGAAGGGTCAGCCAGCGCACGAGAGTGGTCTTGCCGCTGCCGGGATCGCCCAGGATCACCATCCGGCGCTCGCGTTGGAAGGCCTCCCCGAGGCTGACGATCCGGTCCTCCGCAGGGCGGTAGAGATGAGGCCGATCGCGCTCCTCGATGGACAGGGGCAACGGATTGCGGGCGATCAGGGCGACCAGCCGGTAGACGTAGCGGAAGCGCTGCTCGGGGCTGAGCTCCTGGACCTCCGCCAGATCCTCCAGGCGGCGGGCTTCCTCTTCCAGGAGGGCCTGGCTGACCAGCCGCTCGTCGGGGCTCGACAGGTCGCCGCGCAGAGCCACGTAGACGGTCTCCAGGGGAACCCTGGAAGGCGTGTTGGCTCCCAGGGCGGGAAGCTCGAGCTCCGTGTACTGCTCGATGAGCCACTGCAGGTAGCGGTCGAGGAGCGTTTTCTTCTCCTCCGCGGCGTCCGCGGCCATGCCGCTGCTCTCCCCGGGAAAGCTGAAGAGCCGGCCATCGGAAACGCGCATGAAGAGCACGGGCGTCGCCCACTCCGCCGAGGACGGATCCGACGCATAGATCGCCAGCCGTCCCTGGGCCGCGGCCACGTCCACGGCGCCTCCCGCCGCGATAT
>JBEQUE010000098.1:0-4495 GCA_040349255.1 Acidobacteriota bacterium | reverse complement strand
CCGCCGGTCTGCCACGGAGGCATGGCGGCGAGCAGCTCGCGGCGGCCCCAGAGCGCGCCGATGCCGCTCGGGCCGTAGACCTTGTGGCCGGAGAAGGCGTAGAAGTCGCAACCCAGGTCCTGCACGTCGATCCGCAGGTGGGGCGCGGCCTGGGCGCCGTCCACCACGACGACGGCACCGACCCGGTGGGCCTGCTCCGCCATCTCGCGCACCGGGTTGACCGTGCCGAGCGAGTTCGAGACGTGGGCCACGGCCACGACCTTGGTGCGCTCCGAGAGCAGCCGGTCGAATTCCTCGGGGATCACCTCGCCCCGGTCGTCGAGCGGCGCCACCCGGAGGACCGCCCCGCGCTCCAGGCAGAGCGACTGCCAGGGGACCAGGTTCGAGTGGTGCTCCAGGCCGGTGATCAGCACCTCGTCGCCAGGGCCGACGTTCGTCCGGCCCCAGGACCAGGCCACGAGGTTGATCGCCTCGGTGGTGCCGCGGACGAAGACGATCTCGTCGGCCTGCGCGGCGCCGAGGAACCGGCGGACCACCTCGCGGGCGCGCTCGCGGGCCTCGGTCGAAAGCTGGGACAGGGTATGAACGCCGCGCTCGACGTTCGCGTAGTAGCCGCCGTAGCACTCGGCGATGGCGTCGAGCACGGCGCGCGGCTTCTGGGTGCTGGCCGCGTTGTCCAGATAGACCAGCGGCCGGCCGCGGACCTGCCGGGCGAGGATCGGGAAGTCCTCGCGCACCCGGTCGAGGTCGTAGGCCGGCCGGACTGCTTCCTGGAGGATCAAACCGCCTGCCTTACGACCTCTCCCTGGGGGAGCCTGGAGAACAGCAGCTCCTCCAGGTCCTTGCGGACGGGGTCGACCTTGATGCGCTCCACGACGTCGCTGGCGAAGGCGTAGGTCAGCAGGCTGCGCGCCGCCTCCTGGCCGATGCCGCGGGAGCGCAGATAGAAGATCGCATCCTCGTCGAGCTGGCCGACCGTCGAGCCATGGGTGCACTTCACGTCGTCGGCGAAGATCTCGAGCTGCGGATTGGAGTTCGCCACCGCGTGCGACGAGAGCAGCAGGTTGCGGTTCGACTGCTTGGCGTCGGTCTTCTGGGCGCCGGGGTGGACATGGATCAGGCCGTTGAACACCGCCCGCGAGCTGCCGTCCAGGACCCCCTTGTAGAGCTCGTGGCTGGCGCAGTGCGGCTTGGCGTGCTCGACCCGCATGTGGTTGTCGATCACCTGCCGGTCCTCGCCGAGATAGAGACCGTTCAGGATGCAGTCGATCCCCTCGCCGTCGAGCACCGCGACGACGTCGTTCCGGACCAGCGCGCCGCCGATCGAGATCGAGTGCGAGCTCGGCGCGCAGCTGCGCTCGCCCTGGACCTGGAAGGTGGCGATGTGGAACGCCTCGCGGCTCTCCGTCTGCAGCTTGTAGTGGTCCACGACCGAGCCCGGCCCCGCCACCAGCTCGGTGACCGGGGCGGTGAAGTAGGGCCCGTCGCCCGCGTAGGTCTCGACGATCGTCACCTGGCTGTTCTCCCCGGCCACGAACAGGTTGCGCGGGAAGACCGCCAGAGAATGCTCGTTGCTCGCTTCGGAGACCGAGTAGTAAAGGACATGGATCGGCTTCTCGACGATCACCCCGCGCGGCACCCGGACCACGGCGCCGTCGGTGAGGAAGGCCGTGTTGAGGGCCACGAACGGCTGATCGTCGAAGCGGGCGAACTGGGCGAGCCAGGGCTCGACCGTCTTCGGAGCCTCCTGAAGCGTGGCGGCGAGGCCCGCCACGACCACGCCGTCCGGTAGATCGGAGAGCGTGGAGAGGCGGGCCGAGAGCCGGCCGTTGACGAACACGAGCCGGGCCGCGGCGCCCTCGGCCAGCGGGTCGAGGCGCGAGAGGTCGACCTCGGGCTCCGGGGCGCCGACCGGCAGGCGATCGAAGGTGCCCTGGGAGATGGGTGCGACGTTGGTCTGGCGCCAGGCCTCCTGGCGGAGGGTGGGGAAGCCGAGCGTGGCGAAGCGCTCGATGGCCATCCGGCGGAGAGCCGTGAGCGAGGCCGGTTCGTGGGCCGGCAGCTCGCGCAGGAAGAGCTCGAAGTCGGCCGCGAAGCGGGCCGCCCCCGAGACGACCTCCGTCCTCTCGTCGGTCTCCGTCATGGTCACGCCCCCACCGCCTGGGGCTCTTCGAGCCAGGCGTAGCCCTTGGCCTCCAGCTCCAGGGCCAGCTCCTTGCCGCCGGAGCGCACGATGCGGCCGTCGACCAGGACGTGGACCTTGTCGGGCACGATGTAGTTGAGCAGCCGCTGGTAGTGGGTGATGACCAGGAACGAGCGGTCCTGCTGGCGCAGGGCGTTGACCCCGTCGGCCACGATGCGCAGGGCGTCGATGTCGAGCCCGGAGTCGGTCTCGTCGAGCACCGCCAGCCGCGGCTCGAGCACCGCCATGTGGAAGATCTCGTTGCGCTTCTTCTCGCCGCCGGAGAAGCCCTCGTTGACCGGCCGATGGAGGAGCGAGTCCTCCATCTGCACCATCTTCATCTTCTGGCGCACCAGGGTGAGGAACTCCATGGCGTCGATCTCGGGCAGACCGCGGTGCTTGCGCACGGCGTTGAGCGCGGCCTTGAGGAAGTAGGTGTTGCTCACGCCCGGGATCTCGACCGGGTACTGGAAGGCCATGAACACGCCTTCGCGGGCGCGCTCCTCGGGGTCCATCTCCAGCAGATCCTTGCCGTCGAAAAGAATTTCGCCGGCGGTGACCTCGTACGCTTCATGGCCCGAGAGGACGCGGGCCAGGGTGCTCTTGCCGGAGCCGTTCGGCCCCATGATGGCGTGGACCTCGCCGGTCGGAATCTCGAGGTCGATGCCTCGAAGGATTTCGTTGCCGTCGACGGTCACGTGAAGATTCTTGATCTGAAGCATTCTCTCTCTCCGGGCGCCGGCTCAGCCGACGCTCCCTTCCAGGTTCACTGCCAGGAGCTTCTGGGCCTCGACCGCGAACTCCATGGGCAGCTCGCGGAAGACCTCCTTGCAGAAGCCGTTGACGATCATCGAGACCGCGTCCTCGGTGGAGATGCCTCTCTGGTTGCAGTAGAAGATCTGATCCTCGCCGATCTTCGAGGTGCTGGCCTCGTGCTCCATGCGGGCGGTCGGGTTCTGGACGTCGATGTACGGGAACGTGTGGGCGCCGCAGTCCTGGCCAATCAGCATGGAGTCGCACTGCGAGAAGTTGCGCGCGCCGTCCGCCCCCTTGAGGATCCGCACCGAGCCGCGGTAGGTGTTCTGGCCGTGGCCGGCGGAGATGCCCTTGGACACGATGGTGCTCTTCGTGTCCTTGCCGATGTGGATCATCTTGGTGCCGGTGTCGGCCTGCTGCCAGCCTTTCGTGAGAGCCACCGAGTAGAACTCGCCGATCGAGCCGTCGCCCTTGAGGATGACGCTCGGGTACTTCCAGGTGATGGCCGAGCCGGTCTCGACCTGGGTCCAGGAGATCTTCGACTTCCGGCCCTCGCACTTGCCGCGCTTGGTCACGAAGTTGTAGATCCCGCCCTTGCCGTTCTCGTCGCCCGGGTACCAGTTCTGGACCGTCGAGTACTTGATCTGGGCGTTGTCGAGCGCCACCAGCTCGACCACCGCGGCGTGGAGCTGGTTCTCGTCGCGCATCGGCGCCGTGCAGCCTTCGAGGTAGGAGACGTACGCGCCCTCGTCGGCGATGATCAGCGTGCGCTCGAACTGGCCCGAATTCTTGGCGTTGATCCGGAAGTAGGTGGACAGCTCCATCGGGCAGCGCACACCCTTCGGCACGTAGACGAACGAGCCGTCGGAGAACACCGCCGAGTTGAGCGTGGCGTAGAAGTTGTCCGTGTAGGGGACGACCGAGCCGAGGTACTGCTTGACCAGCTCCGGGTGCTCGCGCACGGCCTCGGAGAAGGAGCAGAAGATAATCCCCATCTCGGCCAGCTTGCCCTTGAAGGTGGTGGCCACGGAGACGCTGTCGAAAACCGCGTCGACCGCGACTCCGGCCAGGATCTCGCGCTCTCGCAGCGGGATGCCGAGCTTCTCATAGGTCTTCAGGATCTCGGGATCGACCTCGTCGAGGCTCTTGGGGCCGGTCTTCGCCTTGGGCGCGGCGTAGTAGGCGATCGACTGGTAGTCGATCGGCGCGTGGTGGACGTTGGCCCACTTCGGCTCTTCCAGGGTGAGCCAGTGGCGGTAGGCGCGCAGGCGCCAGTCGAGAAGCCACTCGGGCTCGCCCTTCTTGGCGGAGATCATGCGGACCACGTCCTCGTTCAGGCCCGGGGGGACGATCTCCTGCTCGACGTCGGTGACGAAGCCGAACTGGTAGTCCTGGGCCGCGAATTGCTCGATGGTGCTCGTCGAAGTCGTTTCCATGTCTTTCCTCGGTCAGTTCTGGCGCAATTGGGCGCCAGCGTACTTGCCGCCTCCCAGGGTGACCAGCTTGCGGGCGGGCGCGAGCGGGCCGGTCATCTCGGCCAGGGTGATTCCTTCCAGG
>JBEQUE010000090.1:0-6419 GCA_040349255.1 Acidobacteriota bacterium | reverse complement strand
CCTGGGACGAGCTGCGCGAGATCCTCTCGCCGCCGTACTGGGGGCACTACGCGTTCCACGACAACAACCGGGACGGCATGCAGCTCACGCTGGCCCTCACCCGCGCGATCAACGACGCCTGGTATGACTGGCACCCGCAGGTGATGCACGACCTCCACGAGTCGGTGCCGCTGCTCTACATGTCCACCGGCCACGGCCCCTACAGCCGGGCGGTCGACCCGGTGACGGTCCACCAGTGGACGCAGCTCGCCGACCACGACGCCGGGGCGCTCGCGGCGCTCGGCCTGCCCGGCGTCTGGGTGTGGGGCTTCTGGGACGGCTGGTGGCCGGGCTATCTCTTCTCGGTGGCGAACAACCACCACGGCGTCGGCCGGTTCTACGAGACCTTCGGCAACTCCCACCCCGGCACGTTCGACCGCACGCTGGAGCGCTCGCGCTACGCCGGCAAGCCGGTGACCGACGTCCAGTGGTACCGCCCCTGGCCGCCGGACAAGAAGCTCCGCTGGTCGCTGCGCAACAACACGAACTACATGGAGGCCGGCGTGCTGGAGGCGCTGGGGTACGCGGCGCTCCACCGGCGGGAACTGCTGGAGGACTTCTGGATCAAGGGCAACCGCGCGCTGGAGAAGGGCCGCGCCGAGGCGCCCTACGCCTGGATCTTCCCGCTCGCCCAGCGCGACTCCGGCCGCCTGGAGTACCTGGTCAACCAGCTCCGCAAGCACCGCATCGAGGTCCACCAGCTCGGCGCGGACCTCGTCCTCGGCGGGAAGACCTGGCCGGCCGGCAGCTTCGTGGTGCGGATGGACCAGCCGTACCGGAACGCGGTGATCAACTTCCTGGAGGAGCAGAAGTTCCCCGCCGACGAGCCCAACGAGCCCTACGACGACATCGCCTGGACCTGGCCGCTGCTCTACGGGGTCGAGGGGGCGAAGATCGACGACAAAAAGGTGCTCGACGCCGCGATGTCCCCCGTCTCCGAGGATGTCTCGCTGGCCGGCCACGTGGATGGCGTCGGCGACCTCTTCCTGCTCGCCGACACCGGCCAGAACGCGCTCCTGCGGGCCCGCTTGAGACTGGGGACGAGCCAGGTGGACGCGGCCGAGGCGTCGTTCCAGGTGAACGGCGTCACCTATCCGCCCGGGAGCTGGATCGTGCAGGCGCCGCGCGAGGCGGTGGAGGAGGTCGCGACCCGGCTCGGGCTGAGCTTCACGGCGACGGCGGCCATGCCGGACGTGAAGCGCCACGTGGTGGACCTGCCGCGCCTCGCGCTGCTCCACACCTGGACCTCGACCCAGGACGCCGGCTGGGCGCGCTACACCCTGGACCAGGAGGGGCTGGAGTACACGCTGATCGCCGACGCCGACCTGCGGCGCGGCGGACTCGAGGACCGCTTCGACGTGATCCTCTTCCCGAACCACTTCGGCGACTTCGGACGCCTGGTGCACGGCATCGATCCGGCCTACGGGCCGCTGCCCTACACGAAGACGGCCGAGCTCCCAAGCCAGGGTATCCCGGACGCCGCGGACGACATCACGGGCGGCATGGGCCTGGAGGGGCTGATCAACCTGCGCCGCTTCGTGGAGCGGGGCGGCGTGCTGGTGGCGCTCGACAACGCCGGCGTGGTGCCGGTCGAGGGCGGCCTGGTGCGGAGGGTGGAGGCGGACGGAGGGTCGAACACGCCGGGCTCGGAGGTGCGGGCGAAGATCCTGCGGCCGGAGCACCCGATCGCCTACGGCTATGAAGAGAGGACCAGCGTCTTCCGCGGCAACGGCCCGATCTACGACGTGGACGACCGCGACCGCGGCTGGGTGGTGATGCAGCTCGGCACGAAGAAGGTGGGGGAGGAGGAGGTCAAGAAGGAAGAGGAGCCGTCGATCGAGGTGGAGGACGTCGACCTGCCGGAGACGGAGAAGCCCGTCGCGCCCGAGGTGAAGAAGGAAGACGACCGACTGGTGCTCTCCGGCCTGATCAAGGACGGGAACGCCGTGGACGGCAAGCCGGCCATCCTGGACGTGCCGTCGGGCAGGGGGCGGGTGATCCTGTTCTCCTTCAACCCGCTCCACCGGTACCTGAACCTGTCGGACTTCCGGTTCGTGTACAACGTGCTGCTCAACTGGAACGACCTGCCGAAGTGAAGGACCTTTCAGTCCTTTCTTGGGTAGAATGCCGGTTCCAACTCCCACTGGAGAGAAGTGAGCCGCCCGGTGACGACCGAAGAGACCCTCCTTTCCACCCTCCGCGACGAGCGGCGGCGGGCCGAGACGGAGCTGCGGGCGGTCCGGGAGGCGGCGGAGAGGGCGGAGCGGCGCAGCGCGTTCCTGGCCGAGGCGAGCGAGATCCTCTCCGCCTCGCTCGACTACGACGCCACCCTGGCGAGCCTCGCCCGGCTGGCCGTGCCGCGCGTCGCCGACGACTGCGTGCTCTTCGAGGTCGAGGACCGGCGGGTCTCGCGGCGCATCGCGGTGGCGCACGTCGATCCGGACAAGGAGCTGCTCCTCGAACGGCTGACCGAGATCCACCTCGCCACCCGCGACCGGCCGAACGCGCTGGAGGAGGCCGCGCGCACGGGCCGGGCGCAGCTCAACGCCGGGGTGTCCTCCGACCGCGCCGCCGGGCCGCTCAACGAAGAGCTGCGGGAGCTCTACGCCCGCCTGGGCAGGAGGTCGAGCCTCATCCTGCCGCTGGTGGCGCGCGGCCAGATCCTCGGCGTGCTCTTCCTGGCCACCTCGGACTCCGGCCGGGTCTACGGCCCGGCGGACCTGGCGCTCGGCGAGGAGCTGGCGCGGCGCGCGGCCGTGGCGGTGGACAACGCCCGCCTGTTCGGCGAGGTGAGGGCCGCCAACGACGCCAAGGACCGCTTCCTCGCCACCCTCTCGCACGAGCTGCGCACGCCGCTCACCCCGGTGCTCGCGCTGGTCGCGAGCCTCCAGGAGGACGAGCGCGCCCGGGCGCTGCGCCGCGAGCTCGACGTCATCCGCCGCAACGTGGAGCTGGAGGCGCGGCTCATCGACGACCTGCTCGACCTCACCCGCATCTCGCGCGGCAAGCTGGAGCTCTCCTTCGGCCTGACCGACGCGCGCCAGGTCCTGATGCACGCCCTGCAGACCTGCGCCCGCGACCTGTCGTCCCGGAAGCACCAGCTCTCCACGATCCTCGCCGCCGAGGACCACGGCGTCTGGGCGGACGGCCCGCGCCTGACCCAGGTGGTGTGGAACCTGCTCCGCAACGCGGTCAAGTTCACGCCCGAGGGCGGCTCGATCCGGGTGCGGTCCTGGAACGAGAACGGCTGGCTGGCAGTCGAGGTCGCGGACAACGGCATCGGCATCGGCTCCGACACCCTGCCGCGGATCTTCGACGCCTTCGAGCAGGGCCAGCGCAGCATCACCCGGCGCTACGGCGGCCTGGGCCTCGGGCTCGCGATCAGCAAGGCGATCCTGGAGCTGCACGGCGGCAGCCTGGCGGCGGCGAGCCCGGGGCGGGACCTGGGGGCCGTCTTCACCCTGCGGCTCCCCCTGGCCTCGGAGTCGGCGGAGCGGCCCATCCCCTCCTGGCGCGAGGCGCTGCTCGACAGAGTGGCCGCGAAGGAGGCCGGGCCGGCCGGCTGGCGCATCCTCCTGGTCGAGGACCACGAGGACACCGCCGACGCCATGGCCGACCTCCTGGACGCCCACGGCCACCGGGTGATCGTGGCCCGCAGCCTGGCCGAGGCCCGCGCCGCGGCGGCCGAAGCCGGCGAGAACGGATTCGACCTGCTGGTCAGCGACCTCGGCCTGCCCGACGGCAGCGGCCACGAGCTGATGCGCGAGCTGGCCCGGCGCTACGGCCTGCGCGGCATCGCGCTCAGCGGCTACGGCATGCAGGAGGATGTCCGCAAGAGCCGCGAGGCCGGCTTCGAGCGCCACCTGATCAAGCCCGTCACGCCCCAGGCCCTGGAGGCCGCCATCCGGCAGGTCGCGGGCGCCCGCCGGGACCCCGCCGAATCCTGACCGGGTTTTCTCCGCGGAACCGTTGTTCCAGGATCTGCTATCCTATTGTCCACATGCCCTGAAGGCAGAACGATGACTCGCCTCGCAGTCCGCCGAGCCGTCTGGGGATTCGGGATCAGTCTGGCGGCGCTGTCGGTCGGCGCCGCCGTCCTGGGCCGGATTCCCGCCTCCCTCACCCTGGGAGCGTTCGCGCTGTGCGCGACGGCCTGGGCTGCCTGGATGTCCGCGCAGGCGCGCCGTCAGGCCGAGGAGCAGTTCCGCCACGCCATCGTCGAGGCGCCGATCCCGATCCTGATGCACGCCGAGGACGGTGAGGTCCTGGCCCTGAGCCGCGCCTGGACCGAGCTCTCCGGCTACGCCCGGCAGGACATCCCAACCTTCCGCGCCTGGCTCGAACAGGCCTACGGCCCGGCCGCCGACCAGGCCGAGGCCGAGGTGGCGCGGATCTTCGAGGGCATGCAGGAGCGCCAGGAGGAGCTCGTCATCCGCCGGAAGGACGGCGAGGGCCGGGTCTGGAGCTTCACCTCGGCGGCGCCGGGCCGGCTGCCGGACGGCCGCCGCTACCTGGTCACCATGGCGACCGACGTCACCGAGCGCCGCCAGGCGGAGGAGGACCTGCGCGACAGCCAGGAGCGCCTGCGCATGGCGGTCGACGCCGCCGGCCTCGGCACCTGGGACTTCAACCCGGTCACCGGCCGCATGAACTGGTCGGTGCGCTGCAAGGAGATGCACGGCCTGCCCCCGGACGCCGACGTGGACTACGGCGAGCTCCTGCTGCGCGTCCATCCGGACGACTGGGATCGCGTCCACCATTCGATCCAGGAGGCCCTGGAGCCGAGCGCGTCCGGCGAGTATGAGATCGAATACCGCTCCCTCGCCCCGGACGGCACCGTGCGCTGGGTGACCTCGCGCGGCCGCACCTTCCACCGCGGCGAAGACGAGGACCGCCACGCCGTACGCTTCATCGGCACGGTCATGGACGCGACCGGCCGCAAGCGCGCCGAGGAGGAGCTGCGCCAGGCCAAGGAGGCGGCGGAGGAGGCCAACCGCGCCAAGGACCGCTTCCTCGCCACTCTCTCCCACGAGCTGCGCACGCCGCTCACCCCGGTGCTCGCCCTGGTCTCCGGCCTCGAAGGGGACGACCGGCTGCGCATGGTGGCCGACCGGCTGGCCATGATCCGCCGCAACGTCGAGCTGGAGGCGCGGCTGATCGACGACCTGCTCGACCTCACCCGCATCGCCCGCGGCCGGCTGGAGCTCCATCGCGGCATCACCGACGTCCGGGCCGTGGTCGAGCACGCCATCGAGATCTGCTGCGCCGAGGCGGCCCAGGCCGGCCGGCTCAGGGTGGTCGCCGACCTCTCGGCCGCGGAGCACCGCGTCTGGGGCGACGGCCCGCGCATGACCCAGATCTTCTGGAACCTGCTGCGCAACGCGGTCAAGTTCACGCCCGACGGCGGCGTCATCCACGTGCGGAGCTGGAACGCCGGGCCGCCGCGCGACGTCGAGCTGGTCGTCGAGGTCACGGACACCGGCATGGGCATCGACTCGGCCTCGCTGCCGCTCATCTTCACCGCCTTCGAGCAGGGGCAGTCGCCGGTGAGCCGCAAGCTCGGCGGCCTGGGCCTGGGGCTGTCGATCAGCAAGGCGATCGCCGAGCTGCACGGCGGCCGCATCACCGCGGTCAGCCAGGGCTACGGCCGGGGGGCGACCTTCCGCGTCCACCTGCCCGCCGGCCGCTGGCCGGCCGAGGCGAAGCCGACACCCCTGCCCCCGCCTCCGGTACCGCCCGCCGCGGCCGGGCCGGTCCAGGTGCCGCGCGTCACCCGCCAGCTCCGGCTCCTCCTGGTCGAGGACCACCCCGACACCGCCGAGGCCATGGCGGAGCTGCTGCGCGCCCTCGGCCACGAGGTCCGGGTGGCGGGCACCGTCGCGGCGGGCCTCGCCCTGGCGCAGGCCGCGAAGGAGGCCGGCGACGGCATCGACCTGGTGATCAGCGACCTGGGGCTTCCCGACGGCACCGGCATGGACCTGATGCGCGAGCTGGTCTCGCGCTACGGCCTGCGCGGCATCGCGCTCTCCGGCTACGGCACCGAGGAGGACGTGCGCCGCAGCCTGGAGGCCGGGTTCTCCCGGCACCTGACCAAGCCGGTGAATTTCCAGGCCCTGGAGGCGGTTATCCTGGAGGCAGCGGGTCCCTGAGCCTTTTCCCATAGAATACCGTCTCGGTCCGGAATGGAGCTGCGACCACTTCAACAGGACGACGATGGCTGAACCGATACCGTTCCAACCCCTCTCAGCACCGGCGGGCATCCGCAAGGCGCCGACCGGCATCTCCGGCCTCGACGAGATCACCGGCGGCGGCTTGCCCTACGGCCGGCCCACCCTGGTCTGCGGCAGCGCCGGCTGCGGCAAGACCCTGATGGCCATGGA
>JBEQUE010000083.1:0-34664 GCA_040349255.1 Acidobacteriota bacterium | reverse complement strand
TCTTCCGGGTGTCGGAGGGAGACGCGACGCCGACGGCGGCCTGGCAGAGCGGCCTCTATCCGCGGCTCGACCTGACCGCCCGCCTGGGGCTCGACCTCGAGCTGGCATTGGGCGACGGCCGTGACCGCGTGGTGCCGGGCGACACGGTCACCTACACCTTGACGGTCACGAATCACGGCGACCGGGACGCGGCCGGCGTGACGCTGACGGACACGCTGCCCGCGCAGACCACGGTCGTGGCGGCGAGCGACAGCGGCACGGCAGCGGCGGGCACGGTGACGTGGCCGCCGTTCAGCCTGGCGGAGGGCGGGAGCGCCGTCCGGCTGGTGACGGTGCGGCTGGCCACCAGCTTCCCGGCGGGGATCGCAGCCCTGGTCAACCGCGCGACGGCCGGCGGCGCCGCCGCGAACGGGATCGATCCCACGCCGGCCAACAACACGGCGCAGGACAGCGACGTGCTGGATGCCGCGCCCGATCTGACGGTCGAGGTCTCCGACGGCCGCACGGAGGTGCTGCCCGGCGAACGCCTGGAGACCGTCGTGACGGTGCGCAACCGCGGCGCGCAGGGAGCGGCGGGCGTACGGCTCACGGTAGCGCTGCCGGCCGACGTCATCCTGTTCGTGGCCAGCGACAGCGGCGCGGAGTCCGGGACCATGGTGACCTGGCCGCTCTTCGACCTGGCGGCCGGGGCGAGCGTCACCCGCACGCTCAGCCTGCAGGTGAAGGCGTCCCTTCCGGCCTCGCTGACCGAGCTGGCCACGACCGCCGAGGTTGCCGACGACGGGGCCAACGGCGCCGACGTGACCCCGGCCGACAACCGTGCGACGGACCACACGGCGGTGATCCGCAAGCCCGATCTCGCCGTGCCGAGCGTCGACACCAGCCAGACCCACCTCGACCTCCAGACGCTCGCGCTCACCGGCGACCTCCTCGTGCGTCTCGAGAACCGGGGGACGTTCGACACCGGCGTGCCCTTCGAGGTCACCGTCTTCGAGGACACGAACGGCGACGGCGCCTGGACCGCCGGGACGGACAACCTCCTTGGCCGGCAGACCTACGGCGCAGCGCTCGCGGCCGGGCAGAACGTCCCCTTCGTGGTGCCGGTCGCGGGCACGGTTGCGTTCCGCGGCAGCCGGCTGCTCGCCTTCGCCGACAGCGCCGGCGCGGTGGCCGAGCTCGACGAGACGAACAACGTCGGCGGCACGGGCTCTGCCTGCCAGGCAGTGCCGGCGTCCGAGCAGTTCCACCCGGAGCTCGAGATGGTGTGGCCGCGGCCGGGCATCGTCGAGCCGAACGTGGTCGACAGCTCGTCGAGCCCGGTGGTCGTCAACCTCACCGACGACAACGGCGACGGAAAGATCGACGGCAAGGACGTGCCGGACATCGTGTTCACCACGGCGAACGTCGATCCGCCGTTCGGCGTCTATGTGCCCACGTTCCTGCGGGCGATCCGCGGCGATACGGGAGAGGCGATCTTCGACGTCCAGGAATTCTACGACGGCGCCTTCTTCTATCCGTTCACCCTCACCACGGTGGCGGCCGGAGACATCGACGGGGACGGGCTGCCGGAGATCGTGGTCGCGACGCTCCGCGTCCGTCCGCCCTTCGGCCCCTCCAACGTCCTCCAGGTCTACGAGCACGACGGCCGGCGGAAGTGGCGGAGCGCCGAGTACTCGACGCACCCCCAGGGTGGATTCACCAACCGCGACAACCCCTACATCGCCGACATCGATCGCGACGGCGTGCCCGAGATCATCGTCGGCGCCAACGTCTTCAACAACAACGGCACGCTGCGCTGGAAGGGGACTGGCGGCCAGGGCTACCAGTCCAATTTCAACAATCAGGGGGGAGCGAGCGGCGCCATCTCCATCGTGGCGAATCTCGACCTGCTCGGCGATCCGGAGATCGTCACCGGCAACACCGCCTACCACTCCGACGGCTCGGTTTCCTGGCAGGTGCCCCTGGGCGACGGCTATCCGGCGATCGGCAACTTCGACGCCGATCCGTTCCCCGAGATCGTCGTGGTCTCCAAGGGTACCATCCGCCTCCACGAGCACGACGGCACGCTCAAGTGGGGGCCGTTCAACCTGCCCGGCAGCAAGCCGGTCGCGGGCGGCACGCCCACGGTCGCCGACTTCGACGGCGACGGCAAGCCGGAGATCGGCGTCGCCAGCTCCGATTTCTACGCCGTCTACGAGACCGACGGCAGCGTCAAGTGGCAGCGACCGACCCAGGACTTCTCCTCGGGGATGACCGGCTCGACCGTGTTCGACTTCGACGGCAACGGCAAGTTCGAGGTGGTCTACCGCGACGAGCGGTTCCTGCGCGTCTACCGCGGCGCGGACGGCACGGTGCTGTTCAGCACGCCGGTCCCCTCGAGCACGCTCAACGAGGAGCCGGTGGTCGCCGACGTGGACAAGGACGGCAACGCCGAGATCCTGGTCACCGCCGACCACGGCTCGAACGAGACGGGGATCCCGGGCAATGCGAGCAACGCCGGCCTGCGCGTCTACGGCGACGCCGACGACAACTGGGTGGGCACGCGCGGCATCTGGAACCAGCACGCCTACAGCGTCGACAACGTCAACGACGACGCCACGATCCCGCGCGACCCGGCCTGGGGCTGGCTCATCCACAACACCTACCGCTCGCAGATCGCGCCGCCGGGGACCGCTTTCGCTGCGCCTGACCTCACGGCCTCGCGCGGCCGGGTCGACGTGACCGACTTCCCGCGCAGCCTGCGGTTCACCGTCCGGGTCGGCAACGGCGGCAGCTCGATCGTCGGCCCCGGCGTACCGGTCGCCTTCTATTCCGGCGATCCCAAGGCCGGCGGCACGCTCATCGCCACCGCTGCTCTCAATGCCCTGGAGCCGGGCCGGTTCCAGGACGTCTCTGCGACCTGGGTCGCGCCGCCGGACCATCCCGCCACGATCTGGATCGTCGCCGACGACGACGGATCGGTTTCTTCGGCTCACGGGGGTAGAGAGCGCGAGTGCGACGAGACGAACAACGTCTATGCCTTCGCCTACGACCTCGCGGAGGTGGGCCTGTTCCTCCAGAAGAGCGATGGCCGTCCGTCGCTGCGCCTCGGCGACACGACGACCTACACGCTCACGGTGAGCAACTACTTCCCGGGACCGGCGGCCGGCGTCCTCCTGACCGACACGCTGCCGGCCCACGCGGCGTTCGTGGCGGCGAGCGACGGCGGCACGGCCGCCGATGGGATCGTGAGCTGGCCCGCATTCGACCTCGCGGCGGGCGCCCGGGCGACCCGCACCGTGACCGTGCGGGCCGATGCCACGGTGCCGCCGGAGGTGACGACGCTGACCGACACGGCCGTGGTCACGGGCGGCGGCCGGCCCGATTCGACGCCGGGCAACAACACGGCTACGGACACGGACGATCTCCTCTCCTTCCGCGCCGACGCGGGCGGCCCCTACAGCGGGGGGGAAGGGGAAGGGATCGCGCTCGACGCTTCGGCTTCCTCCGACCCCGGCTCGCAAATCGTCCGCTACGAGTGGGACCTGGACGGCGACGGCGCTTACGACGACGCGACGGGCGTCCACGCCACCGTCACCTTCCCGGACCAGGGCACGTTCACCATGGGCCTGCGGGCGGTGGACGCCGCCGGCCGCGCCGACACCGCGACCGCCACGGTCGCGGTGTCCAACCGGCCGCCGGTGGTGGACGCCGGCGCCGACCGCGGCGTGCCCGAGGGCGACCGCCTCACCCTGACCGTGCCCTTCACAGATCCGGGGAGCGCCGACACGCACACGGCGTTCATCGACTGGGGACAAGGGACGGTCGAGGCCGTGCCGGTCAGCGGCACCGGCAGCGCGCGCTCGGTCAGCGGGACGCACATATATCCGGATGACGGTGTCTTCGACGTCCGGGCCTGCGTGACGGATGACGACGGCGACGCCGGCTGCGACACGGTGCGGGTCACGGTCGCGAACCAGAACCCGGTGGTGCAGGGGGCCGGCGCCTTCGACCTGCGGGCCTGGCGGCCGGAGGACTACGCCTCGTGCTACGACGGTCCGCCCGACTGGCAGGTGGCGGCCGACGGCGCGAGCGTCACCCAGGCCGCGAACAGCCGGCCGGCCCTCCTCTACAGCAACTTCCTCGCGGTGGGGAGCCGCATCGAGGCGACCGTCCGCGCCTCCTCCGCCGCTAGCCCGGACGGCGACGCCTTCGGCTTTGCTCTGGGCTTCCAGCCGGGCGACGCCACCGCGCCTGCCGCCGACTTCCTCCTCGTGGACTGGCGGCGGCAGGATCAGACCTTCAACTTCGGCTGCGGCGGTCCGGGCACGGCCAGGAAGGGGTTTGCCGTCTCGCGCGTCCAGGGCGCCGCGGCCGACGCCGAGCTGTGGGCCCACGACCGCCGGCACTGCAACGGCGACTCCAACGGAGTGACCGAGCTGGCGCGCGCCGCCCACCTGGGCTCCGCCCCCTGGGCCTTCGACACCGACTACCGCATCGCCCTCGAATCGACCCCCGGCCGGCTCCGGGTCTACGTGAATGACACCTTGGAGATCGACCTACCCGGCACGTTCACCACCGGCCGGCTCGCCTTCTATGCCTACTCCCAGGTGCAGGTGACCTTCCGCGGCGTCGCCCTGCAAACGATCGTCGCGGACGAGGGGAGGCCGGTCGAAGGGCGCGCCGGGTTCACCGACGCCGGCGCGCTCGACACCCACACCGGCACGCTCGACTGGGGAGACGGCTCGGCGCCTTCGGCGGCGACGATCAGCACGCTCCAGGGTTTCCGGTTCGCCTCCGGAACCCACTCCTATCCGGACGACGGCAGCTTCAGCCTGCGCGCCTGCGTCACCGACGACGACGGCGGCACCGGCTGCGACGACGTTCCAGTCCTGGTGCGCAACCTGCCGCCCGAGGTGCACGCCGGCGACAAGGTGCTCGCCGATCCGGGACAGGCCGTCTCCCTCGCGCCGGCCACCTTCACCGACGCCGGCGTGCGTGACACGCACACGGCGACGATCGACTGGGGCGATGGTACCGTCCAGGCCGGCAGCGTGGCGGAGTCGAACGGCGCGGGCACCGTCTCCGGCTCCCACGTCTACGCGGGCAACGGCACGTTCGTGGTCACCGTCTGCGTCACCGACAACGGCGGTGCCCAGGGCTGCGACAGCCTGCAGGTCAACGCCGTCCTCGACCTGGCGGTGACGAAGACGAGCGACGCTCCGGATGTCATCCAGCCCGGGCAGACCCTCCACTACTCGCTGACGGTGGCGAACCACGGCACCCTGGCCGCCGCCGGCGTCCAGGTGGTAGACCCGCTGCCGGCTTACACGAGCTACGTCTCGGCGAGCGCGGGAGGGAAATACGACCCGCAGACCGACACGCTCACCTGGACGGTCGGCACGCTGAAGCCTGGCGAGACCGTGACCCTCACGGCGACGCTGGAGGCCGACCATGTCCTGCCGGTGGGCGCGGTGATCGCCAACCACGCTACGGTCCACGACGACGGCAGCCAGGGCCCGAACGTGCGGCCCGGCGACACCGGCGACGACACCGGCGGTACCACCGCCGGCACGCCGTCCGACCTGGTGATCCCGGCGCTCGACAAGAGCGGCGTCGTCTTCGACCGTGCGACCCTCGCCCTCGACGGCGCTCTCGGCGTCACGGTGACCAACCAGGGCGGCCTCGACGTCACCCATCCATTTGCGGTCACCGTCTTCGTGGACGGCGACGGCGACCGCGCCTTCAATCCGGCGGTGGACGCCGTGCTCGGCCGCGCCGACGCGGCGTCGCCGCTCGCCGCCGGCCAGTCCGTGGCGCTCTCGATTCCGGTCTCCGGGACCGCCCGCTTCCGCGACGACCTGCTCTGGGCCTTCGCCGACAGCGAAGGGGTCGTCGCCGAGGTCGATGAGACGAACAACCTGCGGAACACCGGCCAGGCCTGCCGGGTCGCCGAGCCGCCGCGCAGCCGCACCTATACGCTCGACGCCGATTTCGACCAGGGGCTGCTCTTGAACGCCGACCATGACGCTCCGCATCACGACGAGCTGCGGGTCAGCAAGGTCACCGAGCCGTTCCCGTTCGTCTGGGTGGCCAAGTCGGGGCGCAACACGGCGGTGAAGATCGACGCCGTGACCGGCCAGATCCTCGGCGAGTACCTGACTGCGCCGGCCGGCCGCGCCGCCGATCCATCGCGCACCACGGTCGACCTCGACGGCAACGTCTGGGTGACCAACCGCGCGGAGGCGAGCGGCGGCAAGGGATCGGTCGTGCACATCGGCCTCAAGGAGGCCTTCCAGTGCGTCGACCGCAACGGCAACGGCGTGATCGACACCTCGACCGGTCTGGGCGACATCCGGCCGTGGCCGAACACCGGCGGCGCCGACGACAACGGCGGCGTCTCCACCGCGGCGGACGAGTGCATCCTCCTCTACGTGCGGGTGGACGGTACCGCCGCCCGCACGGTGGCGATCACGCCGGACAAGAACCTCTGGGTGGGCGGCTTCGGCAACGCGGTCCACAACCTGCTCGACGGGACCACCGGCCGCATTCTCGACACCATCCGGCCGCCGTGCGGCGGCTATGGCGGCCTGGTCGACGCGCAAGGCGTGCTGTGGTCGGCGCGCAACCTGCTGCGGTACGACCCGGCGACCGGGGAGATGACCTGCCTCGCGGTGTCCAACTCCTACGGTCTAGCCCTCGACCGCCAGGGCAACGTGTGGAACAGCCAATGGACCGACAACACGATCACCAAGATGAGGCCCGACGGCTCGGTCATCGACGTCTTCCCGACCGGCGGCGGCAGCTCGCGCGGCGTCGCGGTGACCGCCGATGACAACATCTGGATCGCCAATTCGGGCAGCAACACGGTCACCCGTCTCAGCAACGACGGCGACCTCCTTGCCACCGTCCCGGTCGGCGTCACCCCGACCGGCGTGGCGGTGGACGCGCTCGGCAAGATCTGGGTCACCAACCTGGGCTCGGACAATGCCATGCGGATCGATCCGGCGACGAACAAGGTGGACCTCACGGTCTTCCTCGGCGCCGGCGCCGGGCCCTACAACTACAGCGACATGACCGGCGCGGTGAGCCTCGGCCGCACGGCGCCCCAGGGCCGGTGGACGGTCATCCACGACGGCGGCCAGGCGGGGACGCCCTGGGGCCGGGTGCGCTGGACGAGCTGGCAGCCTCCCGGCGCCACCGTCACCGTGCGCGCCCGCGCTGCCGACAGCGTGGCCGCCCTGGGCGGCCAGAGCTGGGCTCCGGTCGAGAACGGCCGCGAGTCCGGCCTCCCCGCCGGCCGTTATCTCCAGGCCGAGGTGACGCTCACGCCGTCGCCCGCAGGGGAGACCCCGATCGTCTACGACGTCACGGTCGAGACCCGCTCCGGCCTGCCGGACCTGACGGCCTCGGTCCTGCGCGTGACCCACAAGCCGTCGTCGATCGAAGTCGCCGTCCGTGTGGGCAACGGCGGCGACGCCGGCACGCCGGCCGGCGTGCCGGTGGCGCTCTACGACGGCGACCCTGCCGCGGGCGGCACCCGCATCGGCCTGTTCACCGACCTCTTCCCGCTCGCTCCGGGCGCGTCCCAGGACGTGACGTTCGTCTGGGCTTCGCCGCCGGCCGGCACGCACACCCTTTACGCCGTGGCGAACGACCAGGGTCCGATGGCCGAGTGCGACCGGGCCAACAACACGGATACGGTCGTGGTGGTCCCGGCGCCCGACCTGGTCATCCCGGCGATCGACCGCAGCGGCGCCGTCACCGACCTCCAGACGCTCGCCGTCACCGGCAGCCTGGCGGTGACGATCAGGAACCAGGGCAATGCCTCCGTGACCGCGCCGTTCCAGGTCTCCCTGTTCCAGGACCTCGACCGCGACGGCCGCTTCACCGCCGGCTCCGACGTCGTCCTCGGGACGGCCGGGCACACCGGGTCCCTGGCGCCCGGGCAGGCCGACGTCCTCGCCGTGCCGGTTGCCGGCACCTTGCGCTTCCGCGATGACCTGCTCTGGGCCTTCGCCGACAGCGCGGGCGCCGTCGCCGAGCTCGACGAAGAAAACAACCTCAACCAGACCGGCGCCTCCTGCGACTTCCATCCGCCGGTGGGGAGCTTCTCGCCCCAGGTCGAATGGCAGTGGACCGGCAGCCAGGTCCTGCCCGCCTCGAACCAGGTGATGATGACTCCTGCGGTGATCGACCTTACCGGCGACGGCGTCCCGGAGGTGGTGTTCACCACGTACGAGGGGGCCAACTACAACACCGACGGCCACCTGCGGGCGGTGGACGGCCGCACCGGTGCGGCGCTGTTCACGGTCACGGATCCCAGCCTGGACGTGCGCGGCGCCGGCAGCGTTGCCGTTGGGGATATCGATCTCGACGGCCGGCCCGAAATCCTCGCCGTGGCGGAGTCCGGCGACCGCCTCCTGGCCTTCGAGAACGACGGCAGGTTCAAGTGGCGCAGCGGCGAGATCCCGGGCGGCGTCAACTGGGGCGGAGCCGCCCTGGCCGACCTCGATCGCGACGGTACGCCGGAGATCGTGGTCGGCGCCACGGTGCTCGACCACGACGGCACCCGCCGTTGGGTCGGCGGCTTCGGGCGGGGAGACAACACCAATCTGGGTCCACTTTCCCTGGTGGCCGATCTCGATCTGTCCGGCCAGCCGGAGGTGATCGCGGGTAACACCGCCTACCGTTCGGACGGCACGGTCCTCTGGAGGCGGTCGGACCTCGGCGACGGCTTCAACGCCGTCGGCAATTTCGATGCGGATCCGTTCCCGGAGATCGTGCTGGTGACCAACGGCAGCCTCTACCTGCTCAACCATGACGGTTCGACCGCCTGGGGTGCTGTCCCCATTCCGGCCGGGGGACGCTGCGGAGCTCCCACCGTGGCCGACGTGGACGGCGATGGCCAGCCGGAGATCGGTGTGGCCGGCAACTCCCGGTACGTCGTCTTCGAGACCAACGGTACGGTCAAGTGGCAGGCCGTGACGCAGGACGGCAGCTCCCAGGTCACAGGCTCCTCGGTCTTCGACTTCGAAGGGGACGGCCGCGCCGAGGTGGTCTATGGCGACGAGAGATTCCTGCGCATTTACCGCGGCAGCGATGGGACGGTCCTCTACCAGCTTGCCAAGAGCTCCGGGACGACCTACGAGCTGCCCGTCGTGGCGGACGTGGACGCCGACGGGAATACCGAGATCGTCGCGGTGGCCAACACGCTCGCCGGCTTCGGGCCGCAGAACGGCGTATTCGTCATCGGCGACGCCGCCGACTCCTGGGTGCCTACGCGGAAGCTGTGGAACCAGCACACCTACCACGTCGCCAACGTGAACGACGACGGCTCGATCCCGCGGCGGGAGGAACCGAGTTGGCGCACCCACAACACCTACCGCCTCAACCTGCGCACGGACGGCGACCCCCTGGCCGCGCCGGACCTCACGGCCTCACGGATCACGATCGACCTGTCCAACCCGGCCGTCGAGGTGCGGCTCGGCGCCCGCGTCGGCAACGGCGGCCGGCTCGCCGTGCCGGCCGGCGTGCCGGTGGCGTTCTACAACGGCGATCCGGCAGCCGGCGGTACCCTCCTCGGTACCGTGGCCACCAGCCGCAGCCTCGAACCGGGCGACTTCGAGGATGTCGGCTTCATCTGGCGCGGCGCCGCTCCCGGCCCCTACACCGTCTTCGTCGTTGTCGATCCGGTGGCGGCCGGCCGCGGCAAGGTCAGCGAGTGCGATGAGGCGAACAACCGCCACTCCTTCGCCTTCACGGTGCCCGCAGTGCCGGACCTGACCCTGGCCAAGGACGACGGCCGTGCCACCGCCGTGCCGGGCCAGACCGTCACCTATACCTTGACCGTCACCAACGTCGGGCCGCGCAATGCCTCCGGCGTGCGGCTCACCGACATCCTGCCGCCGCAGACCACGTTCGTCAGCGCCGGCGACGGCGGTGCCCAGGCTGGAGGAACAGTGACCTGGCCCGCTTTCGACCTGCCTGCCGGTGCCGTCGCCACCCGCACGCTGACCGTGCGCCTCGCCCGCACCCTGCCGGCCGGCACCACCGCGATCACCAATCAGGCCAGCGTTACGGATGACGGCAGCGTCGGGCCGGACCCGACGGCGGCCAACAACAGCGCCGTCGACACGGACAGCCTTCTCCATGCGCCCGAGGCCGCGGACGACTCCCTGACAACTGCCGAGGACACACCGGCTGCGATTGCCGTCCTCGCCAACGACAGCGACGACGACGGCGACCGGCTCACGGTCGAGTCGGCGACGCCGCCGGAGCACGGTACGGTCGAGATCGGTGCAGACAACCGGGTGACCTACACGCCGGCCCTCAACTTCAACGGCGCCGATCTCTTCACCTATACCGTGAGCGACGGCACCGGCGGCCTGGATACCGCAACCGTCACCGTGACGGTGACCCCGGTCAACGACCGGCCCGTGGCCGTCGACGACAACGCGTTCACCGACCAGGAGACGCCAGTGGTCATCGCCCCGTTGGCCAACGACAGCGATGCCGACGGTGATCCGCTGACCTACATGACGCCGCCGCAGCCCTTCGGCGGCACCCTCGCCGTCAATCCGGACGGCACCGTGACCTACACTCCGGCGCCAGGCTTCTTCGGCGCCGACGTCTTCCTCTACACGGTGACCGACGGCCAGGGTGGCACCGCCACGGCCACCATCCGCGTCGGCGTGAACCTGATCGACGGCACACCTCCCCTGGTGACGATCGCCGGCGTGCCCGACGGCTGCGCCAATCACACCGTGACCCCGGAGGCGTCGGCCTACGACCAGAACCTGGAGGAATTCCTCATCACCCTGAACGGCGCGCCGTTCGTGAGCGGCACCCCGGTCACCGCCGAGGGGAGCTACCTCCTGGTGGCCACGGCGATCGACGAGGCGAACAACCGCACCGTCCAGGAGGCCCGCTTCACGATCGACACCACGCAGCCGGCCGTGGCCGTCACCGGCGTGCCTTCAGGCTGCGTCGCGACCCCCGTGACGCCCGTGGTCGCGGTGACCGACACCCACCCCGGCACCACCGCCCTCACCCTCAACGGCACCGGCTTCACCAGCGGGACCACCCTTACGGATGACGGCGACTACACCCTGGCGGTCCTGGCGTCCGACGCCTGCGGCAACCAGCGCGACGAGACCCGCTCGTGGATCATCGACAGCCGTCCGCCCGCCGTCGAGATCCGTGGAGTGATCGACGGCCAGATCGGCAACGCCGACGTCGTCCCGACGATCACCGTCATCGATCCCCACCTCGGCCCGGTCACGGTCCTCCTCGACGGCGCTCCCTTCACCAGCGGCAGCACCGTGGGAACGGAGGGGGACCACACCCTCGCGGTCACCGCGGTCGACGCCTGCGGCAACCAGGCAGCGCCCACCCTGACCTTCACGATCGACAAGACCGCTCCTGTCCTGTCGATCAGCGGCGTGCTGGACGGCGGCTGTGGCAACGCCGACGTCGTCCCCCATGTCACGGCCGCCGACGCCCACCTGGCCGGCCTCACCGTGACCCTCGACGGCGCGCCCTTCACCGAAGGCAGCACCGTGACCGCCGAGGGGACTCACACCCTGGAGGCCACGGCCCGCGACCAGGCGGGGAACGTCGCGACGTCCGTCTTGACCTTCACGATCGATCGCACGCCGCCGGCGATCACGGTCGCCGGGGTCACCGACGGAGCCCTCACCAATGTCTCCGTCACCCCGGTCGTCGACGTCGCCGACATCCACCTGGGGACGGTCGCCACGACCCTCGACGGTACACCCTTCGCCAGCGGTACAGCGGTCTTCACGGAGGGCGACCACACGCTGGCGGTGACCGCCGCAGACACCTGCGGCAACCGCTCCACGTCGACCGTGCGCTTCACCGTGGACCGGACGCCGCCGATCGTCACCGTGGGCGGCCTTCCGGGGGCCTGCGTCTCGTCGAACGTCACGCCGACCTTCTCCGCGGCCGACGACCATCCCGGCAGCGTCACCGCGACCCTCAATGGCGCGCCGTTCGCGAGCGGCACCACCGTCACCGGCGAGGGCGACTTTACCCTGGTCGTCACCGCCACCGACGCCGCCGGCAATGGCTCGACCGTCACGCGGTCGTTCTCGATCGACCGTACCGCGCCCGCCGTGACCATCCGCGGCGTGGCGGAGGGCGCCTGTGTCAACGCCGCCGTGACGCCCGTCTTCGAGTCGACCGATCCGCACCCGGGGAGCCTCGCCGCCACTCTCAACGGATCGCCGTTCACCAGCGGCGCCGTCGTCTCGGCGGACGGCGACTACCTGCTCCGGATCACCGCTGTGGACGCCTGCGGCAACCAGGCGACCGCGGAGCGCCGGTGGACCATCGACCAGACGCCGCCGGACTTGACCGTGAGCGGCGTCACCGACGGCCAGACCACCGCGGGTCCCGTCACCCCGGCATTCGCGGCCACCGACCTCCATCTCGGCCCGGTCACCGCGACCCTGAACGGCGCACCTTTCGTCTCCGGCACCCCTGTAAGCGCCCCGGGAAGCCATACCCTCCTCGTCACCGCCGCCGACACCTGCGGCAACCAAGTGACGCGGACCGTGCGCTTCACCATCGCCTCCGGGACCTGCGAGCTCTATCCGATCGCCCTCTGGGTGGCCTCCCTCGCCGACCGCCAGCCGGGGGACCAGATCGTCGACATCTTCAACGGCACGCGGCCGGGCAACTTCGGCTGGCTCACCTGGATGGGAGACAACGACGTCCCGGCGCTGATCGCGAGCCTCACTCCGCCGGGCAACAGCAGCACCTATGTCAACCCCCATGCCCCGACCGACCCTACGATCTCGATCGGCGACTGGGTCCAGGGCAAACCGGGCGTCTCCAACGCTTCCGACGTGCGCAAGGCCCTCGACAATCTCGAAACGCGCGACATCGTGGTCCCAGTGTGGGATGCCACGGAAGGGCAGGGAGCCAACGTCAACTATCGGGTTATGGGCTTCGCCCGCGTGCGGCTCCTCGACTACCGGCTGCCCTCCCAGAACCGCATCACGGTGCGGTTCCTTGGGTTTGTGAGCTGCGGAGGATAGGCGGGCGAGACCTCCTCGGCCGCCGCCAGGACCTGCCTGCCGCCGGATAGCCCTGCCGAGGCCCGCGCAGGCTTGTGGGAAGGCTGACAAGCTTATCTGCGGCGAGACAACCTTGTCTGCCGGCCGACAACGTTGATTTGCCGCGGATAACGTTATCCGGGCTCCTGATAACGTTATCCTGACGCCAACAACCTTGTCCTGGAGGCCGGCAAGGTTGTTTTGTCGCCGACAAGGTTGTCGGCGGCGAGCCAACGTTGTTTTGCGGTCCCACAAGCTTATCTAGGGCGAGACAACCTTGTTTTGCCGGCTGGCAACCTTGACTTGCCGCGGATAACGTTGTCCTGGCTCACGCTAACGTTATCTTGCCTCCGACAAGCTTGTCGGGCTCCCGATAACGTTAATGGGCTGTGGATAAGCTTGTCGCGCCATGAATAAGCTTGTCGTGCCGTGGATAAGCTTGTCACGGCGCGGATAAGTCGAGCCTCTCTCCCGTCAACCTTGTTTGCGGCAGGCAAGCCCTATCCTGCCGCCCGTCAGACTTGTACGGCGCCAGACAAGGTTGTCGCATCCCCGGTAACCTTATCGGCCCTCAGAGAAGTCGACAACCGCCGTGGGAGCGCGGTCACGGCCTCGAGGCTTTCGCCGAATCTCGCGGTCGATCGCGGTCGACCCCGCGGACGAACAGGTAGAGGCCGAAGCAGGCGAGGAGCAGCAGGCCCGAGACGATCGCCGCGGGCAGGGCTCCTTCGCGGTGTCCGGCGAGGAACGACTCCAGCGTCGCGGTCAGGAGCCACATCTGGACGATCAGGAGGATCGCGATGAGCGCGAGGGCGCCGTTGATCGCGGTCAGGCCTCGGCGCTCGGGCGGAAACCGATCCATGTCAGGCCTCCGGGTGCAGGTCCATGCCCGCGGCGACGAGCGCATCTCCCCGCCGCCGCAGCACCACCCGCGGCAGGGGGCGCTGGGGCGGGCCCTGAAGGACCCGGCCGTCGCGCACGGAGAAGTAGCCCTCGTGGCACGGACATTCCAGGCGGTCCTCCCCGCGCGTGTAATAGACCGCGCAGGAGAGGTGCGTACACTTCTGGCTGTAGGCCGCGTACTCGTCTTCGCCGCGGCGGATCAGGATGCAGGGGTCCTCGGGGCCTGGATAGTGGAAGAGCTTGACCCCGCCCACCGGGACCTCGCCGATCCGCGCCACCTGCCGCAGAGGATAGGCGGGCTCCCGGGCCAGCCAGCTCTTGACCAGGATCCAGACGTTGCCCACGAACATCCCCAGGCTGGTCAGGACCAGGAACTTGGCGAACTGGCGGCGATTGACGTAGCGCTCGTCGGCGCTGAAGATCGGGACCTCCTCGCGCCAGAGGGGCTCGCGGCTCATGGCCAGGTCTCCATACCATCGGGCTCCCACATGGAATCGATCACGTCCAGGGCCACCGCCGTCACCTCCGGCGGCACCATCATGTAGACCTTGGTGGTGACGGTCTCGCTGCCGAACTGGAAGACGTTGGTGGGCTTCTCCCGGCGCTCGCGTGCGATGCGCTCGGGCGGCACGTAGGCCAGCGCCTGGCTCGGGCAGACGGTCGCGCACATCGGCCGTTTCCCTACCGAGGTGCGGTCGTAGCACATGTCGCACTTCATCATCAGCTCGAGCTTCGTCATCATCTTGGGGATGCCGAACGGGCAGGCCAGCACGCAGTTCGAGCAGGCGATGCAGCGCGGCTTGAGCGCCGACTGCACCACGCCGTCGTCCCCCTTCTTGATCGCGTCGGCCGGGCAGACCTCGGCGCACGTGGGGTCGTCGCAGTGCATGCAGATGGCGGGCACCGTGGCGATGCTGTTGCGCCGGTCGAGGTAGTCGACCGTGATCATCGGCACGCCGCGGTGGGTGTCGCACTCGGCGCAGGCGTTGACGCAGGCCTGGCAGCCGATGCAGCGCTCGGGATCGATGTAGAACTCATAGCCGAACATCGCTTACCTCACCACCTTGAGGCCGCCGATCGGGCGAGGATACTCCGCCGGCAGCTCCGTGCGCACCCAGTCCGGCGGGCCGTCCGCCTTGCGCAGCCGGCAGGCCGAGACCTTGTACTCGGGGATCTTGCTGCGCGGGTCGAGCGTGCGATGGGTCAGGCGGTTCGCGCTTCTTCCGCCAGGCCAGTGATAGGCGATGAAGATGGTGTCCGGACGGATCGTCCGCACAACCATCGCCTGGAGCGTGATCTCGTCGCGCCGCGTGGTCACGGCCACCCAGTCGCCGTCGGCGATGCCGTGCTGCCCGGCCAGGCGCGGATGGATCTCGACGCGCGGTTGGGGGAACTGCTCGACCAGGGGGCCGATGCGGCGGGTCTGGGTGCCGGAGAGGTACTGGCTGACCACCCGGCCGGTGGTCAGGAAGACCGGGAAGCCCTCGTCCACAGGGTCGCCGCTGTCGCGCCACTCGGTGGCCACGAAGCGGGCCTTGCCGTCCGGGTGGAAGAAGCGCCCGCCCTCGAAGAGGCGCGGCGTGCCGGGGTGGTCCCCCCCGGGGACATCCGGGCAGGGCCAGAAGACGCCGAGCTGGCGGTCGATCTTCTCGTAGGTGATGCCCGAGTAGTCGGCGGGGCCGCCGCGGCTGGCCTCGCGCAGCTCGTCGAAGATGTCGCGGCTGGAGGCGTACGGGAAGTACTGCCCCTTGCCCAGCCGCCGCGCCAGCTCGAGGTAGATCCGGCTGTCCTGCCAGGCGTTGCCCGGCGGGTCCACCGCCTTCTGGATGTGGATCACCCGGCCCTCGGCGCTGCAGACCACGCCCTCCTCCTCCTCGTGCAGGCTGCCGGCGAGCACCACATCGGCGAGCTGCGCGGTCTCGGAGAGGAAGAAGTCCACGACGCCGAAGAATTCGAGCTTCTCCAGGGCCTCGCGGACGAACCGGGAGTCGGGCAGGGAGACCATGGGATTGAAGCAGATGGAGAGCAGGGCCTTGATCTCGCCGCGGTGGATGGCCTCCAGGATCTCCACGGCCGAGAGCCCGGCCTGTGGGATCTCCTCGGGGGAGATGCCCCAGACGCGCGCCACGTGCTCGCGCGCCGCCGGGTCCGCGATCGAGCGCTGGCCCGGGAGCTGGTCGCACTTCTGGCCGTGCTCGCGCCCGCCCTGGCCATTGCCCTGGCCGGTGATCATCGAGGGGCCGGCCCCCTCGCGACCGACGTTGCCGGTGGCGAGCGCCAGGTTGATCACCGCCAGGCAGTTCTCGACCCCCTTGGACTGGTGCTCCAGGCCGCGGGCGTGGAGGAGGATGCTCCGTCCGGACCCGGCGATCCAGCGCGCGGCCTTCTCGATGGCCTCGGGCGGCACGCCGGTGACGCGGGCCGCGGTGCCCGGGTCCCACGCCTTCGCCGACTCGGCCACCGCCTCGAAGCCCGTGGTGTGGGCGGCGATGAATTCCCGGTCCTCCAGGCCGTCGCGCAGGACCGCGTGCAGCATGCCCATGAGCAGGGCGAGGTCGGTGCCGGGGCGCAGCGGCAGGTAGAGGTCGGCGTTGCGGGTGATCGGGGTCATGCGCGGATCGGCCACGATCAGCCGGCCGCCGGCGTCGCGCATCGACCAGAGGTACTGGGTGGTGATGGGCGAGCACTCGGCCACGTTCGAGCCGATCACGAACGCCACCCGGGCCTTGGGGATGTCGCTCCACGGAATGGGCGAGCGGTCGACTCCGAACGCCATCTTGTAGGCCGTGCCGGCCGAGACCATGCACAGGCGGCCGTTGTAATCGATGTGCCGGGTGCCCAGAGCCACGCGCGCGAACTTGCCGAGCAGGTAGGCCTTCTCGGTGGTGAGCGAGGCCCCGCCGTACATCGCGACCGCGTCCTTCCCATACCGCTCCTGGACCTCCCGGATGCGCCGCACGGTGAAGTCGAGAGCCTCGTCCCAGCCGGCCGGCCGGAAGCCCTCCGGGCTGCGCAGGAGCGGGCTGAGAAGCCGGTCGGGATGGGCGCTCTGGAGATAGCGGCGGACTCCCTTGGGACAGAGCATCCCCTGGTTGAACGGGAACTCCTCCCAGGGCTCGAAGCCCACGACCTGGTTGTCGCGCACCTTGAGCTGGATGCCGCACTGCTGGCCGCAGAAACAGCAATGAGTCTTGACCAGCCGGTCGGGCGGGTTCTCCCTCTGCTCGCCGTAGCCGCCGGGCGGCTCGTAGTTGAGGTGCGGGCCGTAGCGGGCGATCAGCTCCGCGTCAGGCAATGGGGGCCTGGCCACGTCGGGCGTCCTCCTTCAAACGGAGCTGGGCGCTCGCCAGCGACTTGCGTTTGCAGACCGGGCAGAGCTCCTGCCAGTTGCCCGCGGGGCCCGGCAGGGTGTAGTCGAAGCCGAGGCCCTGCAGCGCCAGCTTCAGGTCGTCCACGTGCATCCGCGAGGCGAAGCGTTCGCCGCAGCGGGCGCAGAAGGCGCCTTCGCCCTCCTCTCCTGCCTGCTGATAGAGCTTGACCCCGAGCTGGGCCGGCCGCTGGAAGATGTGGAAGAACTTGCCGAAGGGGAGGTAGAGCAGGGCGGCGATCACGGTGATCGCGTGGAGGATCGACAGGAACCCGTAAAAGCTCCCGCGCAGCCAGGTGGTCGAGACGGTGAGCGCCAGGCCGGTCACCGAGATGGCGAACAGCAGGATCAGCGGGAAGAAGTCGCGGCCGAAGTCCTGCACCGCCCGCGCCCCCTGGTCGCGCATGCGGCGCCAGAGCGACAGGGCGATCCCCCCGAGCACCAGCACCGCGGCAATGTCGAGCCCGTGGAAGAGGAGCCACGACCAGAGAGTGCGGATGCGGAACGAGCCCGTCGGGAACCCGAAAATGTAGGTGACGTAGGTCATCTGGTCCTGGCCCGCCCTTCCGTAGAGAGAGCCGAAATGAATCCAGCCGAAGACCAGCGGAAACGTGATCAATACCGCCAGCACGCACCCCCAGAAGAGGAGCTGGTGCATCCACCAGCGCAGGGCCGAGCGCTCGCGGATGAAGGTCTGGGCCGCGAGGTGGGTCCACGCCAGCGGCAGCAGGCGGCCGAGGCTGCGCAGGATGCCGAGCCGGCGGACGAGCTGCCAGCCGCGGCGCCAGTAGATCTTGGTGGGCGGCTTCTGCAGCCAGACCCAGTAGTGGTAGACCACGCCCCAGGTGGCGAAGACCGTGGCGAAGGTATAGGTGACCAGGGCCGGATCGAAGTTCTGGAGCTTGCGCGAGCCGACCACGATCGAGGCCACGAGAGCGCCGGTCCAGAAGGTCGCCCAGGCGCCGGCCCGCAGCCGGTCCGCCGCGAGCGTCAGCTCGGGCGGCAGCGCCAGCTCCAGGGCCTCCTGGTGCGGCACGAATACCCGGCGGTTGATCCACCAGAGCGCCAGGGCCAGGGCCGCGAGCAGGACGAACCCCGGCCAGATCGCTCCCAGGCGGTCGCGGAAGAAGCCGAGGAGGAGCGGCGGGAAGAAGCCGCCGAGGCCGCCCATGGCGCCGACCAGGCCGGTGACCGTGCCGGTCTGGACCGGGAAGTACTGCGGCACCAGCTTGAACACGGCGCCGTTGCCCAGCCCGAGCAGCGCCGCGCAGCCGAGGGCGCCGACCGTAAACGGCAGCATCGCCGGCCAGGTGAGCAGCAGCGCGAACGGGATCACTCCGAGGAAGACCCCGGAGAGCACCCGCGCGCCGCCGATGCGGTCGGAGAGCCAGCCGCCGGCCGGCCGCAGCAGGGTCGCGAGCAGCACGAAGCCGGCGGCGCGGAAGCCGGCGTCCGCCGGGCGGAGGCCGAACTCGTCGCGCAGCAGCGTCGGCAGGTAGACCGCGAAGGCGACGAAGCCGCCGAAGGTCAGGAAGTAGAACAGGGCGAGCACCCAGGCGAGCCGCTCGCGCAGCGCCCCCAACGCTGCGCCGAGCCCCGCCGGCCGTGCCGCCGAGGGAGCGTTGCGCGCCAGCAGCCCGAACGCGGCGCCCCAGACGACGGAAAGGACCGCCATGCCGCGGAACACCGCCTGCCATCCCACGGCCGTCGCGAGCAGGGGCCCGAGGAAGACCGCCGCCGACTGGCCGATGGTGCCGAGGCCGTAGACGCCGAGCGCGCTCCCCTGTCGCGCGGGCGGCGTCCAGCGCGAGACGTAGCCGACCCCGACCGGGAAGGTCGAGCCGGCCAGGCCCAGGAAGAACGCGACGGCGAGGAGCTCCTCGTAGCTCCCTGCCGCCGGCACGATCCAGGCCGGGACCGCGATCAGCGCCAGCAGGACCGTGAACACCGCCCGGCCGCCGAAGCGGTCCGCGAGCAGGCCCATCGGGAACCGGCCGACCGAGCCGAGCAGCACGGGCAGGGCGACCAGCAGGGCCGTCTGGGTGCCCGTGAGCGAGAACAGCTCGCGGAAGCGCGGGGCGAAAGCGCTGACCAGCCCCCAGACCGCGAAAGAGACCGCGAACGAGAGGGTCGCGAGGGTCAGGTGGCGGGCGTTGCTCGGCGTCTCGCTCAAGGCTCCTCCTATAGCACAACACGGGACAGGGCCGGGTTGATGCGCAGCGCGTCGAGCATGGCATTGCCTCCTCCATCTGCAGCCAAGACCTTTCTCTCACGGTGGTGCCTGGGAGCAGGACACCTTTCCGGGTGTGGACGGCACGCTGCCGGGTGGGAGCGGCGGCCACCCTGGTGGGTGGGACAGGCCGGTATTAAGATCGGCCACGATGAACGGAGAGCCCACCCCCGGGAGCGAGACCCGCCACGGGGCGCTGTTCGAGAACCCGATGCTCCAGGCGGTCCTCAACGCCGCCGTGGATGGGATCGTGCTCATCGACACCGTGGGAATCATCCAGACGGTCAACCCCTCCGTCCAGAAGATGTTCGGCTACGCGCCCGAGGAGCTGCTCGGGCGCAACGTCAAGATCCTCATGCCGTCGCCCCGGCGCGAGGAGCACGACGGCTACCTGACCCACTATCTGGAGACCGGCGAGGCGCGGATCATCGGCATCGGCCGGGAGGTCGAAGGCCGGCGGCGCGACGGCTCCATCTTTCCGCTCGACCTCGCGGTCAGCGAGGTCCACTATGGCGGCGAGATCTTCTTTCTGGGGACGCTGCGCGACATCAGCGAGCGCGTGCGTCTGGAGGCCGAGATCCGCCAGTCCCAGAAGATGGAGGCCGTCGGGCGCCTGGCGGGCGGCGTGGCGCACGACTTCAACACGCTGCTCGGCACGATCCGCGGCTACAGCGAGATGCTGCTCGGCGCGCTGCCGGCCGAAGAGGTCCTGCGCCGCCACGTCGAACAGATCCACCGTGCCGCTTTGCGGGGCGCGCAACTGACGCGGCAACTCCTCGTGTTCAGCCGGCGGCAGGAAATCCGGGCTCAGGCGGTCGACCTGGGGAAGCTGCTCGAGGACGTGGAGGTCATGCTCGACCGTCTCATCGGGGAGGACATCGAGCTGATCCGAAACATCGGGACGCGGCCCGGCCATGTCTGGGGGGACCCGGGCGAGCTGCACCAGGTCATCCTGAACCTGATCGTCAACGCCTGCGACGCCATGCCTTCGGGCGGCACCCTGAGCCTTTCCCTGAGCGGCGTCGACGCGGACCGGGAGCTCGCGGTCGAGGACGGCCGTCTCCCTCCGGGAAGTTATGTCCTGCTCCAGGTGTCGGATACCGGCACGGGCATGGACCCGGAGACTCGGAGACGGATCTTCGAGCCGTTCTTCACCACCAAGGGACCGGGCAAAGGGACGGGGCTGGGGCTCTCCACGGTGCACGCCATCGTCAGGCGGAGCAAGGGAGGCGTCGCGGTGGAGAGCCTGCCCGGGCAGGGCTCCATCTTCCGCATCTACCTGCCCTGCGCCGAGGCGGCTCCCGAGGAGCCCCCGCCGGTCGAACCGACCCTGCCGATCGCCGGGCCCGGGCACGCCCCGGCCGGGGGGGACGCCGGCAGAAGCGCGGCGACCATCCTCCTCGTCGAGGACGACGACATGTTCCGGGGGCTGCTGCGGCAGGTGCTGGAGGGTCAGGGATACCGGGTGCTCGCGGCGGCGAACCCGGCGGCCGCCCTGGAGCTCGCGGCTGTGCACGGAGACGCCGTCCGGCTCCTGCTGAGTGACATGGTGATGCCTGGTGGCAACGGCGCCGATCTCGCACAGAAGCTCGGCAGCCGTCATCCCGGGATGAAGGTCGCGCTCATGTCGGGCTACACCGACGATGCCCTGGCGAGCCGTCAGGCCGACACGAACGTCGCCGACGCGTTCCTGGAGAAGCCCTTCGCCACCCAGGACCTGCTGCGCCTGATCCGCGAGCTGCTGAGCGCCTAGCTTACGAGCCGGCGGCGGGCGCCGGCGGAAGAAAGAGGTCGAAGGTCGGCCGTCCGCCCCGGTTCCCCGCCCGCAGGGTGCCGCCGAGGGTGCGCGCCAACTCCTTGGCCAGAGTCAGCGCCAGGCTGCGGCCGCCGCGCTGCCTGGCCACCCGCGTGCTCTCGTCGAAGGGCTCGAAAAGGGCCTCGACCGCCTCCTCCGGAAAGGGGGGCCCGTCGGAGGAGACCGCGGCGCGGAGGTCCCCGCCGTCGTCGAAGTCCAGCCGGAAGAAGATCTCCGACTCGGCATGGCCTACGGCGGTGCCGAGGACCAGGGTCAGGATCTGGCGCAAGAGGTCCGGGTCGGTGCGGAAGAGCCGGGGAAGGGCCGGGTCCAGGGAGTCCGTCACCGCGATTCCGCGCTCCCAGGCCCGCGGGCGCGTCGCCTCCTTGACCTGTTCCACGATCGTTCCCAGAGCGGCGTCCGAAGACCGGACCTGGACCCTGCCGGCCAGCAGGCGTGCAAGCTCGGCGACGTCGCCGACCAGGCCCTGGATGTCCCGCACCACCTCCTGGATGTTCTGGACGTAGCGTCGCTCCTGGCCGGCGGCAGGATCCCGGGGCGTTTCGCCCAGGAGCTCCGCGAGCATGTGGAGGCTGGCGAGCGGGGTTCGCAACTCATGGCTCAACGCCGAGAGGAAGCGCGTCCATTGCTCCGGCGTCTGCAGGTACATGCGGGACATCATCCCTGTCTCGGCCCAGGGGGCGCAACCCTTCGCCGGACGGGGGAATCCCACCCGGCGGGGTGGCAAGGGGCTACGGCTTCGACGGAGGCTTCCCGGGAGGCGCGACGATGCCGTGGCTCAGGGCGAAGCCCACGACCTGCGCGCGATTGTGCAGATGCAGCTTGTCGAGGATGTTGCGGACGTGGAACTTGACGGTGTTCTCGCTCAGCCCGAGATGCGTGGCCAGCTTGCGGTTCGTGGTGATGCCGCCGACGAGCAGCTCCAGCACCTCCCTCTCCCGGTCGGTGAGGGCGTCGGGATCGTGGGACGGGGCGGCGGGCTGGGCCGGACGGGCGAACTCCTGCAGGAGCTTGCGAGCCAGGATGGGAGTCAGGGCGGGCTCGCCGCGGCCGACGCCTTCGAGCAGGCTGAAGAACTCCCGGGATTCGAGGTTCTTGAGGAGGTAACCCTGGGCACCTGACTTGATCGCCTCGAAGAGATTGGCGTCGTCATCCGAGCCGGTCAGGACCACGACCTTCACCTGCGGCAGCTCGGCGCTGATCAGGCGCGTCGCCGCGAGGCCGTCGAGCCCCGGCATCCCAAGGTCCATGAGAACGATGTCCGGCTGCAGGCTGCGGGCGAGCTCGAATGCTTCCCGGCCGTCCCGCGCCTCGCCGACGACCTCAAAGCTGCGGGCCGTGAGCAGGCTGCGCAGGCTGTCGCGAAACAGAGTGTGGTCGTCGGCGATCAGGATTCTCATGCCACGGCCTCCGGAGGCGGTGTTGATGGAGGAATCTTACCTGAGCTGACGACAGGAGCACCTGTGAGAGAATCCGAAGGATTTTCAGCCGTCGGCCCTCTTACCTCCAATGTGGTCCAGGAAACCCGACGAGCTCGATCCCCGGGCTGCCCAGGCGGATGACCGTGCGCTGGTCCGGCGCATGCGGGCCGGCGAGGAGGCGGCTTTCGAGCAGTTCTTCGACGCTTGTTTTCATCCGCTCTACCGCTTCGCCCTCGTCCGGGTCGATCACGACGTCGAGCTCGCCAAGGAGGTGACCCAGGCCGCCCTGTGCCGGGCGCTCGAGAAGCTTGACACCTACCGCGGCGAAGCGGCGCTCTTCAGTTGGCTCTGCTCGATCTGCCGTTTCGAGATCAGCGGCCATTTCCGGCGTGCCGGGCGCCTGCAGCCGGCCGTCGATCTCAAGGAGGACGGCGTTGCGCTGCGCGGCGTCCTCGACTCTCTTGCGGCCGACGCCGACGATCCCGAGAACGCCCTGCTCCGCCGCGAGGTCGCGCGCCTGGTCCATGTCACGGTCGATCACCTGCCTCCCCACTATGGGCAGGTGCTGGAGTGGAAATACACGGACGGTCTGTCGGTGAAGCAGATCGCCGAACGGCTCGGAACCAGCCCGAAGGCGGCCGAATCGCTGCTGACCCGCGCCCGGCAGGCCTTTCGCGACGGCTTCGCGAGCCTCGGCGGCAGCCTGGACCGCGAAGCGTTCGAGGGGAGTTGACCATGGACGACGAAGATCGGATCGAGCCCGCAGATGAGATCGCCGCGCTGCTCGACGTCGCGGGCCGCCGGCCGCGCCTTCCCGAGGCGGAGGTCGCGCCCATCCGGGCCGCCGCCCGCGAGGCCTTCCGGCGCCAGGCGCGCCGGACCGCGCGGAGGCGCCGTCTCGTCTGGACCGCCGGAGGCAGTCTCACCGCGAGCGCCGCAGCTCTGCTCCTGGCGATCGGACTGACCCTGCGCCCCCCGGCTGCTCCCGCAACCGGGCCGGTCGCGACGGTTGAAATGACCGCCGGCGACGTCGCCGTCCTGGACGCCGCGGGCCGGCCGGCCGCCTCGCCGGCCGTGCTCCCGGGGGCGGTCCTCAGGACGGGGGAGAGCGGGCGCGCCGCGGTGCGCCTGCCCGGCGGAGCCTCGGTCCGGATCGACGCCGGCTCGGCGGTGCGGCTCGATTCCTCCCGACTCGTGAGCCTCGAGCGGGGCGCCGTCTATGTCGATGCCGGACCGGCTGCCGCGCCCGGCCAGGAGATCGAGATCGCCACGTCCCTTGGCTCGGTGCGGCATGTGGGCACCCAGTTCGAGACGCGCCTGCTGCCCCGAAGCGGGGCCGGAGGTCCGGCGCTGCGGGTGCGGGTGCGGGAAGGGACGGTGCTCGTCGAGCAGGCGGGAGAGACGCATCAGGTCCGCGCCGGCGGCGAGCTGCTGCTGGCGGCAGGCAGCCGCCCCGAGCGTGCCGGGATCTCCGGCCACGACCCGGGCTGGGACTGGATCCAGCGGACCGCGCCGCCGTTCGAGATCGAAGGCGCCCGCCTCGTGGACTTCCTCGACTGGGCCTCGCGGGAGACCGGGTTGCCCTGGCGGCTCGCGGACCCGCGCGCGGGCAGCCGGCCGGAGGACGTCATCCTGCACGGCTCGATCGAAGGCCTGACGGCCGAGGAGGCGCTCGCCGTCGTCCTGCCGAGCTCCGGCTATCGCCTTCACCCCGCCGGCGACGAGATCGTGATCGAGAGAGCGGGCCCCTGATTTCCAGGGATCAAAACTGCCAGCGGATCCCAAACGAGGGGAGGAGCTCTCCCCAGCTCAGCGCGTCGAAATCCACGCGCGGCTCGCCATCCGCTCCGAGGCCGAAGGAGAAGCCGTCGAAGCCGCGGACGTTGTGGCGGTCGTAGAGGTTCTGCACCTCGAGATAGGTATTCAACCGGCCGAGCGGCAGTGTCCACGTCCGGCTCAACCGCGCATCCAGCCGGTGATACACAGGGAGACGCTCGGCGTGGAGCGGTCCCAGCACGGGCTCGACGCGCGCCGACCCGTCGGGATCGCGGACGACCCTCCCCGTGACCCGCGTCGTCGGCCAGCCCGTGTGGTACTGCCAGGCGGCGTGCAGGTTCCATTCGTGCGCCAGCCGGTAGTTGAGGTCGGCGCGCACGGCGTGCGGCTGGTCGTTGCCGCGCGGCACCCAGCGGCCGTCGAGCTCGTCCTCGATCGAGCTGAAGGCATAGGACAGGCTCCAGCCCAGCGGACCGCGGTCCGCGCCGCGCAAGGAGAGCTCGACGCCCTGGGCCCGCCCGGCCTCTGGCGCGATGCGGAGCCGGTCGCCGGTCAGCTCGGGAAACAGGACGGTCGGATCGAAAAGATTTTCGAAGCGCGCCCGCGGACGGCGGAGCAGGCGCTGGTAGGCCTCCACCCGGACGGCCGCTCCTCCCTCGCGCCGGTGCTCGAAGCCCAGGATCCGGTGCTCGGCCCGCTCGGAGCGCGCCAGGAACGTCTCGCCGTCCTCGACCTGCAGCTCGTTCGGCCGCTGGCTCTGGTGGAACCATCCCCAGGCGAGACGGACGACGCTGTCGTCCCGCGGCTGCCAGGCCAGATGGAAGCGCGGGCTGAGGTGGCTCTCGTCGAGCGCGCTGTGGTGATCGAAGCGGAGGCCGATCTCGGCGGTGAGGGCGTCGAGAGGCCGCAGGCGCGAGCTGACGAAGGCGTTGGTCTGGTCGACGGAGAGAACCCCCTGGAACCGCGTGGTGCCCACCGGGGGCTCCGGGCGCAGGAGCGCGAAGGGATCGGTCAGCTCGCGGTCGTTGAAGTAGTCGGCCGTCGAGCGGAGCTGCCGGAGCTCGGCCCCGGCCTCGAAGGAGGCGCGCTCCCGGGGCTCCCAGCGCCAGAGGCTCTTGAATCCGGCCAGATCGAGGGCGCGGCGGTCCCGCACGAGGAAGCTCGCCTCGCCGTTCTCGGCGGATCCCCCGCGGTCGCGGTCGAGGCGGCCCGCCGAGACAATCGATTCGACGAAGAGATCGGAGCCCAGCACGGCGTCGTGGGTCAGCCAGAGGTAGCGGTTGCCCCACTGGCTGCGGTAGCTCTCTCCCGCCGAACCCGCGGCCGGCAGGTCGAGCTCGTCCTCGGCGAACAGGGCGTTGATCTGCAAGGCCTGGCCGGGACGGAGTGAATACTCCAGCTTGCTGAAGCTGTCCCAGTAGCGCGGCTCCTCCTCGCGTCCCCGGACCTCGAGCGCGAGATGGTAGTTGCCGCCGCGGAAGGCGGAGTACCAGCGGCCGCGCTCCCCGGCCAGGGCGCCCGTGGCCGAAGCCTCGGCGAACACGAGACCGACCCCGAGACTGAAGCGCGGCCCGTCGGGAGGCGCCAGCGTGGTCATGTCGATCACCCCGCTCATGCGGTCGCCGTACTCCGCGGGATAACCCCCCGTGGAGAGCGACACACGGCCGAGAAAGGTCGGGGCGACGATGCTCAGGGCGCTGTCGAACTCCTGGATGTGGTAGGGCTCCAGCAGCTCGAGACCGTCGAGGACCACCAGCACCTCGTCGTCCCGGCCGCCGCGGACGGAGACCTGCGAGGAGCCCTCGGAGATCGCGGCTCCAGGCAGGACGCCGAGGGCGCGGAAGGTGTCGTCGCCGAGATGGGGCAGCTCCGCGGCCTCGGCGAGGTCCAGGGTCAGGGCTCCGAGCGGACCCTCCTCGCGGGTGTCGTCCGGCCCGGGAGTCACCACGATCTCGTCTTTCACCCGCGGCATGGGCACCCGCGGTACCCGCGGCGTGGGGGCAGGCTCCGTGTCCGGCGGCGCCGGTCCCGACGGCGGTCGTGGAGGCTCGGCGGCGACCACCACCAGACGCCCGGCGACCTCTTCGATGCGCAGGCCATGGGGGCGCAGGAGCTCGTCGAGACGGGCGCGGGGCGTCGTACCCCGCGGCTCGGACCCGACCCGCATCGAATCCCGGACGACGTTGCTGGAGAAGACGACGGGGAGCCCCGCGGCCTGGAGGGCCTGGAGCGCCTCCTTGAGGCTGAGTCCGCGGAGAGCCGCACCCCCCTTGTGTCGGGGCACACCCTGCCCGGAGGTGGCCGGTACCACCAGGAACCCGACCATCAGCGCGCATACGAGCACTCTCGGCTTCATCGGCTTGCGAAGGATCTCGGACCTTTCCGCCTCTTACCCCCCAGACGAGAGGCCAGGGGCGATCCAAACCACCTGGCACAGTGTCGCGCGCTTTTCGTGGGAGATCAATCGAATGAGCCACATCGAGACGACGATGAACGGTCTCCAGGTCTCCCGCACCCGGAAGCGGCTGAGGGTGAGCCGGATGTTCGGGCTCAGTCTCCTGGCGCTCCCGCTGTTCGGCGCCAGCACCTGGTCCAGCCCCACCCTCTTCTTCGGGCCGCTGCTCTTCCTGACCGGGGTCCTCTTGGCGGTGACGGGCTTCTGCGGTCGCCTGTGGTGCCTCTCCTATGTCGCGGGCCGGAAGAAGAGAGTGCTGGTCACGGCCGGGCCGTACTCCCTGTGCAGGCATCCGCTCTACCTGTTCTCCTTGATCGGCGGGCTCGGGCTCTGCCTCTGCACCCGGACGCTGAGCGCAGCCGTGCTCTTCGCCCTGGCCTTCGCCGTGTACTACCCCCGGGCCATACGCGGCGAGGAGGCGTTCCTGAGCGACAACTTCCCGGACTACGAGGAGTATCGAAGGAGGGTTCCGCGCTTCGTGCCGCGGTGGTCGAACTTCATCGCCGGCGATGGCAGCGTCAGCGTGTGCGACTTCGGGCGCGAGCTCGTGCCCGCCGCCGGCTTCCTGCTGCTCATCGGGGTCTTCGAGATGCTGGATTCCCTCCACGCCGCGAACCTCCTGCCCACCTGGTTCCTGGTTCCATAGCAGCGCCTTCCTTTCGGCCGTTGACACTCGAACTGAACAGGAGTAACTTCTAAAAAGAAACCTAGCGTATCCTGTGAAACAGAGAGACCTTGCCCTGGTGCGTGTCGGACCGGCCTCTCCGGGCGGAGAGGACGCGCGGATTCCGGCGGGAGGCAAGGTGCGCGAGGCGGTGCGGAAGGCGGTGCGGGACTACCGCGCGGGCGCCCCCCGGCCGAAGTCGCTCCCGATACCGCCGCCGACACCGACACTTCGGCCGATCCGGCCGGGCCCGGGCGGCGTCATCGCCCCCATGCCGCGCCCGCGCCGTCTGGGGATCGAATGGAAAGGTCAGGCGAGCCCGCCCCGCCGCGATGACGAGGTCTTCAAGGCCGGACCGTTCCAGGTGATGGGCCGGATCTTCGTCTGGCTGTCGGCGGGTTTCCGCTTCTTCGGCGGCGCCCTCTGGGACCGCCTGCGCGGCCGGGACACCGAGGAGCGCCGCGCCCGGCGGCTGCGGAGGATCGTCGAGGGGGCCGGGATCACCTTCGTCAAGATCGGCCAGCAGATGTCGATGAGGATCGACCTCATCCCCTACCTCTACGCCCACGAGCTCGAGAAGATGCTCGACTCGGTCCATCCGTTCCCGGCCGAGCAGGCGATCGAGGCGGTCGAACAGGCGGCCGGCCGGCCGCTCCACGAGGTCTTCGCTGTCTTCGATCCCGAGCCGATCGGCTCGGCCTCGGTGGCGTGCGTCTACCAGGGCGTCCTGCGCGACGGCCGGCGGGTCGCCGTCAAGGTCCGCCGGCCCGGCATCGGCCAGATGCTCGCCGCGGACATGGGGGCCCTGACGGTCCTCGCGCGGTGCCTGGAGCTCTACTTCCTGCCTCCGGGCTTCTCCCATCACCTGATCTTCGAGCTGCGCACGATGCTGGAGGAGGAGCTGGACTTCGTCAAGGAAGCGCGCTTCAACGAGCTCTTCCGCCGCCGCGCCCGCAAGGCGAAGCTCCGCTTCGTCACCTCGCCGCGCATCCATTTCGATCTTTCCAGCAAGAGCGTCCTGGTGGCCGAGCTCATCTCCGGCATCCCGCTCTCGCAGCTCGTCGGCGCGGTGGAGAACCGCGACGACAAGGCGCTCGCCGAGCTGAGCGCCCAGGGCATCGAGCCGGGCCGCGTCGCGCGCCGCTACCTGCGCGTCAACCGGTTCGGCGGCTTCGAAAACCTTTTCTTCCACGCCGACCTGCACCCCGCCAACGTGCTCGTGCAGCCCGGCAGCCGGCTGGTGCTGATCGACTTCGGCTCCTGCGGCTCCTTTCCCCGGCGCGAGCTCAACATCTGGCGGCGGCTGCTCGACGCCCAGAGCCGCGAGGACGTGGGGGACATGGTGCAGGCGGCGCTGGCCCTCCTGGAGCCCCTGCCGCTGATCGACGTCGACGAGTTCAGCCAGCGGCTGGAGGCGGTCTTCTGGCAGGACCTCTACGCCTTCAAGAGCCGGCACGCGCGGTGGTGGGAGCGTACCTCCGCCACGATCTGGATCAGCTTCCTCAAGCTGGCCCGCGAGTACTGCGTGCCGATGAATCTCAACACGCTGCGCATGGTCCGCGCCACCATGCTGACCGATACCGTCGCGGCCCGGCTCGACAAGCGGATCGATCATTACGCGGAGTACCGGGACTACGAGAAGGGCGCCGGCAAGCGGGCCCGCAAGCGGCTGCACAAGAGGATCGGGCGGACGCTGTTTCACCCCAGCGTCTTCCTCCGCCTGGAACAGCTTTTCGAGGCCGGCTTCGGCGCCGTCTACCGGCTGCAGCGCGTTCTCGACTCCCGGTCCTTCTTCAGCTTCACCGCCGAGGTCGGGAAGGCGGCCTTCTCTCTCGCCCTGCTGCTCAAGCTGACATTCCGGGTCTCCCTCCTGACCCTCTCCTTGGTCGGGATCGTCAAGCTGTCCTGGGACTTCTTCCCCTCCACGCGGGTGGAGGGGTTGGGCCATGACGTGGTGGCCGCCGCCCGCTTCGTCGCCAGCCAGGGCTGGTATCAGGTCACCGTCGTGCTGATGGCCGTCCTGACGTTCCGCAACGTGCTGCACCGGCTGTTCCACAAGGATGTCTGACCTCTCCGGAAAGGCGGGAAGCGCAATGAGCACCGACACCGCGATCCGCAGTCAAGCCGTCCTCTGGTTCGTCGTCTCCGTGGTCCTGATCGCGGCGCCCCGGGTGCTCCTGTCGTTCCTGGGCCTCGAGCCGACGTCCGGCTCGCTGGTCGTGGCGCGGATCTTCGGCGCGGAGCTGATCAGTCTGGCGCTGGTCTCCTGGATCACCCGGAACCCGGCGAGCCCGCGCACGCTGCGGGCGCTCTGCCTGAGCTACGTGCTGTGCAACTCCCTCGGCTTTGCGGTGAGCCTCCAGGCGACGCTCGCCGGCGTCATGAACGCGTTCGGCTGGGTTCTGGTGGCGCTGTACGGCCTCTACGCAACCGGCTTCGCCCTGCTGGCCCGGGCACGGGAGGATTCCGCGCGGACAGCCCCCCAGCTCTGAACCTCTGTCTCGATCGAGAAAGGAGCTTGACATGGACGCAGTCGCCGCCGACGGCCGCAACCGCTGGACTCCGGAGTTCCTCGATTCCATGCGTCTCGTGGCCGATCCCGAGGCGGACGCGCTGATCCGGGAGGTGGAAGAGAAGCACGGCTTCGACGCCGTGATGAAGCTGCGCCCGTTCTTCGACAACTGGGACGCTCCGGTCACCGACGATCTCCCCGCCTGCATCCGCGAGTTCTTCCTGACGCCCGTGGAGTACCCGTCCTGGGTCGACTTCGACAAGATCCGCATCGCGGAGGACCTGTTCGTCTCCTACGGTCCGGTCTCGACCGTGGTCCTGCTGCTCAACGCGGTGCCGCGCTTCTTCACCAATCCGGCCGGAGCGCGCTCCTTCTACATGGCGAAGATCTTCGGGCCGGACTCGGTGCGCAACCGCATCATGGAGGTCCCCAAGTTCGTGATCAACATCACCCGGCACGGCGGGCTCGCCCAGATGCGCGATCCCGCGACCGGCGCGGTTCAGAAGGGTATCGGCATGATCACGGTCCAGAAGCTCCGCATGGCCCACGCGCGGATCCGCTGCCTGTTCCGCATGGACCCGAAGGACGAGGGGGTCTGGGACTACAAGAAGCTGGGCCAGCCGATCAACCAGGAGGACCTGGCCGAGGCCGTCATGCACTTCTGCCTGTCGACGGTCGAGGGGCTGGTCAAAGTGGGGATCGATCAGACGCCGGAGCAGGAGGAGGGGACCCTCATGGCCTGGAAGACCGTGGCCTTCCTGCTCGGCCTGCGCGAGGACCTGCAGCCCGTGGGAGTGCCCGAGGCGACCTGGCTGCGCGACACGATCATGCAGCGCCACTCGCAGCCCACCATGGAAGGCAAGGCGCTGATCGTCGAGATGCTCGACATCGTGGACGATTTCCTCCCCTTCTTCCTCCGGAGCTTCCCGGCCGGCCTGATGCGCTACCAGCTCGGCGACCGGATCGCGGACATGCTCGCGGTCCCGAACCCGAAGCTCCTCCTCTTCCTGCTCACGATCCTCAAGCCGGTGTGGGAGAAGGACAAGGTTTTCGCCAAGCTGGCCATGAAGATCAGCCCCCACGTGGTCAACTGGCTGGTCAACACCCCGCCGTCGAGGAACCAGGCGCAATTCGTCCTGCCGCCGCGGCTCGCGGCGACGTGGGGCGTGAAGCAGTAGGGGCCGGCCGGGTCTCTAGGACTGAGGCGGCGCGCCCGCCGGGCTGCCCTGCAGGCGCGACACGGTCTCCACGATCGCGTCCACGCTGGTGTAGAAGTCGATCTCCTCGTCTGGCACCGTGACGCCGAACCGCTTCTCGATGGCGGCGACGATCTGCAGCCCCTGCAGGGAGTCGACGTTCAGGTCCGTGCGCAGATCGGTGTCGCCCCGCAGCCGGCCGGGCGGAGCCTTGGTGATCCGCGAGACGATGTCGACGACGGCCTGCCGGTTGGTGTCCATGCGTTCTCTCCTTTCGGTGCGCGCGGGCTACGGCGCGGCCGGGCCGTTCTCCGCCTGCGCTGCCGGAGGCGGGGCGGCGGCTCCGCGCTGCGTCCGGCCGAGCTCGCCGGCGAGGTAGAGCCGCCGGCACTCCTGCCGCCGGAGCTTGCCGCTGGTCGTGCGCGGCAGGGTGCCGCGCGGCACCAGCAGGACCTCCGCGAGAGGCAGCAGGAGCGCGTCGTGGACGCGCTCGCGCATCCTCCGCTCCGCCTGCGCGAGGTCGCCGGCGTCGCGCAGCCGGGTCTCGGCCACGACGACCACCGAGGTCCCCAGCGGGTCCTCGACGCCGAAGGCTGCCACCCCCTCCCTGCGCACGCCCTCCACCCGGCCCGCCGCGTGCTCGATGTCCTGAGGGTGGTAGTTGCGGCCCTGGCGGATGATGAGGTCCTTGCTGCGGCCGGTGAGGAAGAGCTCGCCGCCCGCCAGGTAGCCGAGGTCGCCGGTGCACAGCCAGCCGTCGCGCAGGGCGGCGGCGGATTCGGCCGGACGGTTGTGGTAGCCGCTCATCACCGAGGGCCCGCTCACCTGGACCTCGCCCACCTGCCGCTCGGGCAGGAGCCGGCCCCGGGCGTCGGCGATGCGGACGCGCTGGCCGGGGATCGGCCGGCCCACCGAGACGAGCGACAGGCTGCGCGCTCCCGGCCGCACCGGTGCCGCCCGGCCCTCGGACTCGAGCCGCGCCGCGTCCACCCGGTCGGTGCGCAGGCGCCCCGGCTCCGAGAAGGTCACCGCGAGCGCGCTCTCGGCCAGCCCGTAGACCGGGCGGACGATGCCGGCGCGCAGCCCGAACGGCCGGAAGCGGCTCTCGAACTCGGCGACGGTCTCCGCGTCGATCGGCTCCGCCCCGTTGAGCGCCGTCTCCAGCGTGTCGAGGCGGGCGCCGGCGAGGTCCCCGGGCTGGACGTTGCGCACGCAGTAGTCGAAGGCGAAGTTGGGGGCCACCGTGAGCGTGGCGCCGTACTCGGAGACCGCGAGCAGCCAGCGGGCCGGGTCCTTGATGAAGGCCTGGGGAGGCATGAGCACGACGGGGACGCGCGCGTAGAGCCCGGTCAGGAGCGTGCCGATCAGGCCCATGTCGTGGTGCAGGGGGAGCCAGCTCAGGCCGACGGTCCCGGGGGACACGATGCGCTGCGCGATGCCTTCCGCGTTCGCGAGCACGGAGCGGTGGCTCAGCAGGACGCCCTTTGGCCGGCTGGTGCTGCCCGACGTGTACTGAAGGAAGGCCGTGGCCGCCGGCCCGGGCCGCGGGATCTCCACCGGGCCGGCGGCCGGACCGGCTTCCGGGCAGGGCAGGAGCCGCAGGCCGGGCTCCGCGGCGAGGGCCGGGCCCAGCGCCGCGAGCGTGCGCGGCAGGGAGAGGCAGGCGCGCGCTCCGGAGTCGCGCACGATGGACAGCAGGAGCTCGGCATGGGCCTCCAGCGCTCCGCCGCGCAGCGAGTGCGGCGGAGCCGCGGGCACGGGCAGCGCGCCCGCGAGCACGGCGCCGAAGAACGCCGCGAGGAACTCGCGCGAGGTCGACAGCACGAGCACGACCCGGTCGCCCGGCGCCACGCCCTCGCGGCGCAGCCGCGCGGCTTCCCGGCAGGCCGCTTCCCACAGACCGCCCCAGGTGACCGTCTCCGGCTCCGGACCGTGATGGCAGAGGTGAACCGCCGCCAGGTCCGGGTAGCGAGCCGCGGGGAGCGCGATCAACTCCACCAGGTCGGCGGCGCGGGGCTCCTCCCAGAGCCGCTGCCGCGAGTCGTCGGAGCGGGGATGAAGGGGCGCGACGCTCACGCGCGGGTCTCCAGGGGCCGCCTCGCCACGGCGGTGACGCATTGCGAGGCGAAGACCCGCTCGTCCGAAAGGACCTCGAAGCCCGCCTGCCGGAGCACGTCCAGAAGGCGCTCGCGGTCGAAGAAAAGGTATTCGCCGCTCTTTTCGAGCCGCTTGATCCGGCTCACGTAATAAAGGATGCGGGCGGTGTCGAAGGAGTAGCGGACGCCGAACGCGATCATTCCGGGCAGGCTGCTCACCCGGCGCTGCTCGCGCAGGGTTTCCAGGTAGACCTGGATCGGATCGAAACCGGTGGCGAACGCCGTGACGACGGCGAGCCCGCCGGGCCTGACCACGCGGAAGATCTCCCGCACCGCCTGCTCCTGCCCGGCGTGATCCAGCACGTGCAGGACGCAGCAGCAGGCGGCCTTGTCGAACCCGCCGTCGGGCAGGTCCAGCCGCTGCGTCAGGTCGCCGAAGCGGAAATCGCCGGCCGGCGCCTTGCGCCGGCAGCGGACCAGGGCCGGCTCGCAGAAATCGACTCCGGTCACCCGGGAGCCGCGCGCCAGAAGCTCCACGGCCACGTTGCCGGTCCCGGTCCCGGCGTCGAGGATCCGCTCTCCGGACAGAGGGGACAGCAGCTCGACCTGGCGCTCGATCATGCGCCGGTAGGGGATCGCCTGGTTCAACGTATCGTAGAACTCGAAATAGCGTTCCCAGAATGCCTGGGCCTTGCGCTTCTTCCCTTCGACAGAGCTGGATGCGTCGCGAGAATCGAGAGATCTCTCCAAGCCCGCCGCACGGCCCATGGTGGTGCCTCCTTCTCTGTTCGTCTTTCGATCATTCTGAGACGCGTCCCTTCAGCTTGTCAAGAGGAGCTTGACAAAGCCTTGCAGCGGATATAGCGTCTACTGTACCGTGGTCAAAAAGGGCTCGTGGCTCCAGACGAGGTGAACCATGCGCGTTGGTCTGATCGCGATGAGCGGAGTGCGTGTCGTGAATCCCAGGCTGGTGGCGGCCGGAGTGACGCTCCCGCAGTTCGTGAACCGCGGCGAGGTCATCGCGCAGCTCCCATCCCTCGCCCTGATCCTGCTGGCCGCCCTGTCGCCGGAGGACGTGGACGTCGAGTACATCGAGGTGGCGGATCTCAAGGCCCAGGAGCCGCTCCGGTCGGATTTCGATCTGGTCTGTCTCACCTCCTACACCGC
>JBEQUE010000074.1:0-34003 GCA_040349255.1 Acidobacteriota bacterium | reverse complement strand
GGCCCTTGCCCGAGCCCGGCGGGTCCTCGGCCCGGCGGGCCACGAACGGCCCCTTCACCTCCAGAATGAAGCGCCCGACGCCCTTGGGCTTGTCCGGGTACTCGAAGGTGCCGTCGGCCCGGGTGCGGCCCGGGATCGGCCGGCCGCGGGTCGGGCCGCTCGGCCGTTCGCCGTCCATGTTCTCGCCGTCCGGCGCGATGAGCACGTACTCCGTGTTGCCGAGCGGCGTGCCGTCCTCGTGCACGATCGAGCCCCGCACGGTCACGGTCCCGGTGTCGACCGGCTGGACCAGCCAGCCCTCGCCCGGACCCGCGGTCCGCTTGAGGAAGCAGGCCCGCCGGCTCGGATCGCCCGGACCGAGGCACCAGCCGGCGTTGACCGCGCCGGGGGCGGGCAGGTTGAACGTGTCCGGCTGCGGCACCGGGCACGGCAGCGCCTCGGCGCGCTTGAAGACCAGCTCGACGCGGCGGTTCGGGCGCCAGGCGTCCTCGGTGTTCTTCACCGGGTCCTGCTCGCCGCAGCCGAGCCACTTGAGGACCTCGCCCGGGCAGTTCGGGAAGAGCTGGCTCTCGGGGAGCGCGAGCGGCGCGCGGCCCAGGTAGGCCTCGATGAGCTTCGTCCAGGTGGCGTCGCCGACCACGCCGTCGTCGACCAAGGCATGATCGCGCTGGAAGGCCCGCACTCCCGCGTCGGTCTGCGGACCGTGGTTGCCGTCGATGGCGCCCGGGTAGTAGTCGAGGTCCTGGAGCATGTGCTGGTACTCCCGCGCGCCCCAGGAGTCGTGGACCTCGGGCAGTCCGCCGAGCGCCTTCCGCCGCAGCGTGTTCCACTCGGCCACCGCGGCCATCGCGGCCTCGCGGTCGCGGCCGAAGGTCATGGCGGCGAAGACGCTCCGCGCCCGGCGCTCGGAGAGCGACTGGTTGTACTCGTCGGTGCCGGTCTTGTCGCAGTGGCCGACGATCACCAGCCTCTCCTCCGGGTGCTCCGTGGCGTAGCGCGCGGCGTCGCCGAGCGTCTCCAGCAGGCAGGGCTCCACGAACGCGTTGTCGAACCAGAAGTGGACCAGGATGGCCTTGGCGAAGTCGTCGCCGCGGCGCAGGGTGATGGTGACCTCGGTGGTCTCTCCCTCCCTCACCGCGGCCGGCGCGGAGCCCGACATGGCGTCGGGCGGCTCGACCACGGCCTGCACCGTGTACGAGCCGGGCGGGAAGTCGGGCTCGGTCCACACGTTGTCCGTCCGCCGCGCGAGCGTCCGGCTGCCGGCGGTCACCCGCACGAGGCCGTAGTCGAAGCCCGGGTCGTCCTCGACGATCACGGTGACCACGAGCGTGGCGGTCGTGGGCACCGGCGGCGGCGGGATGACCGGCGCCGGCTCCTCGGTCACCGCGGGCGGCGGCGCATACTCGCGCAGAGCGATCGAGTACTCGAAGCGCTCCACCTTCCCCGCCAGCTCGCGCACGCCCATCTCCTCGATGAGCACCTTGTCCACCTTGGTGGCCGTGCCGATGTCGGACACGAACGGCACCGGCGTTGCGGCGTGGAACTTCTCGCGCAGACCCTTGAGGCTCTCCCCCGCCTCCGGTCCGGCGAGCACGCCGGAGAGCGTCACGCGCGCGGCGCGGCGGCCGAGGGCCTGGAGGAAGTCGCCCTCCAGGGCCGGCACGCCGTGCTGCGCCAGGACCTCCCCGTCCTCGGAGGCGATCCTCTGCGCCTGGGGAAGCTCGACGCCGTCGAGCATGGGCCGGGTCGGCATCTAGATCCCGGGCCCGAACTGACTGTCCGGGAAGGCCGTGGGGAGGTTCCCGTAGTTGATGGTTGTCCCCAGGACCTCGTTGGGGTACTCGATCTGAGTCGACTGGGCGTTGATGACCCACTGCTGCTGGCCGCTGAAGGACTCGAACGTCAGCTCCCGTCCCCCGTTGTAGCGGCGCACGATCTCGCGCCGGTACATGGCGCGCCGGCGGCGCAGCGGCAGGGCGGCGAACGCCGCGGCCGCGGCCGTCCGCACGGTGGCGGAGAGCCCCGGCGGGCCCTGCGTGAAGCGCTGGAAGGCGACCGTCGCCTTCTCCTCCATCACGACCCGCACCGCCGTACGCACGTTCTCCAGGTAGCTCCAGACCTCGTCGGGGTTCGGACCGCGGTTGAAGACCAGGTCGAGCTGCCCGAAGCCGTAGCCGTGGGGGGCGCCGAAGATCGGCATCCCGCCCTCCAGCCCATAGCCCAGGACGAGGACCGGGAGGTTCCGGCGGGCCTGGTTGAAGCGGACTCTCTGCGCCGCGGTGTCGAAGTGCTTGAAGCTCACCTTGCCGCTCTCGTGGAGGATGATGAGCCGGGTCGTGGTCTGCCACACATTCAGCGGCAGCAGCGCGATGCGCGGCACCGTCGCGTTGGCGTTGAAGAAGACCTCCACCACCGCGTTGATCAGGGTCTCGACGTCCGCCTGCGGCGGGTTCCGGCCCCGGGTGCGGAAAGGCGGCCAGCGGAAGTCCGGATCGTCGGGGGACGGAGGCGTGAAGCCGTCCTCGCCGGCGAGGAGGCCGCCGTCGATGCGCGAGCCGTCGATCCGCAGGGTGTCGAGCGCCAGCATCCCGTCGCCGCCGCGGAGGATCTCCGCGCTCGTGGCGGGCTCCACGATCGACGGCTGGAGCTCGATCAGCATCGAGCTCCGCGAGGTCGCGCCCGCCTGGCGGCCCCAGGCCCGGCTCTGGCCCGTGACCACGAACTGCGGGAGCCGGCGTCCGGCCACGGGGAACGCCATGGCGGCGGGCGCGGGTGAGAACGCGCCCGGCACCTCTCCGGCGGCGCCCACCGTGACCGCCGAGCCGGAGGCGTCGACCAAGCTCCCCAGGCTGTTGAAGCGCAGCTCGACGTGCTCTGTGCCCGGGAAGGACTGCTGGAACTCATGGGTCTGGTCGGGGCGGGGGAAGCCCTGGACGCCCGGAGGCCGGAACGACGGCGAGTTGCTGTCCGGCCCGTCCCATGCCAGGCCGAGGCTCCAAGCCAGGTCGAACGCGAGGGTGACGAGGGGCGCCGTCTGCGTGCCGTGCAGGAGGAAGTGGCGCTGCGCCATCAGGGCCTGGAGATCCGCCTGGACCAGCCCCACGAGCTGGAGTTCCGCCATCCAGAGCGGCATCTGCGGCTTGAGCACACTCGGGTTCGCCGCCCCCGCCGGAACGGCGGGATCGAGCAGTCGGCTCGCGTTGGCGAAGCGGAACGGCGCCATCCGGCGGGCGCGGGTCTCGCCGGAGATCGCCCCAATGGGCTGCGGGCGCGGCTGGGAGAGCTGCGGGGAGGCGAGGAAGTCGATCACCAGGATTTCGTCGGCCTCGTTGAGCACCGGTCCGCGCTGCTGCCCGTTCGCGTTGGCCGTGAAGTCGTCGACCAGGGCGACCTGGAGCCCGCAGAGGAGGACTCGGAAGCGCTCCAGGACCGGCGGCGTGACGCCCCCGGTCGAGCCCACCACGATGTCGACCGGACCGAAGGCCCGGGCCGCGTCGAGGAAGAGGACGTCGGCCTCAAACGGAATGGGGTCGCCGGGAGCCGCCGGCGTCCCCATCCGCGGCGCGAGGCTCGTCACGCCGGTGGTCGAGCCGGGGGCCGTGACGAGCTGGATCGGGTTGTTCGAGGCGTCCCGGATCTCGAGGCTCACCCCGGTGGCGGCGGGATCGATCGTCCCCCTCACCTGCAGGCCGCGCTCCTTCGGGCGCGCCGCCGGCGAGGGCGCCGGGGCCGCGCTGCCCTCGGTCAGCGCGATGTCTCCGGCGACCGGGCGGGGGCTCTCGTCCTGGGCGCCCGGAGCGCGCCGCCACATCCCCGCCCCCTGCGTCAGCCCGTCGACGGCGTAGGCGGGGCCGGGCAGCTCCCAGAGGAGCGTCCAAAGGGTCAGCTCGGCCGGCTTGATCAACTGGGCGCGCCGGCTGGGCAGCGTGGACTGGGAGGTCCCGGGCTGCCCCGGCGTCGAGCTGGCTGAGGTAGCGGCGTCCTGGCCGAAGCCCCGCTTCTCGACGGCCGGCTCCACGGGCGGCGGGATCACGACGGGCACGAACAGGTCGGCGCGCGCCGCGAGATCCTCGTCCGGGATCGGGACGGCCGCCCGGCTGAAGGAGAGCTCCACCTGCGTACCCGGGTGCGTCGTGAACCGCCGGGTGTACTCGCGGGGCTGCGAGCGGTCCGTTCCCGGATCCCAGGCGAACACGCGGCCCTCCCCATCGGTTCGCATCCGGGCCAGGACGCTCCCCTCGCGCCAGTAGACCCAGGCGCCGGCGAGCGGCGTATCCGGCGCTCCGGGATCGTCCCGGGTCAGGAGCACGATCTCGCAGCTCGTCGTGACGTCCGGCCGGGGCGAGAGCACGACCCGCAGCTCCGCCGGGCCCTCCAGGCGCTTGCAGACGACGGTCCCCCGGGCCGAGCTCGGCGGCTCCTCCTCCAGGCTGACCACGAACGGCTCGCGGATCTCCAGGACGTAGCGGCCGACGCCCTTGGGCTTGTCCGGGTAGGCGAAGGTCCCGTCGGCCTTCGTCCTGGCGGGGATGGGCCTGCCGCGGGTCGCACCCTGCGCCTGCTCGCTGTCCATGTTCTCGCCGTCCGGCGCGATGAGCACGTATCGCATGTTGGCCGCGGGCGTCCCGTCGCCGAACCTCATCGAGCCGCGCGGCACCACGGTCCCGGGCTCGGCCGGCTGCACCAGCCAGGCGTCTCCGGGACTGGCGGTCCGCTTCACGAAGCAGCAGCGCCGGCTCGGATCGCCCGGCCCCACGCACCAGCCGGCGTTCACGGCGCCCGGCGCGGGGAGGCCGAAGGTGTCCGGCGGCGGCACCTGGCACGGGAGGCGGCCCGCCCGGACGAAGAGCAGCTCGACCCGCCGGTTGGGCCGCCACGCGTCCTCGGTGTTCTTCACCGGGTCCTGCTCGCCGCAGGCGAGCCACTTCACCACCTCGCCCGGGCAGTTGGCCAGGAAGCGCCCCTCGGGCACGTTCAGGGGCGACCGGCCGAGATAGGACTCGATCAGGGCGGCCCAAGTCGTGTCCCCCACCAGGCCGGTCACGAGCAGGCCCCGCTCCCGCTGGAAGGCGCGGACCGCGGCGTCGGTCGCGGGGCCGTGCTGGCCGTCGATGGCCCCGGGGTAGAAACCCAGGTCCTGGAGCATCGCCTGGTACTCGCGGGTCCCCCAGGCGTCCCGGGCCCGCGGCAGGCCGCCGAGAGACGGCTGCCGCAGGAGGTTCCACTCGGCGAGCGCCGCCGCCCGGTCCCGGCCCAGGCTCAGGACGGCATGGACGCTGCGCGCCCGGCGCTCCGAGAGAGACTGATTGTAGACGTCGGACCCGGTCTTGTCGCAGTGGCCGACGACGACGAGCTTCTCGTTCGGATGGCTGGAGGCGTAGGCCGCGACGTCTGCGAGCGCCTCCAGCATGCAGGGCTCGACGAACGCGTTGTCGAACCAGAAGTGGACGAGGAACACCTTGGCGACGACGTCGCCGCGGCGCAGGGTGAGGGTGACCTCGGTGGTCTCCGCCTCCCGCACCGCGGCCGGCGCCGATCCCGCCATGGGGTCCGGCTCCCCCATCGCCGCGTCCACGGTACAGGAGCCGGGCTGGAAGTCCGGCTCGGTCCAGACGTTGCCGTTCCGGTTGGCCAGAGTCCGGCCCCCCGCGCTGACCTGCACGCGGCTGAAGTCGAAGCCGGGCTCGCCCTCGACGAGCACCTCGACCACCAGCGTGGCGGTCGTGGGCACCGGCGGAGGCGGCGGGAGGACCGGAGGGTCCTCCTGGTCGACGGCAGGAGGCGGCGTGTACTCGCGGAGCGACAGGGAGTACTCGAAGCGCTCCACCTTCCCCGCCAGCTCGCGCACGCCGATCTCCTCGATGAGCACCCTGTCCACCTTGGTGGCCGTGCCGATGTCGGACACGAACGGCACCGGCGCCGCGGCGTGGAACTTCTCGCGCAGACCCTTGAGGCCCTCCCCCGCCTCCGGCCCGGCGAGCACGCCGGAGAGCGTCACGCGCGCGGCGCGGCGGCCGAGGGCCTGGAGGAAGTCACCTTCCAGGGCCGGCACACCGTGCTGCGCCAGGACCTCCCCGTCGTCCGAGGCGATCCTCTGTGCCTGGGGAAGCTCGACGCCGTCGAGCATGGGCCGCGTCATCAGGCTGTTGGGCGCCCGAGCGGGCCTCCTGGTTACCTCAGGGCAGATAGATGAAGCCGCCGGTCACCTCGGCCTCCTGGCCGTCGCGGTTGACCACGCGGACGTTGACCGCGCCGGCCGGCACCGGCGCCGGCCGCGACGGCGTGAGCACCCGGATCCGGCTGGCCGTCAGGGCGGCATCGTCGACCAGTCCGGCGCTGCCGGCGAAGAGCACCCGCACGCCCGGCCTGAAGTTGCCGCCGTCGATCAGCACGACGTCTCCGCCCGCCGAGGAGCCGGTGCGGGGCGACAGCAGCGAGATGCGCGGCGCGGGCAGGAGGAAGTACTCGAACCCGGGATTCAGCGTGCCGGTCTGGCCGTCCGGGTTGCGCACCACGACCGCGGTTCCGCCGGGCGAGTGGCCGGGCAGGGGGAACAGGGGCGTCTCCGCCGTGATCTGGGTGGGCAGGGACGCGTTGGCGTTGACCGCCGCCACGCCGTTGGCCGACGGCAGGCCGCCCAGGAAGACCTCGGCCCCGGGCTGGAAGCCGGTGCCGACGATGGTGATCGCCGTGCCGCCCTCGGTGTCGCCGCGGGCCGGCGTGCCGGCCGGATCGCCCGTCCGGCGGACCTCGGTGATCACCGGCGCGGGCGCGTAGAGGAACCCGCCGGTCAGCGTGGCCGAGCCGGACGGGTTGGAGACCACCACGTCCGCGGCCCCGATCGTCCCCGGCGGCGTGGTCGCGGTCAGCGAGGCGCTGCCGGTGACCGTGACGCCGGTCGCCGCCGCGCCGCCGATCGTCACCGTGGTCGTCCCGAGCGTGAACCCGGTGCCGGTGATCGTCACCGCGGTGCCGCCGGACGGCGGCCCCCCGGCCGGCGCGATGGTGGCGACGGTCGGCGCGACCATCGCCATGTTGAAGGCCTGGAGCTCCGGCTGCAACTGGTGCCACACCGCGGCATTGCGGGTCTGGATCCTCGCGATCATGTCGGTCGTGGTCGGGCTGGACACGGTCCGGAGGTCCCGCAGGGGCTCCCAGATCATGGACAGGAAGCGCGCGCGCACGCCGGCATCGCGCAGGTAGGTCCTGACCCGGGCCGTGGTCTCGATGTCGCCGTTGCGGCTCTCCGGCACGTGCGCGTCCGGGGACACCGCCGGCGTGACCACGTGGCTCTCGAAGATCGCCCAGAGCCCGTTCGCGAAGGCGCCCTCGACGCTCTCCCCACGGTTGTTCGGCGGCGGCCCGAGCGGGAAGGAGGTGCCGCCGGAGTCGCGGACGGTCGACACGCTGTACGGCGGCGTGCCCGAGCCCTCGAAGATGGCCTGGACGAACTCGGCCCAGCCCTCGATCAGGGCGTGCATCGGGTTGCTCAGGAGATCGAGGCGGTGGTAGAGCGCCAGGTTGCCGAAGATGCCCTGGTAGGCGATGCCCAGCGAGGAGAAGTTGACCTCCTTCCACATGATCTGGTGGCTGAGCTCGTGCACGATGGTCCGCCGGTTGAAGTGGCTGGACGGCGGGAAGTTGACCTCGCCCACCGGCCAGGAGTACGCCACCCCCGAGATCGAGCGCCGGAACATCGTGAGGCCCTGCACCCCGGTCCAGGCGCCGCCGGTGATCCGGAACAGGAAGATCGACCACTCGCGCAGGATCTTGAGCAGGTAGAGGGCGACGTTGCGCTCGTTCACGGTGCAGCGGAGGATCTCGGGGCCGGTCTGGGTGCCGATCGACGTCCGGTCGTTGTCCGGGAAGTCCTTGCGGTCCGTGTCGGCCCAGAAGGTGTTCCAGAACGGCGGGTCCATGAAGACCCGGGCCCGCGGCAGGTTGATGCCCGGATCGGTCATCGAGAAATCGATCTGGAAGTAGGCGTCGTCGCCCGCCTCCACGTCGAAGACCACGGCGTGGACCTCCCCGTCCGCGTCGGTGACGGACGACGCCGCGGCCGGGCCGGACCCGGGGCTGGTCGTGGAGTGGAAGTCCACCGGGATCTGCGCCGGGGCGGGCTCGAACGATCCCGTACTGCCGTTGCGGTATTCGAGCCGGATGTGGAAGTCGAGGCCGACCCGGAAGACCCGCGGCGCCGAGGCGGAGCCCACGGTGCCGCCGGCGAAGTCCGGGATGAGCCCCGGGCTGCCGTCCGCCGCCCGCCAGCCGTTGGTGGACCACTGCGCGGGCAGCGTGTGGCCGGCGTGGCTGCGGCCGTTGGTGTGGACCAGGAAGAAGACGTCCGGCGTGGTCTCGTCGGGATCGTTGAGGGCCGACAGGTTGAGGAACACCCGGCCGGCGGCGTCCGTCCGTCCCGTGGCCAGGGGGTCGTCGTCCAGCGGATCGCTGTCCATGACCTCGACGTCCACGCCGGCCGGCAGGGGGACGAACGCGCGGGCGGTCAGGCTCCAGACCTCGAAGCGCAGGAAGAAGGCCACCGCGTCGACGACCGTGAAGTCCTCCTGGGCGAGGATGCCGGGGCGCCCGGCCACGGCCGCGGACAGGCGGATGTTGTCGGGCGCGCTGCTCGGGGTCACCCCGCGCAGGGTCACCGGGCCCGAGCCGGCGATGGTGAGCGTGGCCGCGCCGCCGCTCGCGAAGCGGGCCTCCCCCGTGCCGCCGGTCGTGCTGAGGGTCAGGATGACCCGGCTGCCGAAGGGGAGCGGCGACGGGGTGACCGTCACCTGGACGTCGGTGTTCGCGCCGTTGCGGATCGTCTCCAGGGGGGCGATGGTCACCGTGACAGCGGGCGGCGCCGGCGGGGTCAGCGAGCAGGTGCCGGTCCAGCCCGGGTAGTCCGCGACCGTGATGGAGGACGGGGAGCTGTCGAAGAAGAAGAACTCGGAGCGCCGGTTGGGCCGGAAGTCGCCGAGGATCGGCGGCTGGGCGGGGTCGCGCGAGGGGCTGGTGCGGCTGCCGCGCAGGAGCTGGCGCTTGCCGCACGCGAGGAGCGGCGGCGCGGTCGGAGTGATCGCCGGCACCGTCCGGCCGCCGAGCAGGCGGGCGAAGTAGCGCCGGATGAGCCCCTCCCGGGCGGTGCGGACCGCGGCGGAGGTCCCCAGGTAGGGCGCGATGTCGGTCTCCCCCACCTCCGCGGTCATGGCGGTGAGCTCGGTCGTGCCCCAGCCTTCCGGCGCCGGGCTGAACAGGGCCTCCCAGACCGCGGGGCGGCCCTGGATCACCGCCTGGACGCACTGCGCGCGCCGCTCGGAGAGCGCGTCGTTCAGGGCGTCGTCGCCGTCGGAGTCGGTGTGGCCGGTGATCAGCAGGCGGTTGAGGGCGCCGCCGATGCCGAGGCGGGTCAGCAGGTCGGCGAACGCGGCCTTGTTCTCGGGCGTGGGCTCGACGAAGGAGCGCGCGTGCGGGAAGGTGACCGTGCGCGCGATCTGGCAGACGTGCGGGTTGGGCACGCCCAGCGAGGCGGTCGCCGTGCCGCCGGCCGGCAGGCTGACCGAGGCGCTGCCGTTGCTCACTGCATCTCCAGGCGGACCGTGTAGTCGCCGGCCGGCAGGTTGACGAACCGGTAGAGCCCTGCCTCCTGCTCGCCGCTCCAGGCCGACAGCGGCTCGCCGGCGATCGTCCGGCCCTCGACGGCCACCACGATGCCGCTGTAGTCGCTCCCCTCGCCGAGCTCCACCCGCACCTCCAGGGTCCCGGCGTCCGCCGATGCGGCGGCGACCTGCGCCGCCGCCGCGTCGGAGGCGTCGCCGCCGATCTCCTCGTCCAGGCTGCGCAGCTCCGGCGCCGCGGTCTCCTCCACCGGCGGGGGCGGGATGTGCTCCCGCAGCGCGACCGAGTACTCGAAGCGCGCCGGCCGGCCGGCCAGCTCGCGCACGCCGAGCTCCTCGATGAGCACCCGGTCCACCTTCGTGGCGGTGCCGATGTCGGACACGAACGGCACCGGCGCGGCGGCGCGGAGCTTCTCGCGCAACCCCTGGAGGCCCTCCCCGGCCTCGGGTCCGGCGAGCACGCCGGTCAGGGTCACACGCGTGGCGCGGCACCCCAGATCCTGGAGGAAGTCGCCCTCCAGCGCCGGGACGCCGTGCCGCGCCAGGACCGCCCCGTCCTCGGAGGCGATCCGTTGCGCCTGGGGGAGCTCGACGCCGTCGAGCATCGGCCGCGTCATCGTGCCGTTGGGCGCCGGAGCGGGCCGGTTGGTTACGTCCTTTGAGCGGAAGCCGGCGCCGCCGGGAGGGCCCCCAGCAATCTGGGGAGAGTTCCCGGCAATCTGGGGAGGGTTCCCGGCGCTCCGGGGAGGGTCCCCGCCCATCCGGGAACGGTTCCCGGCGGTCCGGGAAGGGTTCCCGGTGCGGCCGGAACGGTTCCCGGCGCCGCGGGGAGGGTTCCCGGCCCGGTCGGAAGGGTTTCCGGAGCTCCGGGAAGGGTCCCCGGCGCGGCCGGAACGGTTCCCGGCGTCCCGGGAAGGGTCCCCGCGCGGCCGGGAACCCTCCCCGGCGGGAGCTCAGACCTCGATCGCCCGGAAGCCGATCTCGGTGGTGAAGCCGGCGGCCTTGGTGATGCGGTGGACGACGCGGCGCACCTGGAAGAAGGTGTTGAGCGGCTCGTCGGCGAGCCCCTTGAGCCGGATCGAGTCGCCGAGCCGGACCTGGGGACGGCCGAGGATGACCAGCCGGCCGCGGACCGCGCGGCGCTGGATCTCCTGCAGCGCGGCCTGGGCCGCGGTGTGGGCGGCGGTGCGGGTGCGCAGCGCCGGACGCTCCAGAAGGAGCAGCGCGCCCTCCCCCGCCTCGCCGCGGGAGCCCTTGAAGTCGGTGGTGAGCCAGGCCCAGGACTCCCCGCCCCGGCTCCCGGCCGGGCTCTCGCCCCAGGCCTCCACCCGGCCGGCCCGGGCCGGCGAGCGCAGCACCTCCAGCTCCAGGATGTGCTTGCCGTACTCCAGGACGTGCGCCGTCCGGCCGCCGGCGAAGCGCTCGAACACCAGCTTCCCTTCCGGGTCGAGATAGAGGTCGAAGCCGCTCAGGTCCGCCAGGTCGCGCAGGTGCTGCCAGAAGCTCCGCCGGCCGTCGATCACGTAGGCCGGGAACTGGATGCCGTCCTCGACGCGGGCGACCTCGACGCCGGCCCGCTGGGCCAGGTCGCGGACCAGGTCGCCGGCGGTCTTCGACTCGAACGTCTGGTCGAGATAGCCGCGCAGGAGCGGCGCCGCGCCGCTGTAGCCGACCAGCCGCAGCGTGGTCAGGCTCGGCTCGGCGGCGTCGACCACGCCGGTCATCACCAGGACCAGGCCGGCCGTGTCGCCCGCGTACCCGAGCTCGATCGTGACCTCGTCCTCGCGCGCCGGCCGGAAGGTGCCGACGTTGCCGAGCACGAAGGTGAAGCCGTCGGCCGGGGTGTCGAGGTCCAGCTCGACCCGCAGGTCGACCACCGTGCTCGCCCGCGGCTCGTCGGTGGTGTCGATGAGCTTGCTGCCGATCTTGAGCTTGTAGGCGGGGGTGAGCATGGCGGCTGTCCGGACAGGCGGCCCGGGAGGCGGTTTCGTTACCTGCTAAACCTGGGGCCTCCCGCCGCGGCGGTCCGCGAGCGCGACCAGCGTGTCCCCGGCCAGCTCGCGGTAGTCCTCGATGTGCGTGGCCGCGGCGAAGCGCTGCAGCGCTTCTTCCGCGACCGGGTCGTCCACCCGGCCGAGGTAGAGGATCGCGGCCAGGGTCTTCCAGCCCGGCCCCCCGTCCCCCTGCTCGACGAGGTACTCGGCGAGCAGGCCGGCGACCGCCGCGCCGAAGTGCTGCTCGAGGTAGTTCGCGACCCCCTCCGGCGGCGGCACCTTGATCGGGGTGGAGGCCATCTTGCGCTCCACCTGCTCCAGGTAGGCGAGGCACTCGGCGACGATCCCGCTCGGCTCGGTCATGGCGCGGTCCTTTCCATCTCAGAAGTCGGTCTGCTCCCACCACGGGGTGGCGTGCGCGAGGCGGCGCGAGTTGGTGCCGCAGTGCACCTCCCCCAGGTTGACATGGTACGTGTCGAAGTCGTCGACGAAGCGCACCTGCGACGCCGCGAAGCCCAGCGCCGCGAGCTTGGTCCGCACGTCCTGCTCCATCTGGTCGACGCCGGCGAGCACCGGCCCGAAGGGGCGCGGCAGCACGAGCTGCGTGCGCGCGAAGTCGGGCCGCGTGATGGCGAGCAGGTTCACCATGCCCGGCATCAGGGCCGAGAAGAACCCCGGCGCCAGCTCCTCCTCGATGAACAGGCTGGGGATCCGCACGATGTCGGCCGCCGGGTCGAGCCCCAGCTCCGCGGCCATCACGGACTCGACGCCGTCGAGCCGCGCCTGGCAGGTCGCGTTCTGCGCCAGCAGGGGCGCATTGCCCAGGATCTGCGTCACGGTCCGCTCCTGGAACGGGGTCCGGCTCTTGCCGGTGAAGAGCTTCAGGCCGCCGCGGCCGGCGTCGCGCAGGGCGCGCAGGATGCGCAGCGCCTCGGTCGTGCTGGCGAAGAGCATGCGGAAGGGCTTGCCCGCCGTCGAGGGGACGAAGCTGATGATCTCGTCGACGTGGCCGACGGCCAGCCAGTCGGTGTCGACCACGAACGGCTTCTGGACGAGCTGGGCCCGCAGGAACTCCCGGACGCGGGCGTTGAACGGGTTGCCGGACCGGCCGCGGCCGTGGTAGATGCGGCCGAGCTTGAACTCCGCGCCCGTCGGCAGCGTCACCGGCGGCGAGACCTCCAGGTTGCCGTGCGAGTCGAGCGTGTTGAAGGCCGCGTTGGCGAGGGTGCGGCGCAGCCCGAAGTCCGGCCCCAGCAGCTCGCCGGGCGCGAAGGAGTCGAGCTCCCGCGGGTTGGGCGCGTTGAGCACCACCGGCATCTGCCGGCCGGGCACTCGGGTGTAGCCGATCTCCATGAAGTCCTGGGCCCAGGGGTCCTCGTTGAAGGGCGCGCCGCGGATCTGGCGCAGGGTCACGCCCGCCGCCGTCGCCGCGCTCTGCAAGCCGGCGATGAAGGAGGCGTTCGCCGGGAAACCCGGCAGCCCCAGGATCTCGACCACGAAGAGCTCCTCGGTGGTCTGCAGGTGGGACGGCATGACCCAGGGCGCCACCCGCACCTCCGCGACGTCCGTGGCGATCTCGGTGGAGCCCTCGCGCAGCGCCAGGGTCAGGCGGACGAGGCCGTCGAAGGTGACGCTCGGGAAGCGGGTGCCCTCCATCCCCAGCTCCACGTCGGCCGCCGCGGCGCCGGTCACCGCCACCTCGGCGGGCAGGGCGGCCTCGGGACCGATCAGCGCCGCCGCCGTGCTGGCGCGCTGCGCGAAGACGCGGATCTTGTCCTTGTCGGAGACCGAGAGCACCAGGCTCAGGCCGGCCGGCAGCGGACCGCTCTGGCGCACGACGAGCGGCGCCAGGTCGGGGACGTCCGCCGCCCCGTCCACGACGACGTTCTCGTTGTCCATCTCCAGGTTGCCGGCCGCCTTGTCGTCGTTGTCGCAGTTGCACAGCAGCACGGCCCCCTTGCGGCCGGCGCCGAACTGCCAGACGTCCTTGCCCGTGCCGTCGACCTCGACGGTGCCGTCGCGGTCGGCATCGACATCGAGGGTCAGGCGGACGATGAAGATGTCGACCGAGCGCGTGACGCTGGTCGAGCTCATCGTCGCCGTCACCGTGGTCTGCCCCGCGGTCGCTCGCGGCACCCGGCGCTGGAGGCCGTGGCCGCGCACCGGGAGGCCCCCGGTCCAGGTGATGCTGCGCGGCGCCGCGCAGGTGCCGGCCGGCGTCACCGCCGTGATCAGCACGTCCCCGGGGTCGGCCCGGGTGGCCACGAAGACGTTGCTTCCCGCCCCGCCGACCCGCGTCGCGTTCGTCACCTCCAGCTCGAACGTCGTGGCCACGCCGCCGCAGACCAGGACGTTGAAGTCCGACGTCCCGTCCATCCGCTTGCACACCACGTTGCCCTTGGCTTCGAGCCCCGGGTCGTCGGCCAGCCGCACCACGACCGGCTCCTGCACCTCCAGGATGTAGGTGCCCACCGGGGTCGGGTCCGGATGGCTGAAGCGGCCGTCGGCGTCCGTGCGGCCGAGGATCGGCCGGCCCCTCTGCGGACCGCTGCGCACCTCGCCCAGGTCGGCCGCGCCGGAGGAGTCGGTGTGCAGGTAGAGCCCGTCCGGAGCTATCAGGAAGTAGCGCGCGTTGGCGAGCGGCGTGCCGTCGGCGCGCGCGATCCGGCCGCGCACCGTGACCGTCCCGGGCTCGGCCGGCTGCCGGCACCAGGCCGGGCCGCCCGCGCAGGGCTGCAGGGACGGCGTCACGAAGCAGATCCGCTGCGACCGGTTGCCGGGCCCCAGGCACCAGGAAGGGCTCACCGCGCCCGGGGTGGGCAGGTTGAAGGTGTCCGGCTGCGGCTGCTGGCAGGGCAGGCGCTCGGCCCGCACGAAGAGCAGCTCCACCCGCCGGTTGGGCCGCCAGGCGTCCTCGGTGTTGCGCACCGGGTCCTGCTCCTCGCAGCCCAGCCACTTCAGGATGCCGCCGTCGCAGCCCGCGGACGAGTTGGGCAGGAAGCGGCTCTCGGGGATCGCCGGAGCGTCGCGGTCCAGGTAGGCCTCGATGAGCGCCGACCAGGTGGGCCCGTCCATCGTGCCGTTGACGGTGAGCCCCTTGTCGCGCTGGAAATCGCGGATGGATGCCGTGGTGGCGTCGCCGTGGACCTCGTCCACCTGGCCGGCGTAGAAGCCCAGGTCCTGGAGCATGTACTGGTACTGCCGGGTGCCCCAGGAGTCCTTGAGCGTCGGCGGCCCGCCGGTCTGGGTGCGGCGCAGCTCGTTCCAGTCGGCCAGGGCGGCGGCGCGGTCGCGGCCGAAGGTCATGAACCCGAAGACCGCGCGGGCGCGGCGCTCGGAGAGCGACTGGTTGTAGCGGATGCCGCTCGACGGCACGCCTGCATCTCCAACCAGGTCGGTGTGGCCGACGATGAGCAGTTTCTCGTCCGGATGGGCGTTCGAGTAGTCGCCCACCCTCTGCAGGGCCTCGCGCATGCAGGGCTCGACGAAGCCCTTGTCGAACCAGAAGTGGATGAGGAAGCGGCGCGCGACGACCGTCGCGGCCTGCAGGGTGACGGTGACCTGGGTGGTCTCGCCCTCGCGCACCTGGGCGGGGGCCGAGCCGGTCCGGGAGTCGGGCGCCTCGGCCATCGCCTGGACGGTGTGCTGTCCGGGCGGGAAGCCGGCCTCGGTCCAGACGTTGCCGTTGCGGTTGGTGAGGGTGCGCGTGACCGGCGCGCCGTCCGCGCCGGTGCCGGAGGTGGTCACGGTCACGCGGCTGAAGTCGAAGGCGGGCTCGCCCTCGACGATCACCTCGACCACCAGCGTGGCGGTCGTGGGCACCGGCGGCGGCGGCGGGAGGGCCGGCGGAGCCTCCTCCTCCACCGCGGGCGGCGGCGCGTACTCGCGCAGCGTGAGGCTGTACTCGAAGCGCGCGGGCCGGCCGGCGAGCTCGCGCACGCCCATCTCCTCGATGAGCACCTTGTCCACCTTGGTGGCCGTGCCGATGTCGGACACGAAGGGGACGGGCTCGGCGGCGTGGAAGCGGTCGCGCAGCTTCGCGAGCCCCTCCTCCGCTCCGGCGCCGGCCAGCACGCCGGTCAGGGTGAAGCGCGTGGCGCGGCGTCCCAGGTCCTGGAGGAAGTCGCCCTCCAGGGCCGGGACGTCGTGCTGTGCGAGAACCGCCCCGTCCTCCGACGCGATGCGCTGCGCCAGGGGGAGCTCCACCCCGTCGAGCATGGGCCGGGCGGGGGCCATGGCTTCCCTAGGCGGTCTTCAGCGTGTTGAGGTGCCCGGTGATGGCGTCGATCAGGGACTTGATCTCGTCCTTGATCGCGTCGAGCGACGGCAGGGAGCTGACCACGCTCACCACCGCCAGGATCTCGTCGATCGTGGACGCCTCGTTGGGCAGCAGGTTCTTCGCCGTCTCGAGCAGGGTCTTGGCCGAGTTGGTGAACTCGCTCACCTTGGTCAGGCCGTCGCCGACCGAGCCGACGTTCAGGTTGTTGATCTCGGTCTTGAGCTTGCCCATGAGGTCGATCAGCTTGGTGAGCAGCTCGGTGATCTGGGGGACGATCGCCTTGAGCGCGGTGATCGCGGGCTTGATGGTGTTGACGTTGGCGTCGAGGAACTGCTTGAACGTCGTCAGGACGTCCTTGAGCTCCTGGAACAGGTTGGGAGGGTTGGCTGCCATGGCGGTCTCCTTCTGGGGGTTGGTGGGGAGAGGGCGCAGGATCAGCCGCCGGCGCCCCGGTTCATGTCCTGGAGGCGGGTGAGGAGGTCGGAGCGCGGGGCGACGAACTGCTCGAGGCCGGTCGCGAAGTCGAGCCCGAAGTCGAGCCCGTCCACGAGCCCGTCGATCAGCCCCGCGGCGTCGCCCAGGAGGTCGTCGTCCACGAAGGAGGTGTCCTCCGGCTCGACCGGCTCCTGGTGCTCGCGCAGGGTGAGGATGTAGGTGAAGCGGTCGGGCTTGCCGGCCAGCTCGTCGAGCTTGAGGTTGGTGATGCGCACCTTGTCGATGCCGGCCTCGTCGACGATGTCGGCCGTGAACGGCACCGGCTGGCCCGCCCGGAACTTGTCCTCCAGCTTGGCCAGGAAGTCGCGGGCGCCGGGGCCGCTCGCCACGCCCCAGAACAGCAGCACGGTCGGGCGCCGGCCCAGGTTCTGGAGCAGGCTGCCCGGCATGCCGGGAGGCTTGTGCTCGGCGAGCGACCGCAGGTCGTGGGTGCGGACTTCCTGCACCTGCGGCAGCTCCAGGTCGTCGAGCATGGGTCGCATCGCCGGTTCCTCAGACGGAGATCCCGTGCCGCCGCGCTTCTTCGTCGAGGATGCGCTGGATCTTCGAGGCCAGCGCGTCCAAGTCCTCGGCCGGAGGTGCGGCCGGGCCGGCCACAGGCGCCAGCGACGGCCGCGCTTCGGCCGCGGGATGCCCGGCGAGGCCGTCGCCCGCGCCGTTCGAGCGCAGGAACGGCAGCAGCGACGGCGGAGGCGGCGGCAGGGTCGTCTCCCGGTGGGCCGGCTCCCCGGCCTGCCGGGCCGGGACCGGCGGAGCCGTCTCCTCCCGCGCCGGAGCAGGGAGACTCCGCGGCGCCGGACTCGCAGGACTCGCGGGAGACGACGGGCGGGCGCTCCGGACCGGCGCGTCCATGCCCGGCGTCCGCCACCGTTCGAGCAGCTCGGCGGGAGCGGTTTCCCCGGCCAGGGACAGGCGCTCCGGGGCCGGCAGGTCCTGCAACTCCTGCACCCCACGAGGGAGGGCGGTGGCGCCCTCTCCCGCGTAGCGGGGGAGGGTCGGGGAGGGGTCTTTCTCGGTCGGGGCCAGGGAAGACCCCTCCCCTTCCCTCCCCGGCGCCGTAGCGCCGGAGAGGGCGCCTCCCACCCGTGTGCCGGCCAGGCGTTCCAGAAGATTCAGACGTTTGCGAAAGGCGCGGCCGTATCTCGCGAAGACCTCACCCCCTGTCCCCCTCTCCCATCTCCCACCCGCCCCATCCCCGGGAGAGGGGGGACCTGGCTGGGAGGGTGAGGCGGAATCATCGAGATGCCGGTCCGGAGGCGTCCCCCCTCTCCCGGCGGGGGCCGGCCGCAGGCCGGGGCGGGAGATGGGAGAGGGGGACAGGGGGTGAGGTCTCTCCGCGTCCACCTTCACCCGCCCGGCCCACCGCTCGATCAACGCACGCTCCGCCCGCGCCTCCAGAACCAGAGGCTCCGCCGCGCTCCGGCGATCCCGGACCGCCCTCCCCTCCTCCCGCGCCGTTCCCGGCTCCTCCTCCCGTCTCGGCAGGGGCGGAGACGGTCGGCGTTCCCGGTGGGACCCGGGCTCCGGCGAAGCCGGCCGGCCGGCGCGCTCCGCCGGCTCGGGGAAGCGCGGCCGGGTCGGCTTCGGCCGCGCCTCCGGCTGCCGGGCGCCGGGCGCCGGGAACGGCTGCGAGGCGATCTCGTGGAAGGAGCGCCCCAGGAGGGGACCGTCCTGCAGGCCCAGGCGGACCCGGGCCAGCCCGGCGAGCCAGGCCGCCGAGCGCCGCAGCGCCCCGAGGGGGGCCACGGCGCGGGCCATGCCGCGCCGCCAGACGCGCGGCGCCCGGCCGCCGGAGAAGGCGGCGTGGGTCACGCCGTCTCCCCTCCGCGCCAGGCCATCTCCAGATAGAGCAGGATCTGGCCGATGGTCATGCCGCTGACCTCCTCGGGCGTCCAGCCGAACTCCTTGGCCAGCACGAAGCACGCGCGGGCGAGCGGCGCCTGGACCAGCTCCTCCAGGGCGTTGCGCGGCGTGCTGATGCCGCTGATCTCGTTGATGCGGTCCACCAGGAACCGGGCCACCCCGGCCGGCAGGCTCGACACCTGGTCGAGCTTGAGCTGGGGCTGCACGAGCGCCTGCTGCACCATGAGGGCGGCCGACATCCCCTCGTCGTCCTGCGCCGCCTTGCCGATGCGCTGGAGGTCGCGCACGGTCAGGGGGCGGAGCACGACCCGGGGATCGGCACTGCCGTCACCGCCCAGGAGGCCGGCGGGGAGCGTGACCTCGTGGGTCAGGCTGCCGCCGGCCAGGAGCTCTTCCGCGCTGAGCGTCATGGGCTACCCCTCCGGCCTAGGCCGCGGCCTCCGGGAAGGCCGGCACCCTCTGGTCGGAGCCCTCCTCATCCCGCACGTTGATGCGCAGCGCCTTGAAATGGACGCTCTCCACCACGAAGTCGTCCTCGGGCAGCGAGAAGGCCCAGTTTTCGAACTTCACGCCGTAGAGGTCGATCACCGAGCGGTGGCCGGGCGCCGCCGGGTTGCGCAGCACCACGTTCATGGCCAGGGCCGGCTGCACGTAGGGCTCGGCCACGTTGTTCGGCGAGGCGCCGCGGCCCAGGAGCATGTAGAGCAGCGCGCCGTTGATGTAGGCGCGGCCGATCTTGCCGTGGATGTGGATGTTGCCCGGGTGGAGCGAGCTGGCGTGGCGCCGGCCGATCTCATGGAACTCCTCGAGATCGGTGTCCACCCGGATCTCCACGCTGGTCACCCGGCCCACCTCGGTGAGCGAGAAGGCCTCGAGATCGATGACGGCGGTGGCGTCCGCGCCCTCGGGCTCGTCCCCCCCGATGAAGAGCAGAGCGCCGTCCGCTCCGGTATAAACGTCGGTCAATGGCATGGGCGTCTCTCCTTATTGCAGGAAGATGGTGACCTTGATGAAGTCGATGCTGAACACCGGGCGGAGCACCATCGTCACCTGCACGATGCCCCGGATCTCCTGGTCGCGGGTGGCGGTCACGTCGAGCTCGTAGCTGATCAGCATCTCGTCCAGCACCATGTCGGCGAGGAAGCTGTTGATGCTGGTGCGCAGGGCGCTGCGCACGCGCTCGTTGTTGAGCCGGCCGATGAACGGCCGGCCGGCCGAGCGCACGCCGAAGATGGCGTAGTCGACGATCCGCCGGGTGGTGATCTGGTGCCAGGCGGTGTTGGTGGCGGTGGTGATGCCCTTGACCACGCGGATGCCGCGGTCGCGGGAGCTCTCCAGCGCGAGCACCCGCGCCTGGACGAGCTGCGAGAGCTCCGGCCGGGTGAAGCGGAGCTCGAGGTCGTCCACGGACGGGGCCTTGTTGGTCAGGCTGACCTCCGGGTCGATGGCGCCCAGCATGCCGGCGATCGCGGCCGCGGCGTAGGCTCCCGGCAGGATCACGTCCTTGCCGCTGGCGGCGTCGGCCGACTTGATGCCCGGCGCGACGAAGATCAGGCGCGGGCTGTCCAGGCCGTGGCCCCGGAGCTCGTCGACGGTGGCGCCCAGCGCGCTGCCGGTGACCCCGATGCGCTCCGCCTGGTGGACGTCGCCCGACGCGGCCTCGCAATGGGCCTTGAGCTCGCTGCCGTAGACGGTGCTGTCCTGCCCGGCCGCCACCATGATGTGGGCCGGCTCGTACATCAGCGCCTCGAATCCCCGGTCGTAGTCGGTCGAGACGGCCGCTTCGCCGTTGCCGCCGCTCGTGCCGGCCTGGATCAGGCCGAGGTTGAGGAGCCCGTCCGGATCGGCGCCCACCGTGGCCCGGAGCAGCCGCGAGCCGCCGGGGCCGGTCGCGGGAGAGACCTGATCGACGAGGTGCTGCCCGTCGGCGACGACGTAGGCCTCGGTCGTGGTCCCGCTGCGGAAGGTGACCTGGCGGCTGCTCGCCTGGGCGACGACATAGTCGGCGAGCACGGTGTCGTCGGCGGTCAGCGGCTCGCCGGCGTTGAAGACGAGGTTGGCGCCGCTGATCTGGGCCTGCCCCAGGCCGGGGCTGCCGCTCACGACCGGGAACACGCGGGTCTGGCCGGAAAGGTACCGGACCCGCACCTGGTTGCGGGCGCTGGCCTCCGGCGTCCGCGAGAGGACGACGGGGTTGGCTCCCGGGTTGTCCTCCCCGCGGATGAAAGCCCGCTCGTCGGCGGCGGTGACCTCGACGGAGATCGCGTTCCCCCAGGTGCCGGGAGTCGCGGCCACGAGCTCCGCTCCGGCTCCTCCCGCGGCGGCGACCGTGAACGCGGCCGACGCCGGAGTGCCGTTCGCCACCCGCACCGCGAATACCGTTCCCGCGCCGTGCCGGAAGGCCTGCTCCAGCGCCCGGACCAGGGTCAGCTCGCTGCTGGCGCCGTCGACCCAGGCGTCGTATTCGCCGAAGGTCTCCCGCGCCTCGGCGTAGCTGCCGAGGATGACGGCGGTGTTGAGCGGCCCCTTGCTGGCGGTGCCCACGACCCCGAGATTGCCGACCGTGACCCCGAGGGGTATGAGGAGGCCCTCGTCCCGGACCTCGATGGAAACGCCTGGTAACACTGTCTCGGCCATGACAACTGTTCCTCCTTTTGTTTCAGCGGCCCGGCCCTACGCGCCTTCCGCGCGGAGATAGAGCACTGCGTCGCTGCCGCCCCAGGCTCCCGCCGAGGTGGTGATCTCGAATCGGTCCGCGGTCCGGGGCAGGTGGAGCTCCGGTCCGAAGGTGAACGTCCGCAGCTCGTAGGTCGCGGCATTGCCGTCCAGGTCGCTCAGCTCGACCGTGTCCACGGCCGGAGGGAAGTCCGCCAGGAAGTCGGCGAGCGAGGCGTAGGACCTGCGGATGTGATTGGCGCTGGCCAGGTCCTGGAGCGAAGCCGCGGCGGCCGGGGGGCCGGAGGCGCCGTCGAAGGTGCGCAGCAACTCGACCGCGGCTCCGGGGGTGTCCGGCAGGAAGGCCACAAGGGTGAGCCGCGGGACCGCGCCGCGCCCCCGGACGACCAGCGGCGGCGCGCCCTCGCGGTCCCAGCGCGCCACGCGGCCGGTGAGCAGCAGGCTCTCGCGGTCCGGCGAGCCCGCCTCCTCGGGGTCGACGTCGACCGGGATGCGGGTGATGAAGCTGGCCGTGCCGTCGACGTCCCGGTACTGGTACTCGTAGAGGACGCTGTAGGAGACGGTCTTGTGGAAGACGTGCGAGTCGTCCTCCTCGGGCAGAGAGAAGTCGGGACCGCCGATCTTCAGGAAGCCTGCGGTGCGCAGGCCGTCGCGCTGGGTCAGGATCTGCCCGTGGAGCGCCACCGCGGCCTCCTCTGCCAGTTGCGCCTGGTTGGCGGTGACCTCGAAGAGCACGCCCGCCTCCAGGCGCCCGCCCTTGAGGATCACCGGCACGGTCGAGCCGAACACCTCCACGCCGCGCCAGTTGGCCAGGCCCACCGGCCGCTCCCGCACGCTCAGGAGCCGCGCCCGGTTGGGCGGCACCAGGACTTCCAGGCGGCCCAGCATCTGGGAGATGACTTCGTTGAGTGGGGGTGCCCCGGTTCCTGGAATGTCCATCACCCCGCTTGGGCGAGCGGGGAGTTGAAACGTTACAGAGGAAACAAAAGGACAGGCCTACCGGCGGCCGAGCAGACGGCCGAGGGCCCGGCTGACGCCCTTCTCCACCTGCTGCCGGACAGCCTCGCGCACGGCCCGGCGGCCCTGGGCCCGAAGGGCTTCGGCGTCGGCCGCGACCCGCGGCGCCTCCAGGGTGCCCGAGACGCGCAGCGGTACGGTCACCCAACCGCCCTCGTCCACGAGATCCAGGACCTCGGGCGGCACCCGGGCCAGGGCCACGGCGTCGCGGGGGGCTTTGACGGCGATCCGCAGGTCCAGGGGTCCGGCGAGGTCGGCCCAGCCGGACATCCCCAGGGAGAGCAGCGAGGTGCGCAGCTCGAAGGGCTCGAACCGGAGGCGGTCCTGGCGGATCGTGAACGGCACGCGGATCGGCTGGTAGGCCGAGCCCTTCAGGTCGGCCCGGCCGAGCACGGCTTCGATGGCGGTGAAGAGCGGCGAGCCCGGCAGCGTGCCGGCGGCCAGGTTGAGCGTCCCCTCCCCGGCCATGTCGCGCGTCTCCGTGCCGGTGCCGGTGGCGCCGAAGGCCAGCACGCCGGGGCCGAAGCCGCCGCCGGGGCCCGAGCCGAGCACGGCGTTGGCGTCGAGCGGATCGACGTTCAGGGCGAAGCGGTAGGCGAACGGGTCGCGGGTGAGGTCGGCGTCGAACTGTCCGAGGAGGAAGCGCCCCTGCGGGAGCTTGAGGCCGAAGTCCTCCAGCAGGAAGTGCCCGCCGGCGAGGCGCAGCTTCCCGAGCCCTTCGGTGGCGCGCAGCCCGCCGAGCAGGATTTCGCCGGTGCGCAGGTCGCCTTCCGCGCGCAGCCCTTCGAGCGCGGTGGCGGCCTGATCGAGCGCCAGGCCGCGCAGCTCGACCTCGAGGCCGTGGATCTCCACGTCCGGCGACGGCAGGCCCTCGGTGCGGGTGGCAAGCGTGCCGCCCTTGACCAGGATGCGGTCCACGGAGAGCACCGGACCGTCGGCGGGCTCGGAAGCGGCGGCCGCGGCGGCGGGCGTCGCGGGCAGGGAGGCCGGCATGGACTTGACGGCTGGAACGGCGGCATCTTCCGGAGGCGTCACCAGCTCGATGCGCGGGTTGTAGACCACGATGCGCTCGATCTCCATCCGGCCGCGCAGCAGGGCGGGCAACCGGTGCTCGCCGACCAGGCCGGCGGCGTCGACCGTCAGCCTCCCGCCCGGCCCGTCGCTGACCAGATGGACGCCGTCCATGCGCAGGCCGCGCCACAGGTTGAGCCGGAAGGCGTCGGCCTCGACCTGCATGCCCGTGCGGGCCTCCACCTCGTCGAGCACCGCCCGGCCGAGCTCGGGGGAGTCGAAGTCCACCACCAGGAGAACGACCACGAGCCCGCCGAGCAACAACAGCAGTCCGCCGCCGATCTTGAGCGCTTTGCGCATGGGGAGGAGGGGGTTGGAGGCGACGACCGGATTCGAACCGGTGAATAAGGGTTTTGCAGACCCTCGCCTTACCACTTGGCTACGTCGCCCAGAAACGGTCAAGGCCGCGAGAGCGGCCTGTGTTTCCTGGAGGGCTAGAAGTTCTGGAGCGGGAAACGGGATTTGAACCCGCGACCCCAACCTTGGCAAGGTTGTGCTCTACCACTGAGCTATTCCCGCGCCCACCTCTTACAGGCCGCAAAGGATACTCAGGCCCCTGGGAGGTGTCAAGCATGAATTTGGAGCAGAGCTCCCTCTCCCCCGGCACGGGGGAGAGGGCTAGGGAGAGGGGGAACGGGATCAACTACTTCGGCCAGGAGCCCCAGACCGCGCAGATGCCGGCGTGGTCGATCGGACGGAGGTCGTGCAGGATGCCCGCATAGCGGGGATTCATGACCGCCGTCGGAGGAGGACCGAAGTGGCCCAGCTCCAGGGAATGGCCGTTCTCGTGCACCGAGACCGTCTCGACGTCCACCCGCGGCAGCGCCACGTCCAGCCCCCAGGTGTTGGCCGGCCGGTCGCCGTTCGGGTCGCCGAAGTTGTCGTTGTAGTAGACTTCGGAGAACGCGGTGTCCAGGTAGTTGTCGCCGTCGATGTCCGTCGGCTCGCCCGTGACCGGGTCGCGGAAGGTGAAGGTGATCGTCACCGCCACGATGCCGCGCCCGCCGCCCGGCGCCTGGGCCTCGAAGAAGCCGCGCGGCATCCAGCCGGCCTCGACGATGTCGGCCAGGAACGGCGTGCCGACCGAGCCGTAGCCGAGCAGCGCGTCGAAGACGTCCGGGTCCTCGCCGGTGTCCGGCCGCTTCAGCAGGGTCGTCATGCAGGGCTCGGCCGCCCAGGTGGCCATGGCGCGGTCGATCCCGGCCTCGGTGTCGGCCGCGGACAGGCCGCTGGCGGTGTTGCCGTCGCTCTGGTCGACCAGATAGGTCATGTTGTTCCCGTCCGCGTTGCGGCGCGGATCGCCCGGCACGCGCCGGTTGCCGGACTGGTGGGCCCGGTTGAGCGGACGGCTCTCGCCGAAGGTGAAGAACTCGACCTGTTCCACCGACAGGTTCAGCCCCATCGCCCGGAGCTGTTCGTTGGCGGCGGCCATCATCGCCAGCACCGCCGGATCCCCCTCCTCTCCCGGCCGGGCCGCCGACGCCCCCATTGGGAACGCCAGGGCCAGCGCCACACACGCGGACAACCAGACTTTCGATTTCATTGGATTGTCTCCTTCAACGGAAGCCGTATCTCAAGATACGGTCCATTGTTTCTGGTGCGGAGGAGACTCCGAACCGAGCCGGACGGCCCTCAGGAGACGAAGGGGAAGGCGTCGCGGACGAGGGTGTAGCGCCACTCCGATCCGGACCAGTCCAGGCCGATCACGTCGAAGCGGCAGGGCACGTCGCGATGGCCCTTCATGGCCAGGTAGAGCGCGGCGGCCCGGGAGATCCGGCGCTGCTTGCGGAAGTCCACCGCCGCAATGGCCGGCCCGAACGCGGCGCTCGCCCGGGCCTTGATCTCGACGAAGCAGAGGGTCTCGCCGTCGCGGGCCACCACGTCGATCTCGCCGGCGTGGTTGACCACGTTGCGCTCGACGACCCGGTAGCCCTGCCTCTCCAGCCAGCGCACCGCGTCGTCCTCCCCCGCCTTGCCGCGGCCGCGGTTGTGGGGCTGGCTGCGGAAATCCACCCTACCTTCTCTTCCAGCGGGTTCCCTGCGGCGTGTCCTCCAGGATCACGCCCTGCGCCGTCAGCTCGTCGCGGATGCGGTCCGACTCGGCGAAGTCGCGGCGCTTGCGGGCCTCCAGGCGCTCCTGGATGCGGCGCTCGATCTCCTCCTCAGAGGGGCCGGACGCTTCGGCCGCCGGCCAGTCGGCGGGGTCGAGCACGCCGAGGACCCGGTCGATCTCGGCCAGGGCGTCGACGATCCGCTGCCGGTCGCCCGCGCCGATCCGCCCCTCCTCCACCGCCAGGTTCACCTCCTTGACGAAGACGAACAGCGAGGAGAGCGCCGCGGCGGCGTTGAGGTCGTCGGCCACCGAGGCGGCGAAATCCCGGCGCAGGCGCTCGATCGAGGCGGCCACGGTGGCGTTCGCCTCCCCGGTCTCCTCGGCATGGGCGAGGCGGAAGCGCATCTCGTCCACCCGGCGCAGGGCGCCCGCCGCTCCGTCCAGCGACTCGAAGGTGAAGTTGAGCTTCTGCCGGTAGTGGACCGACAGGAACAGGTAGCGGATCGCCCGCGGCGAGTAGCCGCGCTCGAGGAGGTCGCTCAGGGTGTACTGGTTCCCGAGCGACTTCGACATCTTCGCCCCGTCCACGATCAGGTGCTCGGAGTGCAGCCAGGTGTGGACGAACGGATGGTCGGTGGCCGACTCGCTCTGGGCGATCTCGTTCTCGTGGTGCGGGAAGATCAGGTCCACGCCGCCGCAGTGGATGTCGAACGACTCGCCCAGCAGCTTCATGCCCATGGCCGAGCACTCGATGTGCCACCCGGGCCGGCCGGGCCCCCACGGCGAGTCCCAGGCGGGCTCGCCCGGCTTGACCGCCTTCCAGAGCACGAAGTCGCGCACGTCCTCCTTGGTGTACTCGTCCGAGGCCACCCGCTCGCCGCGCCGCACCTGCGCCAGGTCGAAGCCGGAGAGCCGGCCGTAGTCCGGGTCGCGCGAGATGCTGAACCAGACCGAGCCCTCGCTCTCGTAGGCGTAGCCCTTCTCGATCAGCCGCACGATGAGCTCGATGATCTCCGGGATGTGCTCGGTCGCCCGCGGGAAGTGCTCGGCGCGCTCGATGTGCAGAGTGTCCATGTCGCGCAGGAAGGTCTCGATGAACGGCGCGGTGTAGGCGTCGAGCGACAGGCCGGCCTTGTGCGCGCCGTTGATCGTCTTGTCGTCCACGTCGGTCAGGTTCATCACCTGGATGACCCGATAGCCGAGGAACCGCAGGGTCCGCCGCAACAGGTCCTCGAAGAGGAAGGTGCGCAGGTTGCCGATGTGGACTTCGTTGTAGACGGTCGGGCCGCAGGTGTAGACGCGGGCCTCGCCGGGGACGACCGGCTGGAACGGCGTGGGGCGCCGGCCCATCGTGTTGTAGAAAACGAGATCGGGCATGTCGCTCCGGTTGCGGAGGGTCTCTTACTGCGTGACCCGGACGGTGCCGGCCGACCAGGTGAGGCCGGCGATCGCCTGCCCCTGGGAGTCGACCGCCTGGTTCTTGGAGAAGGTGAACGTCCCCTCGCCGGACCCGACGGCCCGGAATTCGAAGGTCATCAGGACCCCCGAGCCGCTGGCCCCGGGCACGGGGCCGAGGTTCGACAGCCCCATCACCAGCCGGCCGGCCGTGACGGAGCCCTGGAACGTGCCGCCGGCCAGCATCGGTCCCTGGGTGGAGCGCACGTGCTGGAGCAGGTTGGCGGGATAGGTGAGGTCGAAGGCGACCCCGTAGAGGTCGGACACCGAGGTCGCCCGCACCTCCAGGATCAGGGTCGTCGCCGTGCTCGCCGAGCCCGAGACGAGCGAGATCCCGCTCGGCCCCGGGGACTGCGGCGTGAAGGTGATGCTGGGCTGCGTCGGCGTCGGGGTCGGAGTGGGCTCGGTCGGCGAGCCGCCGCCGCCTCCCCCGCTGCAGGCGAGCCCGAGCAGCAGCAGGACGGCGAGGGCCACGAGGGAGAGAAACCGCCGCTTCATGCCCGGTCCTCCCGGTCTTCCGCGAGGCGCTTGAGCTGGCGCCGCGCCCGCTCCTTGCGCAGGCCCCGCAGATAGTCCGTGAACAGGACGCCGTCCAGGTGGTCGATCTCGTGGCAGAAGGCGCGGGCGAGCCAGTCGTCGGCCTCGATCTCGATCGGCTGGTTCTCCAGATCCACGGCATGGACCCGGACCCGCGTGGGGCGGTCCACCTTGTCGCTGATGCCGGGGAGCGACAGGCATCCCTCCTCCGCGACCTCGGAGCCCTCCCGCTCGACGACCTCGGGGTTGATCACGACGAAGATCTGCTCCGGGTCCTCGCCCACCGACAGGTCGACCACGGCGAGCCGCAGGTCGACGCCGATCTGGGGCGCGGCGAGGCCCACGCCGGGCGCGGCGTGCATGGTCTCGACCATGTCGGCAGCCAGCTTGCGCAGCCCGTCGTCGAAAGCGGTGACCTCCCGGCACTTCGCGCGCAGGACCGGGTCGGGGTAGATGCGGATCGGCAGGACGGCCATCAGGGTCAGGACTCAGGTACTGCGGAGGCGGCGCAGCGTGGCCGCGAGATCGCGGTCGTTGTGCTGCTCGCGCAGGACCTCCAGGAACTGGCGCGGGTCGGGGTTGCCGACCAGGGTCTTCTCGAGACCCTCGCGGGTGAGCTTGAGGGCGCTGCCGGCCTCGGCCACGCGGTAGCCGGCCGGCCAGGGGGTGCGCTCGAGGAGGGGACCCTCGCCGAGGATATCGCCGGAGGTGAACGTGCGGATCGTCATCTCCTTGCCGGAGCTTTCCCGGGCGAAGGCCTCGACCACGCCGGTGACGAGGAGGAGCAGGAATGGCTCCGTCGCCCCCTCCTCGGCGATCACGCTGTTGGCCTCCAGGCGGGTCAGCTCCATGGCGGAGAACAGCCGCTTGAGCTGGTCGCCGCCGAGGTGCTGCACCACCTGGGTGCTGGCGAGGTGGTGCCAGAGGCGCTTGAGCTCCACGGCGCTGGTGCCGGCCTGCTGGCCGCCGCCGCCGGCTGCGCGCAGACCCTCGAGGGCGATGGCCCGCACGTGCTCCATCCGCTGCTCGCGCTGGATGCGCTCGATGCGGAAGCGCAGCGACTGGTCCATGGGGGCGAGCTTCTGCGCCTTGGAGAGGAGCGCCACGCCCTTCTCGTAGAAGCCGTCCTGGGCGTACTCCTCGGCCACGAAGCCGAACTCGTCCACGGCCTTGTCGTACTGCTTGAGGCCGGCGTAGACCTCGGCGAGCCTGAGATGCATGTGCAGGTCGGAGGGATTCAGCTTGAGGCGCGACTTGAGGACCTCGCAGGCCTCGTCGTAGCGCTCCAGCACGATCAGGTCGTCGATCGTGTACTCCTGATCCTTCTTCTGCTTCTGCTCCTGCTTGGCCCCACCGCCGAACCAGCTCTTGATACCCAAGATGCAGCGCCTCCCGACGAGGAAAACGGCCGGTGCGCGCCGCGGGTGTCCTCACGATATCCTTCGAGTGGACGCCGCCGACGCCTGGGGTGGACAACCAGCCGGCCGAAGCGGGCTCATTATAGAGGAACAGGAGGAATTCCGTCCCTGGTCCGGAAGTTGCTCTTGGCAAGGAGCAGAGCGCATCAACTCTGGCTCATGGAGGCATCCGCGATGATTCGCCACGACTGGACCCGCAATCTGGTCCGCGTCGGGTTCGCCCTCGGGCTTCTGGCCCTCGCCGCTGGCCCGGCGGCGGCGGACCGCGACGAAAGCTACGGTTATTTCCGCGCCATCGACGGCTCGGCGACGTTGATCCAGGCCGGCTCCGGCACCCGCACGCCGGCCGAGGTCAACCAGCCGGTCATGGCCGGGGACCGCATCCTCGTTCCGGGCAGCTCCCGGGTCGAGGTCGTCCTCCCCGACCGCAACATCCTGCGCCTGGACGGCGGCACCGAGGTCACCCTGGAGCAGCTCGCCGCCTCGCCGGACCGGGACGACCCCACGACGGTGCTCCGTCTGCACGACGGCAACCTTCTCCTGACCGTGATCGCCGACTCGCTCGGCGACCAGCTCCCGCGCGTCGACACCCCGAACGCCTCGGTCTATCCGCAGGCCTACGGGACGTATCGCATCACCTCGTCCCAGGACCGCTGGACCGAGGTCACCGTCCGCCGCGGCAAGGCCGAGGTGACGACCGACCGGGGGTCGGAGATCGTCCGGGCGGACGAGACCGGCATCGTCGATGGCGGCGATCGCTACGCGAGCGTCGAGGTCGAGTCCGCGGCGTCCTACGACAACCTGGAGCGCTGGGCCGACCATCTGGAAGACGAGGCGCGCTACGCCAGCACGAACGACGACTACGTCGACGACGACCTGCGCTACCAGGCCGCCCCGCTCGCCCGCTACGGCGCCTGGATCTCGGTCGGCGGCCGGAGCTACTGGCGCCCGCGGGTGACCGTCGGCTGGCAGCCCTACTCGCAGGGCCGCTGGGCCTACACGCCGGCCGGCCTCACCTGGGTGTCCTACGAGCCCTGGGGCTGGGTGCCCTACCACTACGGGAGCTGGGACTACCTCCCCTCCTACGGCTGGGTCTGGCAGGCCGGCCGCACCTGGGCCCCGGCCTGGGTCTACTGGTACTGGGGTCCGAGCTACGTGGGCTGGTGCCCGACGGGCTACTACACGAGCTACTACCGCGGCTCCTACTCGTACTTCCGCCACGGCGTGTACGGCTGGGCCGGCGGCTCCTGGGACCACTGGAACCACTGGACGTTCGTGAACACGAGCTACTTCCGCGGCTACCGGGACGGCTACCGCAACGGGTACTGGGACGGACGCCGGGACGGCTGGCGCGACAACTGGAACGTCGGCCGCCACGCCGTGCCGCTCGACCAACTCCGCAACCACGGTCCGCTCGACCGCGGCATCGTGACGACCGACACCCGTCCGCTGCGGCCCGACACCTGGGACGATCCGCGCCACGCGATCCAGGTCCTGACCGAGGGCCCGGGCGGCCGGCCGCGCTACAACCAGGCCGGCGGCGTCCCCGCGGCTGCCGGCGGCGAGCTGCCGGACGTGACGCCGTTCATCGAGCGGAGGCGCGATCTGCCCGCCGGGGTGGTGCGCACGGTGATCGCCGACAACGGCGGTAACCAGGTGGGACCGGCCGGCCAGGGCGGCGGTGCGCGTCCGAGGGGCGAGGGCGGTGGCGTGGGCCAGACCCGCGGCTCCGAGCCGCGCGGCGGGATCTCGGTGATCCCGACCGACCCGTCCACGGAGCGCCGCGGCGGCGCGCCGCGCGACCGGGTCGCGCCCCGGGCATCGACGCCCGACGTCCAGGTCAACGAACGGCGCGGCGGAGCTCCGCGGCCCGAGGCGGGCGGCGGCGGGGTGGAGAGCACCACGCCCCGGGTGAGGGTGCCGCGCGAAGGCGGCTCCACTGAAAACAGCGGCGGCTCCTACGGCTCGGACACCCGGACGCGGACCCGCGAGGGTGGCGCTCCCCGTCCGCAGTCGACGGAGAGCGAGTCGCCCTCCGGCCGCGAGCGGACCCGCGACCAGGGCAGTCGGGGCGACCGGGGCGGATACGCGCGTCCGGAGCCGCCGCAGAGCTACTCGCCTCCGCCGTCGTCCTCCTCGCGGGAGCGCGGCCGGGAGCGGGAGCGCGACCAGGGCAGCCGGGGCGACCGGGGCGACCGAGGCAGATACTCCCGTCCGGATCCGCCGCAGAGCTACAGCCCGCCGCCCTCCTCGTCCAGCCGCGAACGCGAGCGGGAGCGCTACTCTCCGCCTCCGTCCTCGTCGCGGCCCGAGTCCTCCTCGCCCTCCCCGACCTACCGGGAGCGGGAGCGGTCGCGGCCTTCGGAAGGCAGCTCGTCGCGCGGCAGCAGTGGACGGGAGGGGAACGGCAGCAGCGGCGGACGGCAGTCGCGCGAGCGCAAGCCGCCGCAGTAACCCCGACGCAACCTCGCCCTTTTCCAGGACGGCTGGCGACGCCAGCCGTCCTTTTTCATACAATGCCCTCCGCCCATGCGGATGACCACATTCCTCACCCTGCTGTTCGTCCTGTACTGCGCCGAGGCCGGCGTCCTGCTCCTGTTCGCCGCCTGGAGCCCGGTGTGGGACCGCACGGTCATCCAGTTCCCGGTGGCAATGCTGCGCGGCATGATGCTCCACCCCGCCTTCCGCGGCGCGGTGAGCGGCTTCGGCCTCGTCCACCTGGTCTGGGGCGCCCACGACCTGCATGCCCTGCTCTCGCGGAAGGCCCGTGCCGGCGCCGACGTTTGACCTCCTCGCCATCAGCGACCTGCCGTCCCTGGCCGAGCCCTTCACGGAATGGCTCCGCCGCCTCTCCGAGGCCGGCGTCCGAGCGCTCCAGGTCCGGGAGAAGACGCTCGACGACCGCGCCGTCCTCGAGCTGGCTCGCGAGGCCCGGGCCGTCCTGCCAGTGGTCCTGGTCAACGGCCGGCTCGACATCGCGCTCGCGGCCGGTGGTATCGGCGGCATCGGCGCCCACCTCCCCGCCGACGGCGTGCCGATCGGCGCCCTGCGCCGCCGCTTCGGAGAGGGCGTGATGCTGGGCCGCTCGACCCACACTGTCGAGGAGGTGGAGGCGGCGCTGCGCGAAGGCGCGGACTACGCGGTCTTCGGGCCGGTCTATCCCACGCCGTCCAAGGAGCGCTTCGGTCTGCCGCGGGGCCTGGAGGAGCTCGCCCGCGCCGCGCGGCTGCCGATTCCCGTCTATGCGCTGGGTGGGGTTACACTCTCCCGGTTCGGCGAGCTGGCGCAGACCGGGGCCGCGGGTGTCGCGGGCATCCGGCTGTTCCAGGAACCGGACCTCACGGAGATCGCGCGCCGGGCGCGACGGTTCTTCCCGAAACCCTGACTGGAGATCTGCCGTTGGAAACGGATCAGCCCATCCCTCTTGCCGCGTCGGTCCGGATCGGCAAGCTGCGCTACCTCTTCGTGTCCATCGCGGTGATCGTGCTGGACCAGTGGACGAAGTGGCTGGTGGAGGTCCACCTCCCCCACCACGCGGCCCACCCGCTCATCCCCGGCTTCCTCAACCTGACCCACGTGCGCAACACCGGCGTGGCCTTCGGCCTGTTCGCCTCGGAGGGGATGGCCGGCGGGAGCTGGCTCCTCACCCTGCTCGGCCTCGCCGCGCTGGCCGCAGTGGGCGTCTACTTCTGGTACGCGCCGTCGAAGGACCGCCTCCTCCTGGTCGCGCTCGCCCTGGTCGTGGGCGGCGCCGTCGGCAACCTGATCGACCGCGTGTCGAGCGGCGCCGTGACCGACTTCGTCGACGTCTACATCGGCCTCCACCACTGGCCCTCGTTCAACGTGGCGGACAGCGCGATCTCGATCGGCATCGTCCTCATGGCGATCGACAGCTTCCGCTCGCACAAGGACCACAAGACGGCGACTCCGTGACCGCCTGGACCGCCGGGCCCGGCGACGCCGGCGAGCGTCTCGACCGGCACGTCGCGGCCCGCCTCGACGCCCCCCGCAACCAGGTCCAGCGCTGGATCCGGGACGGCCACGTCCTCGTAAACGGCCGCGCCGAGAAGCCCTCCTGCTCCATCGTCGACGGCGACCGGATCGACTGCGATCCGCCGGAGCCGAAGGACGACCGGGTCTCGCCCGAGGAAGGAGACCTCCGGGTCCTGTACGAGGACGTGGACCTCGTCGCCCTCGACAAGCCGGCCGGGCTGACCGTCCATCCCGGCGCCGGCCGGACGACCGGCACCCTCGCCCATCACCTGCTGGCGCGCTACCCGGAGATGGCCGGCGTCGGAGGCCCGGGCCGTCCGGGGATCGTCCACCGGCTGGACCAGGGGACGAGCGGCGTCCTGGTCGTGGCCCGCACCGCCGCCTCCTACCACCGCCTGGCCCGAGCCTTCGCCGGCCGCGAGGTGGACAAGCGCTATCTCGCCGTGGTCTACGGAGATCCGTCGGAGGGGATCGTGGACGCGCCGATCGGCCGCCACGCGGTGCGGCGCAAGGAGATGACCGTGCGCGCCGACGGCCGTCCGTCGCGCACCGGCTACCGGACGCTCGCCGCGGGCGCCGGGATCGCGCTCGTGGAGCTCCGCCTGGAAACCGGGCGGACGCACCAGATCCGCGTCCACCTCAAGCACATCGGCCACCCGCTGGTCGGCGATCCGGTCTACGGCGAGGCGCGCTGGAAGGGCCTCCCGAGACCGGTCCAGGCGCGGCTCCGGGATTTCCCCAGACCGGCGCTGCACGCCTGGAAGCTGGCGCTGGCGCACCCGATCGACGGCCGGCGCCTCGAATTCGAGGCGCCGGTGCCGGCGGATCTGAAGGAATTGTGGGAGGGGGCTGCTGGGACCGCCGGCTTCCAGCCGGCAACTAACCAATAGAGTGTGGCCGGCTGGAAGCCGGCGGTCCCAGCGAAAAAAAACTACAGCAGCTCTTTGAAGGCCTTGTACGGCCGCTTCTGCGACTCGGCCACGGGCAGGTTCGTGATGTGGCCCTTGTAGGTGTTGACGCCCGGCAGGAGCCCGGGGTCGTCGGCCACGGCCTGGACCACGCCCTTGTTGGCGAGCGCGATGGCGTAGGGCAGCGTCGCGTTGTTGAGCGCGAACGTCGAGGTGCGGGGGACCGCGCCGGGCATGTTCGCCACGCAGTAGTGCACCACGCCGTCCACCACGTAGACCGGGTCCGAGTGCGTCGTCGGGTGGGTGGTCTCGAAGCAGCCGCCCTGGTCGACCGCCACGTCGACGATCACCGAGCCCTCCTTCATCAGCTTGAGCATCTCGCGGGTGACCAGCTTCGGCGCGGCGCGGCCGGGGATGAGCACGGCGCCGATCAGCAGGTCGGCGCGGCGCATGGCGGCGCGCAGGTTGTACTGGTTGCTGGCGAGCGTCGTGACCGTGCCGTGGAACAGGTCGTCGATCTGGCGCAGGCGGTCGAGGTTCGTGTCGAGGACCGCGACGCGGGCGCCGAGGCCCAGGGCGATCTTGATCGAGTTCAGGCCCACGATGCCGCCGCCGATCACCACCACGTCGCCC
>JBEQUE010000055.1:0-125970 GCA_040349255.1 Acidobacteriota bacterium | reverse complement strand
CCCGAGGACCGCGACGTCACCCTGCGCGGCGCCCGGGAGCTGCGCAAGGGGAGGCGGGTCGTCGAGTTCGAGAACCGCTTCCGGACCCGCGCCGGCCTCTACCGCTGGCTCGCCTGGCGGGTGTATTTCGATCCCGACGCCGGTCTCGTCTACGGCGTGGTCCGCGACGTGGACGAGCGCAAGCGGGTGGACCACATGCGGGAGGAGTTCATCTCGGTGAGCCACGAGCTGCGCACCCCGCTCACGTCGATCCGCGGGGCCCTCGGGCTGCTCGCCGGCGGCGTGGCGGGCGAGCTGCCGCCGCAGGCCCGCAACCTCCTGGAGATCGCCGCCAACAACAGCGAGCGGCTCGTACGGCTGATCAACGACATCCTGGACATCGAGAAGGTCGAGTCCGGCGCGCTCGGGTTCCGCCTGGAGCCGCTCGACCTGGCGAGCGTGCTGCGGGAGGCGCTGGAGGTCAACGCGGTCTACGCCCGCTACTACGAGGTGGCCTTGTGCGCGGTGCGCTCCGAGCCGGGCGTCTTCGTGATGGGCGACCCCGACCGCCTCCAGCAGGTGCTCGCGAACCTGCTCTCGAACGCCGCCAAGTTCTCGCTGCGCGGCGGGACCGTGGAGGTCGAGATGGTCCGCGCGGAGGGCCGGGTGCGGATCTCGGTGACCGACCACGGGCCGGGCATCCCGGAGCCGTTCCGCTCGCGGGTGTTCGAGCGCTTCGCCCAGGCCGACCACATGATCGGCCGCCACGACCGCGGCACCGGCCTGGGCCTGAGCATCTCCAAGGCGATCGTCGAGCGCCACGGCGGCCGCATCTGGTTCGAGAGCGAGCCTGGCGTCAGGACGACGTTCTCGTTCGACCTGCCGGTGTCGGAAGTCCCAGGCTGATCTCCCTCTCCCCCGGCACGGGGGAGAGGGCCGGGGAGAGGGGGAACGGGATCAAACCGCCAGCTCCACCCGGTTCCGGCCGGCTCGCTTGGCAGAGTAGAGGGCGGCGTCGGCGGCCTCGGTCAGGAGCTCGGAGGTGGGTCGGGCCGGATAGGTGGCGACGCCGCAGCTCAGGGTGGCGGTGAAGTTGTGGACCCCCACCCGGTGGCGCAGGAGGGAGAAGCCCTCGCGGATCTCGTCGAGTACCTGGACCGCCGTCGCGCCGTCGGTCCGCGGCAGGATCACGGCCAGCTCGTCGCCGCCGTAGCGGGCGAGGACGTCGCTGCGCCGCAACCGCTGCCGGAGGAAGAGGGCGAGGCTGCGCAGCAGGCGGTCGCCGGCCGGATGGCCATAGTTGTCGTTGATCGACTTGAAACGGTCGAGGTCGATCATGGCGTAGGACATCGTGCTGCCGTCGCGGCTGGCGCGGGAGATCTCGGCTTCCAGGGACAGCTTGAGGTTGCCGTGGTTGAGCAGCCCGGTCAGGCCGTCGTGCGAGATCAGGGACTGGAGCATCCGTCCGCGGCGCGCCCGGGCCTCGACCGCGGAGACGAGCTGGTGGAGCTCGATGAAGCGGGGCAGGAAGTCGTCGCCGCCGCGCTCGATCGCCGCGAGCTGCTCGGTGAGCCCCTCCTCGGTCGAGAGGTAGACGATAGGAGTGGTGAGGTAGCTCTCCTGCTGGCGCAGCACGGCGGCCAGCTCGGGGCCGGTGCAGGCCTTCATGTAGATGTCCATCAGGATCAGGTCGGGCTGGAACCCGTACAGGGTGTCCAGGGTCTGGAGCGGGTCGAAGACCACCTCGGCCCGCATGCCGGCCGATTCGAGCGCGCCGCCGTAGTCGCCGGCCAGGTCGGCGTCGTTGGCCACGATGAGCACGCGGTAGGGCGAGTGGGCGTGGCGCTCGGTCAGCGCGTCGAGCTTCTCGACCAGCGGCGCGAGGTCGACCGGCTTGGTGAAGTAGGCGTCGCCGCCGGCCCGCACCGCCTCCAGCCGCGCCTCCAGGTCGTTGCGGGAGGACAGGAAGACCACCTTGGGCCAGGCGCCGGACCAGGCGCGCCGCGCCTCGGCCACGGCCTGCACGCCCGCCAGGTCGCCCTGCGGAAATACCATGTCCACGATCAGGACGTCGGGGCGCTGCCTCTCCAGCTCGGCCGCGAGGCGGGCCGGGTCGGGGAGGAGGCGCACGCCGTAGCCGTAGTGCTGGAGCTGCTTGTCCAGGGCCGCGCCCACGTCCGGGTCGTCCTCGATCAGGAAGACGAGGCGCTCCTCGGGGCGCCGCGGGACCGGGTCGAGGGCGAGGAGCGAGGGGGCCGGGTCCGGAGGAGGGGTCCTGGAGGCCGTGCGGAGGTCCTCGAGGAGGGCCTCGACATGCACCTCGGTCTCCGGGCCGCGGTCCGCGGGCGGGCCGGAGGGTTCGAGATGCTCCTTGAGGTAGCGCTCCAGGGCGCGGGCGGTCCGCGTCACCTCGGGAAAGCCGAAGGTGCCGCCGGCCCCGGTGAGCGAATGGGCGAGCCGGTGGAGCTCGCGCATCGCGTCGGGCGCCCAGGAGCCGCGCACCTCGTTCCAGGTGAGCTCGATCTCCTCGAGGCGCTCGGGGAGCCGGCTGGCGAAATACTGCTGGAGATCGCGCAGCTCCAGGTCCAGATCCGATGCCATCTCAGCTCCGGAGCCGGCTCCAGATCGACCGCACCGTCGCCGGGAGCGTCATCGGATCGAACGGCTTCGCGATCACGTCCACGGCTCCGACCTCGCGGTAGCGGGTCACCTCCTGCGCCTGCACCTTGGCGGTCATGAAGACCACCGGGATGCCGGCGGTCTCGGGCCGGCCGCGCAGGGCCTCCAGCGTCGCGAGGCCGTCCATGCCGGGCATCATGACGTCCAGGAGGATGAGGTCGGGCGAGAACGGGCCCACCCGCTCCAGCGCCTCGGCGCCGGAGGAGCAGGGCATGACGCTGAACCCGCCGACCGCCTCCAGGGCCATGCGGGCCACGGTCTGGATGTCGGGATCGTCCTCCACGAACAGGATGCGGCTCAGGCTCGGATCGGGCATGGGCAAACGGATTCCATGAGAATTGATGCCGGGGATGTTAGGCCGGCGGCATTACGAAGTACATTAAGGGGTGCAGGGAACGTCCCATGGAAGATCTCAAGTCGAGCCGAGGCGACAGCTCTCCCGGCGCCCGCCGGATCCTGGCCGTCGATGACGACCCGGATCTCGTGCGCCTGCTCCGCCGCGAGCTGGAGAAGGCCGGCTTCGACGTCTGGACCGCCGGCTCGGCCGAGGACGCCCTGGTCCTGATCGAGCAGAAGGGCCTGCCGCACCTGGCCCTGGTGGACATCCTGCTGCCCGGCCAGGACGGCCTCGCCCTGGCGCGCCGCCTCCAGGAGTGGAGCGACCTGCCGATCGTCATGTTGACCTCGGTGCACGAGGAGGAGACCGTGGTCGAGGCGATCGAGGGCTTCGCCGAGGACTACATCCGCAAGCCGTTCCACGTGCGCGAGGTGGTCGCCCGGGTGGAGCGGGTGTTCCGCCGCATCGGCGACTTCGGCTACACGCTCCAGCCGGTGATCCGGGTCGACGATCGCCTGGAGGTGGACTTCGCCCACCAGCGGACGCGGGTGGACAGCCGCGAGATCCCGCTGACCGCCACCGAGACGAAGCTGCTCTACGTGCTGATGCGCAACGCCGGACGGGTCGTGGCCACGGACTTCCTGCTGCGCCGCCTCTGGCCCGGGGACGAGGTCTTCGAGGATACGCTGCGGGTCCACGTCCATCGTCTGCGCTCCAAGATCGAGCCCACGCCGTCGCGGCCGCGCTACGTCCTCACCGAGCGGGGGGCGGGCTATCGTTTCCCCGTTCTTTCCTGATGCCGTCGTAATCCTTGCCGTAACCCTGCATTCTCTATCATAGGCTCGTTTCCGGGTCTCCGAGCATGCGACTGCCCCAACTCTCCCTGCTGAGCCGGGTCGCCCTGGCGCTCGCGGCGGTGGGCCTCCTGCCGCTGGCGATCTCCTCGTTCGGCCTGGTGGACATGAACCGGGACGCCATGGTCGACCAGGTCCTGCGCACCCACCTGGTGGCCGCCCAGTCGGCCGCGGTGCAGGTGGCGGCCTTCGTCTCCACCCGCGTCTCGCTCGCCCGGGGCGCGGCCTCGAACCCGGCGCTGGCGGACCCCCGCTCCCCGGTCGCCCGCAACTTCCTGGCCGAGAACCTCGGCGCCTGGGCCGATCTCGGCGTGCTCGCCGTGGAGGTGACCGACCCGCGGGGCGAGCGGGTGATTCAGGCGCAGCTCCGCGGCGTCCAGGACCGGGTCTCCCGGGCCCTGTCGCCGGATGTCCGCCTGCCGCTCGCCGTGATTCCCGCCGCGCCGGGCCGGGACCTCACGTTCCGCCTGACCGCGCCGCTGCCGCAGGGCGTGGGGCTCCTGCGCCTGGTCTGCGACGGGTCGACCCTGCGCGGCCTCGCGGCCCTCGACGCCCTGGGCGCCGAGTCGGACCTCGTGGTCGCCGAGCGCAGCGGCCGGGTGCTCCTGGGCACGGCCTCCGACCTCGCGCGCTACCCGGCGGGCCTGGTGAAGAACGCCCTCTCCGGTCTGATCTCCGGGGCCGGCCGCTTCGGCGCGCCGGACGGGGAGGAGATCCTGGGCGCCTACTCGCCGGTGCCGGACAGCGACTGGGTGGTGGTCTCGCGCCAGCCCGCCCGCGTGGCCGAGGCGGTTGCGATCCGCCTGCGCCGGCGGTCGCTCTACGCCATCGCCGCCGCCGCGGCGCTCATCGCGGCGCTCTCGGTGTTCGCCTGGAAGGGGATCGTGCGGCCGCTCCGCGACCTGGTCGAGGGCCAGCGCCGGCTGGCCCGGCTGCCCTCGGCGGAACTCAAGAGCGGCGATGAGATCGGCGACCTGCGCCGGGCGTTCGAGGCGCTCGAACGGAGCCTCGCGGACCGCAGCCTGCTCGACAACGTGTTCCTGGGCCGCTACCAGGTGGTCGAGCCGCTGGGCACGGGCGCCATGGGGAGCGTGTTCCGGGGTTGGGACCCCAAGCTGCAGCGGCCGGTGGCGCTCAAGACCGTGCGCCTGGACCCCGGCTCCGCCGAGCTAGGCAAGCGCCGGCAGCTCATGGAGACGCTGCTCCGGGAGGCGGTGACGCTCGCCCGTCTCAGCCACCCCCACGTGGTGCCGGTGTTCGACCTGGAGGACTCGCCCGAGGGCGCCTTCATCGCCATGGGGCTGGTCGACGGCATCAACCTGGAGACCCTGATGTGGGAGCGGGGAGGCCTGGGTGCGCACCGGGTGGTACCGCTCGGCGCGGCCATCGCCCGCGCCCTGGAGGCCGCCCACGCCAACGGCGTCGTGCACCGGGACATCAAGCCCGCCAACGTCCTGCTGGGCTGGGACGGCTCCATCAAGGTCTCGGACTTCGGCATCGCCGAGCTGCTCGCCGCCGCCGAGGGGGACGGGAGCGGCAAGGTGATCGTGGGCACGCCGGGCTACGTCCCGCCCGAGACGCTGGAGAGGGGGGACTACGGCCGGGCCGGCGACCTGTTCGCGCTCGGCGTGGTGCTCTACCGCGCGCTGCGCGGCGTTCATCCCTTCGCCGGCGGCACGCCGCACGAGATCGTGCGCGCCACGATGATGCGGACGGTCCCGTCGCTCGCGCGCTCGGTGCCGGACCTGCCGGCGGACCTCGACCGCCTGGTCCTCCACCTGCTGGAGAAGGACGAGGCCGCCCGCCCCGCGGACGCCGGCGCCGTGGCCGCCGAGCTGGAGAGCCTGGCGGCGGCGAACGGCTACCGCTGGGCTCTCGACCTCCGCCGCGAGGACCTCCAGCCGCCGCCGGCCGCCAACCTGGCGCAGCGCTCGACGCAGCGCATCCCGCGCAGCCGGCGCGACGGGACGATCCCGGTCACCCGGCCGGAACGCTAGCCCGCTCGATCCGGAGCTCCTGGCGGGAGATGTTCCCGACCCCGTCCACGGCCTCGATCTCCAGCACCGGGCCGTCGCCGGTGGAGCGGGTGCGCGCGGTCAGCGCCTCCACGCGGGAGCCGCCGTCCGTGGCGTCGAGCCGGACCAGCCCGCCGTCCGAGACCGGGACCGGCTTGCCGTCCGCGATCAGGCGCACGCCCTCCAGGCGGAGGAAGATCGTGGGCAGGTCGCTCGCCACCTGCACCGTCTGGTGGACGGTGGTATCGAGGGGGGGCGGCGAGGACGACCAGCGCTCGTCCCAGCGCAGCCGGCCCCAGGGGTCGCTCGGCACCCAGAGGAGCCCGGGCTCGTCGTGGGACCGGGCGCGGCGCAGGCGCAGGCCGCGGCGCGTGCGGAGCTGCTCGGGCGGCGGGCCTTCCGCCTTCCAGGACAGCGCGGGCGGCTCCGCGTCCACGATGAACGAGACCGGCGCGATCGCGCCGCGGTTGCCGCACAGGTCGAGGGCCGTGGCGCCGGCCGTGTGCGGGCCGCCGGGCCAGGGGCCGGTCCAGGCCTCCATCGCGGCCTCCTGGCCGTCGATCATCGGCCGCCAGCCCGAGAGACCGATACCACCGTCCGCGGCCTCGACCTCGAAGGTCACGCCGGGCGGCACATAGAGGTCGTCGGCGATGCGGACCGTGGTGCCCGTGATCTTGATCGACCCGGTCGGCGCCACCGTGTCCGCGTCGCCGGGCTTGACCACGACCCTGGAGGTGGCGCTCGGATAGCCGTCCAGGCCGGAGCGGCTGCGGGCCGTCACCCGCCAGTTGTACTCGCCGTCGGGCAGGGAGGAGGTGCGCCACTCCTCGCCGGTGGCGCCCACCGACCGTTCGATCAGCTCGGCGCAGGCCGCGTCGCGGCAGATCTCGACGGTGTAGGAGACCGACTCCGGCACCGCCTTCCAGGACAGCCGGAGGGGGGTGCAGGCAGCCGTGGCGCCGGGAGCGGGGGAGGCGAGGACGGGCGCGGGCAGCAGCGGCTCGGGCGGGCCGGGCGGGCCTTCCTTCTCCACGGAGGTGCCCATGCCCTGGGGGACTTGGACCTTGGCGCCGCCGGCCTCCACCTCGCCCTCGCCGCCGTAGATCATCACCTTGGCGCCGCCGCCGTCGGCCTTGCGGGCGCGGGACTGGGCCTGGCCCGCCCCCGCCGACGCCGCCGGCTTCGCCCGTGCCCGGGTGTTGCCGAGCACGATCTCCACCTCGGGCCGCACCGCCTCGGGGGAGCTCAAGCGGGGGCCGCCGATCTCCACGTCGGCCTGGCCCTCGACGATCTCCACGGAGTGGGTGGGAGCTCCCTTGAGCCGGCTGCCGGTGCGGTTCAGGAAGACCAGCGAGTCCTCGGTGACCATCAGGCTCGTGCCGTCCCGGAAATCCATCACCGCGGAGGACGACTTGTAGGTCCGCACCGCGTCGCGCTCGACCAGCAGGTCGCCGGGGCGGGCCTCGCCCCAGGGGTTGGGCTGCGGCTGCTCCTCGACCTTGCGTGACACGCGGTCGATGCGGGCCACGGGGAGCGACCCGCGCATCGGGATCAGGACCCGGAGGCGCTGCCCGGGCTCGATCCGGTCCGGGTTGAGGATCTCGCGGTTGAGGTCCGCCAGCCTCTTCCAGAACTGGCTCGACCCCAGGTAGCGGTCGGCCAGCGCCTCCAGCGTGTCGCCGGGGCGGACGATGTGCCAGCCCGACTCCAGGTTGTCGGGGGAAGCCTGGGCCGCGAGCGGCACGGCGGCGTACAGGATCATGCAGAACCCGGCAAGCGGGACGAGTCGGCGAACCATGGCCCGGCCTCCAATGGAATACCCCCATCTTAGCCCATTCGCGCCGACGTTGACGGCCCCCATCCCGCCGCGACAGACTTCTCCCGGCATGAAGAAGATTCTGATCGTCGACGACGAGCCCGCGGTGCTCTTCGCGCTGTCCGAGGCGCTGTCCGACCGCCGCCGCGGCGTCAAGGTCGCCACCGCCACGAACGGCAACGAGGCCGTGGCCATCCTGGAGTCCGAGAAGGTCGACCTCGTGGTGACCGATCTGCGGATGCCCGAGATGGACGGCTTCGAGCTCATCACCTGGTTGCGCCGCGCCTTTCCCCATCTGCCGGTGATCGTGATGACCGCCTACCTGTCCGAGAGCTCCCGGCTCGGCATGGGCGTGGACATCCTGGAAAAGCCGTTCGACCTCGGCATCCTCCGGAAGAAGACCTCGGACATGCTGCGCCAGAGCGTCAAGGGCCGGGTGGAGAACATCAGCCTGTCCTCCTTCCTGCAGCTCCTGGAGATCGAGAAGAAGACCTGCACCCTGAGCGTGGCGAGCGGCGAGCACGGCGGCCGGCTCTACTTCCGGGGCGGCAAGCTGGTCGGGGCGGAGCTGGCCGGAGAGCACTCCGACGGCCTCTCGGACCAGGCGGCGGCGCTGGAGATCGTCACCTGGGAGCACGCCGACATCGAGATCGCGGACGGCTGCCCGGCCGGAGGACCGGAGCTGGAGGGCGGGCTCCGCTTCTTCCTGCTGGAGGGGATGCGGCTCAAGGACGAGCGCGAGCGCCACGCCCCGCAGACGCCGCGCCCGCTGGACATCGCGCAGGAGACCGACGCCGCCATCGAGGCCCTGCTCTCTCCCGATACGGGCGCCTTTGTCCGTCCGGCGTCCGGCGATCCGGCCGCCGCGGCGGAGCGCGCCGAGACCATCCGCGAGGCGTTGGAGCGGGGGAGGGGCCTGGAGGGCTCGCTCGCCACGCTCCTCGTCGAGACCGCCAGCGGCAGCCTGGTCGCCGCCGCCATCGGCGCCAAGGGCGTGGACCTGGAGATCGCCGCCCGCGCCACCGCGGAATTCGCCCGCCAGAAGCCGCGGGTCGAGCAGACGATCGGCCTCAAGGACGCGGTGGAGGAGGTCCTCCTCACCTCGACCCGGCGCTACTACCTGCTGCGCCCGGTCGGCTCGGAGAACCGCCTGTTCCTGCTGCTCGTCCTCGACCGGAGCAAGGCGAGCCTCGCCGCCGCCCAGGGAGAGCTGGAGGCGATGGAACGGGAGCTCACCGAAAAGGCCCTGGTGTAAAAAGGCGGGGCGGACGGTCCTTGGCGCCGCCCGCTCCGCGAGGCGTTGGCGCTATGCCACTCTCCTTGGACGAACCCGGATTCCGTTTTCCCTCAGGGGAGGAGGGAAAACGGGCTAGAAGCTGTACGTCAGCGTCAGGGCGAGCGCGTTGCCGGCGGGGGAGATGCCCTGGACCGGCGACGGGCCGGGGCCGAACGCGCTGATGCCGAGGTTCAGCCGGTTGAGCTGGGCGTCGGCGATGCCTCCGGCCGCCGTCACCGCGTCCGTCACCGGCTGGATGAACGGCTTGACCTCCTCCTTGATCCGCGAGATGTCCTGCAGCTTCCCGAACGAGCCGGCGGACGCCGCGATCGACCGGAAGGCGGACTCCCCCTGGGTGAACACCGCCGCCAGGGAGGAGATGTCGGGGACCGGCGTCTCGCCCGGGAACGAGAGGGTCATCTCCCAGCGGTCGGCCGCCAGCGCGCCGGTGAAGCGCACGCTGCCGTACTTCGCCTCCACCTTGAAGGTGCCGGTGAAGGAGACCCCGGCCGCGGCGCTGAAGGCGCCCTTGCGCAGTCCGACGGTCGGTCCCTTGACCGACACCTTGGCGAAGCCGTGCTCCTGGTCGATGCCGACGCCGTCGATCGCGACGCTGAACGCCTTCTTGAAGCCCGCGACGAACCGGCTGTCCGCGAAGGAGGGGCCGGTCGGGGCCGGCGGGATCGGCTGGATCGGGAAGAGGCTCGGCGAGGGACTCGGCGAAAGGCCGGGGATCCCGGTCAGAGAAGGGAGCACGACCGGCTTCTCGAAGAAGGTGATCGACACGTGGCCGTCCTGGCCCGTCGAGCCGACGAGGTCCTCGTTCAGGGACGTGGCGGGCCGGGGCCTGAAGCCGCGCCGGAGCGCTCGACGAGGCGGCCTTCTCGGCCTCCTGCTCGGCGGCGTCGCCGGCCCGGCTCACCGTGGCGGGACGGGACGGGGCGCGCTTCGGATCGCTCGACGTGCGGGTCAGCATGGAATCTCCCTGGGAGCTGGGCCTGGGAGCCGCGGCTCCTCGTAGACCTATACGTCGTCCAACATCGCTTCCCGCCTCAGGGCAGGATGGCGTAGAACGCCGCGATGGCCACGGCGCTCAGGATCAGCACGACCAGGTTCAGGAGGACGGCGACGCGGGCCACGCTCCGGGAGGCCGGCCGGCGCAGGCCCACGAGGCCGAAGAGGAGGCCGACCGTGGCCAGGACCGGGACGGAGAAGGCGGTCAGGATAGGCCGATAGAAGATGCCGCGGCCCGACGGCAGGAGGGCGACCAGAAAGCGGGCGCCGAGCGCCGCCACGAAGAAGATCAGCGATACGACGTGCCAGGCGTCCGGCATCTGGAGGACCGAGTACTCCCCTTCGTCGTAAGGCAGCGGATCGTCCGGCACCGGGGCGCTCATGGCACCGGAATGATATCCTCTTCAAAGTCCACCAAGAGAGGAAGGGAGCCATGGCCGGGAAGCCCCGCTTCGACATCGCCATCCCCATCTACCCGGGCGTCGACCTGCTCGACGTGGCGGCGCCCTGGGAGATCTTCAACTGGATGAAGTCGGCGTGGCAGGAACGGGCGGTCTCCACCCGGCTCGTGGCCATGACCCGCTCGGCCGTGACCACCCGCGACGGTCTGAAGCTGACGCCCGACACCACGTTCAACGAGGTCCGCCGCCGGAAAGTCCAATTCCAGCTCCTCTGGGTCCCGGGCGGCAGCGTGCCCGAGCTGCGGCGGATGATGGCCAGCCCGCGCTACCTGGAGTTCCTCCGGGACCAGAGCGCCGAGGCCGAGTGGGTGACCTCGGTCTGCGAAGGGGCCATGATCCTGGCCGCGTCGGGCCTCCTCGACGGCTACAAGGCGACCACGCACTGGGCGTTCCTGCCGTGCTTCGAAGCGTTCCCCGAGGTCAAGGTCGCCGCCGGGTACCCGCGTTTCGTGGTGGACCGCAACCGGGTCACCGGGGGCGGCATCTCCTCCGGCCTCGACGAGGCGCTCAAGCTGGTCGAGCTGATCGCCGGCAGGGAGATCGCCGAGCAGGTCCAGGTCACCACTCAGTACTTCCCCAAGCCGCCGGTCAAGGGAGAGATCCCGGGCGCCGATACCTGTCCGCTCACGGAGAGTTGATGGACCAACCGACGAGCCCGGTTTCGAAGCCACAGATCTCGCCCGGCCAGGGAGTCGCATACTTCCTCAGCGCCGTGGCGTTCGCGTTCCTCGTCTTCCTCTTCTTCCGGCGCATCTGGGGCTGGATGCCGGACTGGGGCCAGGTCGCGGTCCTGGTGGCCGGGCCGGTGCTGGCCCTGGTCTGCACCGAGCTGGCCGCGCGGCGGGAGCGCACCGGCTACGTCGCCTTGCTGTGCGCCGTGGCGGCGTTCGCCTGCCTCGTGATCGACGTATTCCTGTTGACGCAGACCTTCAACCTCATCCCTTCGCCCGGCCAGTTCCTGGCCTGGGGCGCGTTCGGCCTGCTCCTCGGATATGCCTATGGCCTGGACCTTGCGCTCGTGGCCGGCGGCGCCTCGCTCGTGATCTGGGCGACGGCGCAGACCGCGACCGGCAACATCGACTGGAGGGATGCCCCGAGACCGGAGGGCATCCTGCCCGCGCTGGTCCTGTTCACGGTGCTGCTCCTCCTGTACCTCCGCAGATCTCTCCAGGACCGCGCTCGATTGGCTGCGAGCTACCGGCGCTGGAGGCTCCCGGCCGGCCTCGCGATCATCGCCCTGATCAACGGACTCATCCTGGGAAGGGCGATCTGGAGCCGCTCGGGCAACGCCGACCGGTTCGTCCTCACGGAGCGCGAGCTGGCCCTGCAGAGTTGGGGGAGAGCGGGCTCCGGCGTCACTCTGGGTTTCGTACCCAACCTGGCGGACGAGTGGGACGAGACGTCTCTGCGCCGGCTGGGTTTCGATGTGGAGGAGGCGCGCAGGCACCCCGACCGGGTGCCGCTCCGCGATGGCTTCGCCGTGTTCGAAATGGACGGGGAGCCCTGGTGCCGCTGGCTCCGTGCGAGACTGGCCGAACAGTCGGAAAGGGAGAAGAGAAAGGCCACCGGGGAGCTCGAGCGCCTGGAGATATCCCGGCTGCTGCCGGTCGACGTCGGGCTCGACGCGCAGGAGTTGCGCCGGCGATATCCCGAACGCAGTCGTTTCCTGATCCTGCCGGTGGCCGCCTCTCCCGCCGTCAATTCGAATCCCTATGGAGTGAAAGCGGCGCTCGAGCTGCGGGTGCCCCGGATCCACGTGCCTCTCGAGCTGCGGCCGGTGCTCGATCAGGTCCGGCGCGAGGAGGAGGCCTACCGGGCGAAGGGATACCAGCCGCACGGGCCGCGCTACCAGGCGGTTCTGGCGGTGGTGCCGGGCCGCGAGCCCTGGCTGGTCTCCGTGGAACGCCTGCCCGCCCCCACGGCCGCCGCCCGTCCAGCCCCTCCGGACGCCTGCCCCGGCTGATCTCCGAATCCTTGGCACCGGATGCGAAGGAAGGAGAGAAGGCCGATCCTGTGGGTGGCCCTGCTGCTGGGGCTGCTCGCTGCGGGGTGCCGCAGCCGGGAGGAGAACGCCCGTCTGCGGACTGGCGGCGAGCCCGACCGCGGCCCGGCGCTGATCCAGAGGTACGGCTGTTCCAGATGCCACACGATCCCCGGCGTGCCTGGAGCGGACGGCACGATCGGCCCGCCGCTCGACCGCATCGAAAGCCGCCCCTACCTGGCCGGCCGGCTGCCGAACACCCCGGAGAACCTGCTGCGCTGGATCCGCGATCCCCAGAGCGTCTCGTCCGGCACGGCCATGCCCCAACTGGGCGTCGCCGAGCAGGACGGCCGCGACATCGCGGCCTATCTCTATACCCTGCGATGAATCGATCCCCATCCACCACGTCACCAACGTCCCGTAGAGACGCCCCAGTCCGTCCTCCCGAAACCTGACCGGGTCCCGAAACGCCGGGGCGTCTCCAACTCCCCGCAATCGATATCGCCCCCGACGCACGCATCGGTCATCACCGTTGCCTGATCAACGCATGTACCCGTTGCATGTCCGACCATCGGGGCGGTCGATCTGTCCCGAAATATCGACCATGGGAACGCCGCGCGATCGAAACGTCGCCCGATCGGAACGCCGCGCGTTCAGAATGTTTGTGGTGACGGGGGAGGGAGACGCCCCGGCGTTCCGGGACCCGGTCAGGTTTCGGGATCACGGACTGGGGCGTCTCTACGGTACGTCTCGGCGGTGAGGGAAAGGGTTGGTTTATCGGTCCTTCGCCCTCAACGCCTCCATCACCCTCTCCTCCGAAACCCGCTCCGGCACATCCGTGACGTCGTAGAGCGCCCATCCGTCGCCGAACCGGACCCATTCGAGGGCCTCGGGCGGCCCGAAGACGTAGCCGTCTGGAGTCACGGCAAGGCCGGCATCGCCTGAGATCGAAAGAAGCCGCACCAGCGGCCGGGGAGGATCGGACTCGATATCCCAGATTTCCAGGAAGCCGCTGAAGGCGAGGACCAGTCCCTCGCCGTTGGGTGACCAGCAGAGCGAGCTTGCCGGAGACGGAAAGACAAGGACACGAAACTCCTTGCCGGTTTCTGTGTCCCAGAGCCGGACCGTCTGGTCGTCAGACCCGGAAGCGAGGCGCGTTCCATCCGGCGACCACGACATGGTTAAGACCAGGTTCTCGTGGCTTGTGAGGGTGTTGAGGAGCCACCCCGTTGCCGCGCCCCAAAGCTTGATCGTTCCGTCGTAAGAGCCCGTCGCTAAATACCTACCGTCAGGGCTCCAGGCCACGGAATTGACACTGCCGGAGTGCCCTGTCTGCCACCGCAGATCCAAGGCGCGGGCCTTGGAGCCGCCCGCGGTATCCGCTAGGATCGCCCGGTCGGCACCCTGAGCCTGCAGGAATGCCGTTCCCACGGTCTGTATTCCTGACAGCTCGGCGTCCCGGAGATCCGCCCGGGTCAACCTTGCGAAGCTCAGATCCGCATCCCGGAGATCCGCCTTCCGGAATCGACCATCCTGCGCATCCAGGTGGTTGAGGTCCGCTCCCGAGAAGTCAGCCCCTTCCGCGCTGCCCTTCCGGAAGTCCACAAACCCTAGATCCGCCTGCACCAGGGAAGCCCCGTCGAGGCAAGCCTGCCGAAGATCGGCCCGGCTCAACTTCGCTCCATCCAGCCGGGCATCGCTCAGATCGACTCCAGGCAGGGAGACGCCTTCCAGGTCCGCGCCTTCCAGGTGCATTGTCCTGAACCGGAGCAGCGAGAAAACCCTCCCGACCTCACGGAAGTCCGGCTCCTTGGCGGATTGCGGTCCGACCAGCGGCCCCTGGCCCGCCCGGGCGTGGAAATAGAGCAGAAGCAGGGCGTTCTCCGAGACCTGAGGCCGATACTCCGCCCCCAGAACCCATCCCGCCATCTCCTGGATCTTTGCCGCTTCGGGCCAGCACTCCAGGAAGAACGCCACCTCGCGGGTGAGACGCCGGAGGGCGAGGCAATTGACGTCCTCCTCCTTCAGGCCGGCCCGGATCGTGCGGGCGATGAAGAACTCCAGGAAGGAACGGTGGATGAACGAGTAATAGCCCTCGGCGTCCCGATGGAGGAACAGCGCGGTCCGGACTTCGTAATCGATCCGCTCCTTGTCATAGACCGACAGTTGGCGGTCCTCGAAGAACCTTTCCGCGCTCTCGTAGAGAGCCTGGTAGTGGACGCGGTTGTCGGGTGAATCCCAGATCAGCCGCGCCAGGTATTCCACCAGCGCCGCCTTCCGGTCTCGGGTCAGGGTCAGGCGGAAATCGGTGTGGCTGAACCAGCTCTCGCAGTAGGTCTCGTAGAGGTCGGCCAGTGTGATCTTCCCCTCGCGCTCCAGGAGCCGGGGGAGGGTCCTGACGATGATCTCCAGGAGAAAGGGCCGCTCGGCTAGGTTCTCCAGGTTGTACGTCCTGCGGATCTGCTCGCGGAGCTCCTGCCAGTCGGTCCCGGGCGGCACAGCCTTCCGGAGGTATTCCGAGATCTGCTCGTCCCGGAGCTCCAGGACGTACCCGACCTCGGCTCCAGGCCGGTTCGAAGCCCGAGCTGGCGATGAGGATCGCCTGGTAGGGGAGGCGGTCGACGCGGGTGGCGTACTCCACCTTGGAGGCGAACTCCCGCACATCCCGCTGGGTCACCTTGCCGCCCAGGTTCTTGCACTCCACCAGGACGTGGATCGGCAGGACGCCGATCGTGAGATCCAGGCGGATGTCGAACTGCATGTCGTCGCGCTTGTAGTCCAGGGTGGTGCGGTAGCCCTGGAGCGCGAAGAGATCGGCGACCTTCTCCTCGAAGGACTTGGCCCTCTCATAGATACCGCGACGACGGAGGACGTCCGGATCTTCCGGGTCTCTGGGCTTGGCCATGGATGGACGGATCGTATCAGGTCGTTACAGCAGGAGCTGGGGGCCCGCCCGCCGCGGGCAGGCCCCGGTCCTGGATTGCCACTGCCTCGCGGCAGGAGTTGCATCGATTGTCAAAGAACGCGCGGAACATTGTTCTGAAAGCGAGTCCGCGGAGGCAGTATTCTGAGGGCGGTCCTGGCGCGAGTCAAGGGGTCAAAATGTGTGGCAGGCACACTTTTTGGGGCTTGACTCCCGGGCCAAGGCATGTATTGTGGAGAAGCTCCGCTTGCGGACTGGTTTTCTTCCTGTGCGCACGGGTTTTCCGTGGATGCGCACGCGTTTGCGGCTCGTGAGCGGGGTCGTGCGGACGGCGCGCGGGTGTTTGCGGCGGCCGCTCGAGGTCGTGCGGCCGAGGATCGGTCCGTGCGGCGGCCGCTCGGATGTTTGTGGCGGCTGAGCCGGTGTTCTCACGCGGCGCGCACGGGTTTGCGGCGGCTGCGCGAGGTCGTGCGGGCGCCGCACGGATGGGCGCGGCGGCGGAAAACCCGTGCGCGGCGGCCGCTCAAGGGTTCATTGACAAGCGATTCACCGTTTCGCCGGGGGCTTGCTCGGGGCCGGCAGGCCCTCGGCATATCTTTCCTGATGAGAACATCGACTCGTCAGAGGTGTGTAGACAGGCGGCGACTCATGTAAAATGTCGCGGTAGTGGAAGACTTTCATGTTCTCGGTGAGATCTCCAACGTGGAGACGATAGCGGAGGGCACGTCAATCCGCGATCTGCTGCGGCTTTCGAGGGCATACGGCGGCGGAAAGAGGTGGCGTAAACTCAAGGGGAGCGCTACGGTCAAGCTCGCCAATGGCAGGATTCGGCACGTCGAGGTTCACTGGTATGAGGCTCATGGCGTTGGCCGGAAGGAACTGAAGATCAAGCGATACCTGGACTGAAATCCATGCACGAACAAGAGCCTGCCTACGTGGTCTGCATCGACAACTCCGCCTATCCGGCTTCTCTTGAGTTGAGGAAGATCTACACCTGCCTCCCTGATGCTCGGGCCGAAGGGGATGGGCTCGTTCGAGTGATCGACGAGTCAGGAGAGGACTATCTCTACCCGGCGAAGTACTTCGTGCCGATCCGGGTTCCTGAAGCTGTGGAGCGATCCTTCAAGGCAGGTTGAGTGTGTGCCGGCAGGATGCCGGCGGTCCCAGCGGAGGCTGGAGGCGGGGAGATACTATCGACGTTGCCCGGAGGGCCCAGGGAGTCGCCCCCCGGGCAGCGCCACCTCACAGTGATCCTGATGCTGCGCTCCTTCGGGTACCCGGCGATCTATCACCTCCAGGCGAAAGGATCGAGGGCTGGCGACCCGCAGCTCGCGTGTCCGCCCTCTACCTTTAACAGTGCGGCGCGCGATTTCCTTCGGGACAGTGGTGGGTCAAATAGGTAGATACCACAGCCGCCCCGGCGTTCCGGGCAGCTTCACCACCACGGCCCGCTGCGGCGTGCTCAGGATCGCCACCAGCGGGCCCCGGCGCTCCTGGATGCGCAGCGCCGACTGCCTCGGGTCCCTCACGTGCCGCAGGCGCATGGAGACCAGGTCGTCGTGCGCGGCGCGCCAGAGCTTCTGGTCCCGGCCGTAGGACTCCCGTTCCAGGGCCTCCGCCAGCTCCCAGGCGTCGTCCACGTGGTGGAGCAGGCCGACCGGGATGTAGCGCTCCGCGTGGAGCTGGAACCGGGCGGCCCAGGCCGGACCCAGGGTGGTGCGCAGGCGCGGCAGGAGATGGCCGGCGGCGCGGCGGCGTTTCGCCTCCAGCGAGACCCGCGCGCGGGCCAGCGCCTCCGGATCGACTCCCTCGGGGACCGGCTGGCGGCCGGCGAGGCTGGCGGCCAGCTCCTTCTGAAAATCAACCAGCTCCATGAAGGACCTCCCCGGCCCGCCGCACCTCGGCCATCAGCTCTCCGAACGGCGGCAGGTCGTCGTCGCGCTCGAGGATCACCGCCCGGACGTCGGTCCGCGGCGCGAGCCACTCGAGCAGGGTCCAGGACTCCTCCGGCACCGGGCGGGTGTGCGAATCCACGTACTCCCCGTCCCGGACGATGCCGCCGGCCAGGTGGACCTCCACCACCCGGTCCAGCGGCAGGCTCTCCAGATGCTCGACAGGATCGTAGCCATGGTTCAGCGAGTTGGCATGGACGTTTTCGAGGTCGAGGAGGAGACCGGCGTCCGTGGCCTCGATCACCGCGCGGACGAATTCGGCCTCGGTCATGTCCGACCCCGGCAGATTCAGGGTGTAGGCGATGTTCTCCAAGAGCACCGGCACCCCGGGGATCGCCTTGCGTAGCGCCTCGACGTTCGCGGCCACGGTGTCCACCGAGCGCCGGTTGAACGGGAGCGGCGCCAGGTGCCCGATCTCCACGCCTCCGGCGCGGGTGAACGCGATGTGCTCCGAGAACCAGGGCGGCCGGACGGCCTCCACTACTTCAGACAGGTGCTCCAGACGCCTGGGATCGAGCCCTTCGGCGCTGCCGAGCGAAAGGCCGATGCCGTGGAGAAGGACGGGCACCGCCTGGCCGATCATCGTCAGCTCGCGCAGGCCGGCCGGGCCGGCCACGTCGTCCGGGATGCACTCGACCGCGCCGAGCTCGTCCCGGTGGCGCACCACCTCCCAGCGCCAGGCGTCGCGGAAGCTCAGGCCGGCTCCGAGGAAGGGGAGGATGGTCGGATCAGCCACCGCAGCCTCCGCAACCGCCACCGCCGCAGCCTCCTCCTCCGCAGCCCCCACCGCCGCAACTGCTGGCTCCGCCTCCACAGCTTCCGCCTCCTCCTCCGGCATCGCCGCCGCCCCGGTAGGGATCGGGAGGCGGCTGCTTCAGGGCGGTGTGTAGAGGGCCGAAGGCGGGGAGGATGCCGAGGCCGTAGATGCCGGCGATCAGGGCCATCTCTCCGAGGTCGTCGCGGCGGCCGCTGGACAGGAGGTTGATCAAGCCGCGATGCGACTCCTTGAGCCAGTCGAGATACCGGTCTCCGAAGCGGGTGCGCAGCGGCGGCTTGAGCAGGTAGTAGCCGAGGGCGGTGAAGAGGATCAGCAGGAGGGCCAGGTATCCGACGTTGCCCCGGCCCCGCAGGAGCGCCACCAGGAGCTTGGCCACGCCCAGGCCCGAGACGGCCGCGAGCGCGAGGCCGCAGATCTGCCAGTAGCCTCGGCGCTGGCCGGATTTAGGGATCAGGCCCTGGCGCTTCAGGTCGTTCGCCATCAACTGAAGGTGCAGCGCGACCGCTTTGCGGACCTCTTGTTCCGCCCGGGCGGCCACGATGGCGTTGTCGAAGACCTGGAGCGCCTGGGTCTCGAGCGGGTCGAGAGACGGCCAGGTGCCCGGGGGGGTGGTGCGGCGCAGGATGGGGCCGGACACCTCGATGAGGTTGCACGCGACGAGGCGGCCGAGCACGGTCCGGGCCACTTCCGCGGGGCCGCCGCGCAGCAGGGCGATGGCGTAGGCGTCCCCATCCCGCGGATAGACGCCGGGCGTCCAGCGCGCAAGGACCGGCTCCTCTCCCAGGGAGCCTTTGTAGACCCAGCGCACTGCCAGGGCCATGGCGAAGACGACGACGGCGTAGGGTATGTAGAAGGCCAGGAAGTCCGGGCCTCTCAGGTCGAGGGGATTCATGCGGCGGCTCCGTCCACCCGGCGGCCGATGTGGTCGAGCAGGCCGAGGAGGTCGGCCATGCGCTCGCGGACCGCGGCCTCGTCGGGCCGCGGGTCCACCCGCCGGAGCTTCGCGATGCGCTCCATCCGTTCGGGCTCGATCTCCAGGTCCAGGGCCGCGGCCCGCAGGACGCCGGGGCGGTCCGCGGGCACCTCCATGCCGCGGGCGCGCAGCAGGGTCTCCAGGGTCACGGCCAGCTTGGGCAGGCTGTGGGTCAGGGCGCGCCACATCGCGTCCGGATCGGCGCCGCGCTCGACCACCTGGAGCCGGAGCCGCAGCTCGGTGTTCTTGAGCTCCTGGAGCGCGCGCAGCCGCAGGGCCGCGGGCTCCACCCGGATGTCCCCCAGGTGGACGTCCCCCCAGAGCACCCGGTGGCTGCGCTGGATGTCGAGGATCTTGACCGGGAAGAGCACGGCCGAGTCGCGCAGGTCGGCCGGGGTCACCACGAACGGGACGACCACGGACTCGCGCAGGGCCTCGGTGAGGACCGGCGCCAGGGGGAGCAGGCAGGCCAGCCCGGCGTCGGCCAGGACGACGAGGACGTTGATGTCCGAGACCCCCGGCGTGTAGCGGCCCTTGACCAGGCCGCCGTAGAGCGCGACGCCCAAAAGGTTCCCCCCTCCGGCCTCCCGGAGGCGCTGCACCAGCCGGTCCAGACGCCTGTCGAGCTCGGGTTGGGGACCCACCATCGGAAGACCTCCTCGGGCCCGGATCGGATGGATCTTAGCACCGGCGGCTCGCCTTGGGGCCTCTCGCGCACCAACTTACTTGGAACCGGATAGGAGGTCCTTCATGAGAGGTTGCCGTCTCGTCGTCGCGGCTGTCCTGGCCCTGGCCTTCTTCGGCCTGGCCGGACAGGCGTTCGCCCAGCCCTGTCTGATCTTCGTCCACGGCAAGCAGACCGACACCAACACGTACACCAGCTACACGTCGGCCCGGAATTACTGGGTGAACGGCTCGAACGACTTCATCCGTACCGCGACGAAGGAATTCGCCACTCCCTACTACGTGGTGGGTTACAACGGCACCCGGCCCTACTGGGAGTCGCAGTCGGCCGGCGAGGTCGCGAACGAGATCGTCAACGCGACCAACGGCGGCGCCGACGCCGGCGGCCGGCGGTGCTCGAAGACCTACGCCCAGGGCGGCACCTTCTGGGTGATCGCCCACAGCATGGGCAACACGGTCATGGACTACATCCTGGGCAACAACGACGCCTCGGATCCGAACTTCAACTACAACGGCCCCTACGACCAGGTTGCGGCGCGGATCAGCCTGGTGGTCTCGGTCGGCGGCGCCCATCGGGGCTCCCAGGGCGCGGACGCGGTCTGCGGCAACAACAACCTGTTCTGCAACTTCATCGCGGGCTTCATCCAGAGCTGCGACGACGCCACCTACTGGCTGCGCAGCTCGGACGACGTCCAGGTGAGGACCTACGCCAACGCGCCGGCCAAGACGATCTGGCTGACCGGCGGCTACGAGGCGATCTTCGGCGCCAGCGTCTGCCTGTCCGGCGAGGACGACGGGGTGGTGCAGTACGCCTCGATCTTCGCCTGCGGCGGCAGCGCCACGGCGAGCTACGACAACACGAACGTCTGCAACAACTCGAACAAGCAGGAGTCGTCCGGGTTCAAGAACCTGGACGCCTGCCACGAGAACCACAGCGACGAGCGGGACGCCAGCGATTCCGACGTGCGCAAGGCCATCCCGGACGGCAACTGGAACTGCGGCAGCGTCAAGTGCGCGCCGAACACGACCGTCCAGTCCTCCATGACCACGGCCCGTTACATCACGCTTCTCTACTAGAGGCCAGGAGATCGCCATGCGCACGAAGACGACGTTCGGAATCCTCATGGTCCTGGCTCTGCCTGTTCTGGCGCAGGAGAAGAACTGGATCGTGAACGAGACGGCGAAGGACTACCGCCTCCGCGCCCGCTTCCCGGAGAGCTCGCGCGCGCTCGCGCCGGGCGAGAAGGACCCGGTCAAGGAAAAGAGGACCGCGACCCACCAGTCGTCCCGCGGCCCGGAGGGCAAGGGCGCGGCGCTGAGCGTCTGGGCCAACGCGGTGAGCTACGAGGTCGGCCGGCCGATCACGCTCTTCGCCACGGTCGAGGGCGGGGCGGCTCTGGAGGTCTCCGCGGACGTGGTGGGCGAGGCCGGCGACCTGGTCGCGCACGCGGTCTACAACGACGGCGGACGCGGCGCCGACCGCAAGGCCGGAGACGGGGTCTGGACGGCGCGCTTCCGCATGCCCGCCGGGACGGAGCCCGAGGTGGCCGCCAGCTACATGGTCAAGGTGAGGTCGCGGCTGTCGGACGGCGACGTCCGCGAGACGGTCGGCGGCTTCCTCTACAGCAACCCCGGGGCGCACCTGACCGGCCGCTATCGCGACGAGCTGCGCGACGGCAGCCTCGTGGTTTCCGCGGAGGTGGACGTGGCCCGCGCCGGCCGCTTCCACCTGGCCGGCACCCTGTATTCGAAGAAAGGCGAGCCGGTGGGAACGGCCCAGGCCGCGGCCGAGCTGGAGCCGGGCCGCCAGTGGATCGAGCTCACGTTCTACGGCCTGATGTTCCACGACCGCCAGGCGGCCGGCCCGTTCCGCCTCGGCACGGTGGCGCTGACCACGGCCGGCTCGATGCCGAACGCGCTCAACGACCTGGTCGAGAACGCCTATGTCACGCGCGCCTGGCGCCTCGACCAGATGACGGCGAAGTCCTTCGCCAACCTGAATCTGCTGGACGCCGCCGCCCGTCTGGAGGCCGGCGCCAGTCAATAGCTCCCTCCCGGGGCCCTTCCCGCCAGAGGCACGGTGGGAGAGGGCCCCACCTTTTTCCTCTTCTCATCCTCCTGCTGCTTCGACCTCCGCGGCTACGGCTGCGGGCGGCTCCGGCGCCTGGGCCGGGAAGCCCTTGCGGCCGGCGCGCTCGACGCGGGCGGCCTCGCGGTGGGCGTCGAGAAGGAGCTGGGAGAACTCGACCGACCGCCGCACCAGGGCGCGGGCGCCGTCGTGCAGGTTGGCGCTGGTGCGGACGTAGGCGACGTTCCTCTCCATGTCCTCGGCCGTCCAGCCGCGGGAGTGGGCGATGTAGGGGAACTGCGGGAAGAGGCAGCCGATCTCGGCGAAGAAGCCGAGGAGCTGGCCGGCGACCGCCTGGATGTTGTCCTGGCCGCCGGTGATGATGAAGGAGGCCACCTTGTTGCGCAGCAGGACCCGGTTGCCGATTGTCACCTGGTTCTGGACGCAGTTCAGGCGCTCGGCCATCTTGTAGTAGAGCGAGCTGGCCGACCCCCAGCGGATCGGGGTCGCGATCAGGATCACGTCCGCCCAGTGGACGATCCCCTCGTAGACCGCGTCGAGCTGGTCGGTCGGGTCCATCTGGGTGATCGAGCACGGCCAGGTGCAGGCGTGGGCGCTCTTCGAGTAGTAGCCCTCGCAGGCCCGGAACTTCAGATCGCTCAGCCGGATGAGCCGGGTCTCCGATTTCAGCTCTTCGGCGGCGGAGCGCAGCGCGGTGTCGAGGAGCGCGTCCGAGGTGGAGTAGCGCGGGTACTCCGGGTCCATGGAGGTCGTCGAGATGCCCAGGACGCGGACGGGCCCGTCGGCCCGCTCGACCGGCCGGGTGAGCGGGTGGGGCTGGTGCGGCAGCTTGTTGCGCTTCGTGGCGGCCTTGAGGTTGACGAAGAGATGGCCGCCCTCCTCGCGCAGCTCGTAGCGCGGTACGCAGTCGGCCTCGAAGCCGGGCTCGCCCTCGCCGGTGGCGCGGTGGAACTTCCAGTGGTGCCAGGGACAGACGAGGTAGTCGCCGTCCAGGTGGCCCTCGCCGAGCGGCCCGCCCACGTGGTTGCAGGCGCCCGAGACCGCGCCGAATCGGCCGTCGGCGAAGCTCAGGGCGATGCGGATGCGGCCGATCGAGACCTGCTGGAGCGGGGTCCGCTTCAGCTCCTCGACCGGACCGAGGTCGTGCCAGCGCGGTTGATCCGCCTGTTGCGCCATCGTTCTCTCTACCTTTCGAGAAGGCGGCGGCAGGCCGCCACCGCCGAGTCCACGAACCGTTCCGCCCGTTCCGCCCGCTGATCGATCGGGCCGTCGAGGAGGCGCGAGGCCTCCAGGTATGCGCCGGTCCAGCCTTCCGTGTTCCAGCTCCCCCCGTCGAGCGGCGGCAGCTCGCGGTCGCCGGAGGGGTAGGGCCAGGGAGTAATATAGAGGTAGGGCTCCGGCCTGAAGGTGTCTCCGAGGGCGAGACCCGTTCCGATGGAGCGGGCCGCTTCCGGATCGCCTTCCGGGTCGAGCGCGATGAGCGTTGCGATGTCGAAGTGGTGGGGCCAGAGGCGGACGGCCGAGGCGCCGGGGTTGCGCCGGGCCACGCCGGAGAGAAGCTGGTGGGCGGCGTCGAGCCAGGCGGCCAGCTCCTCGAACGCCTCATGGTCCCGGCCGGAGATCGGGGAGCCGGATCCCACAGCGTGGGCCGGCATCTCGCCGGGCCGTTCGAGCGTCCGGCCGACCTCCGACTCCAGCCAGGCGTAGGCCTCCTCCACGGTGCGGCCGTCCAGAGGCAGCTCTCTGGAGGAGCCAAGGAGGACGAGGGTGGGCGGGGAGGGCCGGAGGGCGGAGCGGAAGCCGGAGGCGACCTGGCCCTGGGCGAGGAGGCGGTGCTCCGGGTCCCACTGGAAGCTCTGCTCGCCGAAGTCGGGCCGGTGGTCGAGGAGCTGTTTGCCGACGGCGGAGGCGGCCTGGGCCGCCCAGTGGAGCTGAAGGCGGGCGTCCGCCAGGCGTTCGGCGCCGACGCGGCCGAGGGTGTCCCACGAAGTCATCGCAACCTCCCATTCGCTGATGCGTATCGGTCGCTGGGATTGGATCTTGTTTGAGTCTTGTTCAAGGTATCAGAGGATACGGTTGAGAGCCGGGAGGAGGTTCACTTGAAGATCGATGTGATGCGCGCCGTGCTGCTCGCCGCCGGTCTGGTTCTGGCGGGGTGCAGCGAGCGCGGAGAGAGCCGGGAGGCGATGGGCGGGCCTCCGAACACGGCGAAGGCGGTGCGCCTGGACCTGGAGATCCGCGCCGAGGCGTCGGGCCAGATCGAGCCCATCCGCACGGTGGAGGTGAAGTCCAAGGTGTCCGGCGAGCTCATCCGGATCAACTTCGAGACCGGCGACGAGGTCCGGCAGGGCGAGCTGATCGCGACCGTCGATCCGCGCGACGTCCGCAACACCCTGGCCCAGATGGAGGCCGACCTGGAGCTGGCCCGCGCCCGGGTGGAGACGACCTCGGTCCAGCGCCGCCGCGCCGAGCAGCTCGCCAAGGACGGCCTGCTGAGCACCCAGGACTTCGAGAACGCCAGCCTGGAGGAGACCAACGCCAGGGCGCAGCTCGTCAAGGCCCGCACCAACCTCCAGCTCGCCCAGGAGAAGATGGGCGACGTGACGATCCGGGCGCCCATCGCCGGCACGGTCATCGAGAAGGACGTGGAGCAGGGGCAGATCATCGCCTCGGCGAGCGCCAACGTCTCGGGCGGCACGACGCTGGTGAAGATGGCCGACCTGGCGACCGTCCAGGCTCGCGCCCTGGTGGACGAGGTGGACATCGGCCGCATCCAGGCCGGCCAGGCGGCCACGGTGGAAGTCGAGGCTTATCCGGGCCGCACCTTCCGCGGCTCGGTGACCAAGATCGAGCCTCAGGCCGTGGTGGAGCAGAACGTCACCATGTTCCCGGTGCTCATCAATCTGCCGAACCCGGACCGGCTGCTCAAGCCCGGCATGAACGCGGAGGTGAGCGTCCGGGTGGCCGACCGCCAGAGCGTGGTCGCGGTGCCGAACGGCGCCGTGGTCGCGATGCGCGACGCCCCCTCGGCCGGCGTGGTGCTCGGCCTCGACGACAAGGAGGTCCGGGCGAGCCTCGACGGGCTCCGCCAGAAGCGCGGCGAAGCCATGGGCGGCGACGCCCGGCCGGGCATCGTCTTCGTGAAGGGCGCCAAGGGTCCGGAGCCGAAGTCTGTGCTCTTCGGCCTCTCCGACTGGGACAACACCGAGGTGGTGCGCGGCCTCGAGCCGGGGGCCGAGGTCTACCTGATCTCGGTGGCGCGGCTCCAGCAGCAGCAGGAGCAGTACTCGAACCGCATGCGCGAGCGGGCCGGAGGCGGCATGTTCGGCGGCGGCCAGCGCAGCGGGTCGGGAGGCCAGTCTGGCCAGGGCGGCCAGGGTGGCCAAGGGGGTCAACCGGGCGGCCAGCGCGGCGGGCGGAACCAGGGATGATCCTCAGCGAGGTCTTCCGGGTCGCGCTGGAGGCGATCCGCGCCAACAAGCTGCGGTCGTTCCTGACCGCGCTGGGCATCATCATCGGCATCGCGGCGGTGATCACGATGGTGGCGCTGGGCGAGGGAGCGCAGCGCATGGTCCAGGAGCGGCTCCAGGGTCTCGGGGTGAACGTGCTCACGGTCCGCCCCGGGCAGGAGTTCTTCGGCGGCGTGGACCGCGGCGAGAACCGGCTCACGGCCAAGGACGCGCACACCCTCGCCGGGCTGCAGACGATCCAGGCGGTGAGCCCCGAGGTGGATCACCGGCTGCAGATCGAGCACCGCGAGGCCAACGCGAACCTGTCGGTCTCGGGCGTGTGGCCGGACTACTTCGAGATCCAGAACAGCCACATCGTGCTCGGCCGGCTGTTCACGGAGGCCGAGGAGCGCGGGCGGCGGCGGGTGGCGGTCCTGGGCTCGGACGTGGGCAACACGCTCCGCGTGCCGACCCTGGAGCTGCTGGGGCAGAAGATCAGCATCCGCGGCGTGCCGTTCGAGGTGATCGGCGTCCTGGAATCGAAGGGCGCCTCGGGCTTCGGCAACCCGGACCAGGAGATCTACGTGCCGCTCGCCACGGCGCAGATCCGGCTCTTCGGCGAGGATCGCATCCAGTCGATCGACGTGCAGGCGGTGAGCGACAGGCACCTCGACGCGGCGATCAACGAGATCGACACCCGCCTGCGCCGCGCGCACCGGCTGCGGCCGTCGCAGCGCAGCGACTTCACGATCCGCAACCAGACCACGCTCCTGGAGACCTTCCGGGCGACCACGCGGACGTTCTCCTTCCTGCTCGCCGGCATCGCGCTGGTGTCGCTCCTGGTGGGAGGCATCGGCATCATGAACATCATGCTGGTCTCGGTGACGGAGCGCACCCGGGAGATCGGCGTGCGCAAGGCGCTGGGCGCGCGCAAGCGGGACATCCTCCTCCAGTTCCTGATCGAGGCTCTGGCCCTCTGTCTCGTGGGCGGCTTCCTGGGGGTGGTGATGGGGGTGGTGGGAGCCTTGGCGCTCCAGAGGATGGCCGGCTGGAACACGGCGGTCTCGCCCGAATCGATCGTGATCGCCTTCGCCTTCTCGGCCGCGGTCGGGATCTTCTTCGGCCTCTGGCCCGCCCGCCGGGCGGCCCGGCTCGACCCCATCGAGTCGCTGCGCTACGAGTGAGGGGTGGTTTTCTCCCTCTCCCCCGGTACGGGGGAGAGGGCCGGGGAGAGGGGGGACGGGATCAAACCCAACGCGGCTTCGAGCTGGGGGTCCCTGCCCTCGGCGAAGGGCAGCGCGGCCGGGACCTCGACGTCGGGTTTGACGCCGACGCCCTCGAGGTGCTCGCCGTCCACCAGGATGTCCTGGACGGCGAGGAAGAGCAGCGAGCCGTCGGAGAGCGGGATGATCCGGCCCGCCACCACGGCGCCGGCCGTGCGCTCGCCGACCACGACCGCCCGGCGGCTTTTCTGGAGCGCGCGCGAGACCACCTCCTTGCCGCTCCGGGTGCCGCCGTCCACGAGCACGGCCAGCGGCTTGCGCCAGCTCGAAGCGAAGGTGGCGCGCGCGCCGTCGCGGTCGACGCTCGTCAGGTCCGGGGCCGCCGGGTCGAAGAGATGGACGAACGCCGGATTGCAGCCGCCCCATCCGCCCCGGAAGTCGATCACCAGGGCGTCCGCGCCCGCGAGGTCGCCCTGGAGCGCCTCCTCGAGAGCCTCCTGGTGCTCGGCGCCGGCGCACGACCAGAGCGGGGAATAGGCGATGCGCCGGCCGCCGCGCTCGAAGATTTTCGAGGAGCGGCGCTGGTCCTCCAGCCACTCCTCCTTGGGACTGACGAGCCGCGGCGTGACGCGGATGGCATGAGGAGCCTCTCCGGCCCGGCTCTGGACGTGGACCTCCACGGCCTTGCCCGCCTTGCCGCGCCAGGAGAGGACCGGGTGGAAGGTCTCGCCGTCGGCCGACACCAGCCGGTCGCCGCGTTTCAGCCCCGCGGCCTCGGCCGGCCCGCCTCCGAAGACCTTGACCACGAACCACGAGCCGTCCTGCTGCGTGGCGGCCAGCCCGGCGCTCTCGGTGCGGGGATCGCGCTTGAGGAACGACTCGAAGATCGCCAGCAGGTCGAAGTAGCCCGGGTCGTCAGGCGTGTAGTACTGGGTGTGGGACGTCCTCAACTCGGTCAGAAGACTTCGGGTGGCATCTCGGAAGGCGGCCCGGTCCCGGATTCCATCGGCATAGCCGGCGTGCTCTTTGGCCCACTCGGCGCCACGCCGGGCGTCCAGGAAGTGCTCGCGGACTTCGGTGAGAAGCTCCCGGCCGAGAGCGGGGAAGCCGGGCGCTTGATCCGGCCCTGCCGCAACAAGGAAGATGCCGGCCAGCAGGGCGACGACCCAAAGGGTAGTTTTCATGCCGGAAGGCTAGCAGGTGACGATCATGCTCGACTCCTTCGTCCTGCGGTAACGTTACCGAGCCGCAGATAAGCCGACATCGTCCCGCAGTAACGTTACCGGGCCGCACATAAGCCGACATCGTCCCGCAGTGACGTTACCGAGCCGCAGATAAGCCGACATCGTCCCGCGGTAACGTTACCGGGCCGCAGATAAGCCGACATCGCCCCGCGGTAACGTTACCGGGCCGCAGATAAGTCGACGCCGTCCCGCAGTAACGTTACCGAGCCGCAGATAAGTCGACTTCGTCCCGCGGTAACGTTACCGGGCTGCAGATAAGCCGACATCGTCCCGCGGTAACGTTACCGGACTGCGGAGAAGTCGACTTCGTCCCACGGTAACGTTACCGAGCCGCAGATAAGTCGACGCCGTCCCGCAGTAACGTTACCGAGCCGCGGATAAGCCGACGCCGTCCCGCGGTAACGTTACCGAGCCGTGGATAAGCCGACGCCGCCTCCCTTCAAGGTTGGCGCCCTACTAGTGTGGTGCGCCTGAAGTTCGGTGTCCTTGATCTCGCCCGACGGCCAGAGCCGAAGAGAGAGTCCCGAAGGGACGAGGGCATAAAGCCTGGGGTTTCAACCCCAGGAGATAAGGCAGCGCCCACCCCCAAGTCCCGGAGGGACGCAGGCATACCGCCGCCCACCCTCGCGGGGTTGCCACCCCGCGGCCATTCCTGCGCCCTTTCAGGGCTTGGGGTTGTTTGTGGCCTGACCACCTGGGGTTGAAACCCCAGGCTTTATGCCTACGCCCCCGTTGGGGGCTGAGCGCTCTTCGGTCAGGAGCATCTATATCGGACCCACTACACTAGCCCACCGCCTCCACCTCGGGCCGCTTCGGCGCCCAGGCGTGGAAGAAGCTCACAATCTCGGCCACGGAGAGGAGCGCGTTGGCGTTGCGGAATTCGCCGTCGGTCTGGGCCTTCACGAGCGTGCCGTCCGGCTCCAGGATGGCGATGGCCGGGATGCCCCGCACCACGTCCATGCCGAAGTCGGACATGATGTCGAGGTTCTGGTTGCGGTTGCCGACCGAGACCTTCACCACCACGTAGCTCGGCTCCAGGACGGGGGTCACGAGCCGGTGGGTGAGCGCCTTGTTCAGGGCGTAACAGTCGGGGCACCAGTCGGCGCCGAAGACGACCGCCACCCGCTTGCCTTCCCGGGCGGCCTGCCGGCGAGCCGCCTGGATGGCGGCGTGGGGATCGGATACGTAGGCGTTGCTGCTGTCCATTCTACTTCCTCCCTCAATCATAGGATCGGAGTACGGCAAGGGCGAGACGCCCGGACCAGTCGAGGGACGGCGGTGTAATTTTCTCCACCGTGTCCTTGGGCGAATGATAAGCTGATTCGACGCCAGTCCAAAGCCAGCCGGTCTCAATCCCCTGGCTGGCGAACGGCACAGAGTCCGACATCTGGGGCGTGAAATACTCCCGCGCCGGCACTCCGAGCTCCTTCGCCAGCCTCAGCAGGCGCTGGTGCATCCCCTTCTTCATGTTGATCCGCATCGTCGAGAGCACCGCGTCGCCGTGCCCGATCATGTCGAGGTTCAGCATGGCGACCAGATTGCGCCGCTCCGCCTCCGGCATCCCCTCGGTGTAGTGGAGCGAGCCGGCGAGCGACAGGTGTTTCGGACCCGGCCGGCCCTCCTCGCCGCCGAACACCACGAAGACGACCGGCAGCTTCGCGGGCTTCGCGGCCAGGATCCGGGCCACCTCCAGGAGGACCGCCACGCCCGAGGCGTTGTCGTTCGCGCCGGGGCTGGTGGGCACGGTGTCGTAGTGCGCGCCGACCAGGAGATGCCGGTCCGCGGCCGGGTCGAGGCCCGGCGGCAGCGCCACCACGTTGGCCGAGGCGCCGCCGTCCGGCAGCGGGACGGGCTGAAGCCGGACCTCGTAGCCCCAGGCGGAGAGCTGCTTCTCCAGGTAGAGCGCGGCCTGCGCTTCGGCCGGGGTCCCGGTCGGCCGCGGACCGATCCGGACCGCGAGGTCGCGGATGTGGGCCAGGGCCGCGGCCACGTCGATCGCCTCGCCATGGAGGGGGACCGCCGGCCTGGGCGGTGAGGCCGGGGGCGACTCCGGCTCGGCGCCGCAGGAGGCCAGGACGAGCGCCAGGAGGAGGACACAGGTCTCAGAGGTCCTTGAACAGGGCTTCAACATCGAATCCATCCTGGGTCTTTGGAGGTGAGGCAGCCGGAATCTGTGAAATCGCCGTCCTTGCGGTCGTGCCGGAGATTCTGTCGTGACATTCATCCGCAAGCTCGGTGAGGTCAGCGCGGGAGATCCCTCCGGCCTCGGGAAGCTCGCTGAGCCACCGTGCCACCTCGGCGATGGCATGGCGGGGGAGCCCCCCGGAGTGCTCGGGTTTATCCAGGCTTGAGCGGACGAACTCCACTAGGGCCTCGAGGTCTTCGGAGTACTCCCAATGCCAGTTCGAGCTTTCGAACAACTCCGGAGCCTTGGTCTCGATGAGCTTCACCGTCCGGTACCAGCTCTCGCCGATGTCCCAATCCAACGCTCTGCCGAGGTCGAGTCGGAGGTCATGAGAATACATCTCCCAGGTTTCCGCGATCGTCGGGAATTTCGGCGGACGGCGAAGGACCTCGCACGCCTCCTTGTAGGCCTCCAGAACGCCGATGGCCGTCTGCTCTCTCCCAGATCGGGCCAGGCTTGCTCCGCCTCCTCGCACACGATCGCCAGAATCTCTTCAAGGCGCCTTGCAGGAGAGCTTCCCAATCCCGGGTGCTTGCGGGCGCTCAAGAGAGCGGTGAGGAAATCCTGGGTATTGCGGGGAGACCGGACCAGTCCGGCCGCCTGCTCGCGCAGGATCGATCCAATCGATCCGCGACAACGAGCTGAGATCCTGGCTGGAACCATGCTGGAGGATGCGCAGGAAAGCGCTGGACAGGTCTTCGATCGTTTCGACCAACTCGGCCTTGCCGACGGGCTGGTATAACCGTGCTACGGCGGTGTGGAGGGTCTGCATGATTGTAGCTCTCTCGCAATCGAGGAGAGAGATGAGGACCCGCTTGTGCAGCTCCGGCAGGCCGCGGAAGGCGGTCCGCATGCGTCGTGTCGGATTGCGGATGGCCTCCCTGACGATCTCGGCGAGGTCCACGGACCAGCGTCCTCTTCCGAGATTCTCGGCCTCGGGTAGCCGCTCTTCCACAAGGCGCCGGATGCGCTCCGGCGTGAAATGGCGATCCTCGACAATCGAGCGCGCTCTCTCGCGGATAACCCCGCGGAGTCGTTCCGACAGCGGCGCCGAGCGGGCGTGTCGATAGAGAATTCGGGCTTTCTCTTCCTGGGAAAGGTCGTCGGCGCTGACGATCAGCTCGCCCGGCTGTGGAAAGGTCCGCGCTCTCCCTGTCAGGTCGAGCTCGCGCAGGGCTCGCGCAAGGATGTGCTTGCGAGTGGTCAGGATCAACCAGTGATTCTCGTTCAGGTGAACGAGGACCTTGGCGAGGTCGCGCTCCCACCGGCGGCCGAGGGTCACGTCGTACTCCGTGCGCCCGAACGCGTCGTCGACGATGAAGACCTGGGGCCGGCCGCGGCTTAGGTTGGCGAGGACATCGTCGGGGTACCGGGCGTCGACCGCCTGCCAGCCGCGCAGGAGCTGAGTCAACGCGATCATATAGGCGATGGCGGACTTGCCCATCTCCGGAGGCCCGTCCAGGACGAGGAGAGAGTGGTGCTCCAGGATCTCCAGCGCGCGCTGATACGCCGCCGTCGCCACGAAGACCGGTGCGAGATCCTTGGCCAGCTTGATGGCCGCGTCGCTGCGTTCGACGATGTCGCGCTGGACGACTTCGGTGAGGAGCACATCCAGGTCCCGAAGACTGAGCAGCTCGGGGAAAGAGCGGGCGACGCCGAGCCCGAGCTCTGCCTTGAGGAGAGCCTGCACGAGGCACTCGAAGTGATACCAGCCCAGATCGTCCAGTCGATATCGAATCAAGCGCGAACCTCGGCCCAGGAGTCGGGCATTCTTTCTCGGGAGCCGCGGAACTTCCCGGCCGGCTCTTCCGTATGCTACCGGTGATGAAGATCCGGACCCAGCTCGTCCTCGCGTTCCTGCTCCTCTCGGTGCTCCCCCTGACCGGCCTCGTCCTCTACAACTACGTCTCGTCGCAGGAGGCGGTCCGGCAGGCGGTGGCGATGGAGTCCGCGGAGATGCTGCGGGAGATGAACGGCCGGATGTCCGAGCTGCGGGCCGAGCTCGGGCGCGGCGTCGAGAGGGTCGGCGAGATCCCGTTGCCGGTCCTGGAGAGAGGGTTGACGCAGGCGGAGACGGCCCCCAGGTCGGTGATCCAGGCGGTCGGCGACGCGGCTCCGCTGCTCGACACGCTGGAGGTGGTCCCGGCTCCTCCGGCGGAGCCCTCGAAGGCCGCGCCTCCGGCTCCTCCGGTGCCGCCGGCCGGTCCGGTCGTGATCGACATCCGGAAGATCGTCGAAGACGCTGGGAAGGAAGCCGCGGCGGGCGCGCCGGAGAACCCGGAGGTCGGCAAGGCGATGGAGGAGGCCGCCCGGATCGCCGAGGGCGTGATGGAGGGCCTCGCGGGCGGGAAGCCCGGCGGCGAGGAGCATCGGGTCATCGTGCTTCACCCCGAGAAGCTCGCCGAGCACCTGGCGGCGCTCGCGGAGCGGAAGGCGGCGCTGGAGGAGAGGCAGGCCGCGCTGGAGAAGCGGCGCCGGGAGAGCCGGCTCGTCCTCGGCAAGGACATCGAGGCGCCGGTGTGGCGCGACGGCCGGGTGGTCGGCTACGTGCGCGCCCAGGTCCGGCCCGAGGAGGTCCTGCACCGCATCCTCGGACGCGCCCGGCGCGATCAGGGCGAGATCCCGTTCGTCCTCGACGCGGAGAGGAACGTCCACGCCGCAAACCCCGCGGATCTCCGGAAGCTCCAGGGCCTGCCGGTGGACCTGCGCAACCTGGTCGGCGGCGGGTCGGAGCGCATCCTCGAAGGCTGGGTGGTCGTCACTTCGAAGGACCCCGAGAGCGGCCTCACCTTCGGCGTGGCGCGGCCCATCCGCGAGTCGCTGGAGAGGGTCAAGATCAACGCCATCCGGAACTTCGGCTGGGGCCTCGCGCTCATCGCCTTCGCCCTGGTCGGCATCCTGCCGCTCTCGAACCGGCTGACCCGCGACGTCCGGCACCTGACCCACGGCGCCGAGCGGATCGCGCAGGGCGACCTCGACACCCGGGTCGCGGTGCGCTCGCGCAACGAGATCGGCACCCTCGCCGGCATGTTCAACCGCATGGCGGGCGACCTGCGCGCGCACCAGGACAGGCTGGTCGAGCAGGAAACCGAGCAGCGCCTCCTGAGGAGCGAGTACGAGAGGAAGACGCGCGAGCTGGAGGAGGCGCGGAGCTTCCAGCTCTCGCTCCTGCCCAAGACCCTGCCCGACCATCCGGGCCTGGCGATCGCGGTCTCGATGCAGACCGCGACCGAGGTCGGCGGCGACTACTACGACTTCCACCTGTCGACGGACGGCGTCCTCACCACGGCGGTCGGCGACGCCACGGGCCACGGCGCGCGGGCCGGCACCATGGTGACGGTGATCAAGAGCCTGTTCTCGGCCGACTCGGGACGCTCGGCGCCGCGCGAGTTCCTGGCCGAGGCCGCGGCGGCGGTCAAGCGGATGGAGCTGGGCCGCATGGCCATGGGCCTGACCCTCGCCCGCCTCGAAGGCCGGAGGCTCACCATCGCCGCCGCCGGCATGCCGCCGGCCCTTCTCTACCGCGCCGGGTCCGCGACGGTGGAGGAGATCGCCCTCCAGGGCATGCCGCTCGGCGGCCTCGCCTACGACTACCGCGAGATGCGGATGGAGGTCGGGCCCGGCGACGTCCTCCTCCTGATGAGCGACGGCCTGCCCGAGCTCCAGGACGGCCGGGGCGAGCCGTTCGGCTACCCGCGCGTCCGCAGCCTTTTCGAGGAGCTCGGCGGACGGGCTCCGGAGGACGTGATCGCCGGCCTGACCGCCGCCGCCCGGTATTGGAGCGGGGGGACGAACGGCGAGCCGCCGAACGACGACGTCACGTTCGTGGCGGTCCGGGTGCGGGCCTGAAACCCGGGTTCCTCCCGGCCGTAATGGCGAAGGGAGGAATCTCATGATCCGGAACGCCGTCCGCCGCCTCTGGCTCGTCACGCAGCTCGACCTCCGGGAGTCGCTGCGCAGCCTGTTCTTCCTCTTCTGGGTCGCGTTCATGGCCTGGAACGCCTGGCTGGTCTCGCGCGGCAACTGGTTCGTGCGCTCCAACAGCACCTCCATGGGCGGCAACCTCGCCTACGTCAACTCCGAGTTCCAGATCGCCTACGTGGCGGCCATGATCGGCTTCTTCCTCCTCTCGTTCTCGTTCCTGGCGGCGATCGCGGCGGGCACGTCGCTCATCAAGGACGATGAGCACAAGGTGGGCGAGGTCCTCCACGCCACGCCGCTCTCCCCCGGCGAGTACGTCTGGGGGAAGTTCCTGGGCGCGGCCGGCACCTGCCTCGCGGCCGTGGCCGTGTTCGCGGTCCTGACCGCGGTCTTCGCCCATGGCATGCCGGACCCGGAGCGGCCGGAGGCCTACGGGCCGTTCGCGCTGCGGATCTACCTCGTCCCGATCCTGGTCTTCCTGGTGCCGGCGGTCCTGTTCGTGGCCGGGCTGACCTTCCTGCTGGGCCGGCTTTCGGGGCGGCCGATCCTGGTCTTCTTCGTGCCGGTCGCGTTCTTCCTCTTCTACTGGTTCTTCTACTGGCGCTGGAACCCGCCGGAGCTGAGCCAGACGGAGCGCTTCTGGCTCCAGATGACCGATCCCTCCGGCTTCCGCTGGCTGCGCCAGAATTTCCTGACCGTGGACCGCGGGATCGCGTACTACAACAGCCGCCCGGTGGACTACTCGGCCGCGTTCCTGCTGAGCCGGCTCGGGGTGGCGCTCGCGGGACTCGGCTGCGTGGACCTCGCCCGCCGCCACTTCGCCGGCCGCCTGCGCACGGCGCGCAAGGCGAGCCGGCGCGCCGTCTCCGCGACGCCTCCGCCCGCCGCGAAGGCGCCGACGACCGCGCCCCTCTCCGTCCTGCGCATGACCTCGCGGCCGCGCGGCGTGATCTCCGGCGCGCTCACCGTGGCCCGGTTCGAGCTCGCCGAGCTGTTCTCGCACCCGGCGCTCTACATCCTGATCCCGATCATCCTCGCCCTGGTCGGGCTGTTCTTCGTGAACCAGTTCGGGGCCGAGTTCCGGTCGCCAATCTACCTGACGTCCGGCGTGGCGGCGGCGGGCTCCATGGCGATCCTCGGCACCGCGCTCCTCCTGCTGCTGCTGTTCTACACCGTGGAGTCGCTGCGCCGCGAGCCCATGACCGGTGCGTCGTCGGTGGTCTACACGACCCCGGTCCGCACGCCCTCCCTCCTGCTCGGCAAGATGATCGCGAACGGCGCCATCGTGGCCGTGACGCTCCTCGCCACCCTGGCGCTCGCCGCCGAAGTGATGTCCTCGCAGGGCGGCGGCATGAGGTTCGATGCCGGTCCGTTCCTCCTGGTCTGGGGGCTCCTGCTGCTGCCCACCGTGATCCTCTGGATCGCCTTCCTGATGGCGGCCTGGGCGGTCACCCGCAGCCAGTACGGCACCTACGCGGCCGGCTTCACCGCCCTGGCGCTGACCGGCTGGGCCGGTTTCAACAACCACCTGACCTGGGCCGGCAACTGGCCGCTCTTCAACACGCTGATGTGGACCGACATGGGGGTCTTTCCCATGGACCGCGCGGCGCTGGTGCTCAACCGGCTGATGGCGGTCGGCCTCGCGGTCCTGCTGCTGTTCCTGGCCTTCCGCCTGTTCTCGCGCCAGGACCGCGACCCCCTGCACCCGCTGTTCGGCCGGCAACCCGGACGGCGGCGGCGGACGATCCAGGCCGCCGCGGCGCTCGCGCTCGTCCCGCTCGGCCTCGGGTTCGCGCTGAGCTCCCAGGTGAACCAGGGCTGGCAGGGCGGCGCCATGGAGAAGCGGCGCGAGGACTACTGGCGCTTCAACCACGCCACCTGGCTGGACGCGCCCGTGCCCTACATCTCGAACGTGGACCTGGATCTCGACGTCGATCCGGCGACGCGGAGCTTCAAGGTGAACGGGTTCTACGACCTGCGCAATGATCAGACGCGCACGCTGACCTGGTTCCCGGTGACCGTGGGCATGGCCTGGAAGGACCTCCGGTGGACGCTCGACGGCAAGCCGTACAAGCCCGAGGACAGCCACGGCCTCCAGATCTTCCGGCCGGGCCCGCTGCCGCCCGGCGGCACGCTGAGGCTGGGCTTCCGCTACGAGGGCGCGCTCCTGCCGGGCGTCTCGCGCAACGGCGGACCGATCGACCTCGGCGAGTTCATCACGCCGGCCGGCGGCGTGGTGACCGGCCGCAATCCGGACTTCGTGCCGATCGTCAAGTACGACCCCTCGATCGGCGCCAGCCCGACCAACCCGAGGGAGGCGGAGGAGCGGGCCTACCAGCCGAAGACCTTCCCGCCGGGCTGGAACCAGGGCGTCACCGAGGCCGAGATCGACCCGTCGTCGTTCACCCACCGGCTGAAGATCACGATCCCGGCCGAGTACGAGGTGACCTCGACCGGCTTCCGGACCTCGGACGAGGTGAAGGACGGCCGGCGGACCGCGGTCTGGGTGGCGGACTACCCCGTGCGGGTGTTCAACATCGCCTTCGGCCGCTGGGCCGAGCGCCGGGGGAAGAACGGCACGGTCATCAACCATCACCCGGAGCACACCGCGAACCTCGACAGCATGATGGAGGCGCTCGACGGCGCGCGCCGGTACTACTCGGAGTGGTTCTACCCGTATCCGTGGAAGGAGCTGCGGCTCAACGAGTTCCCGGCGCTCGCGCAGTACGGCCGGGGCAACGCCACGAACATCTTCTTCTCGGAGGGGATCGGCTTCCTGACCCGCCGCATGCCGGACGACGACGCGGCCTTCTTCGTGGCCGCGCACGAGGCCGCCCACTCCTGGTGGGGGCACGTGGTCTCGAACGGCGAGGGGCCCGGCGGAGTCGTGATGTCCGAGGGCACCGCCAACTTCGCCACCCTGATGCTCACGGGCAAGCTCCGGGGGCCGCAGCAGCGCATAGGGATGTGCACCCGGATGGAGACCCAGTACGCCGAGTTCCGCCAGCCGAGCGACGAGAAGCCGCTCTCCGGCACCTACCGCTTCCGGCCCGGGGACACCACGGTGATCTACGACAAGGGCGGCTGGGTGGTCTGGATGCTGCTGAACCGGATGGGCTGGCAGCCGTTCATGGACGGCGTCCAGGACTACTTCCGGACCTACCACAACAACCCTGACCACCCGGTGGTCGAGGACTTCGTGGCCGTGATGCGCCGCCACGCCGTGGACCAGGCCGCGTTCGACGACTTCGCGCGCCAGTGGTTCTTCGACATCGTGATCCCGGAGTACCACCTGACCGACGCGAAGAAGCGTCAGGTGGGCGACGAGTGGGAGGTCACGGTGACCGTGAAGAACGCGGGCACCGGCCGCATGCCGGTCGAGATCGTCGCGACCGCCGGCCCGCGCTTCGAGGACGGCTACCGGGCCGCCGGGACGACCGTGGTGCTCGGAGCCGGAGAGGAGACGCTGGTGCGGATCCGCGCCCGCTTCGAGCCCGAGGCGGTGGTCGTGGATCCCGACGTCAAGGTGATGCAGCTTGAGCGCAACGCGGCGGCCGTGCGGCTTTAATCAGGGCAGGACGACCTCGAACGTGGCTCCCGGACCGCCGGTCTCGACCAGGCGGGCCGAGCCGCCGTGGCTCTCCGCCACCCAGCGCACCAGCGAGAGGCCGAGGCCGCCCGCGGCGGAGCCGGAGTGGCGCACCCCCTGGCCGCGGAAGAAGCGGTCGAAGACGTAGGGCCGGTCCTGAAGCGGCACGCCGGGGCCCTCGTCCTTGACCTCCAGCCGGGCCCCGTTCCCGTTGCCCTCCACGGTCACACCCACGCTCCGGCCCTCGGGCGTGAACTTGAGCGCGTTGTCCAGCAGGTTGATCGCCATCAGGCGGAGGAGGTCGGCGTCGCCGTGCACGGTCGTGCCCGGGACGAGCCTCGTCTCGATGGCCACGCGGCGTTCGTCGGCGAGCGGCTGGATCGCCTCGACCGCGCCGGAGACCACGCTCGCCAGATCCACGGGGCCGCGGGTCGCGCGCCGCGCCTCGCCGTCGGGCGAGCGGGCGAGGGTGAGGAGCGCCTCGACGATGCGCTGGATGCGCTGGATCTCGGACAGGTTGTCGCGCAGCAGCTCGCGGTACTCCTCGCCCGAGCGCTCCTTGCGCAGGGCGACCTCCAGGCCGGTGCGGAGGATGCTGATCGGCGTGCGCAGCTCGTGGGAGGCGTCGGCGGTGAAGCGGCGCATGGCCGCCACGCTCTCCTCCAGGCGGTCGAGCAGGCGGTTGAACTCGTCGGCGAGCTGGGCGATCTCCAGCACGGCTCCCGGCGCCTCCAGGCGCTCTTCCAGGCGCTCCGAGTGCAGCTCCCGCAGCTCGGCCACCAGCCGGTCCAGCGGGCGCAGGCCCTGGGCCGCGACCAGCCGGCCGCCGAAGGCGACGAGCGGCAGGAGAAGCAGGCTGGAGAGCAGGAAGGCGAACAGGAGGTCGCGCTTGCGGTGCTCCAGGGCGCCCTGCGAAGCGATCGCCTCGACGGTCGTACCGGGCTCGTTCCAGACCTCGTGCGGCATTACGGCCATGCGCTCGCCGCCGCCGTTGGTCAGGATCTGGATCCTGCCCATGGCGGACTGCGGCCGCTCGACCAGCGGCACGTGCGGAGTGCCGGGCGTCTCGGCCACGATGCGGCCGGCGCGGACGATCCGCATCCAGACCGGCACCGGGTTGGCCTCCATCGCCAGCAGCTCCGGGAAGTCGAGGCGGTGGGTGGAGGCGTAGTAGCTGGCCAGCGACTCGGCCTGCGAGTAGAGGACGACCTCCATCTGGCTGTAATGGTTGCGGTTGTCGATCGCCAGGACCAGGAAGCCGGCGGTGGCGTAGAGCAGGAAGAACAGCCCCGCGGACCACAGGGCGATGCGGCCCTGGAGCGAGCGCGGGGCTTTCACTCCTCCTCCGGGCCCGCGTCGCGCATCATGTAGCCGACGCCCTTGATGGTGTGGAGGAGGGGCGCGCCGTCGCGCTCCAGCTTGCGCCGCAGCCGGCCGATCATGACGTCGATCACGTTGCTGCGGGCGTCGTAGTCCTCGTCCCACACGTGCTCGGCCAGGGTGGTGCGGTCGAGCGGCTTGCCGGCGTGGAGCATCAGGTACTCCAGCAGCGCGAACTCCTTGGGGGTAAGGTCGATGGGCTGGCCGGCGCGGCGCACCTGCCGGCGGGTGCGGTCGACCTCCAGGTCCTCCATCCGGAGCAGCTCGGCCGGCACCGCGGTCCGGCGCTTGAGCAGGCTGCGGATCCGGGCCAGGAGCTCCTCGAACGCGAACGGTTTGGTCAGGTAGTCGTCGCCGCCCGCCTCGAAGCCGCGCAGCTTGTCGTCCAGGCGGTCGCGGGCGGTCAGCACGAGCACCGGCCCCAGGAACCCGTCGGCGCGCCAGCGGGCCAGGAGGTCCGTGCCGAGGCCGTCCGGCAGCATCACGTCCAGGATGACGAGGTCGTACTCGGTGCCCTCGACGCGCTCCTGCGCCTCGCGGGCGGTGCCGGCCACGTCCACCGCGTAGGCCTCCTCCTGGAGGCCGCGCTGGAGGTGGCGCGCCAGCATGGGCTCGTCTTCGACCAGGAGCAGTCGCACGGCCTCATTCTAGAAGCTTGCCTTGGTCGTCACCAGCCACTGCGCGCTCTTGATCGTGGGATCTCCGTCGAGCGGGAACGCCAGGTCGATGTGGATCACGTTGCCCAGGCCCGAGCGGCTGGAGGAGAGCCGCAGCCCCAGGCCCGCGTCGCGCAGCAGGCCGAGCTGGCTCGCGCCTCCTCCCCAGGTCCGGCCGGCGTCGAAGAACACCGCGCCGCCCACGTGCACCAGGTGGAACGGATAGAAATCGGTGAAGAAGCGCTGCTCCACTGTGAACAGGAGCCGGCCGTCGCCGTCCTGGTAGCGCAGCGGATAGCCGCGCAGACCGCTGTCGCCGCCGAGCAGGAGCTGCTTCTCGGGGTCGAGGTTGCGGGCCACGGCGCCTTCCAGGGTGAAGAACAGGAGATGCTCGCCCCAGTCCCGCCAGTAGTAGCGGGCGCCGCCGTCGAGCAGGAGGTCCTCGACCCCGGCCTGGCCCCAGCGGCCGGTCAGGCCCGAGGAGAGCAGGAGCGTCCGGTCCGCGGCCGGCTTCCAGCCGGTGGCGGCCGTGGCGTCGAAGATGGCCGCGTCCTCGGTCGAGCCGAACGCCGACGCGGCCAGGCCGAGCCGTGCGTGGAGCCGGGTGCCGAGCTGGAGATCCTCGGTCCGCTTGAGCTGGTCCAGGTCGTGCGCCTCCAGGAAGCGGTCCGGTACCCGGTCCCAGGCGATCCACGGATAGGACAGGACCCGCTCGCCCGGCAGCGAGCCGGGCAGGACGTAGCCCTCGGCCAGCGAGAAGCGGTCGCGCTGGTAGGTGAGACCGGCCGTCCAGCGGTCGGCGCGGCCGTTCGCGAGACCGCCGGAGAGGCCGCCCCACACCTCGAACCGCTCCTGCTGATGGAGGAAGCCGTTCGCGACGTGGCCGAGCTCGTACCGGGTGTCCACCTGCTCGGAGGTCAGGGCGCTCAACTGGGCGGACCAGCGCGAGTCGAGCGAGTAGAAGGGCTGGCCGACCTCGAGCTGGCGCAGGTAGCCGTCGCTGTTCTCCCCGTAGCCGAGCCCGAGCTTCACCCGGCTCCCGAGGACCGCCGGGTCGTCGAAGCGGAAGAGCGACGTCGTCCGGTCCACGTTCGAGGAGCGCATCAGGGTCAGGCTCTTGCCGGTGCCGAGGAGGTTCGTGTCCTGGATCTGGAACCCGGTCGAGCTGACGCCGCCGCTGCGGCCCAGGTTGACGCCGGCGTTCAGGGTCCAGACGTCGCGGGTCACCACCACCAGGTCCACCCGGTTGCCGTCATAGCGCACCGGCCGGATCTCGGCGTCATAGAGGTAGCGGTCCTGCCGCAGCAGGCGCTCCGACTCGTCGAGCAGCCGGCGGGAGTAGCGGTCGCCGCTGTGGAACAGGAGCTGGTCCCGGATGACCGACTCGCGGGTCGTGCGGTGGAGCCGGTTCGCCGTCCGGAAGAGGAGCCGGTCCTCCTCCGGGACGTCGGGGTCGAACACGTCGCCGACGTCGACCTTGATCTCGCCGATCACCGCGCCCTGGGACTCCAGGGCGTCGTCCGAGGGCAGTCCGGCGTCGTCGGCCAGGGAGAGTCCGGGGAGGGCGAGCCAGAACAGGGCTGCCAGGGCGATCCGCTTCATGGTGCTCATCTCTCCTATCGCTTCCAGGCCAGCCGCTCGGCCGGGTGGACCGGCCTCATCGCGTAGGAGCCGTTGCGGTACTCGGTGTCGGCGCCGGTGTAGTAGGAGATGGCGTCCTCGATCAGCTCGACACCGGCGCGGTCGGGCCGGGGGAGAGGGACGAAGCTGCCGTCCGGCCGCACGTCGAAGAGCTCGGCCGAGCGGTGCAGGCCGAGGACCGCGATGCGCGACCCCTTCATCAGCGCGATCTCGTTGTTGTGCGTCATCAGCGCCCGCCCGGCCGACGGGTCGAGGTGGAGCACGTCGTGGCCGAAGAACGGCGAGTCGTACTCCATGCCCAGCACGCCCAGCACCGTCGGCGGGATATCCAGGGAGGAGGTCAGCGTGTCGACCTTCGCGCCGGCCGGGATGACTCCGGGCGCGTAGAACAGGATCGGCACCTCGTAGCTCGGCAGGGGGATCTCGGCCGAGCCGTAGACCCGCGCGCCGTGGTCGCCCATGAGGACGAACAGGGTGTCCTTGAAGAACTCGTGCTGCCGGGCCTGGCGGACGAAGCGGCCGAGCGCCCAGTCGGCGTAGCGCACCGCGTTCTCCCGGCTCCGGAGCGACGGGTCCCAGCGGATCTCGCCCTGCGGGAACTGGTACGGCCGGTGGTTCGACACCGAGAGGACCAGGGTGTAGAACGGCCGCCCCTTGGCGTGCATGGCGTCCATCTCGGTCAGCGCGCGGTCGAAGATCGCCTCGTCGGACACGCCCCAGGCCGTGCGGAAGGCGTCCTTCGGATAGTCCTTCTGCTCGACGACGCGATCGACGCCGTTGGCCCGGAGGTAGCCGCCCATGCCGTCGAAGAGCGCCCGGCCGCCGTAGACGAACAGCGTCTGGTAGCCGTGCCCGCGCAACAGGGAAGGCAGGGTGAAGAGGTTCCTGGACTGGGGCCGCCGCACGATCGAGACGCCGGGCAGCGGAGGCAGCGACGAGGTCGTCGCCTCCAGGGCGCGGATCGTGCGGTTGCCGGTGGAGTAGGCGCGCGTGAAGAGCAGACCCTCCTGCGTCAGCGCGTCGTAGCTCGGGGTCAGGCTGACCGGGCGCGGATGGAGGGCGCCGACGAACTCGGAGCCGAAGCTCTCCTCCAGCACCACGACCATGTTGAGAGGACGCTGCGGTCCGAGCGGCTCGATGTGGCGCACGGTCGAGCCCGGCCGGAACGAGGCCGGCACGGCCTGCGGCTCGGCGAGCAGGCCGCGCAGCCGGCGGAACACCGTGGCGCCGTCGCGGGTGGCGTAGAGGCCCGCGTAGGGCGCGTCGCTCCCCAGGAGCGCGCGCCAGAACGAGCCGTAGCCGTTGGCGGCGATCTCGTTGAGCGCGCGGTCCTCGGAGACGCGCGCCAGCGAGGCGGGCACCCCGAAGGTCAGACCCAGCAGGACAGCCGCGAAGGCGAGCGTCGCGAGGCCGCGCTGGCCGGAGGAGAGCGGCCGACTCCAGGCCGGGCGCAGCGGCTTCCGGACGAGGAGCGCGGCGGCGACCGAGACCGCGGCGAGCAGCGCGAGGACCAGACCCGTGGGATAGCTCTCCCAGATGTTGTCCACCACCTCGGTGGGGTACATCAGATAGTCCACGGCCACGAAGTTGAAGCGGCCGTTGAACTCCAGGAAGAAGAACACCTCGACCACGGCGACGAAGAGGACACCGAAGCAGGCCAGGCCGAACAGCGCCGGCACGACCGCGCGGTGCGCGCGGCTGCGGTACCAGCGCTCGGGCGCGAGCGCCAGGTAGAGGACGAACGGCACCGCCACCCAGAGCGCCGCCTGGACGTCGAAGACCTCGCCGGCGCCGAGGGCCGCGAGGACCGAGAGGATGCCGTCCCTGGCCACCGCGTGCTGGAGGGCCAGGAGGACGAGCCGGACGAGGAAGGACACGGCCAGCAGCCCGAGGACGAGCCCGGCCGCGAGGCGGAACCTGGACTCCGTCCAGGCGACGCGGAGAAGGGGAAGACCTTTCATGGTCCGCAGTCTGGAGATCCGACATGAACCGACCATGAACGGGTTATCCTCCCGCCCATGAAGACCTTCGCCGCGTTCCTGCTCGCCGCGCTGGCCGCCGTCCCGGCGCGCGCCGCGACGTTCCAGGACACCTACCTCGAGCGCTATTTCGACATGTACCCGGGCCGCGCCACCGCGGCCGGACGCCACGACCTCGACCGCCGGCTGGAGGACCTCCCGGACGATCGCCGGAGAGCCTGGCTGAGCTACAACCGCCGCGCGGTGGAAGGCTTCCGCCGGCTGATGGCCGCGACCACGACCTCCTTCGACGACCGGCTCGACGCCGAGCTCCTGCTGCGCCAGGCCGAGCTGGAGGTCTTCGAGTACGGCACCCAGATGCGGCCCGAGCGCGATCCCCTGTTCTGGACCGGGATCGTGGGCGATTCCGCGGTCTTCCTCCTCGTGCGCGAGGACCTGCCGATGCCGGAGCGCCTGTCGCGCGCCGCGGCCCGCGCCGCCCAGCTCCCGCGGCTGGCGGCCCAGGCGCGCGAGGCGCTGTCGAAGGACCCCGCGAAGATCGCGCCGGAGATCTGCGACATCGCCGCTCCCATCCTGCGCAGCTCGGCGACCTTCTACCGCGACGGCTTTCCGAAGGCGGCCGAGGACCAGGGCCCGGAGCTGCGCAAGGAGGTGAAAGAGGCCGGGGAGAAGGCGGCGGCGGCGCTGGAGGACTGGGCCGCCTTCCTGGACGGCCTGAAACCCGAGGCGAAGGGCTACCCGCGGCTCGGCGCCGCCTACGCCGAGCGCTTCCGGCTGGTGACCGGCGTGGATGAGCCGGTGGAGAAGGTGCTGGCCGGCGCCGTGGCCGCGCTGGCCGACCGCCGGGCCGAGGCCGCGGCGTACGGTCGCAGCGTCTGGAAGGAAGTCCTGCCGGACCAGGAGCCTCCGGCCGACGACCGCGAGCTGCTGCGCCGGCTGTTCGACCGGGTGTCCGCCGACCGGGCGTCCAACATGGACGAGTTCGTGGCCGACTTCCGGAAGCTGGTGACCGACGCCTTCGACTTCGTGCGGACGAAGAGGATCATGACGCTGCCCGATCCGCCGAGCCTGCACACCGACCGCTCGCCGGCCTTCTTTGTGGGCCAGGCGGTCGGCGGCGTCTACCCGCCGGGCCCCTACGCACCCGAGGAGCAGACCCTGTTCTACCTGCCGACCATCCCGGACTCGGCCGCGCCGGAGGAGAAGGAGGCCTTCTTCCGCGACTTCAACCACCACTTCAACGTGATGATCACGGCGCACGAGATGGTGCCGGGCCACTACGTGCAGCTCAAGTGGGCGGCGCGCCACCCGCGCAAGGTGCGGGCGCTCTTCGCGGACGGCGTCTACGTGGAGGGCTGGGGGACCTTCTCGGAGCGCCTGCTGCTCGACCAGGGCTGGGGCGGACCGCTGGCGCGCCTGGCGCACTTGAAGAAGCAGCTCGAGAACATCGCCCGCACCGTGGTGGACATCCGGGTGAACACCCAGGAGATGAGCCGCGCCCAGGTCCTGCGCTTCGTGAAGGAGGAGGCGGTCCAGGACGAGCAGTTCGCGGCCAACATGTGGACCCGGGCCATCACCTCCTCGCCGCAGCTCGCCTTCTACTACCTGGGGGACCGCGAGGTGCAGGGCCTCTACGATGAGGTCCGTACGGAGAAGGGCAAGGACTTCGACCTCAAGGCCTTCCTCGACGGCATGATGGAGATGGGTCCGGTGCCGGTCCGCCACTACTGCAAGCGCATGCTGGGCCGGGAGCCGAAGCGCGCCGAGGAGCCGCCCCCGCCCCCGGCGGAGCACGTCCACGGGCATGGAGGGCATGGCGGCCATGACTCACATCCAAGCCCGCCTCCGCCGGACGAAACGCCACCGCCTTCCCACTGAGCCCTCGTGGCATACCCGTTGCAGTATCTACAGACGCTGTCTGCGAGCGGGGCGCTGAACGGTTGAATCACGGACGAGGAGCCCGATGATCCTCCCTATCAAGACTCATAATCTCAAGAGATACAAGGATATCGCGGGCCTGCTCATCAAGCATGGCCGCGCGGACCTGGCGCAGGCGATCCAGGTGGACGACAACCTGCCGCAGGACGAGGAGACGGCCACCGCGGTCTCCGGCGACCCGGAAGAGCTCGCCCGCGACCTCGAGAGCCTCGGGCCGACGTTCATCAAGCTCGGACAGCTCCTGTCCACCCGCTCGGACCTGCTGCCACAGCCCTACCTCGACGCTCTCAGCCGGCTCCAGGACAGGATCGAGCCGTTCTCCTTCGCGGAGGTGGAGCAGATCGTCTCCTCCGAGCTCGGCGTCCGGCTCTCCAAGGCGTTCGAGGACTTCGATGACGTGCCGCTCGCCGCGGCGTCGCTCGGCCAGGTCCACCGCGCCCGGCTGCGCGACGGCCGCGAGGTCGTGGTCAAGGTCCAGCGCCCGAACATCCAGCAGACCATCCTCGAGGACCTGGAGGCCTTCCGCGAGATGGCCTCGTTCATCGACAAGCACACCGAGGTCGGCCGGCGCTACGCCTTCCAGGACATGCTGGAGGAGTTCCGCAAGGCCCTGCTGCGCGAGCTCGACTACCGCCGCGAGGCCCGGAACCTCGTAACCCTCGGCAGGAACCTGCGGCACTACGAACGGCTCGTCGTGCCCCAGCCGGTCGAAGATTACACGACCGCCCGCGTCCTCACCATGGACTACATCGAGGGCACCAAGATCACCGGGATCTCGCCGGTCGTGCGCATCGACATCGACGGCCAGGCCCTGGCCCTGGACCTCTGCCGCGCCTACCTGGACCAGATCCTGGTCGACGGCTTCTTCCACGCCGACCCGCATCCCGGCAACATCCTGCTCACCCGCGACGGCCGCCTGGCCCTCCTCGACCTCGGCATGGTGGCCCGCGTCGACCCGCAGATGCAGGAGCGCCTGCTCAAGCTGCTCCTCGCGGTCACCGACGGCCGCGGCGTCGAGACCGCCCGGATCGTCATGCAGATCGGCGCGAAGCTCGAGGGCGCCGACGAGGCCCGCTTCCAGCGCGAGGTCGCCGACATGGTGGCGGTCTACCAGGACGCCACGGCCGACCGGGTCAACGTCGGCCGGATCGTGATGGGCCTGTCGCGCAAGGCGGGGGAGAACGGCATCCGGCCCGCGCCGGAGCTCACCCTCCTCGGCCGCGCCCTGCTGCACCTCGACGACGTGGCCCGCGCGCTCGACACCGACTTCGTCCCTACCGAGGTCGTGCGCCGCCACAGCGACTCCATCCTGCAGCGGCACATGCTCAAGCGCTTCTCGCCGACCTCGCTGTTCTCCTCGACCCTGGAGCTCTACGAGCTGGCCCAGCAGCTCCCGGGGCGGCTCAACACGCTGCTCGACAACCTCACCGGCAACAAGATGGAGCTGCGGGTCAACGCCTTCGACGAGTCCCGCCTGATGGACAACCTGCAGAAGATCGCCAACCGGATCGCGAGCGGCCTCGTGCTCGCGGCGCTCATCGTCGGCGCCGCGCTGCTGATGCAGGTGAGGACCGAGTTCACCCTGTTCGGCTACCCGGGCCTCGCCATGATCCTCTTCCTGCTGGCGGCCTTCTGCGGCTTCGCCCTCGTGCTCTCCATCCTGTTCAACGACGACTGGCGGGTGTGGCGCAACAAGCCGCCCCGCTGAAATCGCCGACGGGCGATTTCATGGATCAACTCAACTCCCGAGCAGACCGACCACCTTCCCGTCCACCACGTCCATATTGACCGCCTGCGGCGTGGCCGGCAGGCCGGGCATGCGCAGGATGTCGCCCAGGAGCGGCACCACGAAACCCGCGCCCGCCGCCAGGACGACGTTGCGGACCGTGACGTCGAAGTCCTTCGGCCGGCCCACCAGCGCCGGGTTGTCCGACAGCGAGCTTTGCGTCTTGGCCACGCAGAGCGGCAGCCCCTCGGCGCCGAGCTTCTGGATCATCTTGAGGTCCTTCTCGGCCCCCGGGGTGTAGTGCACGTCGCGGGCGCCGTACATCTGGCGGGCGATCTTTTCCATCTTGACCTTGACCGGGTCCGACAGCTCATAGAGGGGACGGAACGGCTTCGGCTCCATCTCCGCATGGGCGAGGACGGTCTCGGCCATCTCGACCCCGCCCTCGCCGCCCCGGGCGAAGATGTCGGACACGGCGCAGGGCGCGCCGAGCGCCTCGCAGGCCCTGCGGACCACGGCGATCTCGTCGGCCGAATCGGTGTGGAAGCGGTTCAGGGCGACGATCGGCGTCTTGCCAAAGGCGCGGACGCTCTCGAGGTGCTTCTCCAGGTTGGCCAGCCCGCGCTCGACCGCGGCCGGGTCGGGCGCCTCCAGGCCCGTCTTGGCCAGGCCGCCGTGGAGCTTCAAGGCCCGCACGGTCGCCACCACCACGACCGCCGCGACGTCGAGGCCGGCCGTCCGGCACTTGATGTCGAAGAACTTCTCGGCTCCGAGGTCGACGGCGAAGCCGGCCTCGGTCACCACCCAGTCGGCGTAGGCGAGCGCCATCTGCGTGGCGACCAGCGAGTTGCAGCCGTGGGCGATGTTCGCGAACGGGCCGCCGTGGACGATCGCGGGCACGCCCTCGCCGGTCTGCACCAGGTTGGGCATCAGCGCGTCCTTGAGCAGGACCATCATGGCGCCGACCGCGCCGAGGTCGGCCGCGGTCACCGGCTCCTGCTTCGGCGTGAGCGCCACGATCAGCCGGCCCAGGCGGGCCCGCAGGTCGTCGTAGTCCTTCGCCAGGCAGAGCACGGCCATGATCTCGGACGCCGCGGTGATGTCGAAGCCGGTCTCCCGCGGCACCCCTTCGAGCGGTCCGCCGAGGCCGACCATCACCTTGCGCAGCGAGCGGTCGTTGACGTCCATCACGCGCTTCCAGAGCACCCGGCGCGAGTCGATGCCCAGAACGTTGCCCTGCTGGAGATGGTTGTCGAGCAGGGCGGCGAGCAGGTTGTGGGCCGCGGTGATGGCGTGGAAGTCGCCGGTGAAGTGGAGGTTGATGTCCTCGGCCGGCGTCAGGACCGAGCGGCCGCCGCCGGTGGCGCCGCCCTTCATGCCGAAGGTCGGTCCGAGCGACGGCTCGCGCAGGGCGAGGCAGGCCTTCTGGCCGACGCGCGCGAGACCCTGGGCGAGGCCGATCGAGGTGGTGGTCTTGCCCTCTCCCGCGCCGGTCGGGGTGAGGGCCGAGACCAGGATCAGGCGGCCCGGCGGCCGGCCGGCCTCGCGGGCGGCGAGGCGGATCTTGGCCTTGTCGTCGCCGTAGGGGACGAGGAACCGGGGGTCGAGGCCGAGGTCGGAGGCGACCTCGCGGATGGGCTTCGCGGTGCCGGCCGCAGGGGTGGCAATCATCTCTATTGGGTCTCCTTCGCTCTCAGGTCGGGCTGGAGCAGGTCCACGCCGGTGACGGGGATGGTCTCGAACTTTCCGAAGCGCTTCTCGAGGTCGGCCGCGAACGCCTTCGCGTTGCCGACCAGGACGATCAGCATGCGGTCGGGCTGCAGGCGCTTCCGGGCGAACTCGCGCACCTGCTCCGCGGTCACCGCGTCGATGCGCTCGCGGTAACTCTCCAGGTACTCCTTGCCGTAGCCGAACTTGAGCGCCTCCAGGACCTTGGCGGCGACGCCGTTCGGGGTCTCGATCTCCAGCGGGAACGCCCCGGTGATGTAGGTCTTGCGCTGGGCGAGCTCCTCGGCGGGCACCGGCTGGTCGTCCATGGCCTGGATCACGTCGAGCGTCACCCCGACCGCCTCCACGGTGGACTCGGTCTTGGTGTAGGTGCTGGCCAGGAACCACCCGGGGCGGGTCGGCATGCGGAACTCGCTGCTAGCGCCGTAGGACAGGCCGCGCTTGCGCCGCACCTCGTCGTAGAGGCGCGAGCTCGGGCTGCTGCCGAAGACCGCGTCGTAGACGTCGGCCGTGTAGTGGTCGGGGTCGCGGTAGGCGATCCCGGGCTGGCCGACGCGGATCTCGGTCTGCACTGCGTCCGGCTTGTCGACCACCACGATCCGCCGCTGCGGCTGGACCTCGACCGCCGGGATGCTCGACGCCTCGCCCCTCTTCCAGGCGCCGAAGGCACGCTCCACCCGGGCGAAGGCGTCGGCCGCGCGGACGTCGCCGACCACCGCGAGGATGGCTTCGTTCGGCACGTACTGGCGGCGGTGGAAGGCGACCAGGTCGTCCCGGGTCAAACCGCGCACCGACTCCACCGTGCCGGAGGAGGGCGCGCCGTACGGGTGCTCGCCGAGCACCAGGCGCTGGAAGGCCGCGGTGGCGACGTAGCTCGGGTCGGACTGCTGGATCTGGAGCCCGGAGAGCGTCTGGTTGCGCCAGCGCTCCAGCTCCTCGGCCGGGAAGCTCGGCCGCAGCACCACGTCGGACAGCAGGTCGAGCCCGAGGTCGAGCTGGTCCGAGGTGACGAGGACCGAGACGAAGGCCGACTCCAGGCTGGCGAGGCTGTCGAGCGAGCCGCCCACGGCGTCGATCGTCTCGGCGATCTGCTGCGAGGAGCGGCTCCCGGTGCCCTCGCGCAGCAGGGCGGCGGTGGCGTCGGCGAGGCCGGCCTTGGCCGGCGGCCCGTAGACCTTGCCGCCCGGCACCAGGAGCTGGAGGCTGAGCGACGGGTTCTCGTGCTGCTCGACGACCACCACCCGCAGTCCGTTGGCGAGCGCCTTCTCGTCGAAGGCGGGGAAGTGGATCTCCTGGGCCGGCCTGGGAGGCGGAGGGGTCTGTTTCATCTTCGGTTTGTCCTGGGCTGTCGCGTGCGAAGCGGCCAGGAGCACGGCGAGCGCTGCGATCGGGACCGGCCTCATGGCTGCTTCTCCTTCATGGACTCGGGCAGCATGTGGACGACCGTGCGGCTCTCGGGCTTGAAGTAGGTCTTCGCGACCCGGAGGACGTCGTCCGCGGTGACCTTCTGATATTCGGCGAGATCCTTGTTGACCCGCGAGAGGTCCTCCAGGATCACGCTGGCGTAGCCCAGCGCCTCGCCCTTGTCCTGCACCGTCTCGCGGCCGAACACCTGGCGCGCGATGAGCTGGTTCTTGGCCTTCTCGAGCTCCGCCGCGCCGACCGGCGTGGACTGGAGGCGCTGGACCTCCTCCTGGAGCGACGTCTCGGCCTGCTGCACCTGGTCGCCCTGCAGGATGGCGAAGAAGAAGAATACCCCGGGATCCTCCAGCACGATCGTCTGGCCGCCGGCCTGGAGCGCGATCTGCTGGTCGTAGACCAGCTTGCGGTAGAGGCGCGAGCTCTGCCCCTCGGACAGGACGTTGGCCGCCACCTCCAGCGCGTAGAGGTCGGGATGGCCGGCCTCGGGCATGTGGTAGGTGAAGAGCACCACCGGCAGCGGCGCGTTGGAGTCGTAGGCGACCGTGCGGCGCTCGGCGGTCTGGGCGGGCTCCTTCGGCACGTTGCGCGGGATCTGCTTGCCCTTGGGGATCGAGCCGAACCAGCGCTCGATCCAGCCCAGGACCTCGTCGGACCGGAAGTCGCCGGCCACCACCAGGGTGGCGTTGTTCGGCACGTAGTAGGTGCTGTGGAAGTCCCGCACGTCCTGGATCGTGGCGGCGTCGAGGTCGGCCATGCTACCGATCGGCAGGATGCGGTAGGGGTGGGTGGTGAAGGTCTTGTCGAGCACCAGCTCGAACAGGCGGCCGAAGGGCGGGTTCTCGACGCGCAGCCGGCGCTCCTCCTTGACCACCTCGCGCTCGGACTTGAAGTTCTCCTCCGAGACGTCGAGCGAGCGCATGCGGTCGGCCTCCATCCAGAGGATGCGCTCCAGGTAGTTGCTCGGGATGGTCTCGAAGTAGAGCGTGCGGTCGAAGTCGGTGGTGGCATTGTAGCGCCCGCCGATCGCGTTGATGAAGTCCTTGTGCTCCTCGGGGCCGACGTTGGCCGAGCCCTTGAACATGATGTGCTCGAACAGGTGGGCGAAGCCGCTGCGGCCCTGGCGCTCGTCCTTCGAGCCCACGTGGTACCAGACCTGGACGTTCGCCACCGGCACGGAGTGGTCCTCGTGGAGGATCACCTCGAGGCCGTTGGCGAGCTGGTGCTCGCGCACCTTGATCTCGGGCGGCGTCACCTTGAGCGGTAGCGCCGGGGCCGGGGCCGGCAGAGCGTGGGCCGTCAAGGCGAGCCCCAGCGCCAGCGGCAGTCTGCGTTTGGACATCCGGTTTCTCCCATGAAGCTAGAGTTCAGGGCTGGGGAGCGTTGGGCTCCGGCAGCGGCGGCCTGGGAAGCTTCTCCGGCCGCATGGCGGCGTCGTAGAGGACGGAGGCCAGCACCACCGAGGCCTGGATCATGTCCGCCCTCTGGATGTGGTCGTAGACGTCCATGTTGCTGTGATGGGTGTGGGCGTCGTAGTCGAGCTCGTCCTGGATGAACTGGAAGCCGGGCAGGCCGACGTCGAGGAACGACTCGTGGTCGGTATTCCCGGTCGGCCGCAGGGTCACGGTATCGGCCCCGAGGTCGTTGAGCGGGGCGAGCCAGGCCTCGAAGATCGGCTTCACCGCGGCGTTGTCCTCGGCGTAGATCCCGCGGATCTTCCCGCCCCCGTTGTCGACGTTGAAGTAGGCCGAGAGCTTCGCGTGGGCCGGACGGACGCGGAGCGTGCCCTCGCCGCTCCAATAGTTGAAGGGGAGCTGGGCGCGGCGCTCGGGATCGGCCGGCCCGGACCAGCTCCCGAAGTGCTCGGTCACATAGGCGAGCGAGCTGTAGAGGCCCTGCTCCTCGCCGCTCCAGAGGGCCATGCGGATGGTTCGCCGGGGCTTGATCTTCAGGGCGTTCAGGATGCGCATGGCCTCCATGACGATGGCGCAGCCGGCGGCGTCGTCGGTGGCGCCGGTGCCGGTGTGCCACGAGTCGAGGTGGGCACCGACCATGACCACCTCGCCACCACTGCCCGGGATCTCGGCGATGGTGTTGTAGGCGTCGGGGTCCTCGTCGTGGAATCGGGCTTCGACCTCGATCTCCAGCTCCGTCTCCCTGCCGCCGCTGACCATCCGGTGAAGGCGGTTGTACTGTTCGGCGGCCATGATCAGGGCCGGCACGCCGGCGCTCTCGCCCGGGGTGTAGGAGCCGCCGCGGCCGACGCGCAGCACGCCCCACGGGCGCGAGCTCGGCTCCACGGTGGCGAGCACCTTCTCCTCGGCCAGGAAGCGGTTGAGCGCCAGGCGGAAGGAGATGCGGGTGATGAAGCCCTTCCTGCGCTCCTCGGCGTTGCGTTCCCTGGGGATCTCATACGTCCCGAGCTCGCGAAGGTTCTCCTCCGAGTACTCCCGGGGATCCGCCTCGGAGGCCTTGGAGAAATCGAAGGGCTCGTCGAGGAGGACGATCTTGCCGGCGAGCTTGCCCTTCCAGGGCTCGAGGTCGGCTTCCTTCTTGAGGACGGCGATGGCGACGGGGCCGCGGACCGGGCCCCCGGTGCCGGGGGTGTAGGCCTTGGGCAGGGCCAGGAGCGGCATCTCCTGCGGCTTCGTCATGTGCACGGCCGCGCGGCTGAAGGACCAGCCCCGGCCGAAGGAGTAGGACTCGAGATGGGCGTTCGCGAGCCCCCACTCCGCGAGGCGCTGCCGGGTCCAGTCGTTGGCCGCCTTGAGCTGGGGCGACCCGGTGAGCCGGGGGCCGAGGCCGTCGGTGAGCTCGCGGACGGTCTCCATCACCTGCGAATGCCGGATGCCTTCGTCTCGGATGCGCGACACCATGGCGAGGTCGGCCGGCTCCTCGGCGCGGGACGGCGCCGGGAGAGCCAGGGCGAGGGCGGCCAGAGCGGCCAGGGCGGAATGGGTTCGGGGCAAGGGATCTCCCTCCGAAGGAATTCGATCGTGGCGGGATTCTACCTTTCCGGAGCCGCAGGGGAAGGGGAGGAGACGCCCGAAGTGAAGAGAGGCTAAAATACCGTCCTCGGCCGGAGTGGCGGAATGGCAGACGCAGGAGACTTAAAATCTCCCGTCGCAAGACGTGCGGGTTCGACCCCCGCCTCCGGCATCTCAGGAGCCCGGCAGCCGGGCTATACCGCCGTCAGCACCTTGGGCTCGCCGCGGGTGATGACGACGGTGTGCTCGTAGTGCGCGGCGAGACAGCGGTTGTGGGTGCGGATGGTCCAGCCGTCCTTCTCCTCGACGAGGCGGGCGGGGCCGGCGGCGAAGATGGGCTCGACGGCCAGGACCATGCCCTCCTGCAGCTCGACGAGGGACCGGGGGTCATAGTAGTTCGGCACCGGCGGCGGCTCGTGGAGGCTGCGGCCCACGCCGTGGCCCGAGAGGTCGCGCAGGACACGGAAGCCGTGGCGCCGGACCTCCGCCTCCACCTCCTTGCCGATGTCCGAGACCCGGTTGCCCGCCCGGGCCACGCGCATCGCGCGGCCGAAGGCCGAGACCGCGCAGGTCTCGAGCTGGAGCGCTTGGGGCGAGACCGGCGGCAGCAGCTTCATGACCGTGGCGTCGGCGACATAGCCGCCGAGCTCGGCGGTGACGTCGATCTTCAGCACGTCGCCCGGCTGGAGCCGGCGCGGGCCGGGGATGCCGTGGACGACCTCCTCGTTGACGCTCAGGCAGGTGAAGCCCGGGAAGTCGTAGGTCATCTGGGGCGCCGAGCGCGCTCCGCGGCGGCGCAGGAAGGCGGCGCCGATCCCGTCCAGCTCCGCCGTGGTCATCCCCGGCTTCGCCGCCGCCTTCATCTCCCGCAGGGCGAGCCCCACCAGTCGCCCCACCCGCTCCATGCCCGCCAGCTCCTCCTGCGAGGTGATCGTCATCGCTCGTCCTCCCGCGCCGGAGCATATCCCGGCAATCGTTCGGCGAACGCCCGGTCGCTCGGCGCGAGGTCGAGGCCGGCCAGCTCCTCCGGCCGGAACCAGCCGAGCACGTCGTGCTCCAGGGCTTCGGGCTCGCCGGCAATTTTTACCGAATGGAACTCCACCACGAAGGCAGATCCGGGGTCCGGCAGGGCGAGGAGGCGCTCGCCCACGGCGAGGACCTCCACCGCGAGCTCCTCGGCCAGCTCGCGGCGGACCGCTTCCGCCACGGTCTCCTCCGGCAGCAGCTTGCCGCCCGGAAACTCCCACCGGCCCGCGTGGCGCTTGCCCGCCGGACGGCGGCAGAGGAGGAGCCGGCCCTCCCGCTCGACCACCGCGGCCACGACCCGAATGACCCGCACGAACACCCGTTCCGGATTGGCATCCATCTTGGATGCGTACTATCGTTCAAAGCCGCACGGAGTTGAAGCAGGCCGAGCAGAAGGAGGTCCATGGAAGGTCTGACCCGGGAGCTCAAAGAAACCAGGACCGCGTCGCCCGAGGCAGGGGAGGCCGAGGAGCCGCGCAGCCCCTGCCCGATGGTCGGCGTCGGGGCGTCGGCCGGCGGCCTCGAAGCGTTCCAGGCGCTCTTCTCCCGCATGCCCGCGGACAGCGGCATGGCCTTCGTCCTCGTCCAGCATCTCGACCCCCGACACGAGACCCTCATGCCCGAGCTGCTGGCCCGGCACACGTCCATGCCCGTGCAGCTCGTGACCGAGGACACCGAGGTCCGGACCGACCACATCTACGTCACCCCTCCCGACACCACGGTGGCGATCGAGGACTGCGTGCTGCGGATCAGCCGGCCCGAGCGCAGCCGCGGCCGGCGCACGCCGATCGACAGCTTCTTCCGCTCGCTCGCCGAGGACCAGGGGGACGACGCGGTCGGGATCATCCTCTCCGGCACCGGCGCCGACGGCGCGCTCGGCCTGCGCACGATTCGCGAGCAGGGCGGCCTGACCCTGGTCCAGACGCCCGCCTCGGCGCGCTTCGACAGCATGCCCCGGAGCGCCATCCTCACCGGCATGGTCGACCACGTGCTGCCGGCCGAGGAGATGCCGGAGCGCCTGCTCGACCACCTGCGCAACCTGACCGAGATCCGCGGCGGCAAGGCGGTCGAAGGCAGGAAGCAGGAGGTGGAGGAGCAGCTCCCGCGGATCTGCTCGCTCCTGCGCCGGCGCACCGGCCACGATTTCAGCCGCTACAAGCAGAGCACCCTCGTGCGCCGCGTCCGGCGGCGCATGGCCGAGCTGCGGGCGGACTCGGCCGCGGGCTACGTCGAGCTCCTGCGCGGCGACGTCCTGGAGGCCGACCGCCTGTTCCGCGACCTGCTCATCGGCGTCACCAACTTCTTCCGCGACGCCGAGGCCTTCGAGGTGCTCCAGCGCAAGGTGATCCCGCAGCTCTTCGAGAGGAAGGGGGTGGACGAGCAGATCCGGGTCTGGGTGCCGGGCTGCTCGACCGGCGAGGAGGCCTACTCGCTCGCCATCCTGCTGCGCGAGAAGGCGGAGGAGATGGAGGAGCCGCCGCACGTCCAGATCTTCGCCACCGACATCGACGCCCACGCCCTGGAGAGCGCCCGCCAGGCCTGGTATCCCGAGCGCGTCGCCGAGCAGGTGACGCCCGAGCGGCTGCAGAGGTTCTTCGTCCGCCACGGCAATCTGTACCAGGTCTCCAGGGAGATCCGGGAGATGTGCCTGTTCTCGACCCACAACATCATCACCGACCCGCCGTTCTCCCGGCTCGACCTGGTCTCGTGCCGCAACCTGCTCATCTACCTGGAGACCGACCTCCAGAAGAAGCTGATCCCGCTCTGCCACTACGCGCTGCGCTCCGGCGGCTTTCTCTTCCTGGGTCCCTCGGAGAGCGTGGCCGCCTGGCCGGAGCTGTTCCGGGCGGTGGACAAGCGGCTGCGGGTCTTCCAGGCCAAGGACGTGATCCTGCGCCCGCCGGTGAGCTTCCCCCTGGCCGAGCGCAGCCGGTTCAGCTCCGCGATCACCGCTCGCCCGTCGAGCGAGGGGAGTCTCGCCGGGGGGATCGCCGTCCGTCCGCCGCAGGCCCAGGGCCAGAGCCTCGCCCAGGCGTTCGAGCGCATCCTGCTCGACCACTACTCGCCGGCTTGCGTGCTGGTCAACGAGCGCGGCGAGATCGCCTACTTCTCGCCGCGCACGGGGCGCTACCTGGAGCCGGCGCCCGGCGCGCCGAGCCTCAACGTCCTCGACATGGCGCGGCCGGGGCTGCGGCTCGACCTGCGCACCGCCCTGCACAAGGCGGTGACGTCGCGCGCCCCGGTCACGCACGGGAACGTGACCCTGGAGATCGACGGCGGCGTGCAGGTGCTCGACCTCTCTGTGCGGCCGATGTTCGAGATGCCCGAGGACCAGGGGCTCTACATGATCGTCTTCCAGGAGGCCCCGACGTCCCGGTCCGCGGCGCCGGCCGGCTCCGAGGAGCTCGCCGGGGTGGCAGCGGACCTCCAGCGGGTCCAGCGCCTCGAGGCCGAGCTGCGCAGCACCAAGGACCACCTGCAGGCCACCCTGGAGGAGCTGGAGAGCTCGAACGAGGAGCTGGTCTCCTCGAACGAGGAGCTGCTCTCGATCAACGAGGAGCTGCAGTCGACCAACGAGGAGCTGCAGACCTCCAAGGAGGAGCTGCAGTCGGTCAACGAGGAGCTGGAGACGATCAACGCCGAGCTCAAGAAGAAGATCGAGGAGCTCGACCGGGCGAGCAGCGACCTCCTCAACCTCTTCCAGAGCACGCAGATCGCCACCATCTTCGTCGGCCGCGACCTGCGCATCCAGAAGTTCACCCCGGCGGCGACCGACGTGTTCCGCCTGATCGACAGCGACGTGGGCCGGCTGATCGACGACATCGTGCCCCGCTTCCGCGGCGACGGGGACCTGGTGCGCGATATCCACCACGTGCTGCGCACGCTCTCGCTCCGGGAACGGCAGGTGCGGCTCCTCGACGAGGACGCTTGGTACATCCTGCGCATCCTGCCCTACCGCACGGTCGAGAATATGATCGACGGCGTGGTGGTCAATCTCGTGGACGTGACCGATCTCAAGCGGGCGCAGCGCCACCAGGCCCGCCTCGCGGCCCTGGTCGAGTCCTCCCACGACGCGATCATCGGCAAGACGCTCGACGGCACGATCACGAGCTGGAACTCGGGGGCCGAGCGCCTGTACGGCTACACGGCCCAGGAGGCGGTCGGCCGTCCCATCTCGCTGCTCGCGCCGGAGGACCGCATCGGCGAGCTGGGGCCGATCTTCGACCGGCTGCGCCGCGGCGAGGTCGTGCTGCCCTTCGAGACCGCGCGCGTGCGCAAGGACGGCCGCCGGCTCGACATCCTGCTCACGGTCTCGCCGATCCTGGACAGCTCCGGCCAGGTCGTGGAGGCCTCGGCGATCGCGCACGACATCACGGAGCAGAAGAGGGCGGAAGAGGCGCTCCAGGCCGAGGCCAAGCGCAAGGACGACTTCCTCGCCATGCTCGGCCACGAGCTGCGCAACCCGCTCGCGCCGATCCGCAACTCGCTGCACGTCCTGGCTCTCCAGGGGGCGACCGAGACCCAGGGTCTGCGGGCGCGCGAGACCATCGACCGCCAGGTGGCCCACCTGACCCGGCTCGTGGACGACCTGCTGGACATCTCCCGCATCTCCCGGGGCAAGATCTCGCTGCGCCAGGAGCGGCTGGACCTGGCGGCCACGGTCCGCGCGGTGGCGGACGACCACCGGCTGTCGGCTTCCGCGGCGGGGCTGGAGCTCGGGCTCGATCTGCCGGAGCGCTCGCTCTGGGTGTCGGCGGATCCGACCCGTCTGTCCCAGATCGTGGGCAACGTCCTCCACAACGCCGTGAAGTTCACCGACCGCGGCGGCCGGATCTCGGTGTCGCTGCGCGGCGAGGACGGGCAGGGGCACGTCTCGGTGGTCGACACCGGGGTTGGAATGGACCGGGAGACGCTGGAGTTACTGTTCGAGCCGTTCAGCCAGGCCGACGGCGGGATCGACCGCAGCCGGGGCGGGCTGGGGCTCGGCCTGGCGCTCGTCCGGCGGCTGGTCGAGATGCATGGCGGCGCGGTGCAGGCACACAGCAAAGGAGTGAACATGGGAACGCGAATCGACATCCGGCTCCCCCTGGCGGAGCAGCGGGAGGACGCGACGGCCTCGGCGGCCGGCGCGGCTCCGGCAGGCCCGCGCCGGTGCCTGGTGATCGAGGACAACCTGGATGCGGCCGAGAGCATGGGGCTCCTGCTGGAGCTGTCCGGCCACCAGGTGGAGATCGCCCACGACGGCCGGCAGGGCCTGGAGGCGGCGCGGCGGTTCCGGCCCGACGTCGTGCTCTGCGACATCGGGCTGCCGGGCGGCGTGGACGGCTACGAGGTGGCCCGGCGGATGCGCCAGGACCCGGAGCTGGCAGGAGTGCGGCTGATCGCGCTCACCGGCTACGGCCAGGAGGAGGACCAGCGGCGCGCCCGCGAGGCCGGCTTCGACGTCCACCTGACCAAGCCCGCCGACCCCGAGCGGCTGGAGCGCCTGCTGGCGGAGCTGCCGTGACCCGCAGGCCCATCGCCCTTCTGCTGGCCTCGGCCCTCCTGCTGCCCGCCGTGACCCTGGCCGGGCCGGCTGAACCGGCTGCGCCGCGCGCCGCTGCCGACCTGAAGAAGCTCAGCATCGAGCAGCTCATGCAGATCGACGTCACCTCGGTGTCGAAGCGCTCCGAGCCGCTCAACCAGGCCGCCGCGGCGATCGTCGTCATCACCCAGGACGGCCTGCGGCGCTCGGGCGCGACCAGCCTGGCGGACGCGCTGCGCCTGATCAACTCGCTCCACGTCGCCCGCCAGTCCCAGCGCGACTGGGCGATCAGCGCGCGGGGCTTCAACCTCACGACCGCCAACAAGATGCTGGTGCTGATCGACGGCAGAAGCATCTACACGCCTCTCTTCTCGGGCGTGTTCTGGGACGTCCAGGACGTGCTCCTGGAGGACGTGGAACGGATCGAGGTCATCCGCGGCCCCGGCGCCACGCTGTGGGGGGCGAACGCGGTCAACGGCGTGATCAACGTCATCACGAAGAAGGCCGCCGACACCCAGGGCGGCCTGGTGACGGCCGGCGCGGGCAACGAGGAGCGCGGCTTCGGCGGCGTGCGCTGGGGCGGCCGGTTCTCGGGAGACAAGGGCCAGTACCGGGTCTACGGCAAGCACTTCGACCGCGACGCCCTGGCCTTCGCCGACGGCTCCAGCGCGCGCGACGACATGCAGATGAGCCAGGCCGGGTTCCGCGCCGACTGGAAGAATTCGGCGGCCGACTCGTTCACCGTCCAGGGCGACGCCTACCAGGGCTCGATCGGCGAGGCCACCCGGGCCGACTCGGACGTGGACGGCGGCAACCTGCTCGGGCGCTGGACCCGCGCCACCTCGGAGCGCTCGGGCCTGGAGCTGCAGGTCTACTGGGACCGCACCCACCGCCGCATCCCGAATCTGTTCGAGGAGCACCTGGATACGATCGATCTGGACTTCCAGCACCGCCTGCCGCTCGCCAGGCGACACGACCTGGTCTGGGGCTTCGGCTACCGCCACCACCAGGACGAGGTGGGCAACAGCGCGGCGGTCGGCTTCTTCCCGCCGCGCCGGAGCTTCGGCCTGGCGAGCGCCTTCGTCCAGGACGAGATCTCGCTCCTCGCCGACAAGCTCGACGTGACCGTGGGCACCAAGGTCGAGCACAACGACTCGACCGGCTTCGAGGTCCAGCCCAGCGTCCACGTGGCCTGGAAGCCGAACGACCGGCGCACCGTGTGGGGCGCGGTCTCGCGCGCCGTGCGCACGCCCACCCGCATCGACGAGGACGTGGTCTTCTTCGCTCCGAACGGCGCCCCGGTGGTCGAGGGGAGCCGGGACTTCGAGTCCGAGGAGCTGCTCGCGTACGAGCTGGGTTACCGCATCCAGCCCACCCCCGAGCTGCTGCTCGACGCGACGGCGTTCTACAACGTCTACGACAACCTGCGCAGCCAGGAGCGGCGTTCCTCGCCGGCGGGCGCGCCCCTCCCGATCGTGCTGCTCAACGGCCTCAACGCCGAGACCTGGGGGGCCGAGTTGCGGATGAACGCGCAGCCCGTCCCGGGCCTCCGCCTCCACGCCGCCTACACCCGCCTGGAGAAGAGCTTCAGCCGCGACCCCGGCAGCACCGATCCGACCGGCGGGCTGGCGGAGGGCAACGATCCCGAGAACCGCTTCCTGGTCCGCACCTCCATCGACCTGCCGGCGGACCTGGAATTCGACGCCTGGGTGCGGCACATCGGCTCGCTGCCGCAGCCGAAGGTGGACGCCTACACGGAGATGGACCTCCGGCTGGGTTGGAAGGCGATCGAGGGGTTGGAGCTGTCGCTGGTCGGCCGCAACCTGCTGCACTCCAGTCACGCGGAGTTCGGGCCCGCGAGCCCGCTGCGCGAGGAGGTGGAGCGCAGCGTCTACGGGAAGGTCGAATGGCGCTTCTGAGGCGGAGCCTTGTCCTCCTCGCGCTTCTCCTCCTGGCGCTGCCGGTCGCGGCGCAGGAGGGCTCATCGCCGGGGCCCCTGGAGTATGAGCTCAAGGCGGCGTTCCTGTTCAACTTCGTCAAGTTCGTGGAGTGGCCGGCCGACGCCTTTGCCGGCGCGAAGAGCCCGCTGACGATCTGCGTCTACGGCGCCGACCCCTTCGGCGCCAGCCTGGACGGCGCGGTGCGCGGCGAGAGCCTCGGCGAGCGCGGCCTGCTCGTGCAGCGGCCGGAGTCGCTCGACGACCTCCGCGACTGCCAGGTGCTCTTCGTCAGCCGCTCGGAGCGCGCGCGGATGCCGGAGGTCCTCGCGCGGGTCCAGGGCGCGCCGGTCCTCACCGTCGGCGACACGGACGGCTTCCTCAAGGCCGGCGGAGTCATCAACTTCGTGGTGGAGCATAACAAGGTCCGCTTCCTGATCAACCAGGAGGCCGCCGGGCGCAGCCAGCTCAAGATCAGCTCGAAGCTGCTGCGGCTGGCCGTGCAGGAGCCCGGCAAGGGACCGTAAGGGGCGATGAGGCTGCTGCGCGACGTCCCGATCCGGCGCAAGCTGGTGCTGATCCTCATGATCACCACCGGCGGAGCCCTGCTCCTCGCCGGCGTCGGCCTGCTCTCGCTCGACTGGTTCCGCTTCCGCAAGGAGATGGCGACCGACCTCCAGGCCCTGGCCGAGATCGTCGCGCAGACCAGCACGGCGTCAGTGTCCTTCCAGGACGAGCAGGACGCGCAGGAGACGCTGCAGGCGCTGCGCGCCAAGCCGTCGATCCTCGCCGCGGCGCTCTACGGCGGGGACGGCGCGCCGTTCGCCACCTGGGCGCGCCCGGGACGGACGCCCCGGTTCCCGGCCCGGCCCGGGCCCGACGGCGCGGTGTTCGAGGGCGACTCGCTCGTGCTCTTCGCGCCGGTCGTGCTGAACGGCGACCGCATCGGCACCGTCTACCTGGAGAGCGGGCTCGACGAGATCTGGGCGCGGCTCCAGGTGCGGGCGGTCACCGTGATCGCCGTGTTCCTGGCCGCGGCGGCGGCGGCGCTGGCCTTCTCCTCGGCGCTCCAGTCCCTGATCTCGCGGCCGGTCCTCGACCTGTCCCGCACCGCCCGCGCGGTCTCGGAGAGGAACGACTACAGCCTGCGGGCCGAGAAGCGGAGCGCCGACGAGCTCGGCCAGCTCGTGGACGCCTTCAACCAGATGCTCGCCCAGATCGGCGAGCGCGACGCGGCGCTCCTGGCCGCCAAGGACGAGCTGGAGCACCGGGTCGAGGACCGCACCCAGGAGCTGCAGACCGCCAACCTGGAGCTGCGCCAGAGCAACCGCGAGCTCGACGACTTCGCCTACATCGCCTCCCACGACCTCAAGGAGCCGCTGCGGGGCATCCACAACTACTCCCAGTTCCTGCTGGAGGATTACGGCGACAAGCTCGACGGGGACGGCAAGGCGAAGCTCGAGACCCTGATGCGCCTCTCCCGGCGCATGGAGGTCCTGATCGACTCGCTGCTCCAGTACTCCCGCCTGGGGCGCGTGGACCTGGCCATCGACGAGGTCGACCTCAATCCGATCGTGGACGAGGTCCTGGACTCGCTCGGCATCAACCTCCGGGAGCAGGGGGTGGAGGTGCGGGTGCCGCGCGCGCTGCCCACCGTGCGCGCCGACCGGGCGCGGGTGGGCGAGATCTTCTACAATCTGATCCTCAACGCGGTCCGGTACAACGACAAGCCGCGGAAGTGGGTGGAAGTCGGATGGCTGGACGAGGACCCGCCGGTCTTCTACGTCCGGGACAACGGCATCGGCATCCAGGAGAAGCACTTCGAATCCATCTTCCGCATCTTCAAGCGCCTGCACTCCAGGGAGAAATTCGGGGGCGGCACCGGGGCGGGGCTCACGATCGTCAAGAAGATCGTCGAGCGCCACAGCGGCCGGATCTGGCTCGATTCGGTTCCCGGCGAAGGCACCACGTTCTATTTCACCCTGGCCAAAGGAGACTCCGTTGCCGAAGACGCCGAGCCAACCGATCCTGCTGGTTGAGGACAGCCCCGAGGATTTCGAGGCCACCCAGCGGGCCTTCCGCAAGTCCGGCCTCAAGAACACGCTCCGCCGCTGCGAGGACGGGGAGGAGGCCCTGGACTACCTGTTCCACCGCGGGCGCTACGCCGACCCCGAGAGCGCGCCGACCCCCGGCGTGATCCTGCTCGACCTGAACCTCCCGGGCACCGACGGGCGCGAGGTCCTGGCCGAGATCAAGAACGACGAGCGCCTGAAGAAGATCCCGGTGGTGGTGCTCACCACCTCGGTCGACGAGCGCGACATCAACGTCTGCTACCGCTCGGGCGCCAACAGCTACATCCAGAAGCCGGTCGACATCGACGGCTTCGTCAAGGCCATCGAGCGCCTGAACGACTACTGGTTCGAAGTCGTGATCCTGCCGAAGGAGGAGTGACCGGAATGGGCGAGCGGCTCCGGATCCTGATCGTGGACGACAGCTCCGAGGACCGGGAGCTGTACCGCCGTCTGCTCGGCCAGGACCCGGAGCACGCCTACGACTTCCTGGAGACCGAGCTCGGCGAGGACGGGCTGCGGGTGGCGCAGGAGGAGCGGCCGGACTGCCTGCTCCTCGACTACCGGCTGCCGGACATGGACGGCCTCGAGTTCCTCGGCCGTCTCCAGGTACGGAGCGTGGCCGTGATCGTCCTCACCGGGCAGGGCAGCGAGTCGGTGGCCGTCCAGGCCATGAAGGGGGGCGCCCAGGACTACCTGCTCAAGGGCTCGATCACGCGCCAGGACCTGCGGCGGGCAGTGCAGAACGGCATCGAGAAGACCAGTCTGCGGCTGGAGGTGGAGGAGCGCACCGCGGAGCTGGCGCGCGCCAACGAGGCCCTCCAGCGGATGTACGGCGAGCAGGAGGAGCTGGTGCGCGAGCGCACCGCCGAGCTCTCGCGCACCAACGAGGAGCTCAAGCGGGAGATCCGCGTCCGCCAGTGGGCCGAGGAGGAGCGGGCGCGGCTCCTGGTGCGCGAGCAGGACGCCCGCAAGCAGGCCGAGGACGCGAACCGCATGAAGGACGAGTTCCTCGCCACTCTCTCCCACGAGCTGCGCACGCCGCTCAACGCCATCCTCGGCTGGGCCCAGGTGCTGCGCTCGGGCAAGGTGGACGCGCCGACCTCGGAGCGCGCGCTCGAAGCCGTCGAGCGCAACGCGCGCGCGCAGGCCCAGCTCATCTCCGACCTGCTCGACGTGTCGCGCATCATCACCGGCAAGCTCCGCCTGGAGCTCCGGCCTGTCGAGCTGCCGCGCATCCTCGACGCCGCGCTCGACAGCGTGCGGCCGGCCTCCGAGGCCAAGGGGATCCAGATCCGGGTCTTTCCGGGACAGGTCTCCGGGCCGTTCGTGGGCGACCCGGACCGCCTGCAGCAGGTGTTCTGGAACCTGCTCTCGAACGCCATCAAGTTCACCCCGCAGGGCGGCGCGGTCGAGGCGCGCCTGAGTCATGCCGGAGACAGCGCGGAGCTGACGGTGAGCGACTCCGGCATCGGCATCCAGCCGGCCTTCCTGCCGTACGTCTTCGACCGCTTCCGCCAGGCCGAGGGCACCACCACCCGGCACCACGGCGGCCTGGGGCTGGGCCTCTCGATCGTCCGCCACCTGGTCGAGCTGCACGGCGGCACGGTCGCGGTGGCGAGCGAGGGAGAGGGCAAGGGGGCCACGTTCACCGTCCGCCTGCCGATCCGCCTCGGAGCCGAGGCGGCCCGGGCCGAGCGCCGGGGGGAGGAGCCGGACCCGGAGCGCAGCCCGCTGAACGACCCCGAGATCCTCGCCGGCCTGCGCCTCCTGGTGCTGGACGACGAGGCCGACGCCCGCGAGCTGCTGGTGACGGCGCTGGAGCAGCACGGCGCGAAGGCCACGGCCGTGGCCTCGGTGCCGGACGCCCTGGAGGCGCTCGACCGCGAGCGCTTCGACGTCCTGGTCTCGGACATCGGCGTGCCTGGCGAGGACGGCTACTCCCTGATCCGCAAGGTGCGGGCCCGGGGAGCCGACCGCGGCGGCAACCTGCCGGCCGCGGCGCTCACCGCCTACGCCCGCACCGAGGACCGGGTGCGCGCGCTCTCCGCCGGGTTCCAGATGCACCTGTCGAAGCCGATCGACCCGGCCGAGCTGGTCGCCACCATCGCCGTCCTGGCCGGCCGCCAGGCCTCGTAGGACGGCATGCCGCAGCATCTCCCGGTCGCCCCGGTAATTGCCATCGTCGGCGCCACCGCCACCGGCAAGAGCGCGCTCGCCCTGGCGCTGGCGCAGGAGCTGGACGGCGAGATCGTCAACGCCGACGCCCTCCAGGTCTACCGCGGCTTCGACATCGGCACGGCCAAGCCGGGGCCGGAGGAGCGCGCCCGGGTGCCGCACCACCTGATCGACATCCTCGATGCAGCCGAGCGCTGGTCGGCAGGGGAGTTCGCCCGGCGGGCCCGGCAGGCGATCGGGGAGATCGAAGAGCGCGGCCGGACGCCGATCGTGGTCGGCGGAAGCGGTCTCTATCTCCGCGCGCTCTTCGAGGGGATCAGCCCGGTGCCGCCGGGCGACCCGGAGGTGCGGAGCGCGCTGCGCGAGCGCCTGGCGCGGGAGGGGCTGGAGCCGCTCGCGGCCGAGCTGGCGCGGGCCGATCCGGCGACCGCGGAGCGCCTGGCGCCGGGCGATACGCAGCGCGTTCTGCGGGCGCTGGAGGTGGTCCGGGTGAGCGGCCGGCCGCTCTCCTCGTGGATCGCCGAGCAACCCTTTGGAAGTCAGCGCATTGCGGTGAAGCGTCTCGGATTGACGCTCCCTCGGGTGCTCCTATACGATCGAATCGCGGATCGGGTGGTCCGCATGATGGAGAACGGCTGGGTGGAAGAGGTCGCCCGCCTGCTGGCGAGAGGTCTCGACCCCGGTCTGCCCGCTTTCCAGGCGATCGGATACCGGCAGGTCGTCCGGCACCTGGAAGGAGAATGGTCTCTCGATGAAGCAATCGCCGATACGGTCAAGGCCACACGCCGCTTTGCCAAACGGCAGGAGACCTGGTTCCGGAGAGAGCCCGATGTGATCTGGTTTGCGGCCCAGGATTTTGATCGCCGGATTTCTCATATCCTTGAACATGTCAAGCACAGCGGTCTCGGGAGGGCGTATGGCTAAGCACAACATCAACATTCAGGACGGGTATCTCTTCCAGAGCCTCAAGGAAGGCCAGACGATGTACCTGGAGCTGGTGACGGGTCGTCACCTGCTCGGGCGTCTCAAGCGATTCGACCGCTTCGCCGTGGTTCTGGAGAGCGAAGGCAGGGAAATCCTCATCTACAAGCATGCCATTGCCACGATTTCGGCCGCGCCGCACCCCGCCTGACGTGCCCGGGGCACGGCGCGGCCGGCGCTGCTGGCGCTGCCGTCGCTGGATATTCCGGGCCGCGGCGGTCCTGGCGCTCTTCGCGCTGGGCGCCTGCGGCTCGGCGCCGAGCCCGGCACCGCCGCCGGAGCCCGCCCGTCCCCAGGCCCAGCCGTTCGCCCCCCAGGAGCAGGCGTACCTCGTCGATCCCCTGACCGGGTTCCCCCGGGAGGTGGACGCCGGGCGCCAGGAGCGCCTGCGGGACGCCTGGCGCGGGCTCGTCACGGCGAGCGCGCGGGACGAGGCCCTGGAGACCGCGGCCGGCCTGCTGGAGGAGGACCCCTCGTTCGTCCCCGCCCAGGTGCTCGTCGCCGAGGTCGAGCTGGGCGAGGGCGAGCCCGTCAAGGTGATCGAGCGCCTGCTGCCGCTCCTGGACCAGATGCCGCAGTACGTGGCGGGCCAGCTCGTGCTCGGCCGCGCCGCCGAGCAGGCCGACGACATCCCTCTGGCCTACTCGGCGTTCCGCGAGATCGCCGCCCGCAACCCGCGCGCCTTCCAGAAGGTCGGCGAGCTGCATCCGCGGGCGGTCGAGATCGTCTCGAACCGGCTGCGCGAGGCCGTGCGCCAGGACCGGATCGACGAGGCCGAGAAGCACCTCGCGCTCCTGCGCCGCTGGGCGCCGGACGAGGTCGGCACGCTCGAAGGCGCGCGCGACCTCGCCGTGGCCCGGGGCGACCGCAAGGCCGAGCTGACCGCGGTCCAGGGCCTGTCCGCGCGGCGGCCCGACGACCGCGCCCTGACCGAGCACCGGGCCGACCTGGAGCTCGCGGTCGGGGACCCGGGGACCGGCCTGCAGATCTTCCAGACGCTCGCGTCCGAGAACCCGAAGGACCCGGCGCTCCAGGAGAAGCTCGCCGCCGCCAAGTTCCGCTGGCGGGTGTCGCTGCTGCCCAGGGACGTCCAGGAGGTGGCAGCGAAGACCGAGCTGACCCGGGCGGACCTCGCCGTGCTGCTCTACTGGCTCATCCCGAGCGTGCGCTACGGCCGGCCGGCGGCCGGCCGCATCGCCACCGACATCCTCGACCATCCGCACCAGGAGGAGATCGTGCGCGTGGTGAACCTCGGCCTCATGGAGGTGGACTCGACGCTGCACCGCTTCTCGCCCGGATCTCCGGCGCGGAGGTCCACGGCGCTGCGCAGCCTCGCCCTCGTCCTGGCCCGCGCCGACCAGCCGCCCTCCTGCCTCGGCGCCGCGGGCCGGGGCTACCCGTCCACCTCCGCGGCCTGCGACGCGGCGGCCGCCTGCGGGCTCCTCGCTCCAGAAGAGGAGTGCCGGCAGTCCTCGGGAGTCGCCGGCGGCGAGACGGTCGAGCTCATCCGCCGCACCCTGAAGCTCCTGGGCACCTCGTGAAGTTCACCATCCCGAACCTCCTGTCGGTCCTGCGGATGGGTCTGGTGCCGCTGTTCATCATCGCGGTGCTCGACGGCCAGGCCCTGCGCGCCCTGATCCTCTTCCTGGTGGCCGGCGTGACCGACGCGCTCGACGGCTTCATCGCGCGGATCGCCAACCAGCAGTCGCTGCTCGGCGCCTATCTCGATCCGATCGCCGACAAGATCCTCCTCACCTCGGCCTACATCAGCCTGTCGATCCCCAGCCTCAACCACGGCGTCCAGATCCCGGTCTGGATCACCGTGCTGGTCATCGCCCGCGACCTGCTGATCGTGGTGATGGCCGTGATCCTGGCCCTGGCGTCGGGAATCCGCAACTTCCCGCCCAGCAAGCTGAGCAAATTCAATACGCTCTGCCAGGTGGTGACCGTGCTGGTGGTCCTGGTCTCGCCCACGCTGCCGAACCTGGAGCCGGCCGCCACCCTGCTCCTCTATCTCGTCGCCTTCACGACCCTCTCCTCCGGGCTGCACTACATGTTCCGGATGAGCCGGCTGGAACGTCCTCCGGTGGTGTCCTGATCTGGTAACATCCACGGACGATGTCCGACTTCGTCCACCTCCATCTCCACAGCCAGTACAGCCTGCTCGACGGAGCCAACCGTCTCGACGACGTGCTCAACACGGTCGCCGCGATGGGCATGCCGGCCGTGGCCCTCACGGACCACGGGAACATGTTCGGCGCGATCGAGTTCTACACCCGGGCGAGGGACAAGGGCATCAAGCCGATCCTCGGCGTCGAGGCCTACGTCGCGCAGGGGAGCCGCCTGGACCGCACTCCCGGCAGGGGGAGCAGCAACCATCTGGTGCTCCTGGCGCGCAACGAGACCGGCTACCGGAACCTGCTCAAGCTCACCTCCTCGGCCTACCTGGAGGGGTTCTACTACAAGCCGCGCATCGACAAGGAGATGCTCCGCAAGCACAGCGAGGGGCTGATCTGCCTGTCCGCGTGCCTGAAGGGCGAGGTCAACGAGAAGATCGTCGCCAACCAGGAGAAGGAGGCCGAGGCCTCGGCGCGCGAGTTCCTGGAGATCTTCGGCGAAGGCAACTACTACCTCGAAATGCAGGACCACGGGATTCCGGAGCAGCGGCTCGCCGCGGAGGTCACCCGCCGCATCGCGCAGCGCACCGGCATCCCGCTCGTGGTCTCGAACGACTGCCACTACCACAAGAAGGACGACGCCTTCGCGCACGACGTGCTGCTCTGCATCGGCACCCAGAAGACCTTCAACGATCCGGACCGGATGAAGTACGCCTCCGACAACTTCTACCTGAAGTCGGCGGAGGAGATGCACAAGCTCTTCCCGGACGATCACCAGGCGATCGAGAACACGCTCGCCATCGCCGAGCGCTGCGACCTGGTGATCCCGATGGACGGTTACCAGCTCCCCGAGTTCACCGTGCCCGAGGGGCACACCCTCCAGGGCTACTTCGCGAAGGTGGTGCGCGAGGGGCTGGAGGAGCGCCTGGAGCCGCTGCGCCGGAGGAACGCGAAGCGCCTGGAGAAAAACCCCGAGTCGCGCTACCGCGAGCGCCTCGAATACGAGATCCAGGTCATCGAGAAGATGGGCTTCGCGGGCTACTTCCTGGTGGTCTGGGACTTCATCCGCTACGCCAAGGAGCACGACATCCCGGTCGGCCCGGGCCGCGGCTCGGCCGCCGGCTCGGTGGTCTCCTGGGCGATGAAGATCACCGACATCGACCCGCTCCAGTACGACCTGCTGTTCGAGCGCTTCCTCAATCCCGACCGCATCAGCATGCCCGACATCGACATCGATTTCTGCATGCGGCGGCGCGGCGAGGTCATCCACTACGTGTCGGAGAAGTACGGCCGCGACCGCGTGGCCCAGATCATCACCTTCGGGACGCTCGCCGCCAAGGCCGTGATCCGCGACGTCGGCCGCGTCATGGGCCTGCCCTACGCCAAGGTCGACCGGATCGCGAAGCTCCTGCCGGACATGACCAAATCTCTCGGCCAGGCGGCCAAGGAGATCGACGCGCTCAAATCCGAGATGGAGAAGGACCCCGAGGTCAAGCAGGTCGTGGAGGTGGGCTCCCGCCTGGAGGGCCTCACCCGCCACGCCTCGGTCCACGCCGCCGGCATCGTGATCACGCCGCGGCGGCTCGACGACCTGGTGCCGCTCTACAAGGCCACCAAGGGCGACGAAGAGCAGATCATGACCCAGTGGGACATGACCATCATCGAGAAGCTCGGCCTTCTCAAGATGGACTTCCTGGGCCTGCGCACCCTCACGGTCATCGACGACGCGATCAAGATCCTCCGGCAGCAGGGGATCGAGGTCGACCTCGAAACCCTGCCGCTCGACGACCCGGAAGTCTTCCGCCTGTTCTGCGACGGGCGCACGAGCGGCATCTTCCAGTTTGAATCGCGCGGCATGACCGACCTGCTGCGGCGATTCAAGCCATCGCGGTTCGAAGAGCTGGCCGCCTTGAACGCGCTCTACCGTCCGGGTGCCATGACGCTGGTCGACGAGTACATCCAGCGCAAGCAGGGCAAGAAGTTCGCCTATCTGGCTCCCGAGATGCAGCCGATCCTGGAGGAGACCTACGGCATCATCGTCTACCAGGAGCAGGTGATGATGATCGGCGTGGAGGTGGCCGGTTTCAGCATGGCCGACGCGGACATGCTGCGCAAGGCCATGGGCAAGAAGAAGGTCGACGTCATGGCCAAGATGAAGGCGAAGTTCGTCGACGGAGCCGCCGGCCGTGGCATGCCGCCGCAGCGGGCCTCGGATCTCTGGGACAAGATCGAGCCCTTCGCCGGCTACGGCTTCAACAAGAGCCACAGCGTGGCCTACGCCATGGTGGCCTACCAGACCGCCTACCTGAAGGCCCACCATCCGGTCGCCTTCATGGCCGCGATGCTCAACTCCGAGCTTTCGTCTTCCGACGAGATCGCCAAGTACATCGCCGAGTGCCGGACGAACATGGGCATCGAGATCCTGCCGCCGGACGTCAACGAGAGCGGCTACGTCTTCACCGTGGTCGAGAACGGGATCCGTTTCGGCCTCGGCGCGGTGAAGGGGGTGGGAGAAGGGGCGATCGATTCACTCCTGGAAGCCCGGCGGCGCGTCGGCCGGTTCCAGAGCCTGGCCCAGATCGCCACCGAGGTCGATCTCCGCCAGGCCAACCGGAAGGTCTGGGAGTCGCTGGTCAAGGCCGGCGCCTTCGACGACTTCGGCCCTCACCGCGCCGCGCTCTGGGAGACGATCGACGCGATCCTCGACTACGGCCAGCGCCGGCGGCGCGAGCGCGAGGAGGGGCAGAACAACCTCTTCGGCGCGCTCCTGGGAGGCGGCTCGATGCTCAGGGAGCCGCAGCCCGACCCGAAGACGCCGCCATGGCCCGAGCGCGAGCGGGTCAAGTTCGAGAAGGAGGCGCTCGGCTTCTATCTCACCGGCAACCCGCTCACCGAGCACCAGGCCCAGCTTGAGCGGATGACCACGCACACCACCGCCTCGCTCAAGGAGGGCGCCGAGGGCACGGTCACGCTCGGCGGCATCGTGGCCAACATGAGCCGGGTGAAGATCAAGAGCGGTCCGAACGCCGGCAAGTTCATGGGCCGCTTCGTGCTGGAGGACCTCGAAGGCAGCCTCCCGGTCACCCTTTTCGCCAGCCAGCTCGAGAAGTTCGGCCACCTGCTGTCCGACGACGCCGTGGTCCTGGTCAAGGGCCAGCTTCGCGAGCGCGGCACGGACGTCGAGATCACGGTGGAGGAGATCGTGCCGGTGACGAACCTCGGCCCGTCGCTGGCCAAGGTGGAGCTGGTGTTCCAGCCCTCGACCGTGTCCACCAACACGATGCTCAAGCTGAGCGACCTGCTCAAGGAGCATCCCGGCGACGTGCCGGTCAAGCTCGGCATCCAGTACCCGGACCAGACCGTCTGGATCGCGCCGAAGGAGACCTACAAGATCGACTTCGGCCCCAAGCTCGCCGCCTCGATCGAGGGGCTGCTCGGGCAGGGCGCGATCCGCGAGCGCTACAGCGCGGCGTAGATGCACCTCATCTCCACCCACATCGGCGCCGACTTCGACGCCTTCGCCGCCATGGTCGCGGCCCTGAAGCTCCACCCGGAGGCCAGGCTGTTCTTCCCGGGCTCCCGCGAGGAGTCGCTGCGCCGCATGCTGGAGAGCGGCCTGTTCGAGCTCTCCGAGCTGCGGCACAGGGAGATCGACCCCGGATCGCTCACCCGGGTGATCCTCTGCGACGTCCGCCAGCGGGAGCGCATCGGCGTCCTCGCCGACTGGCTGGACGAAAACCCGGGCATCGAGGTCTGGGCCTACGACCACCACCCGGACACCGACTCCGACGTGGAGACCCGCGGCGGCCGGGTCGATCCCGGGGCCGGCTCGACCTCGACGCTCCTGGTCGAGGAGCTGCGGCAGCGCGGACTGCCGGTCAGCTCCGTCGAGGCCGACCTGCTTCTCCTCGGCATCTACGAGGACACCGGCTCGCTGACCTACGCCACCACCAGCCCGCGCGACTTCGAGGCCGCGGTCTGGCTCCTCGCCCAGGGCGGCGACCTCGCCACGGTCCGGCGCTTCGTCTCGCGCCCGCTCGACCCCGGCCGCCTGGAGATCCTCCACCGCATGACCCGGCGCCTGGAGGTCCATCGCATCCACGGCCACCGCGTCGGCTTCGTGGAGGTGGACCTGGAGGCCTACGTCGAGGAGCTGGCGCCGCTCGTCTCCCGCTGCCTGGAGATCTTCGAGCTGCCAGTCCTCTTCGCCCTCTTCGGCGAGGGGACGGAGGGCGACCACGTCACCGTGATCGCGCGCGGGGATCTCGAAGGCTTCGACCTCGGCGAATTCCTGGCCCGCTTCGGCGGAGGAGGAGGGCACGCCACCGCGGCCTCGGCCCGCATCAAGGGTGAGACCACCCTGGAGGTCCGCGAGCGCCTGCTGGCCGGGCTGCGCGACACCCTGCCTCCCGCCGCCCGGGCGCGCGACCTGATGATCTCGCCGTTCGTCGAGCTCCCGGCCGGCCTGCCGATCGACGCGGCGAAGACCTACCTCAACACCCGCCGGGTCAACGCGGCCCCGGTCTTCGACGGCGACCGGGTCGCGGGCACCGTCACCCGCCAGATCCTGGACGCCGCGATCCAGCACGGCCTGGGCGGCCGGCCGGTGGAGACCGTGATGAGCCCGGAGCTGGAGTGGATCGGCCCGTCCGCCTCCGCCGACGAGGTGGGGGAGCGCATGCTCGCCCGACACCCCCGGTTCATCCTGGTGGGCGACCCGGGCGGTCGGCCCCTCGGCCTGATCACCCGCATGCAGGTGCTCCGCCACCTCCACGGCCGTCTCTCCGACCTCGACCGCCGTTTCGACCGGCGCGTCGAGCAGCTCCGGGAGCGCAAGGAGAAGATCGCCCGGCTCCTCCAGCAGCGCCTGCCGCCGTTCCTGCGCGGGCTCGTCGGGCGCATCGCGGCGGTCTCGCGGCGGCAGGGCATCCCGGTCCACCTGGTCGGCGGCCTCGTGCGCGATCTCCTGCTCGGGCGCGAGAACCGCGATCTCGACCTGGTCGTCGAGGGCGACGGCCTCGGCTTCGCCGCGCTCCTCGCCGAAGAGCTGGGCGGCCGGGTGCGCACCCATCCCGCCTTCCTCACCGCCGTGGTGGTCGATCCGGACGGCTTCCACATCGACGTCGCCACGGCGCGCAGCGAGTTCTACCGCGCGCCCGCGGCGCTGCCGGAGGTGCAGACCTCGGCGCTGCGCCAGGACCTGTTCCGGCGCGACTTCACGATCAACACCCTCGCCATCCGCCTCGGACCCGGAGAGGTGCCGGAGCTGATCGACTACTTCGGCGGCCGGCACGACCTCAAGGAGAAGACCCTGCGGGCCCTCCACAGTCTCTCCTTCATCGACGACCCGACGCGCGTCCTGCGCGCCGTGCGCCTGGAGCTGCGGCTCGGCTTCCACCTCTCGGCGGAGACGCTGCGGCTCGTCGAGGTGGCGCTCGGCGAGGGGATCTTCGACCACCTCTCCGGCTCCCGGCTGCGCGACGAGCTGGTCCTGCTGCTCGACGACCCGGCGCTCGCCCTGCGCGGCATCGAGCGCCTGGCCGAGCTGGATCTGCTCCGCGTCCTCCATCCGTGCATCGGCCTGGAGGATGGCGCCCGGGATCGACTGCGCAACGCGCGAGCGGCCTGGGACTGGTACCATCTGGAGGGACTCGCCGATCCGCCCGTGCGCGTCTGGCGCCTGCACCTGATGGCGCTGGCGGGCGACCTCGACGGGCCGGAGCTGGACCGGCTCGCCGACCGCCTGATGCTCGCGGGAGAGGACCGTCGGCTCCTGGCCGGGTTCCCCGCGCGTCTTGAAACGGCGCGTCGGGCGCTGGCGCGGCCGGACCTCCTGCCGCACCAGGCGGCCGAGGCCCTGGAGCCGCTGGCGGGGGAGGAGCTGCTCCTCCTCCTGGCGGAGCCGGACGAGGCCGTCCGCGCCTGGGCGCGCCGCGACCTGACCGAGCTGCGGACGTTCGAGCTGGGCATCCGGGGCGCGGACCTGGTCGCGGCCGGGTTCCGGCCGGGGCCGCGGATCGGCGACGCGCTCAAGGAGACCCGCCGGGCGCGGCTCGACGGACGGGTCGAGGCCGAGGACGAATTGCAGTTCGCCGCCCGGCTGTTGGAGACATCGGATGCGACGTAGATTCTGGACCGCCTTCCTCTTCCTGGCCCTTCCGCTGGCCGCGGCCGAGTCCGACCGCGCCATCGAGGTGCTGCGCTACGGCTGCGCCAACGAGCTGGGCCACCGGGAGGTCACCCTGTTCCAGAACGGGACCGTGCGGCTGATCGACGGTCCGCCGGGCCAGGAGTGGATGGGCCTGTCGGAGCTGAGCCCCGAGGAGCTGGACGGAGCGATGAACCGGCTCGCGGCCGAGGACCTCTCCGAGACCAAGCGCCACATGCCCTCCAGCGTGTCCGGACCGTATATCGAGCGCTGCGAGCTCCACCTGCTGCTGCCCGGCCGGACGGAACAGGTCTTCCACTTCACCCACTACGACGCCCTGCCCCTGAGCCTGTCGCGGGTCCTCCAGGTCGCCAAGGACATGGAAGGGAAGGTGGAGGACCTGAGAGGCAAGGAGGAGCTTCCCGTCGATTATGAAGCGCGCCGATTTGACGTGCTCAAGCGGCGGGATGGCCAGCGCTTCAGGATCGTGCGCTTCACGCCGGACAACAAGGCCGTGGAGCTGCAGGGGCTCGACGAGCCGCTCTACATCTTCGTGCTGCGCGAGGAGATGCACAAGGAGTTCGTGGCGCTTCTCGCGAGGCGCAAGTGAAGCCGGGGGTCCGCGTCACGGGCGGGTCGCACCGCGGCCGGGGCCTCGCCGTGCCGCCCGGCGCTCGTCCCACCGAGGGCCGGGTGCGCGAGGCGCTGTTCTCGATCTGGAACGACCGCCTGGACCGCGCCCGCGTCCTCGACCTCTTCGCGGGCAGCGGCGTGGTCGGCCTGGAAGCCCTGGGCCGCGGCGCGCTCGCGGTCCTCTTCGTGGACGAGAGCCTGCGGGCCGTGAAGACCCTGGAGGCCAACGCCGCGCAGTTGGGCGAAAGGGCGGAGGTCCGCCGGCTCCCGCTTCCCGCCGGACTCGTCCGCCTGACCGGCCCGTTCGACCTCGCCTTTGCCGACCCGCCCTACGCCTTCGGGGAGTACGACGCCCTCCTCGCCGGTCTCCAGCCGCTCCTCGCGCCGGACGCGGAGGTCGTGGTGGAGCACTCGTCCCGCACCGACCTGCCGGTCGAGGCCGGCCGGCTGGTGCGAACCGACGCGCGGCGCTACGGCGAGAGCTCGCTCAGCTTCTACCGCCTCGGCTGAGCTCCGCGATATACTCTTGGAGTCCGACGTGCCCTCCAGGAGGGGGCACTCCATGAACAGGTTCCTCGTCCTCTGTCTCCCCCTGCTCCTGGGTGTCCAGGAGCCCTCGAAGGTCGCCTCTTCCCAGCCGCTCCCGTCCCCCGGCATCCAGCTCGCGTCGTCTCTCGACGAAGGGCTCCAGCGCTCCGACTGGGGAAGGCCGTACCCGGACTGGCTCGCGCTCCATCCCGGAGCCCGATGCCAGGAGTTCCGGGCGGGCCGCCACAACAGCGGGCCGCGCCGGCTTCCGGACGGCTGGTGCTATCGCTGCTCCTTCCAGGAGGGCGAGATCGCGGCCGAGGTCGCCTTCTACCCCGAGGCCGGCGCGGACGGCGGTTCCCCCTCCTGCCGGCTGCGCTACGCCGCCTTCGAAGGGCAGGCGCCCAACCACGTCGCCAACGCCTATGAAGAGCTGAAGGGGCGCCTGACCTCCCGCTACGGCAAGTCGGAAAGGAAGGACTGGAGGTCCTTCGGGACTTCGAACGCCTTCGCCGGCCTGATCCTCTGGCCCACCCCGGCCCAGGAGGTGCGCGCCTTCGTCTGGAGGCCCGACACGCTGATGGTCGAGGCTCTCCATGCGAATCTCCTGAAGCCTGCCGAGGGCGGCATCCCGCTCCAGGAGGACTGGTCCGATGAGGCCTTTCTGGCACTTCAGGACGACGGCTGGGCCGGACAGGACGGACAGGAGGGCTGCTTCCGCCAGGTGATCGAGCACGGCGAGAGCTTCCTGAAGGAGCGTCCCGGCACCCGGACCGCCCAGGTCCTGTTCGACGTGGCCCAGGCCTACGAGACTTGGTGGTCGCTGAGCCGGGACACGGGAGAGGACGGGATCGTGCCGGAGCCGGCCCTCTTCGAGCCCGGGGCCGACCGCGCCCGGGCCGCGGCGATCGCGGGCTACGAGCGCCTGATCCAGGTCGAGCCGGAGAGCTGGCAGGCCGCGACCGCGCGCCACCAGTTGCTCTACCTGCGCCTGGGGATCGACACCCGGCAGCGCCGCTTCTACTGCTTCAGCGGCTGCTGAGCCTCTCTCTGCGCCCCCGAGTTGGCCCGGGACGTGCATAAAGGGTAGGTGCGCGAGGGGGAGGGCCCCTCGGTATTGTTCGATATGGAAGGAGGCTCAACCATGAAATTCCAGGAAAGCAAGCGGAGTGGCGTTGTTCTCCTGTTCATCGCCCTTCTTGCCTGTATGCCGTTCGTCGTCGCCTGCGGCGATGCTTCTCAGGGTACCGAGGATCGCACGGTTCAGGTCAACGTGACGGATCAGGAGCTGCAGATGCCGGAATCGTTGCCGACCGGCGCGACTACGTTCGAAGTCAAGAACGCCGGCAGCCAGGAGCACAGTTTCGGCATCGTCGGTCCGGCCGGCGACAAGGTGCTGGACAAGCCGCTCCAGCCCGGCGAGACCGCCACGCTGGACATCGTCCTCGACGCGGGCACCTATCGGGTGTACAGCCCCGAGGACGGCAAGGCCCTGCAACTCGCCCTGCACGTGACGCCGGACGCGACCGCTCCGAGCGCGGTGGGAAGCCAGAGCTGAACAAAGCAGGAGCTCAGGGGGCCTGTCGCCGCAGGCAGGCCCCCGCTCCTGTCCATCGATTGTCAAAGATCTCCCTGCCTCACGCTTTTTCAGCGATCCCGCCGAGGCAAGTCAATCCTCAAAGAAGAGATGATGGCTGTCAAGACCCCAAAAAGTCCAGAATCTGGACTTTTTCCCCTCTTGACTTCCGCGCGGCTTCACTTATTGTAGCGGACCTCGGGTGAGCGGCCGGTGAGCACGGGTTTGCCGCCGCCGCCCGGGACCGTGCGGCGGCGGCACAAGGTCGTGCGGCCGGTGTGCGGGGTCGTGCGGCAGCGGCCAGGGTGTTCGCGTCGGCCGCGCGGGAGTTTGCGGCGGCTGCGCGGGTCCGAGCGCGTCGTGCGAAGGTCGTGCGGCGGCCGCTCGGGTCCGTGCGGGCCGTGCACACAGTCGTGCGGCAGCGGCTCGGGGCCGCGCACCGGCGGCAAACCGGTGCGCGGCAGCCGCGCGGCAGAGGGTTCCTTGACAATCTGGAGGGTCGGCGGCCGCCGTGTCCAAGGACGCCGCCGTCCCGGCCCGGGAGGCCCGAGGGAGGAGGTGGGCCCATGCCGGAGGTGTGCGGAGCCTTGGTGCTCTGAGCACCTCCGGGACCGGGTTTTCGCAAGAGCCGTGTGGTAGAAAGGGACACCATACCGATCGAATGGATCTCCCTCGCGACAGGCGCCGAGAGCGCACCTCTCAAAAACTTCGTCGACCTTTTAGCGTGGAAGAAACGAGCCGGGGAGCTCTTTGCTTTTCGCTGGGACCGCTGGCTTCCAGCCGGCCAGGCCGGAGCGCAGGATGGAGATGGCCGTGGCGCGGTCGTTTCGGGCCGCGCCGACGGCCTTGCTGTTCGATCCTCCGACGGGCCGGCTGGAAGCCAGCGGTCCCAGCGAAAGACCTGCTACTCGTAGACAGTCTGGTTGGCCGCCAGAGGAGTCAATGTCTCTTATCACATCTACACACCTGCGTATATGAAGTCGGTGCCGCTGCTAACCGCAGCAGGTACGACTGTACTCTTCATGAGCCATTCAGCCATGCAGTCGAACTTCCCTGTGTCAGGCGGCGAGGCTCTGAAGAGTCTCTTTCAAGTCGCTCTGTAATGGCCCGAAAGTCTCCTGTCAACCAAGCGGTGGCTGGCGCCGTGCGCTGAGCCGCCACAGCGTTCACTGGAGCTTGCCGTCCCGCACCCACGCCCTCCCGCCAGCGCTCACCGTCGCGTCGGTGAAGAGGTTCCAGCGTACGTAGCCGCCCGTCACCTTGCCTCCAAGCTCGCTGTTGTCTCCCAGCGAGAGCCGGACGACGCCGGCTCCGTAGCCATAGTACGGGATCCACGAAGCCTCCGCGGGAACCGCGAGCTCGGGGTTGAAGCCCAGGGCGAGCTCGCGGAACCCGCGCGCGGCGTCTCCTCCCTTCGCGAGCTCGGCCTCGACCGCCTCCTGGCCCTTGCGAGCGCGGACCTCGACGATCCGGCCCTGGTGGAAGCGGAGGACGAGGCCCTCGACGTCCTGGTCGTTCCAGCGGCCGGGCGGAAAGGCGATGGTGCCTTCGACGGTCTCCTCCAGCGGCGCCACTCGAACCGCGCCGCAGGGGATCTCGATCTCGCGGTCGATGAGCACGCGGGCCTCGCGGGCGCGGGCCGCCGAGGCGTCGCCGTCCTGGCGGGTGACCGTCCGGTCTCCGATGCGGAAGCGCAGATCGGTGCCCGCTGGCGTGGTGACCCGGAGCTCTCCCGCGCGCATCGCCGCCTCGAAGCGCCGCTGGGCCTCGCCGATCGCCTTGCAGTCGGAGTGGACGACGGCGCGCTCGTAGGTCGCGTCGATCACGTCCTGCGACGGCAGCGGGTGGCCGGGGACGGGGTAGGCGCTCGGCGCGCCTCCCACGCTCCAGTGGAAGTGGATCGTGCGGCCATGTCCTTCCCGGAGCACGTCCTGCATCGCGGCGTACTCGGGGTCGGCCGGCGACGCTCCGGGGAGCATGACGGCGAGATCGGCGTTGCGCAGCAGCGGGATCAGGGCCTTCCGCGAGCCCTCGGCGCCGGGATGCTCCTTGCCGAGCACCTGCCAGTTCCCGAGATCGACGCCGCCGGAGCGGACCACGGCCTCGCGGAGGAGCGGGATGAGGGGCTCGAAGTCGCCCGGATGGGAGAGCAGGAGAACCTTCTCTCCCGGTTCGAGGCGCATCTGTTGGACAATGCGGGCCGCGAGGGCGCCATGGTCCAGAGCAGGCAGGGCGGAGGCGCTCGTCAACAACATCCCGGTCAGGAGGGCGATGGTGCGCATGAAGGCAGCTTACTCCAGGAGAGCCCGGTGAAGCTCCTGGCGATCTCCGGCAGCTTGAGGAGGATCTCCTCGAACACGGCCCTCCTGCGCGCGGCGGCGGCGCTGGCGCCGGAGGGGGTGGAGGTCGTCCTCTACGACGGCTTGGGCGGGCTCCCGCACTTCAACCCGGACCTGGAGGAGGACGAGCCTCCGGCCGTGACGGCGTTCCGGGCGCGGGTGCGGGAGGCGGACGGCCTCATCCTCTCCAGCCCGGAGTACGCGCACGGGATACCGGGCGCGCTCAAGAACGCGCTGGACTGGCTGGTCGGCGGCTCGGAGTTCGTGGGCAAGCCGGTCGTGCTCTTCAACGCGACGCCGCCCGCGGCCTACGCCCAGGCGTCGCTCGCGGAGACGGTCACGATCATGTCCGGCCGCCTGATCCGGGAGGCGTACGTCGAGGTCAACCTGCGAGGGAAGAGCCTGGACGAGAGCGCCATCGTCACGCGCCCGGAGATCGCCGAGGCGGTGCGAGAAGGGCTCGCGACCTTCGCCCGTGCGATCCTGACGGAGAGTGGCTAGTCTGCGCGGCAGAAACGAGTCGGGCCGTGCTTTTCGCTGGGACCGCCGGCTTCCCAGCCGGCCCGCCGGAGGATCAAACGGCAAGGTCGTCGGCCGGGCCTGAAACGGCCGCGCCACGGCCACTCCATCCGGCGCTCCGGCTTGGCCGGCTAGGAAGCCGGCGGTCCCAGCGAAAAGCAGGCACCCCCTAGAAGATCCTGTAGAACCCCAGTGCCAGCCAAGCCGAGATGCCCATCGCCGCCAGGGAGAGCAGGGTGGCGATCACGCGGAAGCGCCCCGGCACCGACTTCGCGTGTTTGGTGGCCGCCGTGAGGATCCGGACATCGTAGGCCGCGCCCACTCCGAGGAGGACCAGCAGCGGGCCGAGGAGAAGGAGCCAGATGCTGACCTTGCCGCTCGAAACCGCCTGCACGTGATTGATACCCAGACCGAAAGCGCCGATCGCGAACAAAGCCCAACCCTTGAGACCACCGGGTTGTCGATCGGACGGGACGGCGGAGCCCGGCTCGATAGGCCTGACCGGACCTGCTTGCATGGTTTCCCTCCTCTGGGTTCTGGGAGAATTATACCCCCGAGCCCCAGGCCTCTCTCAGAGAAGGGGTAACAGGCACTTGAATCCTGCCTGCTCGAAATGACGGTCGTTCGTGAACGCCTCGAGGATGCCTTGCTCCGTCATCACCTGGAAGGTCGCGCAATCGACGAGTCCCCAGGTCTTGTCGCTCCGCTCCTTATAGAGCTGGCTTTAGGTGGCATCGTTCGCCTTCGGGTGTCCGTACAGGTAGTGGTCGATGTTCGTGGCGAGATCCGGGATGCCCGTCTCGACAGCCAGATCGGTCATCGCCAGGAGAGCGTCCTGGCGCTCGGCGAGGATCTCGATCCTGACGTCGGCGCCTTCCGGCAGCCGGATGCCCGGCTCCAAAACCACCACGTTGTCCCTGACTTTTCCCCGATAGACCATGGCCCTATGGTACTTGAATCCGGCGCAGCGTGAACGGCCCCAGCCTGCCCGTCTCCGCCGGGTAGCGGCCGAGGACTCTCAGCACCTCGTCGTGCTCGTACCCCAGCCGGTGCAGGAACTTCCACGGGCTGCGCTGGCGCGGCGTGTCGAAGAGGTCGAGCAGCGCGACAGAGCGGCCCGAGGCCAGGGTCTTCTCGATGTCGGCCGTGAGGACGCCCAGGCCCTGCGGGGCCGGGTATTGCACGGCGAGGCTCGTGAAGGAGATCGAGCGCGTCGTCGGCTCCAACTGCAGCAGGATCTCGATCTCGTCGAAGCCCGGATAGACGATGAGCCCCGCGTCTCCGAGCGTCCTCATCAGGGCGAGCCTCTCCTGCCTGGGATAGAGGATGCGCCGCTGGGCGAGGTCGGCGGCGTTCCAGAGCAGCGCGGACAGGCTGAGGGCGAGCAGGGCGGGGCGGATCGGCATGCGCGAGGCGAGCGCCCCGAAGGCGACCGAGAGCTGGAAGTAGAACTGATCGTCCGAGTTGTTCCAGAAGATCCCGAACGCGAGCACCGCCACAGCCCAGGCACCGACCAGGAGGCGGTTGCCCTGGAGGCCGGTCAGGAGGACGAGCGAGGCGGCGAAAGCGAGGAGGCCGAGGATCACGGTCGGCCCGATCGGCTGACCGTCGCGGAACGCGGCCACGGAGGGCGCCAGATCCACCAGCGCGCAGGCCGCTCCATAGCCGGCCCGGAGCGTGGATTCGGCAAGCCCGGCCAGACCCGGCTCGACGCCGTAGGCGGCCTCGACCCGGGACGGCTGGCCTCCGCCTCCGTAGCGGGTCAGCCACTCCAGAGGACTTTGGGACGGTCCGGAGGCGGCCCAGATCCCTCCGAAGACCAGAGTGGTCGTCGCCAGCGTGGATCCGAGGATCATGGCCGCATGGGCAGAGCGCTTCCTGAGCAGGAGGCCGACCGCCAGGGCCGGACCGAGCAGCAGATTCTCCAGGAAAAAGGCGGCGGCCAGCGTGACGGAGGCACCCACGGCCGCGGCGCGCGAGAGCGACGGCCGGTCCAGGTAGCGCAGCGCGAGCACCGCGACGAGCACCACCGCCGGCATCTGGACCATGTGGATCTCGTCCGAGATCCACAGCCGTGAGAAGGCGGAGCCGAGGGCCATCCAGGCCGTTCCATGGTTGGCGGCCAGGCGGCTCGACGCGAGCCGGCCGGCAACCCCGAAGCGGAACAGCCCGACCGCCAGGGCTCCGGCCAGGATGCACAGGCGCTTGAGGTGGTCCACGCCTTCGGCGCGCGAAAAACCCGGATCGAGGAGCTCCAGCCAGGCGACTCCGAGCGGCTCGACCAGCAGGTGGTTCGGGTTCCAGCGCTGGAAGCCGGCGGCGTAGGAGAGGCTCTGGCCGACGCCGTCGGCCGAGACCCAGCCGATCGGGATCAGGCAGAGGACGACCGCCGAGAGGACGAGCCAGGCGAGCGCGTCCGGCAGGTCGCGCCGAGTCATCGGCGCAGGAAGAAGGCCAGCTCTTCGAGGTTGATCCGCAGGTCCACGTTTTTCAGCAGCGCTCCCGGGACGCGCTTCACCCGGACCGGCGCGAAGTTGAGGACCGCCTTCACGCCGGCCGCGGCCAGGGCCTCGTAGTTCTCCTGCGCTGCCTCGGCCGGCACGGCGAGCACGCCCATCTCCGCGCCGGACTCGCGCACCACCTCCACCAGGTCCGCGGCGGAGCGGACCCGGAAACCCGCGATCTCGCGGCCCACCTTCTCCGGGTCCATGTCCACGCCGGCCACCACCCGGAACGCGCCGTAGTTGAAGCCGAGGTACTGCGCGAGCGCCGTGCCGAGGTTGCCCATGCCCACGATCACCAGCCGGTGCTCGCTGTCCAGGCCGAGCAGCGTGTTCAGGTGCGCCGCGAGCTCGTCCACCTCGTAGCCCACGCCGCGGATGCCGAACTCCCCGAACTGCGCCAGGTCCTTGCGGATCTGGGTCGCGGACAGGTGGTAGCGCTGCGCCAGCTCCTGCGAGGAGACGCGCTTGATCCCCAGCTCCTGCAGGTGCCGCAGGCACCGGAGATAGAAGGAGAGCCGGTTCAGGGTGAGAGGAGAGACCTCCTCCGCCCCGGCGATCACTTCGCCGTCGTTGCCTCGAGAAGCCACTGCAGCAACCCCGTGGGCCAGATCCCCAGCGCCAGCGTGCCCAGCGCCGCCACCACCGCCGCGGTCCGGCCCCAGACGTCGAGGAGGAGGCCCTCGGGCTGCCGCTCCTCGGCCTTCATGTAGAGGACGTACACCACCCGCAGGTAGTAGAAGACGCCGACCAGGCTCGCCAGCACGCCGAGCACCGCGAGCCCGACCAGCCCGTCGCCCACCGCGTTCAGGAAGACCAGGTACTTGCCGAGAAAGCCGACCGTCGGCGGGATGCCCCCGAGCGACAGCATGCAGACCGCGAGGCAGGCCCCGAGCAGCGGATAGCGGTAGCCGTAGCCCGACAGATCGGTGATCAGGTGCTGCTCGCCCGGCCGGCTGTAGAGCATCGACACCACCGTGAAGGCGCCGGCGTTCATCAGCACGTAGGCCAGCAGGTAGACGATCACCGGCATCAGAGAGGCGCGGTCGAGCACCACCAGCGCGAGCAGCAGGTAGCCCATGTGCGCGATGCCCGAGTAGGCGAGCATGCGCTTGATGTCGCGCTGCGCGAGCGCCAGGAGGTTGCCCACCAGCATCGACATCACCGCGAGCGCCGCCACCACGACCCTCCACTTGTGCACCGCCGTCGGCACCTGGACCACCGCCTCCAGCAGCCGGTAGAGCACCAGTGCGCTCGCCACCTTCGGCGCCACCGACAGGAAGGCCACGAACGGCGACGGCGCGCCCTGATAGGTGTCCGGAGACCAGGCGTGGAACGGCACGATGCTCATCTTGAACCCGAAGCCCGCCACCAGGAGCAGCAGGCCGAGGCTCGCGCCGGCCGTCATTGAGCCTCCGGCGGCAAGCTTCGCGCCGATCTCGGCGAGGCGCGTGGACCCGGTCGCGCCGTAGACCAGCGCCAGGCCGTAGAGCACGAACGAGCTCACGAAGGCGCCCATCAGGAAGTATTTGATCGCTGCCTCGCTCGCGATCGCGAGCCGCCGGTGGTAGGCGGCGAGCGAATAGAGGCAGAACGAGAACAGCTCCAGCGACAGGAAGATCGTCAGCAGCTCCGTGCCGCGCAGCATGAGCAGCAGGCCGGTCGCGCACCAGAGGAGGAGCGCGTGGTACTCGCCCGAGAGGATGTTCTCGCGCCGCAGGTAGCCCTGCGAGGCCAGCAGGCAGAGCCCGGTCGCGAGCAGGATCACGAGCGACAGCGCATAGGTGACGCCGCTCGTCTCCAGGAGCCCGCCCCAGGTCAGCAGCGAGTCGCCGGGGAACTGGCTCCAGGCCCTCCAGGCGCCCCAGACCGCGGCCACGACGGTGATCACGGACAGGCCGGTGAACGCCCGGCGCAGCTTCGGCGCAGTCGCGTCGAGGAGCAGGATCACGATGCCCGCGCCGGAGAGGATCATCTCCGGCAGGAGGCTCATCAGGTCGGCGCGGCTCATCGTCCCTCCTGGGAGATCTGGTCGGCAGCGGCAGGGCGAAGCGTCGCTTCGGTCACGTCGGGTCGGGCCAGGGCCGTCCGGTAGGCGGTCAGCGTCGAATCGAGCGCCGCCCGGGTCGGCTTGAGGAAGGTCTCGGGCGCCACGCCGATCCAGACCATGAACACGCAGAGCGGCACGAGCGCCGCCAGCTCCCGCAGCGAGAGGTCGGAGAGCCCGCGGTTCTCTTCCTTGGTGATCGGACCCCAGAGCGTGAGCTGGACCATCTTGAGCAGGTAGACCGCGGCGAGCACCACGCCGAGCGTCGCCACCACCGCCGGCCAGCCCAGCGACTTGAACGTGCCCGAGAGGATCAGGAACTCGCCCACGAAGCCGTTGAGCGCCGGCAGGCCGACCGAGGCCAGGGTGGAGAAGATCAGGAAGAAGGCGAACAGCGGGACGACCGCCGCCAGGCCGCCGAACTCCGAGAACTTCTTCGTGTGCCGCCGGTCGTAGAGCATGCCGACCAGGAGGAAGAGCGCGCCGGTCGAGAGGCCGTGGTTGACCATCTGGAGGAGCGACCCCTCCCAGGCGATCTGGTCCACGGCGAGGAGGCCGAGCATCACGAACCCGAGGTGGGCGATGGAGGAGTAGGCGACCAGCTTCTTCATGTCCTCCTGCACCCAGGCGACCAGCGCGCCGTAGAGGATGCCGATCAGCGCGAGACCCACCAGGAGCGGCTGCGCCACCTCGGTCGCCTTGGGGAAGAGCGGGATCGCGAAGCGCAGGAAGCCGTAGGTGCCGAGCTTGAGCAGGATGCCGGCCAGGATCACCGAGCCGCCGGTCGGCGCCTCGACGTGCGCGTCCGGCAGCCAGGTGTGGAACGGGAACATCGGCACCTTGATCGCGAAGGTGAGGGCGAACGCCGCGAACAGCCAGACCTGCTGGTAGACCGGGAAGTCGAGCCTCAGCATGTCCTCGTAGGCGAAGCTCCAGGCGCCGCCGTTGAGCGCCCGGAACGTCCAGCCCATCCACAGGATGGCGATCAGCATGAGCAGGCTGCCCGCCATGGTGTAGAGGAAGAACTTGACCGCCGCGTAGATCCGCCGCTCGCCGCCCCAGACCCCGATCAGCAGATACATGGGGATCAGCATGACCTCCCAGAACACGTAGAACAGGAAGAGGTCGTAAGCGAGCAGAGCGCCGAGCACGCCGGTCGTGAGCATCAGCATCGAGGCTCCGAACCCCCGCCAGTGCTTCTCGATCCCCTGCCAGGAGCCCAGGAGCACGATCGGCACCAGGAAGATCCCGAGCATCGCGAGCGGCATCGAGATGCCGTCCATCGCGAGGTCGTAGGAGATGCCGTAGGCCGGGATCCAGGGGAGTCGGACGTCGCGCGAGAGCGGGAACGAGCCGTCCGCGCCCAGGTGCGCCGCCAGATACTGGAGGCCGAAGGCCAGCTCTATGAGCGAGGCGACGAGCGTGTAGACCTTGGCCGCCTTCGCCGCCGTCCTGGGGAAGAACAGCAGCGGCAGGCAGGCGATCGCCGGGAAGAACACCAGGCGGGTCAGCGTATTGCCGAGGAGCAGGTCGAAGAACGTTTCCATGGCGGTCCGATCAGAGGATGAGCCAGCCGAAGAGGACGATCACGCCCAGGAAGAAGTAGAGCGCGTAGTTGCGGACGTTGCCCGTGGTGGAGAGCCGGCCGACCTCGCCCGTGAGCTCGGTCAGCCAGGCGCCGGCGTTGATCGCGCCGTCGATCAGGATCGAATCGACGACCTTCCAGAACACGCGCGACAGGGCGGCCAGGGGGCGGACGACGAGCCGGTCGTAGGCCTCGTCCACCCAGTACTTGTTGACCAGCAGGCGGTGCACGAACGGGAAGCGCGACACCCACTCGCCCCCGCGCTCCAGCGCGTCCGCTCCGCGATAGATCGAGCGCGCGAAGAGGATGCCCGCCGCGGCGAGCGCCGTGGTGAGGATCACCAGGCCCCACTCGAGGCCGGCGCCGAGGTGATGCTCCGCTGCCTCCGTCGGCAGCTTCACGATCGACGGCTCCAGCAGGTGGTGGAACCAGTTGCCGCCGCCGAGCAGCTCCGGGATGCCCAACCAGCCGGCCGCGATCGCGCCGACCGCCAGGATGTAGAGCGGACCGAGCATCGACCACGGCGACTCGTGGAGGTGGTGCTCCTGCTCATGGGTTCCGCGGAACTTGCCGTGGAACGTCATGTAGAACGCCCGCGCCATGTAGAACGCGGTCATGCCGGCGGTGATCAGTCCAACGAGCCACAGCAGCCAGTGGCCGGAAGAAGCCGCGGAGTGCAGGATCTCGTCCTTCGAGAAGAAGCCGGCGAGCGGTGGGATGCCCGCGATGGCGAGCGTGCCGATCCAGAACGTCCGGTGCGTGTGGGGCAGGGGGCCTTTGAGGCCGCCCATCTTCCGCATGTCCTGCTCGCCGCTCATGGCGTGGATCACCGAGCCCGAGCCGAGGAAGAGCAGCGCCTTGAAGAACGCGTGGGTCATCACGTGGAAGATCGCCGCCGTGTACGCGCCCAGGCCCGCGGCCAGGAACATGTAGCCGAGCTGCGAGACGGTCGAGTAGGCGAGCACCTTCTTGATGTCGGTCTGCGCGAGGCCGATCGACGCCGCGAAGATCGCGGTGAGCGCGCCGATCGTCGCGACCAGGAGCGAGATCCCGGGCGCGAGCTGGTAGATCGCGTTCGACCGGGCGACCATGTAGACGCCGGCCGTCACCATGGTGGCGGCGTGGATCAGGGCCGAGACCGGCGTCGGGCCGGCCATCGCGTCCGGCAGCCAGACGTAGAGCGGGATCTGCGCGCTCTTGCCCGTGGCGCCGACGAAGAAGCAGAGCGCGATGAACCCGGCGAGCGTCAGGCCGATCGCATAGGGGCCTGTGAGGAGGCCGGGGTTCTCGGCGATGCGGTCGAAGATCGTGTGGTAGTGCAGCGTCCCGAACGTGGCGATCAGCGCGAACATGCCGACCAGGAACGCGAAGTCGCCGATGCGGTTGACGATGAACGCCTTCTTGCCCGCATAGGGCGGGAACGGCTCGTCGAAGTAGAAGCCGATCAGCAGATAGGAGCAGAGCCCCACACCCTCCCAGCCCACGAACATCACCAGGTAGTTGTTGCCCAGGATGAGCAGCAGCATCGCGCACATGAAGAGGTTCAGGTACGCGAAGTAGCGCCGGTAGCCCGGGTCGTGCGACATGTAGCCGGCGGAGTAGACGTGGATCAGGAAGCCCACGAAGGTGACCACGAAGAGCATCACCGACGACAGCCGGTCGAGCAGGAACCCGACGTCGATCGTGAGCGGCCCCGCGGTCCAGGCGTAGTACGTCTTCTCGATGAACTCCTGGCCGCTGCCCGAGTATTCGAAAAGGCAGGCGAGCGCGAGGATCAGCGAGAGCAGCGGCGCGCCCACGCCGATCGCGGTGACCAGGGCCTTGGGCGGGCGGCGGCCGAGCAGGCCGTTCACGGCGGCGCCGGCCAGGGGGAGGATCGGGATGAGCCAGATCAGGTCGAGCATGGATTTGGGCGGCCCCTACCAGCGCATGAGGTTGATCCGGTTGACGTCGATCGTGCGACGCTGGCGGTAGACGGCGATGAACAGCGCGAGGCCGATGGCGGCCTCGGCGGCGGCGACTGCCATCACGAAGAAGACGACGATCTGGCCGGTGTGCTGCATCCACTGGCGCGCGTAGGCGATCAGCGCCAGGTTGCCGGCGTTGAGCATCAGCTCGATCGAGAGGAAGATGCTGATGCCGTTGCGCCGCGTGAGCGCGCCGGCGGCGCCGATCGCGAAGAGCACCGCGGAGAGCGCGAGGTACCAGGAGACGGGGACGCTCAAGGCTCGATTTCCTCCGGAGTCTCCAGGCCGGAGACGGTCGGTCCGGGCTGCGGCGGCCGGCGGGCCACCACGGTGGCGCCGATGACGGCCACCAGGAGCAGCAGGCCGACGATCTCGAACGGCAGCAGGTACTCGGTGAACAGGCTGCGCGCGAGGCCCTTCATGGACACCAGCTCCTCGGTCATCGGGTCGAGCGGCCGGCGGGCCTCCAGGACCAGCAGGAGCAGCATGCCGCCGAAGACCAGCGCGCCGAGCACGGCGGCGGCGAGCTGACCCTTCTGCGCCGTGACCGCCGACTCCTCGCGCGTGATGTTGAGCAGCATGAGCACGAAGAGGAACAGCACGAGGATGGCGCCGGTGTAGATCAGCACCTGGAGGGCGCCGATGAACGGCGCCCCCAGGAGCACGAAGAGCACCGCCACGGAGAACAGTGTGACGACCAGGCTCATGGTCGAGTACACGGGGTTCTTGTGCAGCACGACCACCAGCGAGGAGGCCACCGCGAGCAGCGCGAACAGCAGGAAGATGACGGTCTCCATCCGGACTCCTCAGAGCACGCCGGCGAGCGTCAGCGCCGAGATCAGGATCAGGTTGACGATGGCGATCGGCAGGAGCACCTTCCAGCCGAGCCGCATGAGCTGGTCGTAGCGGAACCGCGGGAACGACCAGCGCACCCACACGAACACCGCCATGCAGAAGGCGATCTTGGCGACCAGCACCAGGAGCCCCACGATCGCTCCGATCCAGCCGTGGAGGTCCACGCCGGGCAGGCTCCAGCCGCCGAAGTAGAGCGTCACGCCGAGCGCCGAGAGGCTGGTCATCGACATGTACTCGCCCATGAAGAAGGCGGCGAAGCGCATGGCGCTGTACTCGGTGTGGAACCCGGCCACCAGCTCGGACTCGGCCTCCGGCAGGTCGAACGGCAGCCGGTTCGTCTCGGCGAACGAGGCGATCAGGAAGACCAGGAAGCCGAGGATCTCCGGGATGAACATCCAGACGTGCTGGCGCTGGTAGGCCACGATGTCCGCGGGGTTGAACGAGCCCACCGGGATCACCACCGCGAGCACGGCCAGCGTCAGCGCCAGCTCGTAGCTGATCATCTGGGCCGAGGCGCGGATCGCGCCCATCAGGGAGAACTTGTTGTTCGAGGCATAGCCCGCCAGCACCAGCGAGTACACGCCGAGGCTCGCCAGCGCCAGGAAGAGGAGCACCCCGGCCGGAGCGTTGGTGATCGCCAGCGGGTAGGTGCGGCCGTTGATCGTCAGGTCCGGACCGAACGGGATCACCGAGATGGTGAGCATGGCCGGCATGATGGCGAGCGCCGGCGCCAGCAGGTAGAGCGGCTTGTCCACCGCGTTCGGGGTGACGTCCTCCTTGAACATGAACTTGAGGGCGTCGGCGAGCGGCTGGATCAGGCCGAGCGGTCCCAGGCGGTTCGGCCCGGGGCGGTCCTGGATGAGCGCGCTGCCGCGGCGCTCGACCCAGACCATGACCGGCACCACGGTCAGGACAAACCCGAGCATGACGGCGACGTTGATCAGCGTGGCGATCAGGCTCGGGGCCATCAGGAGATCTCCGGGACCGACTGCGCGGCGGTATCGCTCATCATCGCTTCCGAGCCGGGGACATGCAGGCTCGCGCCGGTTGCGGGCAGCGTGCGCCACTGGAGCCCGGCGAAGGCCGGCACCTCGGCGGCGATCCGGTCGAAAACCTTTCCAGCCGTGAGGTCCCCCCAGGCCGGATCGAAGCGGGAGAGCAGGTCGGCGAGCACCTCGACCGTCGAGCGCACCTGGGCCGGGGCAGGGAAGGCGGCGTTGAAGCGCTGCGCCCGCCACTCGAGGTTGACGAACGTGCCGTCCTTCTCGGTGTGGGTGGCGACCGGGAGCGCCACGTCCGCGGCCTTCGCGAGCGGCGAGTCGGCCCAGCCGAGCACGATCAGGGTCTTCGCCCGGCGCAGCCGCTCGACCGTCTCCGGGCTGTACGCGGCCTTGCCGAAATCGCTGTCGAGCACCACCAGCACCGCGCAGCGCGAGGCGCCGTCGCCGAGCAGCAACTCGTCGTGATCGATCGTGTCGGCGGCCTCTTTTCCATTGCTCTTCTTCGGCGCGCCGAGGGTCTCGTCGAGCTCGGTCAGGCCGGGCCGCAGGCCGAGCATCTCGGCGCCGCGGCGGTTCGGGGCCAGCTCGCCGCCGGTCAGGCCGCCCTTGAGGTTCGGGATCGTCCAGCCGGCGCCGGGATCGACCGGCACCGAGCGGTGCGGAGTGCCCACGATGTCCGCCAGCCTGCCCGCGAGCCAGGCCTCCTCGTTGGTCAGGAAGCCGGAGCCGAGGAACGCCACCGCGCCTTCGGCCGACCGTTGCCGGAGCAGGCGGTGGACGGCGTCGATCGCCTCCTTCCAGCCGGTGGCCGTCGCCGAGCCATTCGTCCCGTTCTCGTCGCGCACGCGACAGGTGCGCAGGCGCGGCACCGTCTTGTAGCGCTCGAAGGTCGAGCGGCCGTAGTCGCACATCCAGTAGTCGTTGACCTCGGGGTTGAAGCGCGGCTTGTAGCGCTTGATGTCGCCGCGCCGGTGCTCGACCGTGATGTTGCAGCCCACGTCGCAGCCGGTGCAGATCGACGGCTTCTTGTCGAGGTAGAACACGCGCTCGGCGAAGCGGAAGCGGGTCGAGGTGAGCGCGCCCACCGGGCAGATATCGACCACGCAGGTCGAGAGCGGGTTGTCGAGCTCGCGGCCCGGGAAGGTGCCGATCTCCGTGCGCGCGCCGCGGTTGAAGAACCCGAGCTCGCCGGTCTTCGCGATCTCGTGAGTGAAGCGCACGCAGCGGGTGCACTGGATGCAGCGGTTCATGTTGAGGATCACGTTCGGGCCGAGCGGGATGCGCTCGCGGCCCGGGTAGGTCCGCTTGTCCTCGTACTGGAACCGGGAGTAGGCCACGCCGTGCTTGAAGCTGTAATCCTGGAGCCCGCACTCGCCGGCCTGGTCGCAGATCGGGCAGTCGAGGGGGTGGTTGATGAGGAAGAACTCCATCATCCCCTTCTGCGCCTCGCGCACCTCGGGCGTGTCGGTGCGCACCTCCATGCCCTCGCCGGCCGGGGTGGAGCAGCCGGCCTGCAGCTTGGGCATCTTCTTGCCGCCCTGCGAGATCTCGACCAGGCACATGCGGCACTGGCCGACCACCGACAGGCGCGGGTGATAGCAGTAGTGCGGGATCTGGACGCCGACCTTGATCCCGGCGTCGATCAGGTTCGTGCCGGGCGGCACCTCGACGGTGCGGTCGTTGATCGTAAGCTTGGGCACTCTCTAGGCTCCGTCCTTGGAAATAGCCGTCCCTAAAAATAGCGATACTGGGGGAACGGGCACCGGCGCTCGCGCACATGGGCGTCGATCTCGTCGGGGAAGCGCTCGACCAGCGACTTGACCGGGCCGACCGCCGCGTCGCCGAGCGCGCAGAGCGAGTTGCCGCCGACGTTGCCGGCCACCGACTTGAGCAGCGCCGCGTCGCTCTCGCGCCCCTCGCCGTGCTCCAGGCGCTTCAGGATCAGCTCCATCCAGTTCGTGCCCTCGCGGCACGGCGTGCACTGGCCGCACGATTCATGGTTGAAGAACTTCGCCAGGCGCGCCACCGAGCGCACCATGCAGACCGTCTCGTCCATCACGATCACCGCGGCCGAGCCGAGCATGGAGCCGGCCTTGGCCACGGTGTCGAAATCCATCTTGATGTCGATCGACGACGCCGGCAGGATCGGGGCCGACGCGCCGCCGGGGATGAACGCCTTCAGGTTGCGGCCGCGCCACACGCCACCCGCGGCGTCGAGCATCTCGCGGAAGGTGATGCCGATCGGGTGCTCGTACGTGCCGGGGCGCTCCACGTGGCCCGAGATCGCGTAGAGCTTGGGGCCGGTGTTGCGCTCGTCGGTGCCGATCGACTTGAACCAGTCGGCGCCGCGGCTCACGATGTGCGGCACGTTGCAGAGCGTCTCGACGTTGTTGATCACTGTGGGGGAGCCGAACGCGCCGACCACGGCCGGGAAGGGCGGCTTGACGCGCGGCTGGCCGCGCTTGCCCTCCAGCGACTCGAGCATGCCGGTCTCCTCGCCGCAGATGTAGGCGCCGGCGCCGCGGTGGACGTACATGTTCAGCTTGAACTTCGACTTCATTACGCCGTCGCCCAGGATGCCATCCTCGTAGGCCTCCTTGAGCGCCCGTTCGAGGACCGCCGCCGCCTTGGTGTACTCGCCGCGGATGTAGATGTAGCAGGTCTCGGCCCGCACGGCGTAGCAGCAGATGGCGCAGCCCTCGATGAGCTGGTGCGGATCGTTCTCCATCAGGAGGCGGTCCTTGAACGTGCCGGGCTCGGACTCGTCGGCGTTGCACACCAGGTAGCGCGCCTGGTTGGGGTCCTTCTGGGGGATGAAGCTCCATTTCATGCCGGCGGGGAAGCCGGCGCCGCCGCGCCCGCGGAGGCCGGACTTCTTGACCTCCTCGATGATGGCGTCGGGCTCCATCCTGAGCGCCTTCTCCAGCGCGTCGTAGCCGCCGGTCTTCCGGTAGCCGCGCAGGGTGAGGGCGTCGGAGTTGCCGACGTTCCGCGTCAGGACCCGTTCGAAAGCCATTTACTTGAGACCTTTCAGGATCTCCCTCGCGCGCTTCGGCGTGAGGTTCTCGTGGTAGTCGTCGTCGACCATCATCATCGGCGCGGTGTCGCAGGAGCCCAGGCACTCGAAGTGGACGTAGGAGCAGCGGCCGTCCGGCGTGACCTCCTCCTCGCCGACGCCGAGCTCCTGGTGGAGCACCTCCATGATCTCCTCGGCGCCGCGGATCTGGCAGGAGAGGTTGGTGCAGACGCGGATGCGGTGGCGGCCGACCGGGTTCTGGTGGAACAGGTCGTAGAACGTGACCACGCCGTAGACCTTGGACTCGGGCAGCTCAAGCTCCTGCGCCACGGCCCGGATGGCCTCGTCGGGCAGCCAGCCGCCGCAGATCCGCTGCGCGATGTGGAGGGCTGGCAGCAGCACGGCCTCCGCGGTCGGGTAGCGCGTGCGCAGGTCGGCGAGCTGGTCGCGGGACTCGGGCGTCCAGCCGGGCCAGAGCGGCGGCGCGGCGACTGCCGGGGGGGTGGGGCGGGGCTCGGACACGCTCATACCGAGCCCTCCGCCCGGCGCGCCAGCGTGTTGCGGCGCGGTCCGAGCTCCAGGCCGCCCTTGAGCCAGACGTAGGCATAGCCCACGAGGATCAGGAAAAAGAAGACCATGACGGCCGCGAAGAGCTGCCATCCGCCCTCGCGCATGATGAGCGCCCAGGGATAGAGGAAGGCGGCTTCGAGGTCGAAGACGATGAAGTCGATGGCGATGAGGAAGAACGCGATCGACATCCGCTTGTGCGAGCGGTCGAGGAGGGGCAGGCCCGACTCGACGGTCGTGCCCTTCATGCGCCCGCCGGTCTGCCTGCCCAGGAGCTGGGACAGGCCCAGGATCGCGACGGCCATCACGATGGCGATCCCCAGCATCAGCAGGACAGGGTAGTACTGCTCCGGCAAAGCAGGTTCCTCCAGAAGGTTGAAGGGAACGGACGGCGCCCGGAGCGGCTCCGAGGCATGTGAAGGATGTCACAAGCTCGGGAGGGAAGACAAGCGGGAGAGGCGGGTCTCTACGGCATCAGTTCCGACACCGGGATGGCGGCCTCCGGCCGCGCCAGCGGAGAGACCGTGTCCTCGTCGACCAGGGAGACGCGGCTGCGGTAGAGGCCCTCGGCCGGCTCGCGGTAGACCTCCAGGGTGCGCTCCCGCAGGTTGAGGATCCAGGCCTCGGGGATGCCGGCGCGGGCGTAGAGCGGCAGCTTCCTCTGGCGGTCGTGCCCCAGGGACTTGTCCGCGACCTCGACCACGAGGAGGGCCGTGGTGGGGTGGCTGCGGGCGTAATCGCGGATCTCGCCGAGCACGACCGCCACGTCCGGTTCCGGCTCCGAGTCACGGCCGAGCGCCAGGGGCATCTGGCCGCGCACGTGCGAATCCTCGGAGAAGATTCGCGAGAGCGTCTGGAGAACCAGACTCACGCCCGTGGTGTGCGAGCTTCCCTGTGCCGCCATGTCGTAGATGACCCCCTCGACGAGCTCCACCTTCGCATTGGGCTCGAACAGGCCCTTGGCGACCATCCGCTCGTAGTCCTTCCTCGTCCAGCGGTGCTGCTCGATTTCTGCAACGGCCATACGCGATATCCTCCTGGAAAGACTGGCACACGTCGAGAAGGAACGTCAACCCTTCCGCTCGCGGGCTCATGATACCTCCACGGCACGCGACATGCATCGTCAGGCCGGCGGATCCCGGAGGGCATCCCGGGCTGAATCTACGGAGGATCCATGACGCCGGACGCGCCAAGGGTCGACCGCCTGCGCGGGCGGTTCGGATGTGCCCTTACGGTGGATGTCGAGGAGTGGTACCACACCTGTCTCGTCCCGGGCTACGTTCATCCCGAGGCGAGGCCGCCTCTCAATCAGGAGCTCGACTGGCTCCTTCCCCAGCTTCTGGAGCGACTCGCCGAGGACGGCCGCACCGCCACCTTCTTCGTGCTGGGCGAGGTCGCCGAGGAGCGGCCGCGGCTCGTGCGGCGCATCGCCGAGGCCGGCCACGAGATCGGCAGCCACGGCTATCTCCATCTCCGCGCCACCGAGCGCTCGCTGCGGGCCTTCGCCGCCGATCTCCGGCGCTCCAAGGATTTCCTGGAGGACCTCCTCGGCCGGCCCGTGCTCGGCTTCCGGGCTCCGGAATGGTCGCTGCGCAGCCTCGGCAACGCGCGGCTGCCCCTGGTCGCCGAGGCCGGCTTCCTCTACGACAGCTCGCTCGCGCCGTGCCCGTTCACGGGCCGCACCACGAACCCCCGCTTCGCCTCGCGCCTGAGCTGGACGGGCCGGGAGCTGCTGGAGTTTCCGCCGCTCACCTTCGGCGGCCCGCTCCGGCTGCCCGCCGGGAGCTGGACCGGCCGCCTCGCGAACCCGGACCGGATCGCCTTCGCCGCGCTCGACCACCGGGACGCCGGCGGGCTGCCGGTCGCCGTCGTCCATCCTTGGGAGGTTTCAGGCCGGCCAACGCCAGGCCGGCTCAGCGGGCTCGCCCGGTTCGTCCACGAGACCGGCCGTCTCAAGTTCGCGGACCGCTTCCGCGAGTTGCTGCGGACGCTGGCCTGGACCTCGATCGCCGAGGCCGCGAATCTCGCCGAGGCTGCACAGCCGACGGCCGGCGCGGTACTCTATGGGCGCTGTGCGCAGTCTTCTTGAGACTTGGGCTTGAGACTTGGGTGAAGAGGGGAGCGAGGGGTTGGTGCGAAAGGGGGGACTCGAACCCCCACGGCCTTGCGACCACAAGATCCTGAATCTTGCGCGTCTACCAATTCCGCCACTTTCGCAGCGCGGGCGATTCTAGGGAGAGAACTGACCGGATGTCAACACTATTTCCAGGTTCGGAGGCGGTGGTCAAGGACCGGGTCCTTTCGCGGCTCCGGGAAAAGGGGAGGACGGGCGCGTGGCCCGAGGAGATCCAGGGCGAGATTCCCGGCGTGCCGCTGCGCTTCGTCGAGGGCGCCCTGGACACCCTCCAGAAGGAAGGCCAGGCCTTCGAGATCGAGGGTCTCTGGTACGGCGAGGAGTTCGGCAACTGGACCGTCGGCGTGGTGGAGGTGCTCGACAGCGGCGACGCCCTGATCCGGCCGCCCGGCTGGGGCAAGCAGCCCGAGGTCCTCGTGCGCCGGCGCAATCTGGCCGAGGCGTTCTCGGGCGACACCGTGCTCGTGAGACGCCTGGGTCGCCGGGCCCACGAAGGCGACTGGCGGCTGCCCGAGGGCTCGGTGGTCCGCATCCTCAACGAGCGCTTCCAGACCCTGGTCGGCACGGTCGAGGAAGACGGCCAGGGCCGCCATTGGCTGGTGCCGTACGACCCCAAGCTGCCCGCCGAGCTGCCGGTCGTGGACGGCCGGGACGTGCCCGAGGGTCACTTCGTGGTGGTCCGGATCGAGCGCGGCAAGGTGCCGCAGGCCCGGGTGATGGAGGTCCTCGGCGACCCCGAGCAGCCGGGCGTGGACGTGAACGTCGTCCTCCGCCACTACGGCATCCCGGACGAGTTCCCGCCCGAGGTTCTCGCGGCAGCCGAGCGCCTGCCGGCCGACCCTGGCCCGAAGGACTGGCTGGGCAGGGAGGATCTGCGCGACCGCGTCGTGATCACGATCGATGGAGAGAACTCCCGGGACTTCGACGACGCGGTGTCGATCGAGCGTCTGTCGGATGGCCTCTTCCGCCTCGGGGTCCACATCGCGGACGTGGCTCATTACGTCGAGGAGGGAGGCACGCTGGACCAGGAGGCCTACCGCCGGGCGACCAGCGTCTACTATCCGGACCGGGCCGTCCCGATGCTGCCGGAGCGGCTCTCGAACGGCCTCTGCTCGCTGCGCCCCGGCGTGCCGCGCCTGACGACCTCGGTCTTCCTGGATCTTGATCGGGATGGCAAGGTCCAGGACCGTCGTTTCGCGGAGACCGTGATCCGGAGCGCCCGGCGGATGACCTACAACGAGGTGCGGCGCATCCTGGAGGAGCCGCAGGAGCGGGACATGGCCGAGTACGGTCCGATCCTGACCTGCCTGCGCGAGATGCACGTGCTGATGACGATCCTCCTCCACAGCCGTCTCAAGCGGGGCTCGATCGACTTCGACCTGCCCGAGGGCAACGTGGAGCTGGGCACGGACGGCACGGTGGTCGGCGTGATCCCGGCCGAGAGGAACGTGGCCCACCGTCTGATCGAGGAGTTCATGATCGCGGCCAACGAGGCCGTGGCCCTGGAGCTGGACACCCAGAGCGTGCCCGCGCTCTACCGCGCGCACGACGCGCCGAGCCCGGACAAGCTGCAGGAGCTGCGCGAGGTCCTGAAGCCGTTCGGAGTGCCGCTCAAGGGAGAGCTCTCGACGCTCCACCCGGCGGCGCTCCAGCACGTCCTCAACAACGTGAAGGACACGGCCGGCGAGGCCTTCATCTCCTCGCTGGTCCTGCGGACCATGATGCGCGCCGTCTACGACCCGATCTGCCGCGGTCATTACGCGCTCGCCTCGCACCACTACTGCCACTTCACCTCGCCGATCCGGCGCTACCCGGACCTCGTGGTCCACCGAGGTCTCAAGGCGCTGATCCACGGCCAGGCCGCGAAGAGGGCGGCGGACACGGTGCTCGAAGCGCGCCTCCCGGCCATGGCGGACCACACGAGCGCCATGGAGCGCCGCGCCGAGCAGTCCGAGCGCGACCTCCTCCAATGGAAAAAGGTCCGCTTCCTGGCCGACCGCGTCGGAGAGACCTTCAAGGGCCGGATCACGGGAGTCCAGCCCTTCGGCCTCTTCGTGCAGCTCGAGACCTATCTGGTGGACGGCCTCGTGCCGGTCCGCACCATGGGAGACGACTACTACGTCTTCGAGGCCGACGCCCACCGCCTGGTGGGGGAGAGGAATCGGAGGGTCTTCCAACTCGCCGACCTCGTGGAGGTGGAGCTGGTTGGCGTGAACATCCGGCGCCGGGGCCTGGACTTCAAGCTCGTCGGCATGCCGGACGCCGGAGAGAAAAGGGACCGCGAGTGGCCGCGTACGCCGGAGAAGGGAGACCGGCGGAAAGGCGAGCGGCGGGAGAAGAGGGAAGACCGGGATAAGGTCCGGAAGAAGCGGCGGTAGGCCTGCCATTGCGAGGGAGGGCGGTGGCGCCCTCTCCCGCGCGCAGGCCTGACCATCCATTCGGGAATCGACTGCCTGAGTGCTGCCGGTGCGATCCGGCACGGACTGCCGGTCCTCCATGACGATCGGGATTTTGCGTTTCTGGCGCAGGTATCGCCTTTGGAAGAGCGAAGGATTCCGCCGGCGCACTGAAGGCCTCGAAACCGGTGGCCGGACGTCGGGAGACGCTGTTACCCTAGATTCCATTCTCCAATTACCGAGTCGATTCCATCGATAGTCGCGAAAGCTCTTGCGATCGAGCCTTTTGGAAGCTGAAACCACACTATATACCCTCCCTCAAAATAAGATATCCGGCCACCCTTTGCATCGCGTGCTTCCTCATGGCTTGTCGGCAGACCAAGCTTAGAGCCAGAGCCTCCTAACTTGTACTCGTAGTACCACCCAATCCCATCGCGGTTGTAAAAGACCCGACCACATAACTGACCTGATGCGTGGTAGTAGATCACTCCTTTCTCATCTGGGAGTCTCATCTTGAAGGCAACAGTGCCGAAAGGAGAGGAAGAGGCTTTTGTTACAGTTCCATTTGGAAGATTATGAGTTGTAGCGAAGCGCTGTATCTCAGCCTCCGCGTGTTCCATTCTTTGGGCGAACTCTCTTGGGGCAACCGGAGCCTTGAGGTCCCGGAGGAACTGCGCGAGCGTTGAGTGCTCCGAGCCGTAGGGGATCGGATGAAGCCGGTCGTCCTTGTGCCGCTTCCGGAGATCCTCGATCTCGCCGTCAAGGCACAGGCGGTAGTGCCGGGCCTCGCTGACCTGGAAGACCTCGCGAGCCCATTCGAGCAGAGCTCCGAAGTTGGGATCGGCGAGCCCGTCTCCGCATCCGACGAAGAGCAACGTGTGGAGCGTCTGGACCGCTCGGAGAACCGCCTGGGCATGGCCGTGACCAAGGATCCTTTCGTACGAGCGCAGCCCCAGGACCACCGACTCCGGCTGATCCCAATATCCATGAAGATGAAGGATCCCGGGCTCGTCCTGACGGATGGCGCGAGCCACCTTATCGCCGTCACGCCAGGTCACGGGCGGCAGACCGGTGATCTCTTCCAGAAGGCCGTCATAGTTCGTCGTGGCCAGAGGCAGCCCGAGATCCCGCAGCGCCTCCAGGACCGAGCGGTCCTCGGCCCGGAGCCCTCCGACCGTCTCGCGCAGCCAGCGCCGATACTCGCCGCCGTCGGGAAAACCGAGCTTCCTGGAGATCCTCTCGGCCGCAAAGAGGAAGTCGTCCATGTCCTTGGACTCGATCTCCTCCCGGACCCGGTTCGCCCACTTCGCGTCGAGGCCCTTGACCTTGACGCAGCGCTCCACACCGTCCTTCAGGAGGCCGGTCCAGGAGGCGAGAGGATTCCCGTTCGTGGCTCCGACCGACACGCCAGAGCCGACGACCACGAGGACGTGGCCCTTCGCAATCTCCTGGCGGAGGTCTTCGACCGGGTCGTGAGACATTCTCCAGAATGCTATCGGAGGACGGACTGAGGGAGAACCCCTCAGGACGACGACTCGGACCGGTTTGCCGCAGAACAAGCTTCTTCACCGCAACTCAACCTTGTTTTGCCGCAACGTAAGGCTCTTCACTGCAACCCGACCTTGTTTGCCGCAACGTAGCCTTGTTCACCGCAACTCAAGGTTAATTTGCCGCAACCTCGACTTCTTCACCGCAACGTACCGCAATTTTGCCGCAACGTCAGCTTCTTTGCCGCAATCTAGGGTTATTCACCGCAACGTCGGCTTCTTCGCCGCAACTCAAGGTTGTTTTGCCGCAACGTCGGCTTGTTCACCGCAACTTCGGGTTCTTTGCCGCAACGTAAGGATCTCTGCCGCAACGTAAGGTTCTTCACCGCAACGTAAGCCGACGTTGCGGTGAAGACGGCCCGGCCGTGCCGCACAAACTCCGCAGAGGGCTGAGAACAGGGAGGAGACCCGGTGCGGGATGCGGGGCTTCGGCACAATGTCCCGGGACCTCCCGCTGGCCGACGCGGCCTTTCCCCAGTGATATTCTCCCGCCGCCATGGCTCTCACCCCCACCGTCGCCATCGTCGGCCGCCCCAATGTCGGCAAGTCCACGCTCTTCAACCGCCTGGTGGGGAAGCGGCAGGCGATCGTCCACGACATGCCCGGCGTCACCCGCGACCGCATCACGGGCCTCGCGCGCCTGAACGACGAGCGCGCCTTCCAGTTGGTCGACACGGGCGGGCTGATCCAGGCGGAGGACGACCCGCTCGGCCTCTCGGCGCAGGTGTTCCTGGCGATCGAGGAGAGCGACCTCCTGCTCATGGTCGTGGACGGCAAGCAGGGTCTGGTCTCCGCGGATGAAGTGGTCTGGGAGCGCATCCGGCCCTACGGCAAGCGCACGATCCTGGTGGTCAACAAGGCCGACACGCGGGAGGGCCGCGACCGCTTCCCGGAGTTCTACAGCCTGGGGATCGACGAGCAGCTCCTCCTCTCGGCCGAGCACGGCGGCGGAGTCGAGGACCTGCGCGAGGCGCTCGCCCTGGCGCTGCCCGAGATCCCGGAGGTGGCCACGCCCGACGCGCCGCCGGTGGCGATCGTGGGCCGGCCGAACGTGGGCAAGTCGTCGCTCCTCAACCGCATCGCCGGCCAGCCGCGCTCGCTCGTCTCGCCCGTGGCCGGCACCACCCGCGACCCGGTGGACACGCTGGTCACCCGGGACGACAAGTCCTACCTGCTGATCGACACCGCGGGCATCCGGCGCCGGAGCCAGACCTCGGGCCAGCCCGAGGAGCTCGCGGTGATGATGGCCCGGCGGCAGATCGAGCGCTCGCAGGTGGCCGTGCTGGTGATCGACGCGTCCCAGGGGATCACCAGCGGCGACCTCGCCATCGCCGGCACGATCTGGGAGCTCGGCCGCGCCGCGGTGGTGGCGATCAACAAGTGGGACCTCCTGGACGACGAGAAGCGCGAGAAGGTCGAGTTCCAGATGCAGCGGGTGGACGAGCTGCTCTCGACTCCCGGCCGGATCAACGTCTCGGCGCTCACCGGCCGCGGAGTGGAGAAGCTCTGGAAGCCGATCGACCGCGCGCTGGAGGCCTACCACGTGAAGCTCAGCACGGGGCAGCTCAACCGGTTCTTCGAGAAGGCGATTCAGAGGGTGAGCCCGCCGTCGCTCCACGGCGCGCCCTGGCGGCTGTACTACGCGACGCAGGTCTCGACCGCGCCACCGACTTTTATGCTCTTCGCGAACCGGGCGCTGCCGCGCAACCACAACTACCGGCGCTACCTGGAGAACCGCCTGCGGGACGAGCTGGACCTCCCCGGCGTGCCCGTGCGCCTGGTGGTCCGCAAGCGGACGGAATGAGGCGCAGGGCCTCCCTGATCCTGGTGTTGGCGCTCCTCGCCGCCTGCCGGCGCGAGCCGGCGAAGCCCGAGGCGTTCAAGCCTCCGGCGGACGGCCGCCTCACGGAGGCGCAGGTGCGGCTCCATCTCCAGGGATCGGGGTTGAGCCCGGACGAGCGCGAGTGGGTCCGGGCCCGCGTGCAGGAGGCGCGGCTGGCCGGGTTGACCTCCGGGCTCGACGAGAAGGTGATCGAGAGCCGCCGGCGGATCCTGCGCTCGCTGGAGGAGCGGAGCCGGACCGCGAAGGATCCGAAGAGGAAGGCCGAGCTGGAACGCGACATCGCCGAGGTCCGGCGCCTGCTCCAGGGCGCGCCGCCCGAGGTGGCTCCGTCGGTCCGCGACAATGCCGAGCTGGTGGCCCGGCTGGAGAAGGAGAAGAAATGAGGCCGAACTGGGCCCGACGCCTGGTCTGCTCGCGGACCGGCGAGACCGCGCCGCTCGACGAGCCGGCCTTCCTGTCGCCCGCCGGGGCTCCGTGGATGGTGGAGTACGAGCTCGATCCGCGCAAGGGCGACCTTCTGCGGCACTCGCTGGCCGAACGTCCCTGGACGCTCTGGCGCTATCGCGAGCTGCTGCCGCTCGCCCGCTTCGAGGACCGGGTGGATCTCGGCGAAGGCGGGACGCCACTGGTGCATCTCCGACGCATGGGTCCGCAGGGGATCGAGCTGCTGGTCAAGGACGAGGCGCGGAACCCCACGGGCTCGTTCAAGGCGCGGGGGCTGTCGGTCGCCGTGAACCGGGCGCGCGAGCTGGGCGCGACCGGGGTGCAGCTCGCGAGCGCCGGCAACGCCGCTCTCGCGCTGACCGCCTACGCCGCCGCGGCCGGCCTGCGCGCCCGCGTGGCGCTGCCCGAGGACACGCCGAAAACGGTGGAGGAGCGCTGCCGCGCGCATGGCGCCGAGGTGCTCACGTCGTCCGGCACGCTGGTGGACGCGGCGAAGCTCCTGCGCCAGGACGACGGCTACTGGAATCTCTCCACCCTGCGCGAGCCCTACCGGGTCGAAGGCAAGAAGACCATGGGGCTCGAGCTGGCCGAGCAGCTCGGCTGGGAGCTGCCGGACTGGATCGTCTATCCGCTCGGCGGCGGCACCGGGGTCGTCGGCATGCACAAGGCGTTCGAGGAGCTGCGTCGGCTCGGGCTCATCGGAGAGAAGAAGCCGCGCTTCGCGGTGGTCCAGGCAGCAGGCTGTGCGCCGATCGTCCGCGCGTTCGAGCGCGGCCAGGACGCGGCCGAGCCCTGGGAGGATCCGGACACGCGCGTCTGGGGCCTGCGGGTGCCGAAGGCGATCGGGGACTTCCTGGTCCTCAAGGCCGTGCGGGAGTCGGGGGGCACGGCCATCGCGGTGGACGAGCAGCGCCTCGCCGACATCGTGGACCGGGCCGCCCGGCTCGAAGGTCTGCTCCTCGGCCCCGAGGGCGCCGCCGCTCTCGCCGCCGTCGAGGACCTCGCGGCAAGGGGAGCCTTCTCGGAAGGGGAGCGGGTCGTGGTGTTCCAGACCGGAGACCCGGCGAACTATCGCTGATGGCAATGAGGGCCTTCCTCGACTCCCTCCTCTCGACCGGCACCGCCAGCGTCGCCGCGGCCGTGGTGGGCACGGCGGACGGGATCCTGTGGGAAGGGGAGGCCGGCGCGGCTCCGGAAACCCGGTTCGACTATGCATCGCTGACCAAGCCGATCACCGCGACCCTGGCCCTGGCTCTCGACGCGGAAGGCACGCTGCCGCTCTCGGCGCGGGTCGGCGAGGTCTGGAGCGAGGCGCATCCCGAGCTGGCGAAGCGGACCATGGCGGACCTCCTGCGGCACCGGTCCGGGCTGGTGGGCTGGGCGCCGTTCTACCACCTGTGTCGCTCGCGGGAGGAGGCGCTCAGCCTCATCCTGGGTGGCGAGCTGCTGCGGGACAGCCGTAAGCCGGTGTACAGCGATCCGGATTTCATCCTCTACGGCATGTCGGCCGAGCGGGTGACGGGCGAGACGCTGGCTCGGCTGATCAGGTCGCGTATCTTCGATCCGCTGGAGATGACGAGCGTCGAGCCGGCGCCGGGCGACCGTCCGGACGTGGCCGCCAGCCGGATGGACACGGGCAAGGAGGTGGAGCTGGCGGCGAGGATGGGGATCGCCGTTCCGCTCCAGGGTCCGCCGCCGGCCGGGATGCCGCAGGACGGGAACGCCCGGTTCCTGATCTCCTCCGGCCTGACGGCGCACGCCGGCCTCTTCGGCACGGCGCGCGACCTCTGGAAGCTCGGCGCGGAATGGGCCGAGCCGCGGCGCTTGTTGAAACCGGAGGCCGCCGCAAAAGCCGTGACCGGACGCCCCTTCCTCCTGGGATGGTGGCGCAGAACCCTGCGAGGCAGCGCCGGACCGGCGCTCCCGCCCGGCTCCTTCGGTCACACGGGGTTCGCCGGCGGAAGTCTCTGGATCGACCCTGCGCAACAACGGGTGTACGTCCTGCTCACGCACCGGACCTCGCCCGACACCGATTTCAATCGGCAGCGCCGGCGCTTCCATGCGCTTGCGGCCGCCATATAGGATTGCCTGACGGAGGCTAAAGCTGATGAACGCACGAGACCTGGTCCTCGTCGACGGATACCGCACCCCGATGATCGACTACAACGGGGACTTCGCCGAGATCTCGGCCATCGACCTGGCGGCCACGGCCGCCAAGGAGCTGCTGGCCCGCGCCGGCGTCGAGGCGGGCGAGATCGACCACACCGTGGTCGGCAACGCGCTCCAGACATCGCCCGACGCCATCTACGGCGCGCGCCACGTGGCGCTCAAGGCCGGCGTGCCGCAGGAGGTGCCGGCGCTCACCGTGAACCGGCTGTGCGGCTCGGGCATCCAGTCCGTGATCTCTGGCTCGCACCTGATCCTGGCCGGCGAGGCGACCACCTGTCTCGTGGGCGGGATGGAGAACATGTCTCAGACGCCGCACGTGATCTGGGGCGCGCGCAAGGGCTTCAAGCTCGGCCAGGGCCAGCTTCAGGACCTCCTCATGGTGGCCCTGATGGACACCTACTGCGGCTTCTACATGGCGCAGACGAGCAACAACCTCTCCCGCGACTACGGGATCTCGCGCCAGGAGCAGGACGAGTTCGCGATCCTCTCGCAGCGCCGGGCCGGCGAGGCCTGGAAGGCGTGCCGCCTCTCCGAGGAGGTCGTGCCGGTCACGGTGGGCAAGGGCAAGCGGGCCAAGACCGTCGAGCGCGACGACCACCTGCGGCCCGACACCACGATGGACGACCTCGTCGGTCTGCCGACCGCGTTCGACAAGGATGGCTTCGTCACGGCCGGCAACGCCTCGGGCATCGTGGACGGCGCGGCCATGATGCTGCTCTCGACCCAGCAGAAGGCGCAGGAGAAGGGCTGGAAACCGCTCGGCCGCATCGTCTCCTGGGCCACGGTCGGCGTCGATCCCTCGCGCATGGGCATCGGTCCGGCGCCGGCCATCCGGGCGGCGCTGAAGAAAGCCGGAATGACCCTGGACGACGTGGACCTCTTCGAGATCAACGAGGCCTTCGCCGGCCAGATCCTGGCGGTGATGCGCGAGCTGAAGCTCGACGTGGAGAAGCTGAACGTGAACGGCGGCGCCATCGCGCTCGGGCATCCGCTCGGGGCGTCGGGCACGCGGCTGCTGATCACCCTGCTGCGCGAGCTGCGGCGCCGGGGCGGCGGCGTGGGCGTGGCGTCGGCGTGCATCGGCGGCGGCCAGGGTATAGCGATGGTGGTCGAGGCGGCGGCTTGATCGACCTGACCGGCTATCGGGTGGTGGTGACCGGCGGCAGCCGCGGCATCGGCGCCGCCTGCTGCCGCCTCTTCGCCCGGGCCGGAGCCTCGGTGCTCATCCAATATCTGGCGAGCGGGGCGAAGGCCGGCGAGCTGCTCGCGGAGCTGCGCCAGATCTCGGACCGACCCCACCGCAAGCTGCGCTGCGACGTGACCCAGGGCGACAACGTCGAGAAGCTCTTCGAGACCGTGAAGCAGGAGTGGAACGGGCTCGACTGCCTGATCAACAACGCGGGCGTCTGGGTTCACGAGCCGCTGGAGAAGCTGGACGACCGGCAGCTCCAGGCGACTCTCTCGGTCAACGTGGTCGGCCCGTTCCTCTGCGCCCGCGAGGCGGTGCCTCTGCTGCGCCGCTCGCGGAACGGCTCGATCGTCAACATCAGCTCGACCGCGGGCCAGCGCGGGGAGGCGTTCTACAGCCCCTACGCGGCGAGCAAGGGCGCGATCATCTCGGCCACGAAGTCCTGGGCCACGGAGCTCGCGCCGGACATCCGGGTCAACGCCGTGGCGCCGGGCTGGGTGGACACCGACATGACCGCCCAGGCGCTCGGCGAGCGGATGGAGGAGATCCTCGACTCGATCCCGCTCCACCGCGTCGCCACGCCGGAGGACATCGCCGGCCCGGTCGTCTTCCTGGCCTCGCCGCTCGCCCGCCACATCACCGGCGAGATCCTGAACGTCAACGGCGGCAGCGTGCTGGTGGGGTAATTTTGCGTCATGGCCCGGCTCCTGCGGCGGAGACTGGTATTTGTCCTTCCGCTCGCCGTGTCGGCCGGCCTGTCCCTCCTCCTCTTCCTCTATGCCAGCCGACGTGAGGAGGAGGCGGCCCGCAGGAGCTTCGAGGAACGCGCGCGGACGCTCGCCTCGGCCGTCCGGGTGAGCTGCGACGGGCATCTCGAGGTTCTCCTCTCCCTGAACGCTCTGCTCGCCAGCCAGCCGGACCTCGGGCGCGAGGAGTTCCGGCGCTTCGTGGAGCCGGCCTTGCGCCGCCACCCGGGCATCCGGGGGCTCTCCTGGAACCCCGTGGTGGAAGGCGCGGGCCGCGCCCGGTTCGAGGCCGAGAGCGGGCTGAGGATCACCGAGCTCGACGCCCGGGGGCAGCGCGGGCCGTCTGCCATGCATCCCGAGTACGTGGTGGTGCACTTCATCGAGCCCGCGTCGGCCCAGAGTGCGATGGGCTTCAACGTGGCTTCCGAGCCCGTGCGGCTCCAGGCTCTCGAGCGGGCTCGCGACACCGGCCGGCTCGTGGCCACCGGACCGATCCGGCTGGTGAGCGAGGACGGGAGCCAACCCAACACGCTCGTGTTCTCACCGGTCTATGCCGGCGATCCGGCGCCGGGCACGGTCGAGCTCCGCCGCCGACAGGTCCGGGGTTACACCACCGGCGCGTTCCGTCTCGGCGACCTCTTGGAGACCGCGCTCCGGGCGCTGCCGCGCGAGGGTGTGTCCGTCGCCCTGTTCGACAACCAGGATCCGGAGAACCCCGGGCTGCTCTACGCCGACCAGGCCTGGACGGAGGACGGGGGAGCGGCTTGGAGAGAGCGGATCTATTTCGCCGGCCGGCAGTGGGAGGTGCGCGTCGCGCCCACGGGCTCCTCGCCGGCCATGTCCTGGCCGGCCCGGTCGATCCTGCTCGGCGGCCTTCTGTTCACCGGGCTGCTCGGGACGCTTCTGCTCGTCGTGACCTCGCGGGCCGAGGGGGTGCTGCGGATCAGCGAGGCGCGGAACCGGGCGCTCGTCAGCCACATGATCGGCGGCATGATCACCTTCGACGAGAAGAGCCGGATCGAGTCGGTGAACCCGGCGGCCGAGGCGACCTTCGGCTACCGGGAGCACGAGCTGATCGGCCGCAGCGTCGCGATCCTGCTCGCGGACGCGCCGGACTCCGGGCCGGATTCCTACCTGCGGTGGGCCCACCAGGAGGCGATCGGCCGCGTGTCCCAGTGGCGGGGGAAGCGGAAGAACGGCGAGGTCTTCCACGGGGAGGCGGCGCTGTTCGAGTTCGAAACCCCCGAGGGGCGGCGTTTCGCCTGCAACATGCAGGACATTTCGGAGCGCCGGGAGGTGGACCGTCTCAAGTCCGAGTTCGTGTCCACCGTGAGCCACGAGCTGCGCACGCCCCTGACCTCGATCCGCGGAGCGCTCGGGCTCCTGGCAGCCGGCGTCGCGGGCGACACATCGGCCCAGATGCGCGAGCTGCTGCTCCTGGCGGAGCGCAACGTGGTACGGCTCACGGCCCTGATCAACGACATCCTGGACTTCGACCGCTTGGACAGCGGCCGGTTCGAGCTGAAGGTCGCGGAGGTGGACCTTCAGCCTCTGTTCGACCAGGCGCTCGAAGCGGTGCGCTCGGTGGCTCGGGAGCAGGGAGTCGCCCTGGTCTGCCCGCCCACCGCGATCCGGCTGCAGGTGGATCCCGACCGTGTCGTGCAGGTGCTGCTCAACCTGCTTTCCAACGCCATCAAGTTCTCGCCGCCGGGCGGCGAGGTGCGGGTGAAGGCCGGGCCTGGAGAGGCTGGCATGGCCCGGCTCCTCGTCGAAGATCAGGGCCCCGGCATCCCCGAGGGCTATCACCAGCGCATCTTCGAGCGCTTCGGCCAGGTGGAGACCGCGGCCCATCGCGACAAGGGCGGCACCGGCCTCGGCCTCGCGATCTGCAAGGCGATCGTCGAGCACCACGGCGGCCGCATCGGCGTCGACACCCAGCCCGGGAACGGAAGCACCTTCTGGGTCGATCTACCGATGGCGCCGGCTAGCTAACGGCCCGCCAGCCGCCGTTCCGCCTCCTCGGCGAAATCGCGGTCCAGCCCCAGATTCAGCTCGAAGAGCTGGTGGTCGAAGGTGCGGGTGAGGCCCTCGAAGACGTCCGCGGGCAGGTTGCGCAGGAACAGGACCGTCACGTGGCCGGTGCCCGGGAAGTCGCCACGCTTGGGCGTGAAGTACATCGAGTCGGTGAGCACGCCGGCGAGCGAGCCTCCCTTGTCGGCGAGGTTGAGGAAGGTCTCGGCGTTGCCCGGGATCTCCATCGGCCATCCGAGATGGCCGCGCATCACGGCCACGGCCTCCTCGGAGAGGATCGTCCCCTGGAGCGTTCCGGCCATCAGGCGGGCGTAGTCGCGGACCGTGCTCTTGGGGAAGAGCGCCTGCGCGGCCTGCGCCTGCAGCGCGTAGCTACCGAAGGCCGCGTGCGTCCGCTGCCAGGCGATCTCGGCCTCGCGCCAGGCGCTGTCGAGATAGCGGCCCTGGAGGCGCTTCACCTCGGCGGCGTAGGCCTTCGGGGAGAGGCGGGAGAGCTTCTTGAGCCGGGCCTTGGTCAGGACGCCCTGGTCGTGGTTGCCCCAGGTGAGGAAGAGGCCGAGGATCGGCAGCGGCTGCGGGTGGCGGCTGAGCCCCATCCCGGCGAGCGTCGCGCGGACCGCGCCGTCTCCGACCCGGGCGAGGAGGAGGTCGGCCGCGGCGTTGTCGCTGTGCTGGATCATGGCCCGGGCGATGCGGTCCCAGGAGGCCGTGGCGTCCGGGTCCTGCGCCGAGCCGTCCGGGTTCCTGGCGAAGCCGAGGCCGGCCAGGGAGGCGGCGTGGGCGCCGCCGTCGGTGCCGGGCAGGTAGTAGCGCTCCCAGTCGCGGAGCGCGACCGGCTCGTCCGGATCGAGGTTCCCGGCGGCGACCTCGCGGGCGTAGGCGGCGAGAAGGGTGATCTTGATCGTCGAGGCCAGCGGCATCGCCTGGTCGGCGTTGACCAGCACGACCGGATCGTCCGGATCGGCGGAACCGTCCTGGGCGACCGAGAAGCTCGCCAGCCCCACGTCCTTGCGGTGCGCGACGAGATAGTCCAGCACCTCGGCGGGGCTGCCGGGAGGCTGGGCGCCGGCCGGCAGGGCGAGCAGGCCGGCGAGGACCGCGGCCGCCAGGCGGATCATGCCTTCTTCGCCTCCGCCTCCTGCAGGTAGCCCAGGCACTTGTAGATCAGCTTCGCGGTCAGGAAGTCGCTCGCCGGCAGGCCGCCGACCGGCGCAAGCTCGAGCACGTCCATGGCCACGACCTTCCGGTTGTTGAACAGGTGGCGGAGCATCCGCAGGGTCGGATACCAGAGGCCGCCGCCCGGCTCCGGGGTGCCGGTCGCGGGCACGAGCGAAGGATCGAAGTAGTCGATGTCGAAGGTGAGATAGACCTTCTCCGGCAGCCCCTCCAGCATCCTGGGGAACAGCTCCTCGGCCTGGTCCAACTGATGGCCCCAGATCACCGGCAGCTTCCTCTCGCGGATGAGCTTCGACTCGGGGGTCGAGAGCGAGCGGATGCCCACGGCGAGCGTGGGGTTGAAGTCGTCCACCACCCGCTTCATGACGCTCGCGTGGCTGTAGGGCGTGCCCTCGAACTCCTCGCGCAGGTCGGCATGGGCGTCGAACTGGACGACCCCGATCGTCCCGTGAGCCTCCTTTGTCGCGCGGACCGGCGCCTGGGTTATGCTGTGCTCGCCGCCCAGGGTGACGAGGAACTTGCCGTTCTCCAGGTGGGTGCGCGCCTCCTCCTGGAGCTCGGCCATGGCCTCGGCCATGTCGTAGGCCTCGGGCAGGAAGGGCGGCAGGGTGGCGATGCCTTGAAGATAGGGCTCGGCGCCCAGCTCCTCGTCGTAGAGCTCCAGGCTCTGCGAGGCGCGGATGATCGCGGCCGGGCCGCCCGAGGTCCCCTTGCCATAGGAGACCGTGCGCTCGAAGGGCACGGGGAGGACGACGACGCGGCTCGTCTCGTAGGCGCTGGAATCCGGCTCCAGCAGGCCGAAGTTGGTCGGAAGATGGGGCATGGGGCGGGTTGTAGCAGGCGCAAACCGGGGTGTCAACGATGGAGGAAGGGATGGACCTCGAGATCTCCGACGAGCTGTGCGAGCGCTTCCGGACCGCCGGACGCGCCGTGGTCTTCTCGGGCGCGGGCGTGTCGAAGGAGAGCGGCCTCGACACGTTCCGCGGCGCCGGTGGGCTCTGGGAGCGGATGCGCCCCGAGGAGCTGGCCACGCCGCAGGCCTTCCGGCGCGACCCGGGCAAGGTCTGGCGCTGGTACGGCTGGCGCTGGGAGACCGCCTCGAAGGCCGAGCCCAACCCGGGCCATCTCGCGCTGGTCGAGTGGGAGGACCTCTTCCCGGAATTCCTGCTGGTCACCCAGAACGTGGACGGCCTTCATCGACGAGCCGGGACCCGGAGCCTGCTGGAGGTCCACGGCACGATCCTGCGGGCCCGCTGCGAGCGTTGCGGCCGGACGCGCGACATGGGCGAGGCGATCGCCGAGTCGCGCGAGGAGCCGCCGGTCTGCGACTGTGGAGGAGGGAAATACCGGCCGGCCGTGGTCTGGTTCGGCGAGAACCTGGACGAGGAGGTGCTCAACCGGTCCTACCGGGCGGCGTCCGAGTGCGACCTGTTTGTCTCCGTGGGCACGTCCTCGACGGTCTATCCGGCGGCCGGCCTGATCGAGGTGGCGCACCGGGCCGGGGCCTGCTTCGTCGAGGTGAACCCCGAGCCGACTCCGTTCTCGAAGCTGGCCGACCTGCGCATCGCGGCGCCGGCCGGCGAGGCCCTGCCGCGGCTCACCGAGGAGATCCGGCGTTGCCGAAGGCCGGCCTGATCCGCGAGCTGCCGGTGGGCGAACGGCCCCGCGAGCGTCTGCTCAAGCAGGGGAGCGGCGCGCTCTCGGACGCCGAGCTGGTGGCGGTCCTCCTGCGCACCGGCACCCGGGGCGTCTCGGCGCTCCAGATGGCGATGGAGCTGCTGCGCGAGACCGGCGGCCTGTCGGGGCTGGTGTCTCTGACGCCCGCGTCGCTGCGCCGGAACGGGCTCGGGCCGGCGAAGGCAGCGACCCTGCTCGCCGCCGTGGAGATCGCGGGCCGCGTCGCCCGCGAGCAGCTCGGCGAGCGCGAGCTGCTGGCCCGGCCGGCGGAGGTGGCGCGCTACATCCACCTGCGCTTCTGGGCGCGCGACCAGGAGGTCGTCGGCGCCTTGTTCCTCGACTCCCGCAACCGCTTCCTCGGCGACCGGGAGCTGTTCCGGGGCACCCTGAACCGCGCCGTGGCCGATCCGCGCGAGATTCTCAAGGAGGCGATCGTGCGCGGCGCCGCGGCGGTGATCCTCTTTCATACCCACCCGAGCGGCGACCCCGAGCCGAGCGATGCGGATCTCCTCTTCACGGCGAGATTGAAGGAGGCGGCGGAGATCGTGGGCGTGCGGCTCGCCGATCACCTGGTCCTCGGCGCGGCCGGCCGCTGGGTTTCCCTCCAGCAGCGGGGCGCGTGCTAGCCTACCGCCCCATGGCGGACCACTATCATCTCGACTGCTCCAGCGGCATTGCCGGCGACATGTTCCTGGGGGCCTGCCTCGACCTCGGCATGCCTCTCGACGTGCTTCAGGAAACCGTGGCGCGGCTGCGCCTACCCGGCGTCTCGGTCGAAAGCCGCAAGGCCAACCGCGGCGGCTTCATGGGTACCCGCTTCCGCGTGCTCATGGACGGCAAGCCGATCGAAGGCCCGGACCCGGAAGAGCACCAGCATCATCATGAGCATCACCACCACCACGATCATGAGCACGACCACCATCACCATCATCACGGCCACAGCCGGGACCTGGCGCAGATCCGCGAGCTGATCCGGGCGAGCGACCTCCCCGATTCGATCAAGGACCGCGCCACCCGCCTCTTCCAGCGCCTGGGAGAGGCCGAGGCCAAGGCGCACGGCATGCCGATCGACCGGGTCCATTTCCACGAGGTCGGAGCGGTCGATTCGATCGTCGACCTGGTGGGCGCGGCGGCGGCGGTCGAGGTCCTCGCTCCAGGCCGGATCACCTGCAGTCAGGTCAACGTGGGGAGCGGCCGGGTGAAGACCGCCCATGGCGAATTGCCGGTGCCGGCCCCGGCCACGGCCGAGCTGCTGCGCGGGATTCCGGTCTACGGCGGGCCCGGCGGCGAGCTGACCACGCCGACCGGCGCGGTCCTGCTGGCCGAGCTGGTGGAGGAGTACGTGGACTTTCCGTCCGTGGTCCTCGAAGGCACCGGCTACGGCCTCGGCAAGAAGGAGCTGCCCGGCCAACCCAACGCGCTCCGCCTGCTGCGCGGACGCCTTCGGGAAAGCCGGCCGGAGATCATGGTGGTGGAGTGCGAGGTGGACAACCTGCCCGGCGAGGGCTTCGGCTTCCTCATGGAGCGCCTCCTCGACGCGGGCGCGCTGGACGTCTATTTCACGCCCGTCCAGATGAAGAAGAACCGGCCCGGGACGCTCATCACGCTGCTCTGCCGCCGGGTCCAGTTGGAAGCCCTGGCCGGCATCCTCCTGATGGAATCCGGCTCGCTCGGATGCCGTTATACGAGTGCCGCCCGCTTCGAAGCGGAGCGGGAGATGCTGGAGGTCGCAACCGCGTTCGGCACCGTCCGCGTGAAGCGGGCGAGCCTCGACGGCAGGCCTCTCGCCGCGGCGCCCGAGTTCGAGGACTGCCGCCGTCTCGCGCTCGCCAGCGGGGTTCCGTGGCGCGACGTCTACCGCGCCGCGCTCGCCGCCATCTAGAGGAGAACGATGCAGGAAACCGATGTGACGGCCCAGGGTCGCCTGGAGCTGGGGCTTGCCGGAGATGGGGCGCTCCGCTGGGCCGTGGTCGATCTGACCGACGTGCTCAAGGAGGCGCGCGACCGGCGCGACCTGAGCCCGGTGGCCGCGGCGGCGCTCGGCCGGTGCATGGCCGGCGCGGCGCTGCTGCTGCGGCTTTCGGCAAAGACCCCGACCCGCCTGGTCGTGGACGTGCGCGGCGACGGTCCGCTGCGCCAGGTGATGGCCGAGGTGGACGAGGAGGGCAACCTCCGCGGCATGGTCGGCGACGCGCAGGTGGACGTGCCGCACTACCCGAACGGCAAGCTGGCCGTGGGCACCGCGGTCGGCAAGGGCTTCCTGCGCGTGCTCCGCGAGCACGGCCGCGGCGCGAGCTACAACAGCCAGGTGGAGCTCGTCACCGGAGAGATCGGCGACGACCTCGCCTACTACCTCCAGCAGAGCGAGCAGACCGCGAGCGCGGTGATGCTCGGCGTGCTGGCCAGGCCCGACGGCGTGGCCGCGGCCGGCGGCATGATCGTCGAGGTGATGCCCGGTGCTTCGGACGAGACCATCGCCGCGCTCCAGGACAACATCGCCCGCGTCCAGGGAGTGAGCCACCTGCTCGACGAGGGCGGCATCCCGAACGTGGTCGAGACCGTCCTCGCCGGCTTCGACCGCGAGGTCAAGGAGGTCCGGCCGATGCGCTACCGCTGCCGCTGCAGCCGGGAGCGCCTGCTGCGCCACTTGGTCCTCCTGTCGACCGACGACCGCGACTACCTGCGCGAAGAGGACGGCGCGATCGACGCCGACTGCGTGTTCTGCGGCGAGCACTATCGGTTCACGCCCGACGAGCTGAGCTAGAATCCCCGTCCCATGAGCGAACCGACCGAACCTACGAATCTGATTACGATCGACCAGTTCTTCCAGACCACGCTCAAGGCCGCGACCGTCAAGGCCGCCGAGCGGGTCCCGAAGTCCGAGAAGCTGGTCAAGCTGACCGTCGACGTGGGCGAGGAGAGCACCCGCACCCTGGTCGCCGGCATCGGCCTGGCCTACACCCCCGAGGAGCTGGTGGACCGGCAGGTGATCGTGGTCGCCAACCTCCAGCCGGCGAAGCTCATGGGCATCGAGTCCCAGGGCATGGTGCTCGCCGCGTCGATCGACGGCAAGCCGGTCCTCCTGCGGCCGGACGTCCCGGTCCCCAACGGCACCCGAGTCCGGTGAGCGCCTCCGGTCCCATCGATTCGCACTGCCACCTCCAGAGCCTGCCGCCGGACGAGCGCGAGCGCGCTCTCGACCAGGCGCGGGAGCGAGGGGTGGCGGGCTTCCTCGTGCCGGCCATCCGGCTCGACGAGGCCGAGGACATCCTGGCCCTCTGCCACCGCCATCCGGACGTCTGGTGCGCGCTCGGCGTCCATCCCCACGACGCGAGCACCTGGAAGGACGGCGACCGCGAGCGGCTCCGCGGCCTGCTCTCCGACCCGAAGGCCGTGGCGGTGGGGGAGTGCGGGCTCGACTTCTACTACGACCACTCGCCGCGCGACGTCCAGACCCGGGTGATGCGCGAGCAGTGGGAGCTGGCCGTCGAGCTGGACCTGCCGGTCGTGGTCCACAACCGCGACAGCAACGAGGAGATGCTGGCGGTCGTGCGCGAGGACGGCTTCCGCGATCTCAAGGCCGACTTCCACTCCTTCGCCGGCGGCCTGGACATGGCCCGCGAGGTGATCGACCGCGGCCACTATCTCGGCCTCTCCGGCATGATCACCTTCCCGAAGGCCGGCAACGTCCGCGAGGTGATCCCGATCCTGCCGCCCGACCGCTGCCTGGTCGAGACGGACACGCCCTACCTGGCGCCGATCCCATACCGCGGCAAGCCGAACCGGCCCGCCTACGTGGTGGAGATCGCCGCGCGCCTCGCGCAGGAGACCGGCGAGACGCCCGAGCAGGTCTGGCAGCGGACGGGCGAGACGTTTTTCGGGCTCTTCTGCAAAGCCGCGGGTTAAACCGGGTTCGGCACGTCGATGAACTCGACGTCGAGCCCGAACCGGTCGCGCAGGTGCTCGCCGAGCGCGCGGATGCCCAGCCTCTCCGTGGCGTAGTGGCCGGCGGCGAGGTAGTGGGTCTTCGCTTCCTTCGCCACGTTCATCACCCACTCGCTCACCTCGCCGGTGATGTAGGCGTCGAGGTCCTCTCCGATGGCCGCGTAGAATTCGCGCTGCGCGCCGCCGCTGATGATGCCGAGCGTGCGGACCGGGTCCGGCCCTTCCAGGAAGGCGAGCGGCTCCTGCTGATAGACCCGGCGGCAGCGCTCGACCAGCCCGGCGGCGGAGACCGGCTCGGGGAAGCGGCCCTTGAAGCCGATCGGCAAGCCTTCATGGACGCCGAAAGGCTCCAGGTCCACGAGCCCGAAGTCGCGGCCCGCGAGCGCGTTGTTGCCCAGCTCGGGATGGCGGTCGAGAGGGAGGTGATAAGCGAGGAGGCTCATCTCGCCGTGGATCAGCTCGGCCACGCGGCGATGCTGGAAACCGGTGAGGACGCGCGGCATGCCGTCCCAGAAGATCCCGTGATGGACGAGCACGGCGTCGGCTCCGGCTTCGCGGGCGCGGAGGAACAGCTCGTGGCAGGCGGAAACGCCGGTGACGACCTTGCGGACCTCCTCGCGGCCCTCGACCTGGAGGCCGTTCGGCCCGTAGTCGCGGCCCCGGGAGGCGTCCAGGAGCTGGTCGAGGTAGGTGACGAGCTCGTCGCGGCCGATCATGGTGGGGAAGTCTAAAGGAAAAGGGCGGCCCGGAGGCCGCCCTGAGCTTCAACGAGGTGGAGGAGAGGACTACCGGTGCCGGTCGCCGCCGCCGTTGCGGCCGCGGCCACCCCGGTCTCCGCCCCGCCCGCCCCGGTCACCACCGCGTCCGCCCCGGTCGCCGCCGCGGCCTCCGCGGTCGCCGCCGCGATCGCCACGCTCCCCGCGGTCACTGCGCTCGCCGCCGCCGCCGGCCATGGCCATCTCCATCCCCTCGTACTGCGCGGGGTCGTAGTCCGGAGCTTCCATGATGACCGCCTTGCGCGACAGCCGCACGCGGCCGGTCTCGTCGATGGCGATGACCTTGACCGTCATCTCGTCGCCTTCCTTGACCAGGTCCGAGACCTCGCGGACGCGGTAGGGGGCGAGCTCGCTGATGTGCACCAGGCCGTCCGTGCCCGGCATGATCTCGACGAAGGCGCCGTACGCCTCCACCCGCCGGACCTGGCCGGTGTAGAGCTTGCCGACCTCGGGCACCTCGGTGAGGCGCTCGACCATCTGGATGGCGCGCTTCGCCGCCGGCTCGTCGGGCGAGGCGATGACCACCCGGCCGTCGTCGCCGATCTCGATCTGGCAGCCGGTCTCCTCGATGATCGAGCGGATCGTCTTGCCACCGGGTCCGATGACGTCGCGGATCTTCTCCTTCGGGATCTGCAGCGTGTAGAGCCGCGGCGCGAACTTCGAGATGTCCACCCGGGGCTGCGGGATCGTGCCCTCCATGATGCCCAGGATGTGCATGCGGCCGGCTTTGGCCTGCGCCAGCGCCTGCTGCATGATCTCGCGCGTCACGCCCGTGATCTTGATGTCCATCTGCAGAGCGGTGATGCCCTCGCGGGTGCCGGCGACCTTGAAGTCCATGTCGCCGTAGTGGTCCTCCTGGCCGGCGATGTCCGTCAAAACCGCGAACTTGTCGTCGCTCTTGATCAGACCCATGGCCACGCCGGCCACCGGCGCGAGCAGCGGCACGCCCGCGTCGAACAGCGCGAGCGATCCGCCGCAGACCGTGGCCATGGACGAGGAGCCGTTCGACTCCAGGATGTCCGAGACCACGCGGACCGTGTACGGGAACTCGTCCTCGTGCGGCAGCACCGGCAGGAGAGCCCGGCGCGCCAGCACGCCGTGGCCGATCTCGCGCCGGCCCGGGCCGCGCAGGAACTTCACCTCGCCGACCGAGAAGGGCGGGAAGTTGTAATGGAGCATGAACTTCTGGATGCTCTCGCCCTCGTACTCCTCGATCACCTGGGCGTCGCGGCTGGTGCCGAGCGTGGCCGTGACCAGCGCCTGCGTCTCGCCGCGGGTGAAGAGCGCCGAGCCGTGCGTGCGCGGCAGGACCCCGACCTCGATCGCGATCGGCCGGACCGTGTCGAGCTGCCGGCTGTCGAAGCGGATGCGCTCGTCGAGCACCACCTCGCGCAGGATCTCCTCCTCGAGGCGCGTGATGATCTTGCCCACCTGCTTGCGCTTGTCGGCCTCCTCGGCCGGGATCTGCTCCAGGTAGGGCTTGGTCACGGCCTTGACCGCGTCCTTGCGCTCGAACTTCTGCTTGGTGAAGAGCGCCGCCTTGAGCTGCGCGTGGAGCTCGCCGCGGACCTGCTGGTAGAGCGAGTCGGGGTAGGCCTCGGGAGCCGTCCAGCCCGGCTTCTGCTTGGTGCCCTCGCGGTAGAGCGCGTGCTGGGCCTTGATGATCTTCTGGATCTCCAGGTGAGCCCGGAAGATGCAGTCGAGCATCACCTCCTCGGAGAGCTGGTTGGCGCCGGCCTCGACCATCGCCACCGCCTCCTCGGTGCCCGCGACCACGAGGTCGAGGTCCGAGACGTCGCGCTGGCTGTTCGTCGGGTTGATGATGATCTCGCCGTCGATCAGGCCGACCCGCACCGCGCCGATCGGGTTGTAGAACGGGATGTTCGACAGCACGAGCGCCGTCGAGGCGCCGTTGATGGCCAGGATGTCGGGATCGTTCTCGCCGTCGGCCGACAGGCAGAAGGCGATGATCTGGGTCTCGGCGAAGTAGCCATCGGGGAAGAGGGGACGGAGCGGGCGGTCGATCAGCCGGGAGGTGATGACCTCCTTCTCGGTCGGCCGGCCCTCGCGCTTGAAGAAGCCGCCGGGGATCTTGCCGGCCGCGGCCGTGTACTCGCGGTAGTCGACGGTCAGGGGCAGGAAGTCGCGCTCGATGCCCCCCTTGTTGTCCATGCACGCGGTGGCCAGGACGACGGTGTCGCCCAGCCGGATCGTGCACGAGCCGTCGGCCTGCTTGGCCAGGTGGCCCGTCTCCAGGATGAGGGTGTTCCCTCCGACGTTGATCTCTTTGGTCTGCTTCATGGTTGTCTTTCGTCTTTCTCGTTTTTTGCTTTTCTCGTTGTTTGCCTACAGGTCAGCCGGGGCGGCCAGGGCCGGCTGAGGGTGGCCCGGATGGGCGGATGGGGCAGGCGGCCCCGAGGCGCGTCTTGGGACGGGCGTCGGGACCGGCCTGGATCGGCGGGGCCTTTTCAGGGGCCTACTTGCGAAGGCCGAGACGCTCAATGGTGGAGCGATAGCGCTCGAGATCCTGCCTCTTGAGGTAGTCGAGCAGGCGGCGACGGCGCCCGACGAGCTTGAGCAGGCCGCGGCGGCTGTGGTGGTCCTTCGTGTGGGTCTTGAAGTGCTCGGTCAGCTCGGTGATCCGGCTGGTCAACAGCGCGACCTGCACCTCCGGCGAGCCGGTGTCGTTGTCGTGAGTCCGGTAGTTCTGAATGATCTTTTCCTTGATTTCCACGGTTTGCGCCAAAGCAAACTCCTCCTTACGCTTCCATTCGGCCCGGCATTGTAGCACGGATGTCCGGTTTCTGAATTCATCGGAACACGACGCGGGGCTGGACGATTCCGACCCCCGCGCTGCCGATCCTCTCCACGACGGTGCCCACGGCGATGAACTCCCGGCGCCGGTTCACCAGCTTCACCCAGTCTCCTTCCTCGCCGGCCAGCTCGCGCACGAGCACGGTCTGGCCGTGGCTGATCCGGCTCTCCTGCTGCGGATCCGCCGTCACCTCGCCGAACGGCAGCGGGATCTGGTCGAACGGGATCCAGGACGGGCCCGCCCCCTCTCCCGCCTTCACCCGCTCGTCCAGGTCGCCGAAGGTGATCGCCTGCTCGACCTGGAAGCCGCCGATGCGCGTGCGCCGCAGCTCGGCGAGATGCCCGCCCACGCCGAGCGCGAGCCCCAGGTCGTGCGCCAGCCCGCGGGCGTAGGTGCCCGACGAGCAGCCGAGCCGGAACCGGAGCCGGCCGTCCGTCACTCCGCCGAGGAGCGCGAAATCGTAGACGGTGACCTCCTTGGGCTCGTCCGGCACCTCCTCGCCCTTGCGCGCCAGCTCGTAGTACTTCACGCCTTGCACCTTCTTGGCGGAGTAGGGGGGAGGCTTCTGCTCGATGGTGCCCTCGAACCGGCGCATGGCCTCCGCGATCGCGTCCGCGGTCAAGGCCGCGACGGCCTCGGGAGAGGCCTCGCTGGTCACCTTGCCCGAGGCGTCGTAGGTGTCCGTGGCCGCGCCGAGCTGCACCACGCCCTCGTAGACCTTCGGCGCCCGGATCAGGAACCGGGTGAGCCGGGTGGCGCCGCCGAGCGTCAGCAGCAGGAGCCCGGTCGCGTCCGGGTCGAGCGTGCCGCAGTGGCCGATCTTCTTCTGCTTGAGCACCCGCCGGACGCGCTGGACCACGTCGTGCGAGGTGAGCCCGGGCTCCTTGTCGACCAGGAGCAGCCCGTCTCTCATCTCCGACATGATCAGGCGCTCTCCGGAGCGGCTTCCGTGGGAGCCAGGGCCTCGGCGAGCGCGGCGGCGACCTTCTGTCGCACGTCCTCGCCATCCCCGTCCATCACGAAACCGGCCGCGTTGCGATGGCCGCCGCCGCCGTGATGGCGGGCGATCTTCTCGACGTCCACCTCGCCCCGGCTGCGCAGGGAGACCTTGTGCGTGCCGTCCTCGCGCTGGCGGATCAGGGCCACGGCGTCCACCCCGGCGATCGAGCGCGGATAGTCGATCAGCCCCTCCGAGTCGCCGGGCTCCGCGCCCACGCGGTCGAACATCTCCTGCGTGAGGCGGGTGGTGGCGACGCGGCCGCCGTCGTGGAGCTCAAGCGTCCGGAGCATCTCGCCGACCAGCCGCACCACGGCCACCGGCTGGCTCTCGTAGAGCCACTGCGAGACCTGCTCGGGATGGGCGCCGTCGCGCACCAGCGCGGCCGCGGCCTCGAAGGCGGCGGGCGTGGCGTTCGAGAAGCGGAAGCCGCCGGTGTCCGTGACCAGCGTCAGGTAGAGGCAGCCCGCGGTCTCCGGGTCGAGCGTCAGCTTGAGACTCTGGGCCAGGCGGTAGACCATCTCGCCGACCGCCGGCGCCGCGGAGTCGACCCAGTTGATCGAGCCGTAGCACTGGTTGCCCAGGTGGTGGTCGATGTTGATGACCGGCCGCTCGGGCAGGAACTTCTCGAGGCCGGTGCGGTCCGGGCTCGGGCACTCCAGCACCACGATGGCGTCGAACACGTCGGGGAAGCCGGCCGGCGGCTCCTCGCCCGTGTGGATGCGCTCGCTGCCGGGCAGAGGACGATAGATGGTCGGCGTGGTGTCGCGGTTCCACACCACGGCCCCCTTGCCCATGCGGCGCAGGAGGCGCGCGAGGCCCAGCTCCGAGCCGATCGCGTCGCCGTCGGGGTTGATATGGCTGGTCAGCAGGAACCGGTTGCCCTGCCGGATCTTCTTCAACAGGTCTTCAGGAGCTTTCATCCCGCCCATGTAGGCTCTCCAAGAGGTCTGAGATCTTCTGGCTGTGCTCGGCGCCCCGGTCGAGCTCGAAGACGAGCTCCGGGGTCACCCGGGTGCGGAGCCGGTGGGCCAGCTCCGTGCGCAGGAATCCGCGGGCGTGCCGCAGGGCCTCGACGGCCGCCTCGCGCTGTGCTTCGTCGCCCAGCACCGACACGCGGACCACGGCGCGGCGCAGGTCGGTCGTGACGTCCACGCCGGTCAGGCTGACCAGCTTGATGCGCGGGTCCTTGATCTCGCGCAGGATCAGGTCCGAGAGCTCGGCGCGCACGACGTCGGAGAGGCGATCGGTCCGCCGGCTCATTCCATCACCTCCAGGCCCTCCAGGATCTGGGGGTCCCAGCGGGTGAGGTAGACCTCCGGGACCGCCTCGACCAGGTTTCGCACCTCTTCCATCAGGTTCTCCATCTCTCCCTCGCCGTTCGTGACCACGGCCATCGAGATCTCCGCCCGCTGGTGCAGGTCGTGGTGGTCGGTCTCCGCGATGGAGACCCGGAAGCGCTGGTGAATGCGGTCGATCAGCGACTTCACGGTCCGGCGCTTGTCCTTCAGACTGCGGCTGGCTGGGATGTGCAGCTCGAAGCTGGAGATCCCGACGGTCATCGGCATTGGGAAAACGGCTTTCTTCCGGACCGGGGCGCCACGGACGCGCCCCGGCTCCCGGGGGTCGGGGTTAGAGGACCGGAGCGACTTCTTCCTTGTTGAACGCCTCGATGATGTCGCCCGGCTTGACGTCCTGGAAGCGGTCGAGGCCGATGCCGCAGTCGAAGCCGGTGCGCACCTCGGAGGCGTCGTCCTTGAAGCGGCGCAGCGAGGCGATCTTGCCTTCGAAGATGACCCGGTTGTCGCGCACCAGGCGGATGCTGTCGGTGCGGTGGATGACCCCCTCGACCACGTGGCATCCGGCGATGGTGCCGACCTTCGGCACCTTGAAGGTGTCGCGCACCTCGGCGCGGCCGGCCGCCACCTCGCGGAAGGTCGGCTCCAGCAGGCCCGTCATGGCCTTGCGCAGCTCGTCGATCAGCTCGTAGATGACCGTGTGCAGGCGGATGTCGACCTCTTCCTTCTCGGCCAGATCCACCGCGGTGCGCTCGGGGCGCACGTTGAAGCCGATGATGATCGCCTTCGAGGCCGACGCGAGGAGCACGTCGTTGGTCGTGATGGCGCCGACGCCCGCGTGGAGCACCTGCACCTTGACCTTGTCCGTGCTCTGCTTGCCAAGAGCGTCGCGCAGCACCTCGAGCGAGCCCTGCACGTCCGCCTTGACGACCACCGCCAGCTCCTTGGCCTCGCCCTCCTGGATGCGGTTGAAGAGCTGCTCCAGCGAGAGACGTCCGTGCGCCGGCGCGAGCTCCTTGCGGCGCTGCTCCAACGCCCGATACTCGGCGATGCCGCGGGCCTTGATCTCATCCTCGACCACCTGCAGCAGGTCGCCGGCGTCGGGCAGGTCGTTGAAGCCCGTGACCTCGACCGGCGTCGCCGGCCCGGCCTGCTGCGTCCGCTTGCCGCGGTCGTCGCTCATCGAGCGCACGCGGCCCCAGGTGGCGCCGGACACGAACAGGTCGCCCACCTTGAGCGTGCCGTTCTGCACCAGCACGGTGGCCACGATGCCGCGGCCGACCTCCTTGCGCGCCTCGAGGACCGCGCCCTGGGCCTGGATCTCCGGGTTCGCCCGCAGCTCCAGGATGTCGGCGGTCAGCAGGAGCATCTCCAGCAGGGTGGGGATGCCGTCGCCCTTGAGCGCCGACACCGGCACCATCACCGTGTCGCCACCCCAGTCCTCGGGCATCAGGCCGCGGTCGGACAGCTCGCGCTTGACGCGGTCGAGGTTGGCGTTGGCCTTGTCGATCTTGTTGATGGCGACCACGATCGGCACCTTGGCGGCGCGGGCGTGGTCGATGGCCTCGATGGTCTGCGGCATGACGCCGTCGTCGGCCGCGACCACCAGGACCACGATGTCGGTCACCCGGGCGCCGCGCGAGCGCATCATGGTGAACGCCTCGTGGCCCGGCGTGTCGAGGAAGACCACGTTCCGGCCGTTGACCTCGACGTGATAGGCGCCGATGTGCTGGGTGATGCCGCCGTGCTCGGCCTCGGTCAGGCGCGAGGAGCGGATGCGGTCGAGGAGCGAGGTCTTGCCGTGGTCGACGTGGCCCATGATGGTGACCACGGGGGCGCGCGGCGCGCGGCCGGCCTGCGGCTGCTCGCCGCCCTGCTGCTCCTCGCGGAGCTGGACCTCTTCCTCGAACGAGACCACCATGGCGTCGACGCCGAGGTCGGCGGCGAGCTTCTGGGCGAGCTCCGCGTCGAGCACCTGGTTGATGTTGGCCAGGATGCCGCGGTTGAACAGCGCCTTCATGAGGTCGCGCGCCTTGACGCCGAGCTTCTCGGCGAAGTCGCGCACCGTCATGCCCTCGGAGATCATCACGGTGCCGGCGGGCGCGGCCTTCTTGAAGGTGAGCAGCTTGCCGCCCTCCTCCTCTTCCTTGCGCGCGGCGCGGCGCCGGCGGCGGCCCGAGGCCGTCGCGCCGAGATCGTCCTCGACGCCCTCCAGGTCCTCCAGCGTGCCCTTGAAGCCGGTCAGGTCCTCCTTCTCCTCGACGGGCCGGGGGCCGGCCTTCTTGACCACCTTCTTCTTCCGCTTGTCGCGCTCCTCGGCCTCGCGGCGGCGGGCCTCTTCGGAGGACAGGCCGGGGCCGGCGCCGGGACGGCCGCCGGACGGCGGACCGCCGGGGCCGGAAGGCCGCGCGCCCGGACCGCCCGGACCCTGCGGGCGTCCTCCGAGGCCACCGGGACCGCCAGGACGGCCGGGCTGCTGGCCGGGCCGCTGGCCGCCCGGACCGCCGGGCTGCTGGCCGGGACGTGGGCCACCCGGGCCACTGCCGGGCTGGCCGGGACGCGGACCGCCTCTCTGGTCTCCCGGACGGCCCGACGGACCGTCACGGCCGTCGCGCCGGGGAGGCTGGGGCGTGTACGGGGCGGTGGGACGGCCGGGGCCGATCGGCGAGCGCATCGAGGGATGCACGTTGGCCGGCGGCGGCGGGGGAGAGGGAGGCGTCGGAGCCGGCGGGGTCGCCATCTCGGGCTTCGCCGCGGACACCTCGGGCACGGGGACGGCGGCCTCCTCGTGGCCGACCGGCTCCGCAATCCCGGCGGCCGAGGCCGAGGGGTGAGCCTGGGCTTGGTGCAGGGGCGCGGACGGCGTGGGGGCCGGCGGCGGAACCGGATGAGCGAATTCAGCCGGCGCGCCGCGCTCGGTCCGCTCGGTGACCGGCATGTTCTGAATGCGCGGCTCCACCTTCTGGATCAGCGTGCGCGGCCGCTGCGGGCGCAGCGGGTTGGCCGCCGGCCGGCGCGCCGGGGGCGGCGCAGGCGCGGGACCGCCGGTGCGGCGGCTCGTCGCCGCGACCGGCGCCGCGGGCTCGTCGCGGAGAATCACCTCGCGCGGGTGCGGGAGCTTCTTGCCCTGCAGGATCGCCTGGACGATGTCGGTGTCGATGCTGGCGTCGTCGCCCTCGACCCGGACTCCGATGGACTTCAGTTTGAAGACGAGGTCCTGATTGGAGATCCCCATCATCGTTGCGAGGTCCTGGACGCGAATCTTTCCCATATTTCTCCTCAAAACTCCTTACGCTGATAGCCCGCCTGCTTGAGACCGGCCCCTATTCCTCGCGCGGCTCCTCGTCTTCCGTCCGGTCCGGCGCTCCGCCCTCGTCGCCGGACTTGGAGGCGCGCTGTTGCTCACTCTCCTGGAAGGCGCGGCTCAAAGCGGCCATGAAGTCCTCGTCGCCCATGGAGGCGGTGGGCTTCTCGGTGGTGCGGAAGAGGGCGCCGATCTCCTCGCCGGCCTTTTCCTCGCGCTCCCGGACCTTGGCGGCGGCCCACTCCTGCAGGCTGTCGGCGAGGTCCTCGTCGACTCCGTCGATGTCGAGCAGGGCGTCGCGGTCGGTCTCCGCGAGCGTCTCGGCGTCGGGGATGCCGGCTTCGAGGAAGCGGGTGGCGAGCTCGGCGTCCACGCCGGGCGCGGCGGCGATGCCCATCTCGTTGCCCGCGCCGGCCGGAGCGCCGCCGAGGGCGTTCTGGAGCATGCGGGCGAGCGCGTCGGCGACCTCGTCCTTGACGTCGCTCTCGCTCTTGATGTCGATGCGGCTGCCGATCAGCTCCGAGGCCAGGCGCACGTTCTGGCCGCGCTTGCCGATGGCGAGCGAGAGCTGCTCGTCCTCCACGATCACGTCGAGGTGCGGGACCTCGCCGGCGTGGGTGACCGACACGCGGGTGATCTTGGCCGGCGCGAGCGCGCTCTGGGCGAAGGTCACCAGGTCGTCGCTGTACTCGATGATGTCGATCTTCTCGCCGCGCAGCTCGCGGATGATGGACTGCACGCGCGAGCCCTTCATGCCGACGCAGGCGCCGACCGGATCGACGTCGCGCTCGCGGCTGTACACCGCCACCTTGGCGCGCTCGCCGGGCGCGCGCACGGCGTTCTTGATCACCACCGTGCCGTCGTAGATCTCCGGCACCTCGGTCTCGAACAGCTTGACCAGGAGCCGCGGGTCGGTGCGGGAGAGGACGATCTGCGGCCCCTTGGGCTGCTTGTGGACGTCGACGATCACGGCGCGGATGCGCTCGCCCTGGCTGTAGCGCTCGTGGCGGGCCTGCTCGGAGCGCGGCACGACGGCCTCGGTGCGGCCGAGGTCGACGATGATGTCGCCGCGCTCGAAGCGCTTGACCGTACCGTTGAGCACCTCGCCGACGCGGTCGATGTACTCGTTGTAGATGTTCTCGCGCTCGGCTTCGCGGACGCGCTGGTAGAGCACCTGCTTGGCGGACTGGGCGGCGATGCGGCCGAGCCCTTCGGTGGGGATGGGCAGGAGGATCTCGTCGCCGACCTGGGCGTCGGGCTTGTTGTCGCGCGCCTCCTCGACGTTCCACTCGGCGAGCGGGTCCTCGACCTCCTCGACGACCTTCTTGACGATGAAGGCCTCGAACTTGCCGGACTCGCGGTCGAGCCGGGCGCGGACGGGCTCCTTGATGCGGTGCTGCTTCTTCGCGGCGGACGCCATGGCGTCCTCGAGCGCGGCGATCCAGCGGTCCAGGTCGATGTCCTTCTCGCGGGCGACCTGGCGCAGGATCTCGTTGAAGTTGATTTCCGCCGTCTGTGCCTGTGGCATCGTTTTCTTCCTATCCCTATGAGCTGACTTAGAGCTCGATCTCCAGCCGGGCGATGCGGACGTCCTTCCAACGGACCTCGGTGCGCTCGGCGCTGTCGTCGTCGACCAGGACCACCCGGGCCTCGTCTTCAGGGCCCTCCCCGCGCTGCAACTCCTGCAGGCGTCCGACCACCGTCTTCTTCGCGCCACCTCCGCCGGTACCCGGATCCGTGAAGGAGACACGGGCGAGGCGTCCGAGGAAGCGTTCGACGTCGGCGGGCTTGTAGAGCTGCCGGTCGAGGCCGGGGGAGGAGACTTCGAGGACGTAACGGCTCTTGCCGAAGTCGGCGACGTCGAGGTAGGCGGAGGCCTGCTTCGACACCAGCTCGCAGTCGGAGAGGTTGATCCCCTCCGGCTTGTCGAGGATCAACCGCAGCACCCCGCCCTTGAGCTCGACGTGGACCAGCTCGCAGCCGGAGGCCGCGGCGATCTGCTCGAGCTCGGGTCGAAGCTCGGCGATTCGGCTGGTCGTCGGGGTCATCGTGCTCGTCCGTCCGTCCTTTCGTCTCCAAAAAAAAAGTGGGCTGAGGCCCACTTCCTTACCGACCGTTTCCGGTCAGGGCAAGCTAGCCGGAGGATTATAAGGCCAGCAGGTGCTTCGCGGCAAGTTGCTGCGGACGAATACCGTGCCCGGGTTGCAGAGCGGGTCGGGAAGAGGGGGCGGGGGAGCCGCCACGAAGGACAACGCGCCGGGCAGGCCCCGGCATTCCCTGGGGGTCAGTTCATGGACAGATGGTAGCAGGGATGAGGTCAATGGAGGAGATCGGACAGCGACGAGGCGGACAGAAGCCGCTTCCCGAGCGCCTTGAGCTCTTCGGGATCGCGGATCTCCTGAACCCGCCGACGGGCGTCTTCGGGAACCTTCCCGAAGCGCGCCTCCATCTGGGACAGGAGGATCTCGTGCGCCCCCTCCTGCCGCGCCTCT
>JBEQUE010000049.1:0-11489 GCA_040349255.1 Acidobacteriota bacterium | reverse complement strand
GCACCCGTTCTCCAGGCCGCAGGGTCAGACGCGCCAAGGTTTCGCGAGTGGTAGCTTCGACATAGAAAGACCACTTCGCGTCATATTGCGACGCAAGGCGCCCATACTCTTCGACGACGGGATGCCTTTCAGACTGGTCTGAGGGAGTCTCCATTCCTCGTGCCTCCTGGGCCGCGCAACGCTAGCATGGGGCGGGTTGATGGCAACCATGAAGGGGAGGGCCGCGGGGCGAGGCTCTCCGGGAATAGGACGGGGGGGTATGACTTGTTCTGGCTTGTGTTACGTTAAAGCCCGGCCGACTGGATCGGCCGCGATTGGAACCATGACACGTATTCTCTCCGCTCTGCTCCTCCTCGCCGCCTTCGGACTCGGGTTCCTGCTGGGACCGCATCCGTGCGGGGCGTCGCACGCAGAGCCGGAGAGCGCGCAAGCTTCCTGCCATGAGGCGGAGACCTCGCCGGACGGTCCGCAGGTCCGCGAGGCTCTGCAACACGGAGACGCCGACTGCTGCAACACCTTCTGCCAGCACGTCTGCCACGGGACAGCGATCTCCGAGGCCGAGCCAGTGGCTTTCGCCATCTCGCCGGTCTCCGAGACGACCATGGAGCCTTCCGGCTCCGGGCTTCCGCTGTTCGCCCATCCGATCGACCACATCCCGCTAGCCTGACCCTCTCCCGCTCCGAACGCCTCGGCTTCCCGGCCGCATGCCGGGAGGGATGACCGTTCATCTCTTTTGACCGGAGAGGTTTCAAGGATGTCTGGAAACATGAAGTGGACCACGGCTGCCGCCGGGGTGCTCGCGCTCGCCATGCTGATCGGCTGCGGTGGTGAGCCGAGCGTCGCCAGCAAGAGCGCGGCTGCGTTCCAGGAAGCGCAGAAGAAAGGCAAGACGTTCGAAGGCGCCGGGCACGATCACGGCGCAAGCCATGACCAGGCCGCCTACGGTGCCGCCGAACCCGCTCCCGCCCAAGGCGGTGAGCACCACCACGGCACGGCTCCGGAGACCGACCATTCCGCCATGGGGCACGGCGGCGGGCAGCCTGCCGAGAGGCACGCGACCGCTCAGCATGGCGGGCATGCGGCTCCGTCCGCAGGGAACGAACACACTGGCCACTCACAGCCGCCCACGCAGGGCCACGAAGGGCACACCCCCCCGACCCCGCAGGCGGCGGCCCCGGGTCACGACCACACCGCCGATTCGCAACCGGCCGCTCCCGGCCACGACCACGCCGCCGTCCAGCCGGCCACCCCGGGTCAAGATCATGCCGGCCACTCGGCTTCGGGCGAGACTCCTTTGCGGCCCTTGGCCGACCTGCCGGAACAGCCGGCGAGCATCTTGCGGCCCGACCCCGTCGACGCGCCGGCGGCCACGTCGGTGCGCGACGCGCAACGGGCCGAGGAGATGAACCAGGCGATGAGCGGAGCTCATGGCGGTCACGGAGCGGGCACCTACCGGCATGTCGACGCCGGCCGCGGCCCGGAGGCCTATGAGGGATCGGAGCCGCAGACTCCCGGCGCCGGGCCGCAGCACCACGACCACGGCGCGGCCACGGGAGAGAGCGCCGTGGTCTACGTCTGCCCGATGCACCCGGAGGTCACGAGCAACGCCCCCGGCACTTGCCCGAAGTGCGGCATGGCCCTGGTTGAGAGGAGGGAGGAATGAGGAGGCAGAGAGCCTGGATTGCCGCAGTCGTCTTGATGGCCGCGGCGCTGCTCGCGTCCGGGTGCGCCTCGGTGCCGCGCGACGCGGGCGTGTCGGAGGTGCAGAAGAGGATCGAGGAGCAGGGGCTGAAGATCGCCTGGAGCCCGGACCAGCCGATCGAGGCTCCGGACGACGCGAAGCTCCAGCCGCTGCTCCAGGGCGAGCTGACCGTGGAGCGCGCGGTCGAGATCGCGCTCGCGCACAACCGGGACCTGCTCGCCGCCATGGAGGACCTGGGGCTGGCCCGCGCCGACCTGATCGCGGCGAGCACCGTGCGCAACCCGGTCTTCGACGGCGAGATCCGGTTCCCCGGCAAGCCGTTCGAGATCGGGATCACCCAGACCCTGATCGACCTGTTCCAGCTTCGCAGCCGGCGGGCGCTGGGGCAGGCCGAGTTCGAGGCCGAGCGCCTTCGGCTGGCAGGCGCCGTGATCGGCTTCGCGGCCGAGGTGCGGGCGGACTGGTACGTCCTCCAGGCCGCGCAGCAGGCGCTCACCCAGCAGCGGACGATCGCGGAGGCCGCCCAGGCCTCGGCCGAGCTCGCGCTGCGCCAGCACGACGCCGGCAACATCTCGGACCTCGACCTCGAGAACGAGCAGGCGATCTACGAGCGGGCGAAGCTTGACCTCGCCAGGGTCGAGCTCGACGAGATCCAGGCCCGCGAGCGGCTGCTGGCCGACCTGGGCGCCATGACGACCCTGCCGCTGACCCTGCCGCCCCAGGCCGCTCCGGCGGCCGAGCCTTCGGCGCAAGAGGTGGAGGCCGCCCTGACGAACCGCCTTGACCTCTCGCTCGCCCGGGCCGAGATCGAGGCGGCCCGCCGGGCTCTGCCTCTGGCCCGCTCCGAGACCTGGGACGAGCTCGCGCTTGGCGTGCACCACGAGCAGGAGCCGGAGGGCGAGGCCACGACCGGCCCCGCGCTCGCTCTGCCCATCCCGATCTTCGACCGCGGGATGGCCGGGCGCACGCGCGCCGCCGCCACCCTGCGGCAGGCCGAGCAGAGGTTGCACGCGTTGACGGTGACCGCCCGCTCCGAGGCGCGGGCCGCGATGGAACGGCTGGTGGAGGCGAAAGCCCGCGCCGAGTATCTGCGGGACGTGGTCGTGCCACGCCGGCAGCGCATCCTGCAGCTCACGCAGCTCGAGTACAACGCCATGCTGCTCGGCATCTACGACCTGATCCGCGCCCGCCAGGGGCTCGCCGACGCCCTGCGCGAGCAGGTGACGGCGGTCCGGGACTACTGGCTCGCCAGGACCGGCCTGGAGACCGCGATGAGCGGTGTAACCGGCTTCTCGGTCCGTGCGGAGCGGCCCCAGATGGAGCTATCCGAGCCTTCCACCCGGCAAGAGAGCCGAGAGCATTAGGAGATACCGACGATGATTTCGCGACGCAACGTACTTGCTTCCGGCCTCGCTACCTTCGCGGCCGGCGCTGCCGGCCTGATGCGCGCTCCCTTGTTCGCTGCGCAGGCCCGTCAGGGTTCCCAAAGCGGCTATACCCCGGTGGTGACCCCCAACGGCTCGTCCCTGCCCTGGCGCTGGGAGGATGGCTTCAAGACGTTCCACCTGATCGCGGAGCCGTGCGTGCGCGAGCTCGCGCCCGGGTTCCGCGTGAACTGCTGGGGCTACAACGGCCAGACGCCCGGCCCCACGATCGAGGCGGTGGAGGGGGACCGGGTGCGCATCTATCTGGAGAACCGTCTCCCCGAGCCCACGTCCATGCACTGGCACGGCGTGCTGCTGCCCAACGGCATGGATGGCGTCGTGGGCGTGAACCAGCGACCGATCGAGCCCGGCCAGACCTTCAAGTACGAGTTCACGGTGCGGCAGCACGGCACCCAGATGTACCACCCGCACTTTGACGAGATGGTGCAGCAGGCGATGGGGATGATGGGCTTCCTCATCTTCCACCCGCGCCGGCCGCAGCGCCGGATCGACCGCGACTTCGCCATTTTCCTGAACGAGTGGTTCATCAAGCCGGGCACCTCCGTCCCGGACCCGTCGGTGATGCTCGACTTCAACGTGTTTACCTTCAACAGCCGGGTCTTCCCCGGCACCGATCCGATGATCGTCCGGCTGGGCGACCGGGTGCGCATCCGCATCGCCAACATCAGCATGGACTCCCATCCCATCCACCTGCATGGCCATCTCTTCCGCTGGACGGGGAGCGACGGCGGGCCGCTGCCCGAGACGGCGTGGATCCCGGAGACGAGCATCAACGTGCCGCCGGGCACCACGCGGGATATCGAATTCATCGCCGACAACCCGGGCGACTGGGCGTTCCACTGCCACAAGGTGCATCACACGATGAACCAGATGGGGCACGACCTGCCGGTCATGACCGGCGTGGACCAGTCGGGGGTGTCCGAGAAGATCCAGGAGCTGGTGCCCGGCTACATGCCCATGGGCACGACGGGCATGGGGCACATGATGGACATGGGCAGGCCGCGCAACAGCCTCCTCATGGGCGGGGGCGAGGGGCCGTTCGGCCCGATCTTCATGGGCGGCATGTTCACGCTCGTGAAGATCCGGGAGGGGCTGCGGAGCTACGACGAGGACCCGGGCTGGTACGAGCACCCCAAGGGCACGGTGGCCCTGCCGGTCGGCGCGCCGCAGGCGGCGGCCCCGGCACGGCAGAAGTCCCCAGGGGTGCAAGGAACCTTCGACGCGGTCAAGCCGGCGGGGGGCCACGGCTCCCACGGCCGGAGGTGAGCCATGCGCCGGCCGCTCAAGATCGCGCTGCTCGTGCTGGTTGTCCTGGTCCTGTCCGGCGGTCTGCTGCTCTGGAGCACCGTGCGGCGCGGCTTCAGCACCCACGACGAGCCCTCGTGGATGGAGGCCAGGATCGCCCGCAGCCTGCGGCATTGGTCGGCGCCCGCCGACCTGCGGGACGCGAGGAATCCCCTGCCGCTCACGCCGCAGGTGATGACCGAGGCGCGGGCGCACTGGGCCGATCATTGCGCTTCCTGCCACGGCAACGACGGCAAGGGGAAGACGGCGATCGGCGAAAACCTGTACCCCCGCGCACCGGACATGACTCTCCCGGCAACTCAGAGGCTCTCGGACGGCGAGCTGTTCGCGATCATCGAGAACGGCATCCGCCTGACCGGCATGCCCGGCTGGGGCAACGGCACGGCCGAGTCCGCCTACGGCAGTTGGGGGCTCGTCCATCTCATCCGCCACCTTCCCGAGCTGACTCCCGAGGAGCTGGCCGAGATGGAGGCGCTCAATCCCAAGACGCCCGAGGAATGGGAACAGATGCAGGCTGAAGAGGCCTTTCTCTCGGGCGAGACTGATCAACCCTGAAGGAGACGCGACATGCGTAAGGTTTTTGTTCTGCTGCTCATCGCCACGTTCGTTGCCGGTGCCGCCCTGGCCCACGGCGGCAAGAGCCACCTCCTGCTCGGCACGGTCAAGGAGCTGCACCAGGACCACTTGGTGGTGAAGGCCACGGACGGCCACGAAACGACGGTGATGCTCACGAAGTCCACCGTGTACGAGAAGGACAAGAAGCCGGCCACCCGCGCCGCGCTCGTGGCGGGCGCCCGGGTGTCCCTCCAGTTGACCGAGGACAACAAGAGTGCGGTCAAGGTCAAGATCGGCGGCGTGAACGTGGCCAGCGTCGATCCCGTCTGCGGCATGAAGGTGGACGACCCCAAGACCGCACCCACCTCCGTGCACGCGGGCAAGACCTATTACTTCTGCTCCAAGGCAGACAAGGCGAAGTTCGACAAGGCCCCGGGGGCCTATCTCAAGAAAGGCTGAGGCTGACGATGAAGAACACCGCTGCCCTGTTCGTCCTGTCGCTGCTCGTTCTTGCAGGTTCCCCCGCCGCGGCCGAAAGCCCGCGAGGCCCTCAAGAGGTCGTGGCAGCTTTCCATGCTGCGCTTTCGGGGGGCGACCGCGCCGGGGTGACCGAGCTTCTGGCGCCCGGCGTCGTCATCTTCGAGTCCGGCGGCGCAGAGCTCTCCCGCGAGGAGTACGTTTCGCACCATCTCGGCGCCGACATGGAATTCGCAAAAGCAACGAAGGTGGAGGTCGTCGACCGTCAAGCCGGGGAGACCGAAGATGCCGCCTGGGTCCTGACCCGCTCCCGCACCTCGGGGACGTTCAAGGATCAGAAGGTCAACCTCCGCGGGACTGAAACGATGCTGCTCCGCAAGACTGTGGATGGCTGGAGAATCGTCCACATTCACTGGTCTTCCGCGAAGGCCAAGTGAAGAAAGCCGGCGCGAGAGGAGGGAACATGGAAGACCACTCTCATCATCATCCCCACCACCCGGCTCCGGCCGAACCGGTCAAGGGTGCTCCCGGAGCGAATGTCTACACCTGCCCCATGCACCCCGAGGTCCGGCAGGGCCGGCCGGGGTTCTGCCCGAAGTGCGGGATGGCCCTGGAGCCGGTGCTCGGCGCGGCCCCGGCTGCGCCCCGAACGGAATGGACCTGCCCGATGCACCCGGAGATCGTCCGCGACAAGCCGGGGAACTGTCCGATCTGCGGCATGGCCCTGGAGCCGCGCACGGTCACGAGCGCGGAGGAGCAGGAGAATCCCGAGCTGCGCGACATGACGCGCCGGTTCTGGGTGAGCGTGGCGCTGTCCGTGCCGCTCCTCGTGATCGCCATGGCTCCGCACCTTGGCTTCGATCTCGGACGTCTCGCCTCGGCGCGGACGCTGCGCTGGATCGAGCTGATCCTCGCCACGCCGGTCGTGCTGTGGGGCGGTTGGCCGTTCTTCGTCCGCGGCTGGTACTCGCTCGTGCACCGGAGCCTGAACATGTTCACCCTGATCGCGCTCGGCGTGGGCGTGGCCTGGCTCTACAGCATCGTGGCCACGCTGGCGCCGGGCCTCTTCCCGCCATCCTTCCGCGACGAGCACGGCGAGGTCGGCGTCTACTTCGAGGCCGCCGCGGTGATCGTGGCTCTGGTCCTTCTCGGGCAGGTCATGGAGCTGCGGGCGCGCAGCCGCACGGGAGCGGCCATCAAGGCCCTTCTCGGCCTGGCTCCGAAGACGGCACGCCGGCTGCGCGAGGATGGCAGCGAGGAGGACGTGCCCCTCGACCAGATCCAGCCCGGCGACCGCCTGCGTGTCCGGCCCGGCGAGAAGGTGCCGGTGGATGGCGTTGTTCTCGAAGGGGCGAGCGCCGTCGACGAGTCCATGGTCACGGGCGAGTCGATCCCGGTGGAGAAACGCGAGGGGGGCCGGGTGATCGGCGCGACGGTGAACGGCCGGGGCGGGCTCGTGATGCGGGCCGAGAAGGTGGGCGCGGAGACGCTGCTGGCGCAGATTGTCCGCATGGTCGGCGAGGCGCAACGCAGCCGGGCGCCGATCCAGCGGCTGGCCGATCAGGTCTCGGGCTGGTTCGTGCCGCTCGTGGTGGGGATCGCCATCGCGACCTTCGTCGTCTGGGCGGTCGCCGGGCCGGCCCCTGCCATGGCCTACGCCATCGTCAACGCAGTCGCCGTGCTCATCATCGCCTGCCCCTGCGCCCTGGGGCTCGCCACCCCCATGTCGATCATGGTCGCGACCGGCAAGGGGGCGACGTCGGGAGTCCTGTTCCGGGACGCGGAGGCGATCGAGGTCCTGCGCAAGGTGGACACCCTGGTGGTGGACAAGACGGGCACGCTCACCGAGGGGAAGCCCCGGCTGGTGTCCGTGCGGCCGGCTCCGGACCTGAAGGAAGGAGACCTTCTGCGCCTGGCGGCCGCCCTCGAGCGAGGGAGCGAGCATCCGCTGGCGGCGGCGATCGTCGCGGGAGCGGAAGAGCGCGGAGCCGCTGCCGCCGAGGCCTCCGGTTTCGAGTCGGTCACCGGCAAAGGGGTGACGGGCACGGTCGAAGGCCGGAGGGTGGCGCTGGGAAATCGAGCGCTGATGGAAGACCTCGGCGTCGGATTGGGCGATCTTCCGGCTGCGGCCGACGAGATGCGCCGCGACGGCCAGACCGTGATGTTCGTGGCCGTCGACGGCCGGCCCGCCGGCCTCCTCGGCGTGGCCGACCCGATCAAGGAGAGCACCCCGGAAGCCCTGAGCCGCTTCCACGACATGGGGCTGCGGGTCGTAATGCTCACCGGCGACAATCGCACGACGGCGGAGGCGGTGGCGAAGCGGGTCGGCATCGACGAGGTCATTGCCGAAGTGCTGCCGGAGCAGAAGGTCGAGGTCGTCAAGCGCCTCCAGGGGGAGGGGCGGACCGTGGCCATGGCGGGTGACGGCGTCAACGATGCGCCGGCCCTGGCCCAGGCGGAAGTGGGGATCGCCATGGGAACGGGCACGGACGTAGCCATGGAGAGCGCGGGCGTGACCCTGGTCAAGGGCGACCTCCGCGGCATCGTGCGGGCGCGCCGGCTCAGCCAGGCCACTTTGCGCAACATCCGGCAGAACCTCTTCTTCGCTTTCATCTACAACGCTCTCGGGGTTCCGGTGGCCGCGGGAATCCTCTACCCCAAGTTCGGCATCCTGCTGTCGCCCATCTTCGCCGCGGCGGCGATGAGCTTCAGTTCGGTCTCGGTCATCGTCAACTCACTGCGGCTGCGGATGCTGGACCTATAAGGATCCCGCGCCAAGAGCTGGTTTAGGTCGGTGTTATGAACGACTCGGTTGATCTCTGGCCACATCGGCTCTTCTGGATGGGTGACCCACGGGCGGTAGCGATTTTCAGCGTAAAGGTGCCGAGGGACGAGCCGGGACCCTGGCTCGGAATGGGGAACTGGCGCCCATGGCGGCAACGCTCGACCTCCACGAAGCGGCTCGAAGGGTGGTTCCGAAACAATGAGCCGCACCTCCGCCAAGACGCCTTCGCCACGATCAACCGCTTCTATCGCTGGGAGCGCTCGCAGGAGTACGTCGTCCGGCTGGGCGCGACCTTTGTGGACATCGACTGCGGCCGGAGGCGCTCGGACTGGTCGGCCTGGGAGGCTACGGAGATTCTCCGAGATCTCGTGCAGCGCGGCCTGCTGGCGCGGCCCTCGATGTTGCAGTACTCCGGCCGGGGCTTGTGGGCTTTCTGGCTCCTCCGCGACGAGCAGGACCCGAGCACCACGCCCTTCGCCAACGCCGACAACCGGGAGCTGTGGATGTCGCTCCAGCAGCGCACGGCCGATACGATCGCGAAAGGGTTCCCGAGCCTGAAGCTCGATCGGCTGGCCGGCGATCTGACTCGCGTGACACGGCTGCACAGGAGCGTGAATGCCGCAGCCGATCGGCGGGTGCACTATGAGCTGCTCCCCGGTCCGGCCGGCGCGCCGGTCCGCTACAGTCTGGAGGAATTGGCCGGTTTCTACGGCCTGCCGCGCCCTACACGTCCCCGGGCTACCTCCGAGGCCGAGGAGGACCAGCGCGATTTGGCGCTCGAAGCCCACCGCCGGCGCCAGGACGAGAGAGAGAAGCGCCAGCGGAGAGAGGCCGCTCGAGCGGGGGTCGATCCGCGGCTCTCGGATCTGGGACGGCAGGGACATATCAAACTCTGGCGAAATCGCTTGCGCTTCCTCGATCGGGTGCGGATCGAGGTCCATGGCGGCGTGATTCCCTGCGGCCACCGCTACCGCATGCTCTCGGCCTATGCCTACTGCTACGCGAAGCTGACGCGGGATCTTTCGGAGCTCGCGGGGAAGGTGGCGACGATCGGGCGCAAGTTCTGCGAGCAGCCGGCGGAGGACCGGATCACGGACGCCGAGCTGCGTGGGATCACGGAGCACGCCCTGGAATGGGCGCGAAATGGGTACAAGATCACGAATCGGAAGCTCGTGGCCTTTGCGGGTCTCGATCCGGTGGCGGATCGGGAGCGGATCGAGCGGCTTGGCTTGAATCTCTCGACGGGACCCAAGGGCCGGAAGGAGCGGACCCGGGCGCGACGCGAGCTGGCGCGGGAGATCGTCCAGGCGGCGCTCGATCGCGGCGAAGATCCGCCGAGCACTCGGAAGCTCGCGCAAAGGCTCACCGAGCGGGGCTGCCCCACCGGGCGATCGACCGCGCATGCGCTCCTGGGGGAACTCTGGGCCGAGCTCCGGCCCGGGGACGGCCCGGCTTCGGTCTTGGAATAGCTCTCGGCCGCGGATGCGCGGCGAAAAGGGTGAAATTTTCGGCCGCGGGCGCGGTCGGCGCGGCAGGCCCAAGTTTGGGCCAGATATTCGCTATCGCGACACCCGCGCCCCCTATAAGGCCAGAAGTTGGACACCCTTGCCCTCACCCCGGCCCCGCCTGCGCGCCGCCGAGGACACCTTTTCGGTTGGAAAAGGTGGCATGGATGACACCTTTGGCGGCAACCCTCCCCGCCCGCGCAAGCTCCGGCCTGGTCGTGCAGCCACGGCAGGCGCTCGGCGATCCGGTGCCGATCCCGCCGAACTGTGCTGGCTCCTGATCGCTCCTGACCACTCCTGACCTCGTCCACTTGACAGGCTCTGGCCTTGCCAGACAGGGTGTTCCCATGGACATAAAAGCTCAATCTACCAAGGCGCCAGTAGTAGAGGGCGATCGCAACCATCCTGATGACCTCGAAGCACCTCGCGGCGCTGAAGAGTGGATGGACGATCCGGCCATTCTTGAAGCCTGGATGTCGTCCCTGGTCAGCGTTCGCGGGCGGTCGCAAGCTACCGCCAAGAGATACCGGCGGCTTGTGGAGCGGCTGCTCGAGGACGTGGCGCAGCCGATTGCGCGACTCGACCAACGGTTGATCGAGAAGCATCTGCGGCGCCTGCACGTGGCGGGGCGCGGGGAGAGTGTTCGCCGCGGGGTGGTCGTGGCGATCCGGAGTCTGGGTGAATGGTGCCTGACGCACGGGCTCGTCGAGAGCAACCCGGGCGCTTCGCTGTCGGGTCCGCGGCCTTATCGGCGGGAGATCAAGGTGCTGACCGTCGCAGAGGTGGAGCGTCTTCTCTGGGGAGACTCGCCGGGGACACTGCCGCGGGATCCTCTGGAGATGCGGAACCGGGTGCTACTGGGAGTGGCATATGTGGCGGGGCTTCGGGCGTCGGAAATCGGTCCTCTGGAGGCGGAGGGGGTGGTCTGGCACGAGACCGGCCAGATCTTCAGCATTCTGGTGCGGCGGGGGAAGGGCTCGGGCCAGGATGTGCGCCTGCCGCTGGATCGGCCGGTCTCCCGGATGCTTGGGGCGTGGCTGGCGGTCCGGGGTTCTGGACATGGAGGCGGGCGGTTTCTGTGGGGACGGCCGTTGACCCGCGGGGCGGTACGGAACATCTTTCTCGATCGCTGTGCGGAGGTGGGGATCGCGGCGAAGGGCCGGAGGCTCTCGCCCCACATCCTTCGTCATAGCCTCGCGACGCACCTGCTCCAGGGAGGTGCGGACATTCGTCAGGTTCAGCTCCTTCTCCGGCACCGGTCGATCGCGACGACGGAGATGTATCTCCATGCGGACGTGGATCGGCTGGGGTCGGTGTTGATCCGCAAGAGTCCTCTGGAGCGAGGGCGGCGGAAGAAGGTGGTTCCGGTGCGCCCGGCGCTGGAGCAGATCCTTGGAGAACTCCGGGGGTTGGTGCGTTGAGGCTTCTCGGTGGCTTTCGCGGCGACTGACCAAAACTCATGTTCTGATCAGTGATTTTCCTGACTGGATCGCGACGCGGAAGTGCTTGTCTGGGAGCGGCTTGCGTCTGGGTAACCGTCGTTTTCTCCCTCCCTCTGGCGTCACATAGGCCGAAAACGAAACCGGGTTTCGTTTTTTCGGGCGAGCAAAGGCCCGCCGGGATTGCGTTTGGTCGATTTCGACGGGGAGCGTTGGCTGGCCTGAGCCTGCGTGGAAAGGCAATCACGGACAGGGGTTTGGACGGGGTCGGGCGGG